>CAADGG010000064.1 GCA_900696485.1 uncultured Pseudomonadota bacterium
GCGGACGAGCTTCGGCGCTGCGCGTTCGCGAGTGGCCGATCTTCGGCAAGCCCGTCAGTTGCTTTCGGGGAAGAAGCTGGTCGGGCCGGCGGGATTCGAACCCGCGACCTCCTGAACCCCATTCAGGCGCGCTACCAGGCTGCGCTACGGCCCGACTGGCGCAGGATGTAGCCGCCAGGGGGGGTGCTGTCGATGCCCCTCGGGTCGCGGGATACTCTCGCCAGCCCATGTTTCGCGAAGCCGGTCACAAACTCGGGGCGCCCTCTCCGTCCGAGCCCTCGTCGCCACCGGGGCCGCCGTCCCGGCAGCCCCCGAGGACGACGCCGAATGGGCCGTGGCTGCACCTGTTCGACGACGTGCCGGGCTGGCTCTGCTGGTTCCGCCGGCTCGGCGCCGGCGGAACCAGCGACCCCGATCGCGCCGTCTTCGGCGAGCTCGCCCTGCTGGAACACGAAACCTTCGACACCGCCGCGTTGCCGTCGTTGCTGGCGGATTTCGCATGAGTCGCGTTGCGCGTGTGGCGCGCCCGCACGCCCGCGTGGTCGTCGTGCTCGGCTGGGTCTCGTTCTGGAACGACACCGCCAGCGAGATGCTGACCCCGCTGCTGCCGCTGTTCCTCACCACGACGCTCGGCGCCGGACCGGCGATCGTCGGCGTCGTCGAAGGCATCGCGGAAGCGACGGCGAGCGTGCTGAAGTTCGTGTCGGGGCGCCTGGCGGATCGCGGCTGGCCGGCCCGCGGCCTCGTCCTCGGCGGCTACTCGGTCTCGAACGCCGCCCGTCCGCTGCTGGGCCTCGCCACGGGCTGGGGCCACGTGCTGACGCTGCGCTTCGCCGATCGCGTCGGCAAGGGCGTGCGGACGGCTCCGCGCGACGCACTGATCACCGGCGCCACGAGCCCGGACCAGCGGGGTCGTGCCTTCGGCTTCCAGCGCGCGATGGATCATGCCGGCTCGACGCTCGGGCCGGTCGCCGCGTTCCTGCTGCTGCATGCCGGCGTCTCCTTGCGCAGCGTCTTCCTGGCGTCGATCGTGCCGGGTGTGCTCGTCCTCGCGCTGCTCGGATTCGGACTCCCCCGAGAGCCGCGCGCCGCCCGGCCGGCCGCAGCCCCGCCGCTGCGCTGGCGAGGGCTCGATCCGCACGTCCGCGCGCTGGTGCTCGCCGCCGGCGGTCTCGCGCTGGCCACGACGCCCGAGGCCTTTCTCGTGCTGTGGGCGGCAGAGCGGGGCCTCGCCCTCGCGTGGGTTCCGATCCTCTGGGCCGTCGTGCACGGCGCCAAGGCGCTCGTCGCCACGCCGGCCGGTCGGCTCTCCGATCGGGTCGGCCGGCTGCCGGTCGTCGGGGCCGGCTGGGCGGCGCGCATCGCGGTCCTGCTGGCGCTGGCGACGGCGCCGGACGGTCCGTGGCTGGCCTGGCTGCTGTTTCCGGCCTACGGCGTCGCGCTCGCATCGACGGAAGCCGCCGAGCGGGCGCTGATCGGCGACCTCGCACCCGCCGCGCAGAAGGCGACGGCGTTCGGCCTCTACCACCTCAGCACCGGGATTCTCGCGCTGCCGGGCGCCGTGTTGTTCGGGGCGATCTGGCAGCGCTTCGGGTCGGCGCCGGCGTTCCTCACGGCCGCCGGGCTCACGGCGCTCGCGGCCGGTACGCTCGTTGCGATCGCCCGCCGCGGCAGCGCGCGGCCCTGACCTCAGAGCATCTGGCGGATGGCCTTCAGCTCCTCGCGGATCCGGCGCAGGCTCGCGAGCGGATCCACGTCCAGCCCGAGGTCCAGCTGCGGTTTGTCGAGGGCGCGCGCGATGCCCATCTCCCGCAGCTTCCGGCGCGCCCCGGCAATCGTGAAGCGCTCCTCGTGCAGCAGGCGCTGGAGCAAACGCACGACCTCGATGTCGCGATGGCGGTACATGCGCTGCCGGGTCCGTGACTTGGCCGGCGCCATCCAGCGGAACTCGGACTCCCAGTAGCGCAGTACGTGTGGCTTCACGCCGGTCAGCTTCGCGACCTCACCGATCCGGTAGTAACGCTTCTCGGGATTCGCAGCGTCCGAAGCGGTCGGTTGCTGTGTCGAGTCGGTGAGCTCGTCCATACTCCCCTCCCCTCCCCTCCCCGGCCCGAGCCGCCTCGGGCCAGCAGCTTCACGACGTCTCGTCGTCGTCGTCGTCGGAGTCCAGCAGCGGCGGGCTGTCCTCGTTCAGCAGATTCTTTAGCACGAGACTGGGCTTGAAGGTGAGGACACGGCGCGCCTCGAGCAGGATCTCCTCGCCGGTCTGGGGATTGCGGCCCTTGCGCGCGTTCTTCTCGCGCACCAGGAAGTTCCCGAACCCGGAGATCTTCACCTTCTCGCCGCGCTCGAGCGTCTCCTTGATGATCTCGAAGACCTTCTCGACGAGGTCGGCAGATTCCTTCTTGGAGAAGCCGACCCGCTCGTAGATCTGCTCGACGATCTCCGCCTTCGTCATGGTCCGACCTCCCATCGCGTCTTCACCCACCGGCCACTCCTCCGCCGTGGCGCAGTTCGCCCCGGAACCGATCGGCCAACATCGCCACGACGCGCTCGCTGGCGCGCGTGACCTCGGCATCCGTGAGCGTCCGATCCGGACGCTGGAAGACCAGCCGGAACGCCACGCTGACGCGGCCCTCGGGGATCCCGGGACCCTCATAGTGGTCGAAGACCGCGGCCTCCACGAGGTGCGGCCCGGCGGTGCTGCGAATCGCATGGAGGACGCGGCCGGCAGCCGCGTCGCGCGGCAGCAGCACGGCGAGATCGCGGCGCACCTGCGGCTGTCGGGACGGTTCCTCGAAGCGGTGCGCGGCCGCCTTCGCTGCCGCCAGCTCATCGAGGTCGAGACTCAGCAGCGCGCAGGGGACGTCGATCTCGAAGCGGACCGCGACCTCCGGGTGCAGCTCTCCGAGCGTTCCCACCGGGCGGCCTGCCACGTCGATGTGTGCGCTCGAGGTCGGATGCCAGAATGGCTCCCCGCCACCCGGCACGAACTCCGCGGTGACGCCGACGGCCTCGAGGACCTGCTCGAGCGCGCCCTTGAGCTCGAAAAAGACCGGCGCGCGCATGTCCCACAGCCGTTCCCCACCCTGCGTGATCGCCGCCGCCAGCGCGAGCCGTTCGTCGGGGAGTTCGCCCTCCGCACGCGGATGAAAGGTCCGGCCGACTTCGAAGATCCGGATGCGCTCGACCTGGCGCGCGCGATTGGCCTGGATGACATCGAGAAGAGACGGAAGCAGGAACGTGCGCAGGGCGCCCTCGTCTTCCGTCAACGGGTTCTGGAGCCGGACCAGCCGGCGGCGGACATCGTCTGCGGTGAGGCCCATCCGGTCGAGATCTGCGGGCCGCGCGAACGGCAGCGTCATGCACTCGAAGAGGCCGGCCGCGGCGAGCGCGTCCCGGGCCGCCTCGGATACCCGCCGACTGCGAGCGACGACGACCGGCGCCAGGCGCTGCCGCGGCAGCGTAGCCGGGATCTCGTCGAAGCCGTGGATGCGGGCGACCTCCTCGACGAGGTCCTCCGCGTGGCGCAGGTCGTTCCGCCAGCTCGGCACCCGACAGCGCAGCGGGGATGCCAGCGCATCCGCGACGCGCACCTCGACCCGCGCCAACAAGGCGGCGATCTCGGCGCGCGAGAGTGCGGTGCCGAGCAGTCGGTTGACGCGTTCGGGATCGAGCGCGATCACGGGTTCGGCATCCGCCTCGTCTCCCGTCGCTTCGAGGACACCCGGCGTCACGCTCGCGTCCGTCAGCTCGCTGAGCAGTCGCGCCGCCCGATCGCAGGCGCGGCGAACGCCGGCCGCGTCGATCTGCCGCTCGAAGCGATACGACGCTTCACTGTGAAGCCCCAGTCGGCGGGCCGTCCGGCGCACGCGGGTGGCATCGAAATGCGCACTCTCGAGCAACACGTCGCGGGTGCGCTCGGTCACCTGCGTCTCGGCCCCGCCCATCACGCCCGCCAGCGCGATCGCGCGTTCGGCATCGGCGATCAGCAGATCGTCCGGTTCGAGGGTGCGGGTCTCTCCGTCGAGCGTCGTGAGTTTCTCGCCCGGCAGCGCCCGCCGCACGCGCACCACGCCGCCTCGCAGCGTCCCGGCATCGAAGGCATGCAGCGGCTGGCCGAACTCGAGCATCACCAGGTTGGTCACATCGACGACGACATCGACCGGGCGCATGCCGGCCGCCTCGAGGCGCTGCTGCAACCAGCCGGGACTCGGACCGATGCGGACGCCACGGACCAGGCGGGCCACGTAGCGCCGGCAGCCGGCCGGATCGGCGATCTCCACCCGCAGATCCGCCGCCGCCGACGGCCCTTGCTCCGGCGCCTCGGTCGGCGGGATCTCGATGTCGCCGCCGAAGTGCGCGCGCACCTCGCGCGCGACGCCGAGCAGCGACGCACAGTCCCCGCGGTTCGGCGTGAGCGTGAGGTCGACGACGCGCTCGCCGACCGCGAGCACCGAGTCGAGCGGAGCGCCGACCGGCGCCGCCGCGTCGAGCACGAGGATCCCGTCCGCCTGCTCGGCGAGTCCGAGTTCCGCGGCGGAGCAGATCATCCCGTGGGACGTGACGCCGCGGATCTTCGCCTTCTGGAGTTTGCGACCGTCGGGCAACCGCGCCCCCGGCGACGCCACGGCCACCTTCTGGCCGGCCGCGACGTTCGGCGCCCCGCACACGATCGACGCCGGTTCCGCCTCGCCGAGATCGACACGGCACAGCGACAAGCGATCGGCCTGGGGATGTTTGTCGCAGGTGAGCACGTGTCCGACGCGGACGCCCGAGAGATCCGGCCCCACGCGCAGGACCTCCTCGACCTCGAGGCCTCCCTGCGTCAAGCGCGCCAGCAGCTCGGCCTCGTCGGGCAAGGCGATCCATTCCGCCAGCCAACGCAGCGGTACGCGCATCAGATCTGCTCCAACACGCGCACGTCGCCGTCGAAGAGCAGATGGATGTTGGGAATGCCCCAACGCAGCATGGCGGCACGATCGAGCGTCATGCCGAAGGCGAACCCCTGCCAGCGTTCCGGATCGATCCCGCAGTGCTCGAGCACGACCGGATGGATCATCCCGCAGCCCCCCGCCTCGATCCAACCGCTCTGCGAGCAGGTCGCGCAGCCGGCGCCGCGACAGATCAGGCACCGGTAATCGAGCTCCGCGGAAGGTTCGGTGAAAGGGAAATAGGACGAGCGGAAGCGCAGCTCGACGTCGGCACCCATCATGTGGCGCTGGAACGCGTAGAGGATGCCCTTCAGGTCGGCGAAGGAGACGTTCTCATCGACCATGAAACACTCGACCTGATGGAACATCGGCGAATGGCGGGGGCTGCGATCACAGCGGTAGACCCGGCCCGGCGCGATGAATCGGAACGGCGGCGTGCGCCCACTCATCGTGCGGATCTGGACCGGAGACGTGTGGGTGCGCAGCACGTGACCACCGTCCACGAAGAAGGTCGCCTGCATGTCCCGCGCGGGATGATCCGGGGGCATGTTCAGGGCTTCGAAGTTGTGCCACTGGGTCTCGACCTCGGGGCCCTCTTCGACCCCGAAGCCGAGGCCGGTGAAGAAGGCGACCACGTCGCGTTCGATGCGGGTGATGGGATGGAGTCCGCCACGCGGCGCGCGCAGGCCCGGGAGCGTGACGTCCAGCCGCGTCTCCGAGAGCGCGCGCTCCCGTTCGCCGCGCCCGAGTTCGTCGCGGCGCGCGCTCACCAACGCCTCGATCCGCTCCTTGACGAGGTTCGCCTGCTCGCCGACCCGCGCGCGGTCGGCGCCCTCGAGGCGCCCGATGCCGCGCAGAACCCCCGAGAGGGCGCTCTTCTTGCCGAGGAACCGTGCGCGAACATCGGCCAGGGCCGGAAGCGTCGTTACTTCGGCCAGCGCCCGGCGCGCCTCTTCCTCGAGCCCGTCGAGGCTCTGTTGTTCGGCCGACATCGTGCTGCCGATCCGATCAGGCGCTCTTCGGCCGAGCCTGCGCCGCCAACGCCGCGAATGCCTGCGGATCCGACAATGCGAGATCGGCCAGGTTCTTGCGGTCGATCTCGATGCCGGCCTTGTGGAGGCCGCCGATCAGCTGGCTGTAGGACAGGCCGTGTTCGCGTGCGGCCGCATTGATGCGGACGATCCACAAGCTGCGGAACTGGCGCTTGCGCTGCTTGCGATCGCGATAGGCATAGGCCCAAGCGCGCTCGACGGATTCACGAGCGACCCTGAACAAGCGATGCCGCGAGCCGAAATAGCCCTTGGCTTCCTTCAGAATGCGATTGTGGCGGCGCCTGCGGGCGACGCCGCGCTTCACGCGGGGCATGGGTTTCTCCCTCCTCTAGCCGGCGTTGCCGGGCAGCAGCTGCTCGAGCCGCTTCTGGTCGACCGCGGAGACCACCACGCGCTGGCGAAGCTGGCGCTTCCGCTTCGAACTCTTCTTCGTGAGGATGTGGTTCATCCCCTGCTGGCTGCGGACCAGCTTCCCGGTGCCGGTGCGCTTGACGCGCTTGGCGGCTCCGCGATGGGTCTTCATCTTCGGCATCAACTCTCTCCTGCGTCGGGCGTCTCGCCCTTCGCCTTCATGGCCGTTCCGGCCTTCGATTCCGTCGGATCCGACCGAGCCGGGTCGGTCTCTGCGGACTCCTTCGGGGGCGCTTCCACAACTGCCGCCGACTCCTCGGCGGCTTCCTGTTGCGCGCGCTCCCGTTCCAGCTTCGCGATCGCCTCGCGGTTGGGCACCAGGATCATCGACATGAAGCGCCCCTCGAGTCGCGGCGTGCTCTCGACGTTGGCGACGTCGGCCAGCATCACCTTCACCCGCTCCAACTGCTCGAAGCCGAGGCTCGTGTGGACGATCTCCCGGCCGCGGAACATCAGCGTCACCTTGACCTTGTCTCCCTCTAACAGGAACCGCCGGGCTCCGCGCACCTTGAAGTCCAGATCGTGGTCATCGGTGCGCGGCCGGAGTTTCACTTCCTTCAAGGTCGCTGCGTGCGCCTTGGCCTTGCTGGCCGCCTGCTTCTTCTTCAGCTCATACTTGTACTTCCCGTAGTCCATGATGCGACACACGGGGGGGGTGGCACTCGACGCGACCTCGACGAGGTCGAGGCCGCGTTCCTGGGCCTTCTGGATGGCATCCCAGGGTGTCATCACCCCGAGCTGCGAGCCGTCCGCATCGACCACCCGGACCTCACGAGCCCGGATGCGCTCGTTGACACGGGAATCGTCTTCGGGGCGGACGTTTCTATCTCCTCGCTTGGGAAATCGGATGCGCGTTCCTCCGCGGGACGGTCGGTTGTCTGCCTACGGGCGGCGCTCGGCCACCTTGGCCGAGAGTTCCGCCACGAAGGCGTCGAGCGGCAGCGCCGCGGCTGCCTCCTTGCCGCCGCGGCGGCGGCGCGGAGTGACGGTCCCGCTCGTCACCTCCTGGTCCCCGACCACGGCCATCACCGGGATCTTGTGCGTCTCCGCCTCCCGGATCTTGAAATTCAGCTTCTCGTTGCGGTCGTCGAGACGGACGCGCAGCCCGCGCGCCGCGAGGGCGTCACGAACCCGCGCGCCCCACTCGGTATGCCGCTCGGCGATCGGCAGGACCGCCACCTGGACCGGGCTCAACCACAGCGGGAAGTCTCCGCCCGTGTGCTCGAGGTAGATGGCGATGAAGCGCTCGAGTGAACCGAGGATCGCGCGGTGGAGCATGGCGGCCCGATGTTCCTGCCCATCGCTTCCGACGTAGCTCAGCCCGAACCGGTCCGGCGCCGACATGTCCACCTGGACCGTGCCGAGCGTCCACACCCGGCCCATGACGTCCCGGAAGTCGCATTCGACCTTCGGCGCGTAGAAGACCGCCTCGCCGGGCTTGATGCCGCAGGCGTAGCCAGCTTCCTCGACGGCGGCGATCAGCAGCTTCTCGGCGTGGTCCCAGGCTTCGGGGTTCCCGATGAACTTCTCGGGCCGCGTCGACACCGAGACCTCGACGTCGTCGAGTCCCAGCGCGTGGTAGATCTCCCGCAACATCGCGAAGAAGCTGCGCAGCTCCGACTCCACCTGCTCGGGCATGCAGAACACGTGGGCATCGTCCTGGGCGAACGAGCGCACCCGCGAGAGGCCGTGCAGCGTCCCCGAGCGCTCGTTGCGGTGCAGGCGCGTGAACTCGGCAAAGCGCAGCGGAAGATCCCGGTACGAATGTTTGGTCGTGTTGTAGTACACGCAGTGCCCGGGGCAGTTCATCGGCTTCAGGAAGAGCTCTTCGTCTTCGTCGCCTTCGAAGCGGAACATGTCGTCGCCGAAGTTCTCGTAGTGCCCGGAGATCTTGAACAGGTCGGATCGGAAGATCTGCGGGGTGATGATCTCCTGGAAGCCGTACTTCGGGTACAGACTGCGCACGTAGCCCACCAGCTCGTTGAAGAGCACGACCCCTTTGGGGTGGAAGAACGGCGAACCGGGGGAGAGCGGATCCAGATGGAAGAGATCGAGATCCTGGCCGACTCGGCGATGATCGCGACGCCGCGCCTCTTCGAGCCGCTCGAGATGCTCGTCGAGTTCCTTGGCAGACGCGAATGCGGTGCCGTAGATGCGTTGCAGCATCGGGTTGCGCTCGTCGCCGCGCCAGTACGCACCGGCCAGCTCGATCAGCTTCACGGCGCCGATCTGGCCGGCGCGTTGGACGTGCGGACCGCGGCACAGATCCTGGAAGCTGCCGTGGCGATAGATCGTGATCGGATCGCCCGCGGGAATGTCGTCGATCCGGGAAACCTTCAGGTGCTCGCCCAGCTCCGCGAAGCGGGCCTTGGCTTCCGCGCGGTCGACCACCTCGCGTTCGAAGGCGGCGCCCTCGGCGAGGATGCGGCGCATCTCGTCTTCGATCCGCTCGAGATCCTGCGGTGAGAACGGCCGCTCCACCAGGAAATCGTATTGGAACTTCTCGCCGTGGTCGCTGCGGCCGACATCGATCTGTGCCGACGGGAAGAGCCTCTTGACGGCATCTGCCATCACGTGCTCGGCCGAATGGCGGATCACCTCTCCGGCCTGCGGATCCCGCGCCGTCACGATCTCGAGGGCGACGTCGCGGTCGAGCGGTGCACGCAGGTCGACGAGCCGGCCGTCGATGCGACCCGCCAACGCGGCCCGCGCGAGCCGGGGCCCGATGCGCTCCGCTACGGCCAGAACCGTCGTTCCTGCCGGGACGGCCAGCAGCTTGCCGTCGGGCAGGCGAACCGAGATCTCGCTCATGAGCGCAGCAGGGTCATGCAAGGAACTCGTTGGTTTCCGTGGCGTGGAGGGGAGCTGGGCGGCACCGCGAGAGGCAATTTCGAGAGCTTCGCAGGCGCCGGGCCGACTGCTTCGGTTGCGTGCTTCGATTGCATGGTTGGCACGGGCGGGATTGAACCGCCGACCCCCACCGTGTCAAGGTGGTGCTCTCCCACTGAGCTACGTGCCAGAGAGTGCTCTAACTTGCCGGAGTCGATACCGATTTCGCCGCCGTTCGTCAAATGGAGCCGGGCCTGCGGGCCGCTCTCATCGAGGGTCCGGGGCCGGCTCCAAAGTCTTTGCGCGCGGCTCCGCGGGGTCCGGCCGCCGGGGGCCGGCATCGCCCACGATCCGGAGACGCAAGGTCCCCGGCTCGGAGCCCGAGAGCTCCAGCGCGTGCGGCCCGTCCAGCGCCCGCCGCAGGCGTTCGACTAGTGCCTCGTTGGTTTCGTCGGTCTGGAGCTCGGCGACGACGACCCCTCGGGAGAACTCGACCGGATGGACCGACCCCCCGCGCGCGGCGAGCGCGCGCCGCAGACGGTCCCAGGTCTGCCAGTCATCGAGCCCATCGATCGTGATCCATAACGAGCGCACACCGGTCCCGGAGGCCGCCCCCAGCAGACCCGCCCGCATCAGCGCGTCCCGGACTCGCGTCCGCTCGACCTGGGCCTCGACCAGCACCACGTACTCGTGCACGACTCCGGTCTCCTGGACCAGTTGGGCGGGCCGCTCCCCGCGGTCCTCGACCAGCTCATACTGCGCGGCGTACGCCAGCAGGTCGTTGCCCAGTGCCCGACGCAGAACGTCCCGGGCGTCCGTTCGGGCGCCTGCCTCGCGGGCAACCTCCGCGGCGACGAGCAGCACCGCCTCGCGGACGCCGGCCTCGAGTGCGGCGTGCCGCGCACCGGGGCCGGCCGCGACGGCCCCCACCGCCCCCGTCTGAACCAGTTCGGCGGAGGCGGCCGGTACCACGAGCCCGAGCGCGAGCGCGAACACGAGGGATCGCCGCCGCGAGCGGCTCATACGACCATCTCGGCGACGCGCCGCCCGAAAAGCTGGTCCAGCTCGCGCAGCAGCTCGCTGGATGGGTCGGCGGCCCAGCTTCCGGGCAGTGCGATCACCGTTTCACTCTCGCCGGGGATCCGCACCACCAGCACGACCGGGCAATCCCCGCGGTGTTCTCCGAGCGCGCGGCGCAGCGCCAGCAAGCGATCTCGGCTGGCGTCTTCCGCCACGATGGCGATCTGGAGCCGCTGGGCGAAGCGCCCCTCGGCGTCCTCGATCTTCACCGCGTCCCGCACCAGCAGCTTCGGGGGGTCCCCGGCCTCGAGCTTGCCGCTGACCAGCAGCGGCAGCGGCGGGCTCCCCGCCTCCGGCTCGAGAGCCTGCTTGAGGAGCGTCCGCAGCCTGCCGTACGGCTCCGCGAAAACCACGAGATCGAAGGCGCCCTCGAGGTCCTCGAGCGTCCCGAAGGCCATCGTGTCGCCCTTGCGCGTGCGCGTCTCGCGAAGTCCGGTGAGGAGCCCCCCCGCCCGGACTTCGCGACCGTCCTTCTCGGCAGCATTGCCGGCGCGGACGTCGGCGAAGCGCGCCAGCTCCGCCGCGACGGCGGCCAGCGGATGCCCGGTGACGTAGAAACCGAGCAGTTCCTTCTCGTACCCGAGCCGCTCGCGGTCGGTCCACGGCGCGGCGTCGCTGAGCTTCGGCCCGTCTCCGAGCAAGGGCGCGGCCGATCCTCCGAACAGGGTCGTCTGGCCGATCTCTCGATCCCGCTGGGCGGTCGCCCCGCGCTCGAGCGCGGCATCGAGCGACGCCCAGACCGCGGCCCGATTGGGGTGGAGCGAGTCGAAGGCGCCGCACTTGACGAGACTCTCGACGACGCGCCGGTTCACCCGCCGGCCGTCCACCTGTTCGCAGAACTCGAAGAGATCCACGAACCGCCGCCCCTCCGGCGTGGCCTTGCGTGCCTCCAGGATCGACTCGATGGCCCCCTCCCCCACGTTCTTCACGCCGGCGAGACCGAAGCGGATGCCGGTGCTGCCGACCGTGAAGTCGCGCTGGGATTCGTTCACGTCGGGTGGCAGGATCTCGATTCCCTTGGCTCGCGCATGGGCGATGTAGCGCGTCAGCTTGTCGTGATTGCCCGATTCGACGGTGAGGAGTGCGGCCATGTACTCGCGGGGAAAGTTCGCCTTCAGATACGCCGTCTGATAGGTGATCAGCGCGTACGCAGTGGAATGGGATTTCGCGAATCCGTATTCGGCGAACTCCGCGATCAGATCGAAGACCTTGGCCGCCCGATCCGGCTCGATGCCGTTCTTCTCGCAGCCGGAGAGGAAGCGCTCGCGCTGCTTCGCCATCTCGGCGGCCTTCTTCTTGCCCATCGCGCGACGCAGCAGGTCCGCCTCGCCGAGCGAGAAGCCCGCGAGCTTGTTGGCGATCTGCAGGACCTGGTCCTGGTAGACGATCACCCCCAGCGTCTCGGACGTGACCTCCTCGAGTTCCGGCAGCATGTAATCGACCTTGGTGACGCCGTGCTTGCGGTTCACGTAGTCATCGACCATGCCGGATCCGAGCGGGCCCGGACGATAGAGCGCCACGAGCGGGATCAGCTCCTTGAAGCAGCGTGGGCGCAGCTTGCCGACCAGGTCGGTCATGCCCGAGGACTCGACCTGGAACACGCCCTCGGTGTCGCCGGCGCAGAGGAGATCGAAGGTCGCGAGATCATCGAGCGGGACCTTCTCCACGGAGAAACCCGGCTCGCCGCGGCGGATCGCACGCTCGGCGTCGGCAATCACCGTCAGGGTCTTCAGCCCGAGGAAGTCGAACTTGATCAGCCCGACCTTCTCGACGCAGCGCATGTCGTACTGCGTCATCACGTCGCCGGTCCGGGCGTCGCGATAGAGCGGGACCGAGTGGATCAGCGGCTCCGTTCCGATCACGACGCCGGCCGCATGCTTGCCGACGTGTCGCGTAATCCCCTCGAGTTTACGTGCCGTTTCGAAGAGCCGTGCGACCTGGCCGTCCGCCTCGATCCGCGCGCGCAGCTCGGGCGACTGCGCCACGGCGACGTCGAGCTTGATGCCGAGCGTCTCGGGCACCAGCTTCGCGATCCGGTCGACGTCACCGAAGGGCATGCCGAGCACGCGCCCGACGTCTCGGATCACCGCCTTCGCCTGCAGCGTCCCGAACGTCGCGATCTGCGCCACGCGCATCTCGTCCGGTGACGGATTGGCCGTGCCGTCGTACTTCTCGGCGACGTAGCGGATCACCTGGTCACGCCCGCGCATGCAGAAGTCGACGTCGATGTCCGGCATCGAGACCCGCTCGGGATTCAAGAAGCGCTCGAAGATGATGTCGTACTCGATCGGGTCGACGCCGGTAATGCCCAACCCGAAGGCGACCAGGCTGCCCGCGGACGAGCCCCGCCCCGGACCGACCGGGATCCCGCTGCGCCGGGCATAGTCGATGAAGTCGGCGACGATCAGGAAGTAGCCGGCGAACCCCATCGACTGGATCACCCCGAGTTCGCTCTTCAAGCGCTCCTCGTAGCCCCGGTGTTTCGACGGGATCGGTTCGTCCGGCTCCAGTCCGAGGCGCCGCCGCAAGCCCGCCCAGGCTTGCGCTTCCAGCACCTGCTCGCGGGTCGAGCCGACCGGAACCTGGAACTCCGGAAGGTGGTAGCGCCCCATCTCGAGCTCGAGCTGGCAGCGCTCGGCGATCTCCAGCGTGGCGTCGACCGCACGGGGATGATCGTGGAAGAGCTCGCGCATCTCGTCACCGTCGCGAACGTAGAAGCCGTTGCCGTCGAAGCGGAAGCGCTTCGGATCGTCGTGATTCGCGGCAGTGCCGATACACAGCAGAAGATCGTGGTGGTCGTGATCGCACTGCTCGAGGTAGTGCGCGTCGTTGGTCGCGACCAGCGGAAGTCCCAGGTCCGCGGACATCTTCAGCAGCTCGGCGTTCACCTGGTCCTGGGCGGGAATTCCGTGACGCTGCAGCTCGAGATAGAAGCGCCCGGGAAAGATCTGCTGGAATTCCTCGACGACGCGCCAGGCCCGATCTGCATCCCCGGCCAGGATCGCGCGGCACACCAGCGAGGAAAGGCAGCCCGAGGTCGCGATCAAGCCTTCGCTGTGGTCGCGCAGCAGATCGAGGTCGATCCGGGGCTTGTAGTAGAAGCCCTCCAGATATCCTTTCGAGACCAGGTACACCAGGTTGCGATAGCCGGTCTCGTTCATGGCGAGCAGCAGCAAATGGTTGATGGCGTCGAAACCGGAGTCGTCGCGCTCGCGGCGTTCCTTATCGAAGCGGGAGCCGGCGGAGATGTACGTCTCGCAGCCGAGGATCGGCTTCACCCCGGCGCCTCGCGCCTGTTCGTAGAAATCGATGGCGCCGAACAGGTTGCCGTGGTCCGTCATCGCAACGGCCGGCATCCCCAGCGTCTTCACGCGCTGCATCAGCGGCGCGAGCTTGATGGCGCCGTCGAGAAGCGAGTACTGGGTGTGGAGATGGAGATGTGTGAAGGGTCGCGGCATCCGACCCCTACTCCCACTCGATGGTGGCCGGGGGCTTGGAGGAGATGTCGTAGACGACACGGTTGACGCCCCGGACCTCGTTCGTGATGCGGCTCGAGGCACGCGCCAGCACCTCATGCGGAATCGCCGCCCAGTCGGCCGTCATCGCATCGACCGACGTCACGGCCCGCAGCGCGATCGCATCCTCGTAGGTCCGCTCGTCTCCCTGCACCCCGACGCTCTGGATCGGCAGGAAGACCGCGAAGGCCTGCCAGATCTGGTCGTAGATCCCGGCCCGGCGGATCTCCTCGATGAAGATCGCGTCGGCGCGGCGCAGGATTGCGAGCCGTTCGGGTGTCACCTCGCCGATCACGCGGATCGCGAGACCGGGACCCGGGAAGGGATGTCGTCCGATCAGGTGCTCGGGCAACCCGAGGCGACGGCCCACCTCGCGCACCTCGTCCTTGAACAGTTCGCGCAGCGGCTCGACCAGCGCCATGCGCATGCGCTCCGGCAGCCCGCCCACGTTGTGGTGGGTCTTGATGGTCTGCGACGGCCCGCGCACGGCGATGCTCTCGATCACGTCGGGGTACAGCGTGCCCTGGACCAGGAACTCCGAGCCTCCGAGCCGGCTCGCGGCCTCGTCGAACACGTCGATGAAGAGCCGCCCGATGATGCGCCGTTTCTGCTCCGGGTCGGTGACCCCACGCAGCTCCCGGGCAAAGCGCTCGCGGGCATCGATCACCTCGAGATCGATGCCGAGGGCAGCGCGAAACACGCGATCCACCTCTTCGGCCTCTCCTTCTCGAAGCAGGCCATGGTCGACGAGGATGCAGTGCAGATGCTCGCCGATCGCGCGATGGACCAGGGCCGCCGCGACGGCCGAGTCGACGCCGCCCGAGAGCCCGCACACGACGCGCCCCTCTCCGACCTGGTCCCGGATGCGGACGAGTGCTTCGTCGAGGAATGCCGCCATCGACCACGAGGAGCCACAGCCGCAGAGGTCGTGGACGAAGCTGGCGAGCAGCTCCGTGCCGCCCTCGGTGTGGACGACCTCGGGGTGGAACTGGAGCCCATAGACCGGCTTCCCGCGCTGGCGCACGGCGGCGAAGGGGGAGTGATCGCTCGACGCGAGCACTTCGAAGTCCGCGGGCAGGCGCAGGACCCGGTCCCCGTGGCTCATCCATACGCTGCGCTCGGCCGGCCCCCCGGCCCAGCCGCCGAACAGCGGATCCTCCCGCTCGATCTTCAGCTTGGCCCGACCGTATTCCCGGTCGTCCGCCTTCTCGACAACACCGCCGAGCGTATGGCAGATCCATTGCAGACCGTAACAGATCCCCAGCACCGGGACGCCGAGTTCGAGGAGCCCCGGATCGGCGAAAGGGGCATCCTCAGCCAGAACGCTCGCCGGTCCGCCGGAGAGCACCAGACCGCGTGCTCCCCAGGCCCGGATCGCGTCGAGCGGCAGATGGCAGGGCTGGATCTCGCAGTACACGCCGCGCTCCCGGATGCGGCGGGCGATCAGCTGCGTGTACTGGCTCCCGAAGTCGAGGATGAGGACCCGGTCGCGGTGCGCATCGGCGGACATGGGATCCTCTCGTTATTCGAGACGGTAGTTCGGGGCTTCCTTGGTGATGATCACGTCGTGGACGTGGCTCTCCTGGAGCGATGCCGACGTGATGCGCACGAAGCGCGCGTTCTGTCGCAGCTCGGCGAGATCGGCGGCCCCGCAATAGCCCATCCCGGAGCGCAGTCCCCCGACGAGCTGATGGATGCTGCTCGTGAGGCTGCCGCGATACGGAACGCGGCCTTCGATCCCTTCCGGGACCAGCTTGGCCGTTTCGACGTCGTCCTGGAAATAGCGGTCGCGGCTGCCCTCGGCCATCGCTCCGAGCGAGCCCATGCCGCGGTACATCTTGTAGGAGCGGCCCTGGTACAGGACGGTTTCGCCGGGGGCTTCGTCGGTCCCGGCGAACAGCGAGCCGATCATCACCGTGGACGCGCCCGCCGCGAGCGCCTTCACGGCGTCCCCGGAGAACTTGACGCCGCCGTCCGAGATCACCGGGACGTCGAAGCGGGCGGCGACCCGCGACGCTTCGAGCACCGCCGTCAGCTGAGGAACCCCGACGCCGGTCACGACGCGCGTCGTGCAGATCGAGCCGGGGCCGACGCCGACCTTCACCGCGGAGGCGCCGGCCTTGATCAACGCTTCGGTCCCCTCCCCGGTCGCGACGTTGCCGCCGACGACCGGCAGATCCGGGAAGGTCCGACACATCTCGGCAACGGCCTCGAGGACCCCGAGCGCGTGGCCATGCGCCGTGTCCACCACGATCACGTCGACGCCGGCATCGACGAGGGCCTGCGCGCGTTCGAGCCGATCGGGTCCGACTCCGACCGCCGCGGCGCAACGCAGTCGGCCGAAGGAATCCTTGGCAGCGTTCGGGAAGCGCTCGTTCTTCTCGATGTCCTTGATCGTGATCAGACCGCGCAGGTCACCGTGCTCGTCGACGACCAGCAGCTTCTCGATGCGATGGCGGTGCAGCAGTTCCTTCGCGCGCTCGAGGTCGGTGCCGGGTGCGACCGTCACCAGCTTCGGCTGCGGCGTCATGACGCGCTCGACCGCCTGGTCGACGTCCTTCAGGAAGCGCAGGTCGCGATTGGTCAGGATGCCGACGGCTTTGCCATCCCGCACCACCGGGAGACCCGAGATCCGATACTGCGCCATGAGGCGCAGCGCCTCGCGGACGCTCTGCTCAGGATGGAGTGTGATCGGGTCGACGATCATCCCGGCTTCGAAGCGCTTGACCAGCGCGACTTCCTGCGCCTGGCTGGCCGGCGGCAGGTTCCGGTGGACCACGCCGAGTCCCCCGTTCTGGGCCATGCAGATCGCCACGGCGTGCTCGGTGACGGTATCCATCGCCGCCGATACGAACGGGAGGTTCAGCGCGACGTCCCGCGTGAACCGCGTCCGCACATCGACGTCGCGCGGCAGCACCGCCGAGGCGCCTGGCGTCAGCAAGACGTCGTCGAAGGTCAGCGCCTCGCGAAAGCGAGGAACTTCGAGCCGGCCGTCGCGCGTATCGGTCATGTTTCGTCGACCATCGAATGCGGGCCGCCACGTCCCTTGCGTCCCGGCTGCGGGCAGGGTTCGTAGGAAGTCGGGCGGGCCACTCGTTCGAGGAATTCGAGATCCGAGATCCGCGATCCGAGATCCAAGATCCGGAGACCGGAGACCGGAGACCGAAGACCGCAGAACCGGGGGACTCGGGGGACTCGGGGGGTCCGAATCTGGCCGGATTCTACTCGCCGTGGTTGGCAGGGTCAACCAAGGAAGGGACCTCGGCGAGCGCGCCGCGCAGGTGCGTAGCCAGCTCTGCGGAGATCGCCATCGCGACCCGACACGCCGTCCGCGGGCGGTCTTCCGCGAGCCTCAGGAAGTCCTCGCGCCGGAGCAGCAGCAGTTCGCTGGGCTCGACGCCTGCGGCGGAACTCTCGCGCGTCCCCACGGCGAACAGGGCCAACCCTCCGAGTACGGTTCCGGCGCGCACCTGGGCCGGTGCGGGGATCCGCGGACTGGAAATCTCCAGCGCGCCGTCGACGACGAGAACCAGGGTTTCGGCGTCATCGCCCTCCGCAAACAGGGTCTCGCCCGGCGACAGGGAGCGCGCTTCGAGCAGCTCCGCGATCTCTTCGCGCTCCTCATCGGAGAGGTCCGCGAACGGCACGAACTCCTTCAGCCTGGTCGCCCTCATGGCAGCAATCTCGAGAACGCACTGCGCAGCAGCTCGAGCGGATCTCGTCGCCCATCGAGCGGCAACAGGAACAGCGTCGTCTCCTCCTCCTGCTCGACGTGGTGCCGGACTTCCTCGGCAAGGCCCGATTGCTCCGCTCGCAGCAACAGCACGTGGAGCAAGCGCGAGCGGGGGAGCGAGCGCAGCGCAGCGCCGAAGGGCCGCAGCGACGTGACGCCGTCGGCCACCGGTCCGTCCATCAGCAGCAGGGTGCCGAGTGCGCCGTAGCCCGCGAGCTGCCACAGCGGCGCATAGCTCGCCGAGATCGGCACGTGGACCAGCTCGATGCCGAGATCGTCCTCGAGGCGCACACGGGCGATCGGACCGAGCGAGTGCGCCGCCAGCCCCTCCCCCATGCGTGGATGCGGCACGAGGCCTGGCACGCAGCGCAGTAGGCGCAGAAAATCTCTCGTCGCCTGCAGCGACGCGGACGCGACCAGCAGCTTGCCGTCGCGCGGGGAGCCCGGATGGATGCCGAGCCAGTCCCGCAGCCGCTGGATCTGCGAGGCCCGGAACAGGCCCGAGTCCGGGGCCGGAACCGGGGCGCCCGCCCGAAGCTCCACGACCCCTCGCTGGACGAGCGTCTGGAGCGTGCGCAGGACCTGGTAATCCGGATAGGACGCGTGATCGACCAGCTCGCCGACGTGACTGTAGAGCTCGAGGAGCAGCAGGACTTCCTGCGTCAGCGGATGGACGACACTCGGGAGCTGTCCGCTGCGGACCCGCAGCGCAACGTGGGCATCGAGCGACGGCAACTCCGCGCGCAGACGGCGCAGGTCGTCGAGTTGGCGCATGCCTTCCATCAGCAGCGCCCGTGTGGTCGTGGTGATGCGCGGTGGCAGCGATACCGTCTCCGCGCGGAAGGCAAAGCTACCGTCGCTCCAAGTGAGCAACCGGAACAAGGCCTTCTCGCCGTCGACCGGTCCGGTCACGGCCTGGACGACGTCGCCTTCGTGCAGATAGATGCGTCCCCGCTCGCTGCGCCCGTCCGCGGTCCGACGTCGCAACTCGAAGCTTCCGCTCCGGCGATTGAGATGGAAGAGCTGGAGCAGGTCCGCCAGCGGAATCTGGGCGAGGCGACCCTCCACTTCCTCCCGCGTCTCCTGCAGCATGGCGTCGAGTTCGGTGCTCCGCTCCATCAACGCGGAGACCCGCTCACCGACTTCGTCGGGGTCCGCGTCGAGCGGCAGTTGGACCGCACCCCAGTCCGCCGGCGGCGCATGCTCCGGATCGCTCAAGAACACGAAACGGACCCGGCGGGTCCGGGGATTCGTGCGCAGGATCTCGACGAGCTTCGCCGCCTCGATCAACGCCAGCGGCCCGACGGTGACCAGCACCTCGGGACCCTCGGCGACACAGGATTCGAGCGCATCGGCACCCGTCGCGACGGCGCGGGTCGCAAACCCGCGCACCGCGCAGGCCTCCCGGATCCGGTCGGCGCGATCGGGGTTGGCGTCGGCAACGATGACGAGGCGGCTCACGGATCCTCCGACTAGCGCGAAATCGGGACGCCGAGCGCCCGCTGGAGCTGGAACGCCAGATGCTCGACCAGCACCCGATCGGCGGTCTGGAACAACGTGGCGGCGTCTCCCGCCGCCCCGGGCTCCCCGACGAGCGCGTAGGCCGGACCCTCGGCGTAGTAGAGCAGGAACGGCCGTCGCGAACCGATCTGTTGCGGCGAGATGCAGGTCACCGGGACGCCGGCCAGCGCATCGGGACGGCCGTCGGTGACGATGACGAGTTCCGTGCGCGTCTGGGTCGGATCGAGTCGTGCCAGTCCATCGCGCGCCACATGGACCAGCGAAGGTCCCGGCGAGAGGCACAGGATCCCGCGCTCGCCCGCCCGACGCTCCAACTCCGCGATGACGAAGCGCAGCACCTGCTCGAAGGCCTCGGCCGGCAACGGCTCTCCGCGGCCGGCGAGGGCATCCAGCAGGATCGGGAACGGCTTGTGCTCGAGACCGAGCGCTCGCACGAGGCTGTCGCGATCGCCGAGCAGCCGGGCCGAGAGCGTGCGGCCGAGTTCCTCGAGCTGGGTCCCATCGACGGGATAGCTGGCTGCCGCCAGATTCAGTCGCGGCCGGGGACCGGCATCCCGTGCCAGCAGCTCGCCGCGTTCCAGCACCTCGCCGATCCTCCGTTTGAGCACCGCGGCGCCGAGGGCATCGGTCTCGGGCAGCAGGATCGCAAAGCGGTTCTCGCTACGAGCCGCGAGCAGATCCGTCGTTCGCAGAACCCGCCCCACCTGGAATGCAAAGCGCTCGAGCCAGGCCGAGAAGTCCGCGTCCACCATCTCACGCCGGAACTCGGCGAGGCCCGACAACTCCACCTCGAGCAACGAGAAGGCACGACCGAAGCGGCTCGCCTTGCGGATCTCGCTGCGCACGACGTCCTCGAAGAACGCGTAGGTGTAGGCCTTCGTCAACGGATCGCGAAACGAGCGATGCTCGAGGGAACGGAAGCGCAACGCGTTGCCGATCGCGATCGCGGCCGATGCCGCGAAGCGCTCCGCCACCATATGGTCGCGATCGTCGAACGCAGCGGCGGCGAGCTTGTCGCTGAGCCGGGCGAAGCCGAGCAGCCGGCCTTCGTGACGGAACGGCACGATCAGCCCGGCGCGCTGGTCGCCACTGTCGGCGATCGCGAACGGCAGGCCGTCGGGGGTCTGCAGCGGCTCGAGTCCCGCCGGCAGCGTCTCGAGGGCGATCTCTTCGGGCTCGCGCTCGAGATCGACGAGCCCGCGGCTCGCCGCGAGGCGCAGGCGGCCGGGATCGTCGCTGCGAGCCAGCCACGTCACCCCCCCTTCGGCGCGCGCTTCGAGACACAGTCCCTCGATGATGCGATCGGCGAGCGGTTCGATCGAGAGCGTGGAGAAGAGCGAAAGCGTCCGTTCGTAGAGCGAGAGGACACCGAGATACTCGAGGTTCTCGGCCATCAGCGAAGCATGCTCGCGGCGCAGGCGGCGACGCTGCAGGATCGTCTCGAGTGAGCGATTGAGCAGCGTGGCGTCGAGCGGCTTCAGCAGGTAGTCGCTGGCGCCCGCGCGCATGGCGTCGACGGCGGTGCGCACGTCGCCGACGCTCGTGACGACCACGACGTCCTGCTCCGGCCAGCGCGCCTTCACGCGCTCGACGAGTTCGCCGCCGGACAGCCCCGGCATCACGAGGTCCGTCACGAGAACGTCGAACGCCTCGCGCTCGAGGAGGTGCAGCGCCTCCTCCCCCGCCCCCGCCGTGTGCACCTCGTAGCCCTGCTGTTCGAGCAGGTCCTCGAGATACACGCGGAAGTAGCGCTGATCGTCGACCGCGAGGATCCGGGCCTTGGCCATGCCGCCCCTCGGACACGGCTCGCCGCTCCGGCCGGAAGGGCCGGTCGGGCAGCCGCACCGCCCTCCCTCATCGGCTGGAGGGGGCCACTCCTGAACGGGAAGCCGGGAGCCGCAGCGGGATCCCGCCGACCGCGGGCGTGGCGAGCAGGGAGTGCGGTGTCGCCTCGGCGATCTCGACGCGCACGAAGCGGCCCGGCGCCGCTCCGGGGCAGGCGTCCGGATCGATATGGACGATCCGGTGCTGGGGGTCCCGGCCCTGCAGCTGCCCGCCCTTCCGGCTCGGCCCCTCGAGCAGCACCTCCGTGTGATGGCCCACCCGGCGGCGGTGGTACGCCAGCGTGAGGCGCCGTTGCAGCGCCTGGAGCGCCTCGAGACGGCTCTGGGCTTCGGCCTCGGAGACGGCTTCCACGAACTCCGCCGCCGTCGTCCCAGGCCGCGCGGAGTACTTGAACGAGTACGAGTCGACGAAGCCGACGTCCTCGACGAGCGCGAGGGTTTCGGCGAATTCGCGCTCGGTCTCACCCGGAAACCCGACGATGAGATCCGTCGTCAGGACGAGGTCGGGCCGGGCCGTCCGGAGCCGCTCGGCGAGCCGACGGACGTCGTCGGCAGTATACCGGCGGCGCATCCGGCCGAGGACTGCGTCGGAGCCGCTCTGGACCGGCAGGTGGACGTGCGGGCACAGCGTCCGGAGTTCCGCATGAGCGGCCATCAGATCGTCATCGAAGAAGATCGGGTGCGGGCTGGTGTAGCGAAGCCGGCGCAGCCCGGGGATGGCGTCGAGGCGGCGTAGCAGCGCCGCGAACGGCAGGGTCCCGGCCGCCTCGGCGCGACCGCGACGGAGCTCCTGACGGCCATAGGCGTTGACGGTCTGGCCGAGTAGCGTCACCTCGACGACGCCATCGGCCGTGAGCGACTCGACCTCCTGCACGATCGCTAGCGCCGGCCGGCTGATCTCCCGGCCGCGCGTGTGCGGCACGATGCAGAAGGAGCAGAACATGTCGCAGCCTTCCATCACCGTGACGAAGGCGCGCCCCGGCGTCTCCGTCGACAGGGACGGATGGCGCAACGGCAGATCGAAGCGGTCGAGCTCGCGGCGTTCGGCCGTCTCGGCCCGGCGCAGACCCGCCTCTGCAGACGCCACCAGCGCCGGGACCAGACGCAGATTGTGGGTGCCGAACACGAAATCCAGCTGCGGGAAGCGGGCCAGGAGGGCGTCCCCTTCCTGTTGCGCGACGCAGCCTCCGACCCCCACGAGACGGCCCGGACGCTCCTGCTTCCAGCTCCGGAGCAGCCCCAGATCGCTGTAGAGCTTGTGCTCGGCTTTCTCGCGGATCGAGCAGGTATTGATCACCAGGAGCTCGGCCGTTTCCGGGTCCCCCGCGACCCAGCCGTCGTGGAGCAGCAGGCTCGCGACCTTCTCCGAGTCGTGGACGTTCATCTGGCACCCGAAGGTCCGTAGCGCGAAGCGTCTTCTGCTCATGGGGGCGGCGAAGCTATCGGAGCCGGATCCGGGCTGCCAAGCACACGGCGTTCCGCCCCTTGGGGGCCGCCGCCGTCGATCTCGCCTGGGCGACAGCCGGCCCGAGTCCCGGACGCGTCGAGAAACCGCGCCCGAGGTCAAATCCCGTTTGACTTCCTGGGGCTCCCCCGGGCATACTCCGGCTTGGATCGCAGCTCGTGGATCCGTTCGGTTTTCCGGGTTCTGGAGCGGCGGTGGATAAGGCATTTCGACTCGAAATGTCCAACCTCTCACCCCCCATCAAATCTCCACCGTCACTCCCCCCTGTACGCCGCCCCGCCTGAGCCGAGCTCAGGCGGGGCGTCTCGCATCCGGGGCCCGGCCGCGGCGCGTGCGCGGCTCAGAGCACGAGCTTGTCGACGATGCGCGAGAGTTGGCGAAGGTTGCGGCACTCCTCGGCGAGCGTCGTGTACGGCAGGTACTTGTCCATCACGCTGTCGCCGAAGCCCCAGGCACTGGGACTTTCCGGATTCAGCCAGATCACGTTCTTGGCCTTGTTGTGCAAGTCACGCAGACACCACGCCTTCGGATCGTTGTAGTTGTTCCGCGCATCGCCGAGCACCAGCACGGTGGTCTTGGCGTCGACGGCACTCAAGAAGTCCCGCCAGAACGTGTGGAAGGCCATGCCGAAGTTCGAGCGGGTGTAGACGTTGATCACGCCGCCGCCCTCGAGTGCCTCCTCGATCGCCTTGCCGACCTCGTGGTCGTGGAAGACCTGCGTCACTTCGCCGAGTTCTGCGACGAAGACGAAGCTGCGGATCTTCGTGAAGCACTCCTGCAGGCTGTAGACGAACTGGAGCATGAAGCGCGACACGTTCGCCACCGACGACGAGACATCGCACAGGATCACCAGCTTGGGCCGGTCCTTGCGCTTTTCCTTGAAAACCAGCTCGAACGGCATTCCTCCGCGGGCCATGTTTCGCCGCAGCATCGTATGAAGATCGAGCTTGCCCTTCTTGCGCCGCCGGCGACGGATCGACATCACGTTCTTGATCCGCTGCGCCAGCCGGTTCACGACTTCGCGCATCCGCGCGATCTCGTCCTCGGTCAGGCTGTAGAAACTCTTCTCGAATAGCGCCTCGCGGCGGAACTTCTCCATGTACTCGAAGTTCCGCGTCTGGAGCTCGCGCTCCATGAAGCTGCGGACGCTCTGGCGCAACGCTTCGAAGAAGCGCTCCGCGAGCCGCCCGATCGCTTCCGCCTCGGCATCGCCCATGCCGACCGCGCGCAGCCGGGCGGCCAGGTCTCGCAGCTCTCGCGTGGCGCCCTCGGCATTCATGGCCTCGAGCGTCCGGCGACCGAAGAACCCGATCTGCAGCATGTTCTCGATGCGCGCCACGCCGGCCTGGGTCGCCGCCGCACGAATCATCTGCTCGAGTTCCGAGAGGTCTCCGGTCAGCAGCGCGCGCGCCAGATCCGAGAGATCGACCTCCCCTTCCGGCACCTGCCCGCTCTCGAGCATCTCCCGGATCTTCTGGAGCAGTTGCTCCATGTCGATGCCATCGTCGGCCAGAGCGCCCGCCGCCGCCTCGAACGCGCCCTTCAGGTTGTCGTGGAAGCCCGACCAGTAGAGATCGAAGAGCTGGTCGTAGGTCGGCACGTCATCACCGCGTTTCACCAGCGAGGCGCGCAAGGCGTCCCGAAACACCTCGCGGTCATCGATCGACAACTCCTCGAGCGCCTGGAAGGCGTCGATCGCCTCTGCCACCGACACGCGCAGCCCGCTCTTGCGCAGCAGGTTCGCGAACTCGATGATCTTGCGTTGCACAGGACCTCCGCGCAAAGTCCGCGTGGGCTAGTGAAGCGTACCCTTCTTGGGCGGGGCGACGGGCGCCGGCGGCGTGCCGGTCGCCGCCGGCGCGCTGGGGGTGGGGACCGCGGCCGGTGTCACAGCCGCCCGTGCCGTCATCATGCGCGACAGCTCCTGCTGCGCCTTCCGGATGTCTGCCTCGTACTTGAGAATCACGCTCATCGTGTCCCGGACCGCCTGCTCCCCGAGGCTCTCCGCGTTGAGCGCCAGCAGGGCCCGGGCCCAGTCGATCGTCTCTGCGATCGACGGCGTCTTCTTCAGGTCGAGTTGCCGCAGGCGCTGCATCATCGCCACCAGGTCGGCTGCCAGCTTCTGGTCCATGCCCGGAACCTTGGCCTGCAAGATCCGGAGTTCCGCGGCCTCGTCCGGGTAGTCGATCCACAGATGGAGACAGCGGCGCTTGAGTGCATCGCTCATCTCCCTCGCATCGTTCGAGGTCAAGAACACCAGGGGACGATGCTTCGCCGCGAAGGTTCCGATCTCCGGCACGGTGACCTGGAAGTCCGATAGCACCTCGAGCAGGAAGGCCTCGAACTCGGGGTCCGACTTGTCCACCTCGTCGATCAGCAACGCGCACGGTTCGTCGGTCGTGATCGCGTGCATCAGCGGACGGGGGACGATGAACTGCTCGGAGAAGAACACGCTGTCCTGCTGCCCGACACGAGCGGCGGCTTCCCGCAGCGAGCCAGTCCCCTGCATCACTTCGCCGATCTTCTCCTTGAGGATCTGCGTGTAGAGCAGCTGCTTCGAGTACTCCCACTCGTAGAGCGCCTTGGCTTCGTCGAGTCCCTCGTAGCATTGGAGCCGGATCAGCGGACGGCCGGTGGCGGCGGCCACGACCTTCGCCAGCTCGGTCTTCCCCACGCCCGCCGGTCCCTCGACGAGCACCGGCTTCTCGAGCCGATTCGCCAGGAACACCACGGTGGCGATCCGTTTGTCACAGATGTAGCCCTGCTCCTCGAGCTGCTTCTGAACCATTTCGACGCTCTCGAACATGCAAGCCCCAATCCGTTGGTGTGATTTCGTGAGAGAAGACCTGGCCGAGGGATCTCGCGGACGAACCGGTCCGGGGTTCGTCTCGACGAGGGCACTGGCTCAGCTCATCAGATGGAGCAGGTGCCCCAGACGTTCCTTCTTCGTGCGCAGGTACTCATAGTTCTTCTCGTTCGGTGCGATCTCGAGCGGGATGCGTTCCACGATCGTCAGCCCGTAGCCTTCGATTCCGGCCCGCTTTCCGGGATTGTTCGTGATCAGGCGCATGCGCCGGACGCCGAGATCGACCAGGATCTGCGCACCCACTCCGTAGTCGCGCAGATCGGCCGGGAATCCCAGCCGTTCGTTGGCGTCGACGGTGTCGAGTCCTTCCTGATCCTGCAGCGCGTAGGCGCGGATCTTGTTCTTGAGCCCGATGCCCCGGCCTTCCTGGCGCATGTACAGGATCACGCCGCGGCCCTCGGCCTCGATCATCTTCATCGCCGCGTGCAACTGCTCGCCGCAGTCGCAGCGCAAGGAGCCGAAGGCGTCACCCGTGAGGCACTCGCTGTGCACTCGGACCAGAACGTCGTCATCCGGAGTCAGCTCTCCCTTGACGAGCGCCATGTGGTCGATGCGATCGAGATCGTTCTCGTAGACGAAGGTGCGCCACTCGCCGGTCATCGCCGTCGGCAGCGCTGCCTCGGCGACCCGTCGGACCAGGTTTTCGTGGCGCAGTCGATACTCGATGAGGTCGGCGATCGTCACGATCTTGAGATCGTGGCGGCGTGCGAATGCCACCAGATCCGGCATGCGCGCCATCGATCCGTCGTCGTTCATGATCTCACAGATCACGCCGGCGGGGCGTCGTCCGGCCATGCGCGCCAGATCCACGGACCCTTCCGTCTGGCCCGCACGGCGCAACACGCCGCCGTCGCGAGCACGCAACGGAAACACGTGGCCGGGCCGCGACAGGTCATTGGGCCGCGTCTGCTCGTCGATCGCCACCTGGATCGTACGCGCGCGATCGGCGGCGGAAATCCCGGTGGTGACGCCGTGGCGTGCCTCGATCGAGATCGTGAAGGCCGTGCCGAACGTGGTCGTGTTGTCCTGATCCGGGACCATCATCGGCAGTCGCAGCTCACGAATCCGTTCGTCGGTGAGCGACAGGCAGATCAGGCCACGGCCGTGCTTGGCCATGAAGTTGATCGCCTCCGGCGTCACGCAGTCGGCGGCCATGCACAGGTCGCCCTCGTTCTCGCGATCCTCGTCGTCGGTGAGGATCACGAGGCGACCCGCGCGGATCTCGGCCACGGCCACCTCGACCGGAACGATCACATCCGCCCATTCCGGCGGCACGTTGCGCGGCTTCTGGCGCAGCACGGACAAGGAACGAGGCGGCATCGATTGGGGCATCCGGTGGCGAACCTCACGTAGCGAAGCTGGGCGCTCGAACAGGACGAACACGCGGACGGGCGCGCGGAGGAACGGCCGCGCGGCTCGCGACCGCCATGCCCCGTTTCGGTGCTTCCGTCGAACGCTTTCCCCACGGGAATTGGCGCCCGAAAGCTATCAACGTTCGATCCGGGAGTCAAAGGGGAGGCGGAAGGGTGCGGGCCGCGGCGGCCGCGGCCGCCGTCAGCTGGCGACGGCCGACGCTTCCGGTTCCGGTCGGGCGACGTGCTTGAACACGCCGGCGAGGAATTCCTCTTCGGTGATGCCGAAGTTGCGGGTCAACTGGTGCTTCTGCTCGAGGCTGCGGTAGAGCCGCCGCAGCAGTTCCCGAAACGTCTCGAGCACCCCTTCGCCGCGCATCGCAACGGCCGGGAAGGTCGCGATCTCCGCCCAGGCCTTGCGGATCTCGGCGAGCGGCTTGACGTCCGGGAGATCCCGCTTGTTGAACTGCACGACCTTCGGAATCGCATCGAAGTCGATGCCATTGGCGCGCAGGTTGGCTTCCATGTCGCGCCAGGAGTATGCGTTCGCGCTCGCGCACGAGCGCTGCGAGTCCGCGATGAAGGCGACCGCATCGGCCCCGGCCAGCACGACCTTGCGCGTGGACTTGTGCATCACCTGGCCGGGAACGGTGAACATCTTGATCTTCACCGAGACGCCGCGGCCGGCTCCGAACTGGATCGGCAGGAAGTCGAAATAGAGCGTGCGGTCGTCGGCGGTGTCGAGCGTGACCATCTTGCCGCGCGAGGCCGGATCGATCAGCTGGTGGAGCTGTTGGAGATTGGTGGTCTTGCCGGAGAGCGCGGGTCCGTAATAGACCACTTTGAGCGTGATCTCGCGCGCCGCCATGTTGATCTGGACCATCGACCCTCTCCCCCCGCGGATGCCGCGTCCGATCCCTGCATCGGCAAGCCGGCCCACAAGGTGAAGCCTCGCACGCGGCGGACGGGTGACACGACCCGGGGGGACGCGAACGATCAGCTTCGCGGGGGGCTCGAAAACATCGCCAGCAGCATCCGGGCGGCAGCCGCCGCCGTCGTCTTGCGCGCGGTCACCTCCGCCTCGAGGCGTGGAACCTCCTGCGCGACCCCTGGATGGCTCCGGAAAGCGCCCTCGAGTCCTTCGCCGATGAGGCTCCACAGCCAGGCCCGGGCCTGCTCGCGGCGCCGTGCATCCAGTTCTCCGCTCGCCTCGAGCGCGCGGCGATGGGCGCGGATGGTGTCCCATACCTCGGAAATCCCGTCGCCGGATCGCGCGCTCGCGAGCAACACCGGCGGTCGCCAGTGCGCGGAACTCGGCCGCAGCAGATCGAGCGCGTGTTGGTACTCGAGTCGCGCGCGCCGTGCTGCCGGCAACAGCTCCCCATCGGCCTTGTGGACGACCAGCGCGTCGGCCAGCTCGAGGACGCCTTTCTTCATGCCCTGCAGCTCGTCCCCTGCTCCTGGCTGCAGCAGGACGGCGAAGAAATCGACCATCGACGCGACGGCGGCCTCGGACTGGCCGATCCCGACGGTCTCCACGAGAACGACGTCGAAGCCCGCCGCCTCGCACAGCAGCAGCGTCTCGCGCGTGCGGTGGGCCACGCCGCCGAGCGAGCCACCGGAGGGCGACGGACGGATGAAGGCGCGCTCGTCCTGGGCGAGCCGCTCCATCCGGGTCTTGTCGCCGAGGATGCTGCCGCCGGTGCGCGGACTCGACGGATCCACGGCCAGCACGGAGACGCGCTGGCCCTGCCCGATGAGATGCAGCCCGAGCGCTTCGATGAACGAGCTCTTCCCGACGCCCGGCGTGCCCGAGATGCCGACGCGGAAGGCCCGCCCGGTGTCGGGCACCAAGGCCTCCAACACGGCCTGGCCGAGCGCCGCGCGATCGGCGCGCCGGCTCTCGAGGAGCGTGATCGTCTTTGCGAGCAGACGCCGGTCGCCGCGTCGGATCCCGTCCCGATGCTCGGCGACCGCGCGCGGATCGACGCTCATCCGCGACGCGCGCGAATCTGTCGCAGCACCTCGCGCGCCGCTCCCGGGACCGCCGTGCCCGGCCCGAAGACTGCCGCCACCCCCGCTGCCTCGAGCGCCGGAACGTCCTTCGGCGGAATCACCCCGCCTGCGATGACCACGACCTCACCGGCCTGCCGGGCCTTCAGCGCGGCGATCAGCTGCGGCACCAGGGTCGTGTGCCCGCCGGCCTGCGTCGACACCCCCACGGCATGGACGTCGTTCTCCACCGCCTGGCGGGCCGCCTCTTCGGGCATCTGGAACAGCGGGCCGATGTCGACGTCGAAGCCCAGATCCGCAAAGGCGCTGGCGATCACCTTCATGCCGCGATCGTGGCCATCTTGCCCGAGCTTGCACACGAGCAGACGCGGCCGGCGCCCTTCGCTCGCGGCGAACGCCTCGACGTCGGCACGCGCGGCATCGAACTCCTGATCCCCTTCCGACACGGCGGCATAGACTCCCGAGATCGTTCGTGTCTCCGGCCGGTGTCGCCCATAGACCCGCTCGAGCGCCTCGGAGATCTCCCCGAGCGTGGCCCGCGCACGGGCCGCCTCGACGGCCAGCGCCAGCAGATTGCCGGTCGCCTCGCGCGCCGCCTCTTCGAGTGCGGCGAGCGCGCGCTCGACGGCTCCATCGTCGCGCTGCCGGCGCAACTCCGCCAGCCGTCGGATCTGCGAGTCCCGGACCGCGCTGTTGTCGATTTCGAGCAGGTCCAGCTCGGCCTCGGGGCCGTCGGTTCGATACTTGTTGACGCCGACCACGACGTCTTCCCCGCGATCGATCCGGGCCTGGCGGCGGGCGGCGCACTCCTCGATGCGAAGCTTCGGCATGCCGGCCTCGATGGCGCGGGCCATGCCGCCGAGCTCGTCGACCTCCGCCATCACCTTGCGCGCCTCGGCGGCGAGGCTGGCCGTCAACGCCTCCATGAAGTACGAGCCTCCCCACGGATCGATCACCGCCGGGATGCCGGTCTCCTCCTGCAGGATCAACTGGGTATTGCGCGCGACCCGCGCACTGGCCTCCGAGGGCAGCGCCAGGGCCTCGTCGAAGGCATTGGTGTGCAGCGACTGCGTGCCACCGAACACCGCGGCCATCGCCTCGACGGTGGTGCGCACGATGTTGTTGAGCGGCGACTGGTACGTGAGGCTCGCACCCGACGTCTGGCAGTGGGTGCGCAGCATGCTGCTAGCGGGCTGCTTCGGCTCGAACTGCGCCATGTTCTCGGCCCACAGCAGGCGCGCCGCACGCAACTTCGCGACCTCCATGTAGAAGTTCATGCCGATCGCGAAGAAGAACGACAGACGAGGCGCAAAGTCGTCGATCGCGAGGCCCTTCGACAGCGCTGCGCGCACGTACTCGAGCCCATCGGCGATCGTGAACGCCAGCTCGAGCACTGCGTTCGCACCGGCCTCCTGCATGTGATAGCCGCTGATCGAGATCGAGTTGAACTTCGGCATCTGCTGCGCCGTGTACTCGATGATGTCGGCGACGATGCGCATGCTCGGGACCGGCGGATAGATGAAGGTGTTCCGGACCATGAACTCCTTCAGGATGTCGTTCTGGATCGTGCCGGCGAGCTTCTCGTGCGGAACGCCCTGCTCTTCTCCGGCGACGATGAAGCAGGCCAGCACCGGGAGCACGGCGCCGTTCATCGTCATCGAGACGGTGACCTGGTCGAGCGGGATGCCGTCGAAGAGCCGTTTCATGTCCTCGACGGAGTCGATCGCCACACCCGCCTTGCCGACGTCACCGACCACGCGCGGATGGTCCGAGTCGTAGCCGCGGTGCGTCGCGAGATCGAAGGCCACGGAGAGACCCTGCTGGCCGCCCGCCAGGTTCTTGCGGAAGAATGCGTTGGTTTCCTCGGCCGTGGAGAAGCCGCCGTACTGCCGGATCGTCCACGGGCGGTTTGCATACATCGTCGCCCGCACGCCGCGCAGGTAGGGGAACAGGCCGGGCAGGCTGTCGACGGCTTCGAGAACTTCCAGGTCCGCCGCGGTGTAGAGCGGCTCGACGGCGATTCCCTCCGGCGTCTGCCAGCGCAGCGTCTCGACGGCCTTGCCGCGCAGCTCCTTCTCCGCCAGCGCCTTCCAGCGCTCTCGCTCGGACTGGCCCTTCTTCGCCGTCATGCAACGCCTCCGTGGATCGAGCCGCAGGATAACCGAGACTACATCGCCCGCCGATAGCGGCCGCCCACCGCGAACAGCGCGGTGCTGATCTGTCCGAGGCTCGCGACCTTCACGGTCTCCATCAGCTCCGCGAAGACGTTGCCGCCCGACGACGCCACCTGCTGCAAGCTCCGCAGCGCCGCGGCGGTGTGCTCGACGTGGCGCGCCTGGAAGGCACGGAGGGTGTCGAGTTGATGTCGCTTCTCCGCCTCGCTCGAGCGCACCAGGGAATCTGGCGGCGATGCTTCCGGCTCGCCCGACGCCGCGACGAAGGTATTGACACCGACGACGGGCAAGGCGCCGGAGTGCTTGCGTTCCTCGTAGCGAAGGCTTTCCTCCTGGATGCGACTGCGTTGGTACAACGTCTCCATGGCTCCGAGCACGCCGCCGCGTTCGGAGAGCCGCTCGAACTCCTGCAAGACCGCCTCCTCGACGGCATCGGTCAGCCACTCGACGACGTGCGATCCCTGGAGGAAGTTCTCGTTGCGCGCGATCCCGAGCTCGCGGGAGATGATCAACTGGATCGCAACCGCCCGCCGGACGGACGCCTCGGTGGGCGTCGTCACCGCCTCATCGAAGGCATTGGTATGCAGGCTGTTGCAGTGGTCCTGCAGCGCCGTCAGCGCCTGCAGGGTGGTCCGGATGTCGTTGAAGGCCATCTCCATCGCATGCAGCGAACGGCCCGATGTCTGGACGTGGTACTTGAGCTTCTGGCTGCGCTCCTGGGCCCCGTAGAGGTCCCGCATCGCCACCGCCCAGATCCGCCGGGCGACGCGCCCGATCACGGTGTACTCGGCGTCGAGCCCGTTGCTGAAGAAGAACGAGAAGTTCGGCACGAAGTCGTCCACGGCGAGGCCACGGGCACGATAGTATTCGACCAGCGTGAAGCCGTTGGCCAGCGTGAAGGCGAGCTGGGTGATCGGATTCGCCCCGGCTTCGGCCATGTGATAGCCCGACACCGACACCGAGTAGAAGTTGCGAACGGCCTTCTGGACGAACCACTCCTGGACGTCTCCCATCATGCGCAGCGCGAACTCCGTCGAGAAGATGCAGGTGTTCTGGGCCTGGTCCTCCTTCAGGATGTCGGCCTGGACCGTGCCCCGAACCGTCTGCAACACCTCGGCACGCAGGCGCGCGTAGCAGTCGGCATCCACCACTTCGTCGCCGGCGATCCCGAGCAGCCCGAGTCCCAGGCCGTCGTGGCCGGCCCCCCGGTCGCCCTCGTAGACCGGAAGTCCGCGCGCCGCGAAACGAGCGCGCACGGCCTCGAGACGGCCGGTCTCGCGCAGGTGGCGCTCGACGCGCTGGTCGATCGCGGCGTTCAGGAAGAACGCCAGCACGATCGGCGCCGGACCATTGATCGTCATCGAGACGGACGTCGACGGATCGCACAGATCGAAGCCGGAGTACAGTTTCTTCGCGTCGTCGATCGTGCAGACCGATACGCCGGAGTTGCCGACCTTGCCCCAGATGTCGGGCCGCTCGTCGGGGTCGCGGCCGTAGAGCGTCACGCTGTCGAAGGCCGTCGACAGCCGTGCCACGCCGGTGCCGGCCGCCAGCAGATGAAAGCGTCGGTTGGTCCGCTCGGGCGTGCCCTCGCCGGCGAACATGCGGGTCGGATCCTCGCCGGCGCGCTTGAACGGAAAGACCCCGGCGGTGAACGGAAAGCGACCCGGCAGGTTCTCCCGGCGCAGATGCCGAAGCTGCTCGCCCCAGCTTTTCGCGTGCGGCAACGCCACGCGCGGCAGCCGCGTGCCGGCGAGCGTCTCGACGTGATTCTCGACCTGGATCCGGTGCCCGCGCACCGCGTACTCCTGGGTGTCGGCTCGGTAGCGCGCGCAGGTCTCCGGCCAGTCCCGGAGCTGGTCTCGCGCCGCGGGGTCGAGCGTCGCCAGGACTTCGTTGTAGCGCCGGCGCAGCGCGAGGACGGCCGGGTCGGTTCCTTCGCTCGAGAGCGCGCAGTCCGGATACGGCGCCAGTGCTTCCGGCAGCGCGTCCCCGAGAGCGTGCAGCGTGCGGGCGAGCGCCCAGGCATCATCGGCCCGCTCCGCGGCGTCATCGCTGCACGACCGCTCGACCCGCACGGCCTTCGCGATCTCGGCCAGATATCGGCGCCGAGCGGAAGGCAGCAGACCGGTGTGCGCCGGCTCGGCCGGCAGCGCCGCGTCCGCGACGGACGACAGGACGTCCGTGAGCGTGCCGACGCCCGCGGCGAGCCGGCGATAGAAGCGCTCGATGCCGGGATCCTGAAAGCGGCTCGCGACGGTGGCGAAGACCGGCACTTCCTCCTCTGGACCGGCGAAGCCGCCGTGGTTGCGCCGCCACTGGCGGCGGACGTCGCGCAGCGCGTCCTGCGCCCCGTGGCGGTCCGCCTTGTTCAGCACGACGAAATCCGCCAGGTCGAGCATGTCGATCTTCTCGAGCTGCGAGGGGGCGCCGTACTCGGGCGTCATCACGTAGACCGAGAGATCGGCGAGCTCGGTGATCTCCGAATCGCTCTGGCCGATGCCGGCGGTCTCGACCAGCACGAGATCGAAACCGGCAGCCTGCAGCACCGCCACGGCATCCCGGACCGCTTGCGACAGCGCGACATGCGCCTGCCGCGTCGCGAGCGACCGCACATAGATCCCGGGGGCGTCGATCGCATTCATCCGGATGCGGTCGCCGAGCAGGGCACCGCCGGTCCGTCGGCGCGTCGGATCGACGAGCAGACAGCCGATCGTCAGCGCCGGTTGATCGCGGCGCAGGCGACGCACGATTTCGTCGACGACACTGGACTTGCCGGCACCGCCGGTTCCGGTAAAGCCGACGATCGGGGCCGCCGGGCGCCGGCGCCGGCTCGCCAGGGCGCGTCGCCACCGGTCGGCCTGCACCGGCTGCGCGGCGCTGTGCTCTTCGAACCAGCTCACCAAACGCGCCACCGCACCCGGCGCGTCCGGCGCGAGCTGCGGCAGACACGCATCCAGGTCGGCCGGCGGCCGCTCGGCCGATTCCGTCAGAATGCTGCGGATCATGCCTTCGAGGCCGAGCTTCCGGCCGTCCTCGGGGCCGAAGATCCGCGCGACGCCGTCCGCATGGAGCGCAGTGGCCTCCGCCGGCGTGATGGTTCCTCCTCCGCCACCATACACGCGGATATGTCCGGCTCCGGCCGCGTGCAGCCGTGCGACCAGGTAGCGGAAGAACTCCATGTGCCCGCCCTGATACGACGACACGGCAACGGCGTGCGCATCCTCCTGGATCGCCGCGTCCACCACCTCGTCCACGGAGCGATCGTGGCCGAGGTGGATGACCTCGGCGCCCTGGGCCTGGAGCAGGCGGCGCATGATGTGGATGGCGGCGTCATGGCCGTCGAACAGCGATGCGGCGGTCACGATCCGGATGCGCGAAGCGTCGTCGGGAACCGGCGCCGGACGCGGTGCCGAAGTCACGGATCCTCCTTCGGCTCAGCCGCCGCGCGCCCGAGCCGGCCGGCGATCCGAGCGCGATAGTGTCCGATCTCGCCGCGCAAGCCGGCGAGTTCGGCGATCCGGGCATCGAGCTCGCCGAGCCGCCGGGCGAGCAGCGCATCGAGGCGCGCCAGCATCGCCGCCGTCGAGCCCCCGATCGCATGCACGGCGTCGAGTTCCCGGATCTCGGCCAGCGAGCAGCCGAGCGCCTTGAGGCGCTGGATGAAGCGGAGTCGTTCGAGTTCATCCGGGCCGTAGACGCGGCGCCCGCTCGCCCGACGCCGGACCCCCGGCAGCAGGCCGAGCTCTTCGTAGTAGCGGATCGTGCGGACCGAGAGACCAGCTTGCACGCCGAGTTCGCCGATCGAGAACAGCCGGGATCCTCGCGGGGACGAGTCTGTCCCGGTCCCCGCCGCGGCCGCGAGTGCGGGCGCACGAGGGGCATCGTCTCGTCGTGCCTGTTGCCAGTTCACGTCAAGTGGCTAGCACGATTCGGGGAGCTGAACCAGGCCCGGACTCCCCCCCTGCCTAGAGAAGCCAGAAGCCGTCCCGGGCGCCCCGAAACCCCGCCAAACGGCACTCACCAATCGAGTTTCAAGCCGGCCAGAGGCCGCCCGGGCAGCGCGCTCGGTCTGCGATTCCCGGATGCGTCGATCCGGTGTCTCACCGGCCACGGAGATCCTCGGATGCAAGCCCCGGTTCTCGTCTTCGCCTCGCTCCTGCTCGGGCTGTTCGCGCCCTCGGCCGAGGCCATCCGCAACAACATCATCGACAACTCGCGGACCGGTGTCGTAACCGTATGGACCGCGAGCGATCAGTTCTGCACCGGCACGCTGGTGGCGACGCGCTCCGTCCTCACCAGCGCGAGCTGTGCGATGCAGTCCGCACCGGGTCTGCCGACGGTCCGGTTCGGGGTCGCGTCGCGGAGCCCGAAGGCCGTGGTCGGCGTCGCGTCGGTTCTGGTCCATCCCGACTACGACCCGGTCTCGCGGACTCGGGACGTCGCCGTACTCCATCTCGCCGGCTCGCCGCCGGACGGGACGACGATCCATCCGTGGCTCGCCGACGGGGACGGCGGAGAACTCGCCGAAGGCATGACCTGCTTCGCGGTCGGCTACGGCCTCGATGCGCGTCCGGTGCCGGCGGATGGTCAGCGTCTCCAAGGCATCCTCGAAACTGGCGCCATCGGCGACGACAGCTTTCCGGCTCTCGCGCCCATCGATGACCTCGGCCATCCATGCGGCGACGGCGACCTCGGCGCGCCCGCCCTCGACGTCGATTCGCCCGGCACGGTGATCGGCCTGTTCCGCATCGGGAACGAAGCCTGCACCGAGAGCCGTTTCCAGCGCGTCGACGTGGAAGCCGCGTTCATCACCGGCGCACTCGCCGCGCCGGAACCCGTCGCCGGCGCCGCCGGCGTCGCGATCCTGACCCTGGCGGTCCTCGCACGGAGCCGCGGCCGGAGCTGAACGGCCTTCGACGCCGAGCTGTGGGTTCCGTCAGCGATCCGCGCGGCAGGCGTCGGATCGCGATCGTTCAGCGCTTTCGCAACAGCGTGAGACCGTCTGCGATCGCTGTCATGACGCAGTCGACGCGCGGATCCGCAGCCACCGCGTCATTGAACGCGCGGATCGCTCGGGTGTGCTCATCTTGCTGATCCGGATCGACGACGGCGCCGTTCCAGAGCACGTTGTCGACGAGGATCAGTCCGCCCACGCGCGTGCGAACGAGAAGCTCCTCGTAGTAGACGGGATAGCTCGGTTTGTCGGCGTCGATGAAGGCGAGGTCGAAGCGCGGCGTTTCCGGGAGTGCGCGCAAGGTCTCGACGGCCGGCGCGATGCGGAGGCTGATGCGGTCGGCCACGCCGGCCCGCGTCCACGCACGGCGCGCGATCGCCGTCCACTGCTCGGACACGTCGCAGCAGAGCAGGCGTCCATCGGGCGGCAGGCCCCGCGCGAGGGCGAGCGCCGAGTAGCCGGTGAAGGTGCCGATCTCGACGACCTCGCGGGCGCCGAGGAGACGCACCATCAGGGTGAGGAACGCGGCCTGTTCCGGTGCGATCTGCATGATCGAGATCGGTCCGAGCTTCGCCGTCTCTTCGATGAGTTCGCTTGCGACGGCGTCGGGCGGTGTGCCGTGCGCAACGAGATAGGCATGGAGCGCGGGCGAGAGCCCGAGCGACTTGAGCGGTTGCGGATCGTCCATCTCTCGCCTTTCGGACCGGGCAGCGGGCCTGTCGCCCCTTCCTCGTCTCGAGGCGCCCCGAGGATCCGGCAGGGTTACCAGCGCAACCGGAACTCCGCCTCGCGGGCTTCGTCGTCGATGGCAAGCAGATCCACCGTGCCGCGAGTGTCGCACAACCGGAACAGCGCGGTCATGCCGCTCGCCAGCGAGCGCAGCCATCGGCGCTCCGAGATCAGCATCGCGGGGACCTGGCGCTGCAGGACGACGAGTTCGCGTGCGCCCGGACGCTGGACCTCCCAGATCCCGCAATCCCGGAATACGACCGCGAAGGCGCGCGGGAGCCAGCGCGCGAGACGCTCGGGTTCCCGGCCGAGCAGGTGCAGACCCCCGCCGATGAGCGGCTTCCACAGTGGGGTCTCGAACTGCTCGTAGACGCACTCGGTCAGGACGTCGAGCCCCGCCGTCTCTCCGAGCATGTCGCACAGGGCATCCACCGTGCGGAGATTGAGCGCGATGGGCAACCACGAAAGCCGCCCCGCCAGCGTCACTTCCTCGACGAGCTCGGGATCCCGCGCCAGCAGTCCGTCTCGGAGTCCGCGCGCCTCGAAGCCCACGAACAGGTTCTTCATGTAGTTGCTCTGGACTGCCGGATTCCGGATCGCCGCCACGGCTCTCTCTCTCTCCCCGATCCGGTTCGGCGTAGCGGCCGGGCGTCTGAAGCTTCGCGACGGCCTCCGCGCCGAGCGCGTGCGGATCGGCGCGCCCGGAGCGCCGCGCTACATCGGCACCACGGAGCGCTGCTTCGGCAGTGCAGGATCCCGCGGACGCTCGCCGATGGTTGCGAACCGGGCCACCAGCTCGATTCGCAGATCCTCGGGCGCGACGATCGCGTCGATCACGAGCTCGCTCGCGAGCCGCTCGATGTCGATGTCCTCGCGGTACTCACTGCGCAGCTTCTCGACGGTTGCGGCCCGTGCTTCGTCCGGCAGCGCCTGGAGCTTGTTGTAATAGACGGCATTGACGGCGGCCTCGGGCCCCATGACGGCAATCATCGCCGTCGGCAGCGCAAGACACACATCGGGCGAGAAGCCCGGGCCGGACATGGCGTAGAGACCGGCGCCGTAGGCCTTGCGCAGCACCACCGAAACCCGCGGCACGCTCGCCTCCGACACCGCCATCACCATCTTGGCTCCGGCGCGGATGATCCCCTGCCGCTCGACCTGCTTGCCGATCATGAACCCCGGGACGTCTGCGAGGTACAGCAGCGGGATTCCATAGGCGTCACACAGGCCGATGAAGCGTGCCGCCTTGTCGGCGGAGTCGACGAACAGGACGCCGCCCTTCACCTTGGACTGGTTCGCGAGCACGCCGACCGGCCGGCCGTCGATGCGCGCGAAGCCTGTCAGCAGCTCGCCGGCCCACAGCCGCTTCAGCTCACACCAGGATCCGGCATCGATGACCCGCTCGATCACCTCGCGCACGTCGAAGGGTTTGTTCTCGTCCTTGGGAATCACCGCTTCGAGTTCCCGCGGCTCCTTCGCCGGCGGCCGTGCCGCGGTCTGCGGCAGCGCGGCGCCCGCCCGCACGGGCAGATAGGAGAGCACCTGGCGTGCGGCGGCGATCGCTTCGGCCTCATCCTTCGCGAGCCAGTCGCCGAGCCCGGACACGCTGCAATGCATGCGGGCTCCGCCCATCTCCTCGAGCGTGGTCTTCTGCCCGATCACCATCTCGGCCATGCGCGGCGAGCCGAGATACATGCTGGCGTTGCCTTCCACCATGAACAGCACGTCACAGAACGCCGGGATGTACGCACCGCCGGCCGCCGAGGGGCCGAACAGCAGGCACAGCTGCGGTACGAAGCCCGACATCCGGCACTGGTTGGCGAAGATCCGGCCGGCGCCGCGGCGGCCCGGGAACATCTGGATCTGGTCGGTGATACGCGCCCCGGCGGAATCGATCAGATAGAGCATCGGGACGGCGAGACGTGTCGCCGTCTCCTGGATCCGCAGGATCTTCTCGACGGTGCGCCAGCCCCACGAGCCGGCCTTCACCGTGGAGTCGTTGGCCATCACACAGACCGGCCGACCCTCGATCCGGGCGGTTCCGGTGACGACGCCGTCGGCCGGAAGATCCCCCGCAGCGCTGTTGGCGAACGCGGCATCCTCGACGAACGAATCCGCGTCGAGCAGCAGACGCAGTCGTTCGCGGCAGAAGAGCTTTCCCTCTCCGCTGGCCTTGTCGTGATACTTCGGCTCACCGCCTCGCCGGATCCGGTCGAGGCGTTCGCGCACGTCTTTCCCCGTCTTCACGAAGCCTTCCTTTCGCGTGTTCGGCGTCGTTCGCCGAGGCGCGCGCGGTAGACACGACCCGGCAGCGGGCGCGCGAGTACATCGGTTTCGAGCCACGCGCTGGCGTCGACCAGCGCGTCGAGATCGACGCCGGTGGCGATGCCGGCACGATCGAACAGGTCGACCAGGTCCTCGGTCGCGACGTTGCCCGACGCGCCGGGTGCATACGGGCAGCCCCCCAATCCTCCGAGCGACGCGTCGAAGGTCCGGATACCGGCCTCGAAGCCGGCCTGCACGTTCGCGAGCGCGCGACCCCAGGTGTCGTGGAGGTGCAACGCGATCTGTTCGAGCGGCGCGACCGCCGCGACCGCGGCGATCAGCTCACGCACCTGTCGCGGATGCCCGACGCCGATCGTATCGCCGAGCGAGATCTCGTCGGCTCCAAGCGTGAGCAGCCGTTCCACGAGCGCGATCACCGCACCGACCGGGACGCCTCCCTCGTAAGGGCAGCCACACACCGTCGAGACGTAGGCGCGCAGCCGGATCCCCTCGGCTTGCGCTCGTTGCGCCACGGGCTGGAAGCGCTCCAGATGCTCGGCGATGCCGCGATTCACGTTCTTGCGGTTGTGGGTCTCGCTGGCGGAGACGAAGAACGCCGCAACCGGGAGCCGAGCCGCTCGGAAGCGTTCATAACCCGCTTCGTTCGGAACCAGTGCGCTGAAGCGCGCCTCCTCGTCGTCGGGCAATGCCGAGCACAGCGCATCGGCGTCCGCGAGCTGCGGAATCCACTTCGGCGACACGAATGACGTGACCTCGATGCGTCGCAATCCGGACGCGCGCAGCCGCCCGATCAGCGCGAGCTTCGTCTCCGTCGTGACGGTCTCGGGTTCGTTCTGGAGTCCGTCGCGCGGACCGACCTCATAGAGGGTGACGGACTCCACCCGAGCCGCGTCCGCGCTATGCCGTATAGGTGTAGAAGCCGCGTCCGGACTTGCGGCCGAGCCAACCGGCTTCGACCCGCTTCTTGATCTCAAGGCACGGGGCGTAGCGCGGTTCCCCGTACTCCCGGTACAGGCTGTCGAGAATCGCGTAGACGACGTCGAGCCCGACCAGATCCGCGAGCGCCAGCGGACCGAGCGGGTGGTTGCAGCCGAGCTTCATGCACTCGTCGATACTCGCCGCATCGGCCACGCTCTGTTGCAGCGCGAATGCCGCCTCGTTGATCATCGGGAACAGCACGCGGTTCACGACGAAGCCTGGCGAATCCTTGACCTCGATCGGCACCTTGCCGAGGTTCTCGGTGAGGCCCCGGACGGCGGCCACCGTCGAATCGCTGGTGCGCATCCCGCGCACCACCTCGACGAGCTTCATCAACGGCACCGGGTTGAAGAAATGCAGGCCGACGAAGTAGCCCGGGCGCCGGACGTACGAGGCCAGCTTGGTGACCGACAGGCTCGACGTGTTCGTGGCGATGATGCTGTCTTCGCCGACGATTCCGTCGATCTTCTGCAGGATCTCGCGCTTGATCTCGAGGTCCTCGGGCGCGCACTCGATGACGCGCTCGCAGCCCTTCAGCTCCTCCAGCGGAACGACACCGCGGATCCGCTCGAGCGTCTCGCCCATCTCGGATTCTCCGAGCTTCTGCTTCGACACCAGCTTCTCGAGCGCCTTGCGGATCGACTTGAGGCCACGATCCACCGACTCCTGGCGCCGGTTCTGGAACACCACCTCGTAGCCGGCCTGCGCCGCCACCTGCGCGAGCCCCTGTCCCATGGTGCCGGTTCCAATGATGCCGAGCGTATGCTTCTGTGCCGCCATCAGACCAGCTCCACCGCGAGCGCCACCGCCTCGCCACCGCCGATACACAGGGTCGCGATCCCGCTCTTCTGCCCGCGCTGCCGCAGTGAATGGATCAGCGTCACGAGCAGACGCGCGCCGGAACAGCCGATCGGATGGCCGAGCGCCACGGCGCCGCCGTTCACGTTCACCCGTTCGTGCGGGAGCCCGTGTTCCTTCATCGCCGCCATCGTGACGCCCGAGAACGCCTCGTTGATCTCGTAGAGATCCCAATCGAGCGGTTTGGTGTGGGTCTTCTCGTAGAGCTTGGCCAGCGCATGCACCGGCGCCACGGTGAACCACTTGGGCTCTACCGCCGCGTTCGAATCCGCGACGATGCGCGCCAGCACGGTGTAGCCGCGAGCCTTGGCGGTTTCGGCCGACGCCACCACCAGGGCCGCCGCGCCGTCGTTGATCGTCGACGCATTGGCCGCCGTCACGGTGCCGTCCTTCGAGAACGCGGGCCGCAGCGCCGCCATCTTGTCGAGCTGGCCGCGTCCCGGCTCCTCGTCCTGGTCGACCAGCGTGTCGCCCTTGCGACCCTTCACCGTGACCGGAACGATCTCATCCTTGAAGCGCCCTTCCTTCTGGGCGGCCACCGCGCGCTCGTAGCTGACGGTCGCGAACGCATCCTGGTCCTCACGCGTGAACGAGTACTTCGCAGCGACCATGTCGCCGCAGTTGCCCATGTGCATGTCATCGTACGGATCCCACAGGCCGTCGTGGATCATCGTGTCGATGATCTTGCCGTTGCCCATCCGGTAGCCGCCGCGCGCGTTCGGCAGCGCGTAGGGGGCGTTGGTCATCGACTCCATGCCGCCGGCGATCATCACCTCGGCGTCGCCGACGAGGATCTCGCGGCGCGCGAACATCACGGCCTGCAATCCCGAGCCACACACCTTGTTGATCGTGATCGCTCCGACGCTGACCGGGAGACCCGCTTTGATGACGGCTTGGCGGGCGGGGGCCTGCCCCATGGCCGCCGGCAGCACGTTGCCGAGGATCGCCCGCTCCATCTCGTCGGGCTTTGCACCGGAGCGCTTCACGGCCTCGGCGACCGCAATCCCGCCGAGATCGGAAGCAGAGAGCGATGAGAACGCCCCCTGGAAGCTGCCGATCGGGGTCCGTACGGCGCTGCAGATGACGACGTCCTTCGAGCTCATGGGGGGCCTCCCGCTGGGGTTCCAGACACGGGACGGTACCGGACGCGCGCCTCGATCAGCAATAGCCGAGCGACTTCAGCCGTTTTGGCTTGCGCAGCCAGTCTGGATCGATCTTGACCCAGAGCGCCAGATGCACTTGCCGGCCCAGCAGCCGCTCGATCTCGCGGCGCGCGTGGATGCCGATCGCCTTGATCTGCTCCCCGCCGCGGCCGATCACGATGCGCTTCTGGGAATCCCGCTCGACGAGCAGGTTCGCCCGGATGCGCGTCAGCGCCGGATCCGACTCATCGAAGTCGACCACGTCGACGGCCATCCGATACGGCAGCTCCTGCGCCAGCGACTCGAAGACGGCTTCACGAACGGCCTCGGCGACCAGGAAGCGCAGCGGTCGATCCGTGATCTCGTCGGCGGGGTAGAAGGCCGGGGCCTCCGGCAACAACGACACGATCCGGGCCACGAGCGCCTCGATGCCCTCCCCCGTGCGGGCCGAGACGCGCAGCGCTCCGGCGTGGCCATGAACGCCCGGCGGCGGCCATACGCTCCGTCCGGCTTCCGGTCGATCGCACTGGGTCGCAACGAGCAGCACCGGCTTGCGACGCTCGGCCAGCCGGGCGAGCCATTCCGCGTGAATCGGCTCGAAGCCGGGCATCGGCGCGACGAGCAACAGCGCCACGTCGCAGTCCGCGGCCGCCTCCTCGGACGCCGCCTGCATGGCCATCTCGAGCGGTCGGCTCCCGGCGAGGAAGCCCGGGGTATCGACCAGCAACAGTTGGGCATCCGGACGCGTGACGATGCCGAGCAAGCGTCCGCGCGTGGTCTGCGGCTTCGCCGTGACGATCGCGAGCTTCTCGCCGAGCAGCCGATTGAGCAGCGACGACTTGCCGGCGTTCGGTCGGCCGAGCAGCGCGACGACACCGGCCCGATGCGCCGGCTCCTTCGGCATGCTCAAGACGTCTCCTTCGCGGCGACGCGTTCGAGCGCCGTCTCCGCCGCGGCGCGCTCGGCGGCGCGCTTGGTCCGCCCGCGTCCGTGACCCCAGACCTCGCCTTCGATGCGAGCCTCCACCGCGAAGCGCTCCTCGTCGTTCTCGACCCCGGTATCTTCGACCGCGACATAGCGGGGGGTCTTGCGCAACTCGGCGTGCGTCCATTCCTGGAAGCGGGTCTTCGGATCGGCCGCGAAGGCGTCCGAATCCGGCGCCAGGGCCGCCGCAAAGAGCTCCCGCGCCAGCGCCACCACCGGCCCGAGCCCCGCGTCGAGATAGACGGCGCCGATCACGGCCTCGAACACGTTTGCAAGGATCGAATCCTTCTCGATGCCGCCCTTGCGCTCGGTGCGTCCCAGACGCACGTGCGCGGGGATCTCGAGATCGCGAGCATGGCGGGCGAGCGCCGTCGTATTCACCAGCGCCGCTCGCGCCCGCGACAGATGCCCTTCCTCCCAGGTCGGATGGGCCGCGAAGAGCAGTTGCGCCGCCGCCAGGTCGATCACCGCATCGCCGAGGAACTCGAGCCGCTCGTTGCCGCGCGTGCCATCCTGCTCGTGCGCGAAGGAGGGATGCTGCAGCGCCGTTTCGAGGAGGCCGGGATTCCGGAATACGTGTCCCAGCCGCTCCTCGAGTGCCGTGCGGGCCGCCGGGATCTCCGGCTGCTCCGCCGGCCCGACGCCGCCGTCCTCGTCGAACTCGTTCAAGACACGGCCTCCGCGATCCAGCCTCCGCCGAGCACCTGCGATCCGTCGTAGAACACGGCCGCCTGCCCGGGCGTGACGGCCTCGACGGGATCGTCGAAGGCCACCTGCGCGCCCTGCCGGTCGAGCGCCTCCACGCGGGCCTCGGCGCCGGGATGTCGGTAGCGAACCCGCACGCGGGCTCGCACCGGCGACGCGGGCGCTCGGCCAGCGACCCAGTGCACGCCGACCAGTCGCGCGCCCGCGGCCCCGAGCGCGCTGCGCTCCGCGACCACGACGCGATTGCGCGCCGCATCGATCCGCTTCACGTACATCGGCCGGCCCAGCGCGAGATCGAGACCTCGTCGCTGGCCGACCGTGAAGTGATGCACGCCACGGTGTCGGCCCAGCACGTTCCCCTCTTCATCGAGGATCTCACCGGCGCCGGGCGCCGCGCCGGGCCGCAGGGTCTCGACGACCCGCGCATAGTCGCCATCCGGCACGAAGCAGATCTCCTGGCTCTCCGGTTTTTCTGCCGTCCCCAGGCCGAGCCGGCGCGCTCGCTCACGGACCTCTTGCTTCGTCAGTGCGCCGACAGGAAAGCATGCACGCGACAACTGGTCCGGACCGAGATCGAACAGGAAGTAGGACTGATCCTTGCGCGGATCCGCACCGCAGTGGAGTTCCAGCCCGGCGTCCCCGCCGCCGCGCTCGATCCGCGCGTAATGACCCGTCGCCACTCGCTCCGCTCCGAGCGCACGCGCGCGTTCGAGCAGGCGGTGGAATTTGAACCGGCCATTGCAGGCCACGCAAGGAATCGGTGTCTGGCCGCCGAGATAGGCGTCGGCGAACGGTTCCATCACCTCGCGCCGGAACGCATCGGTGTAGTCCGCCACGTAGAAGCGGATCCCGAGCGCCGTGGCGACGCGCCGCGCATCCTCGACATCGTCGAGCGAACAGCAACGCGAGCCCTCCGCCGAGAGCCGCATGCTGACGCCGACGACGTCGAAGCCCTGCTCGACGAGCAGCGCTGCCGCGACGGAGGAATCCACTCCGCCGGACATCGCGACCAGCACGCGCTCGCTCATCGGGAGCCGCCCTCGGCGGCCGCGAGCGCGCGGGCCCGCGCGACGAGATCGGGCAGGATCGTCGATACGTGGTCGATCTGTCCGACGTCGTTTCCGTGCCCGACGCTGAAGCGGATCGCCGCCCGGGCCTCGGCCGGCGTCCGCCCCATTGCGAGCAGCGCTGGCGACGGATGCACGGCACCCGATGCGCAGGCAGCACCTGCCGAAACCGCCACGCCCTCTCCGTCCAGGGCTTCGACGAGGACTTCCCCAGCGGCAGCGGTGAACTCGACGTTCAACGTGTTCGGAAGCACACACGTCGGATCGCCGTTGCGCCGCACGGACGGCGTCTTCGCTTCGATCCCACGCCAGAGACGATCCCGGAGTGCGGCGCCGCACGCGGCGCGTTCGTCCAGCTCGGTCGCCGCCAACTCGGCCGCGACGCCGAGGCCCACGATGGCGGGAACGTTCGGTGTGCCACCCCGCCGGCCGCGTTCCTGCCCGCCGCCTCGCAGCCAGGGCGCCAACGGACGTTCGCCCCGTACGACCAGGAAACCGACGCCTTTCGGGCCGTTGAACTTGTGCGCCGACGCCGACAACAGATCCACCGGCACCCGATCGAGGCGGACGGGAAGCTTCCCGATCGCCTGCGTCGCATCGACGTGAAGCGGGACACCACGCGACCGACACAGCTCCGCGATTCGCTCGATCGGTGAGACGACACCCGTCTCGTTCTGCGCCCAGATCACCGACACGAGAGCGGTTTCGGCTTCGAGCTCCGTCGCGAGCGCCTCGAGGTCCAGCCGACCGTCGGGGTCGACGGCGATGCGCGTAAGGGGCCAGCCCACCGCCCCCATCGCTTCGGTCGGCTCCGCGACCGACGGGTGCTCGACGCCGCTCGTCACGAGCCGGCGTCGCGGTCCCGTGGCCGTCGCGATCCCGTGGATCGCGAGCTGGTTGGCTTCGGTGGCGCCACTGGTGAAGACGATCTCGCCCGGCCGTGCGCCGACAAGTGCAGCGACCCGCTCGCGCGCATCCTCGAGCGCCCCCTTCGCACGGGCGCCCTCGGCATGGGCACTGCTCGGGTTGCCGAAATCATCGCGCAGGGAGCGGGCCATCGCTGCGAGGACTTCGTCGCGTAGCGGCGTCGTGGCGTTGTGATCGAGATAGATGCGCATGGAGCGCCTCGCGGCGCATGGGGAAGGAGCGGAATCTACCGACCGGAGTCCGGCGGGTCAACGCGGACCGCCGCGTCTTCGGGAGGAGGATCCATCGGAACGGCGAGTGTCGCGAGGGTTCGCTCCTGCAAGATCGGTCCGAGGCGCGTCTCGATCTGGGACAAGAGTGCCTGGAGTCCCGGATCGCCGGCGATGCGTCGGAGCGCGGCCTCCGGCGGCCCGCGCAGGGCCGCCAGCACATCCCCGACCGTGATGCGTTCGGCCGCACGCCCGAGCTGAAAGCCATCGAGTTTGGGATCGCCGCATGGCGCCACCAATCCCGCCTCCTCGAACTGGCCGAGTACCGACCGGACTGTACGCACCGGCACGTCGAGGAGATCCGCCAGCGCCTCCGCGGTGCGTCCCCCTTCTCCGGCCCGGAAGTCCCGGACGATATGGCTTGCGATCACGAACCCGATCGCCTCGCGCTCGACGGGTGCGGGTTCTTCTCCCTCGCGCGCCTGTCGGAAGCTGGCCCGGTTCTGGATGGCGAAGGCCAGCTCTGCACCGAGCAGCACGATGCCCCACGAGAAATAGATCCAGACCAGCAGGATCGGCAGCGCTGCAAAGCTCCCGAACAGCGCATTGGCGCGGGCGGCGCCCACCTGGAAACCCACGTAGGCGCCTTGGAGCAGCGTGAAGAGGATTGCCGCGAGCAGACCTCCCGCCAGCGCCGGAACCGCCCGCACCGTCGTGTTGGGCAAGAACCAGTACAGGAACGAGAAGGCAACCCAGAACAGGAAGGCCGGGGCGTGACGGAGACCCAACTCGAAGAGTGTTGCGAGTGCGGGATGCGTGAGCAGGCGCGCGACGACCGTCTCGCTGCGCAGGCTCGTCGCCAGCGAGATCGCAGCGGTGACGAGCAGGGGTGCCACCACGAGCACCGCCAGGTAATCCGGAATGCGACGAACCAGCGGACGCTGGCGTCCGACCCCCCAGATGAAGTTGAGCGCCTTCTCGACGTTGGAGAGCGCCAGCAGGGTCGTGAAGAAGAGCGTCGCGCCGCCGACGGCGCCCAGACTGCCGAAGTCGACTCGCCGGACCAGGTCGAGGATGCGCTCGCCGGCCTCGGGACTGACGGCGCCGATCTGCGCGGTCACCATCTCCACGATCTGGTCGCCGTCCCCGAATGCATTCACGAGCCCGATCGCCAGCGCCAGCAGCGGGATCAACGAGAGCATCGTGAAGTACGTGAGGGCACTGGCCCGCAGCATCGTATGATTGCGCGCCGCGCCTTGCGCCACGATCACGACGACCTGGAGCGCCTGGCGACCGAGTCGGACGCTGGCGCTTTCCGTTTCCACGCGCTGCCAGAGTCCGCGCGCGAAGAAGCCCTCGAGCCTGCGCCACCGTTCGTCGATCCCGGCGATCACTCCGCGCAGGCTCCTGAGGACGTCTCCACCCACGCCGCCAGACGCGCGCGCAACACCGGACCGATCCCGACAACTCGTTCGAGATCTTCCGGACGGCAGAACGGATGCCGGCGCGCCTCCTGCGCGATCGCCTGCGCCCGAGCCGGTCCGATCCCGGGCAACGCTTCGAGGGCCCGCGGATCCTCGCGCCGAGGATCGAGGCGCAGGCCGAAGAGCAGTCGCACCGCGCCGGCCGTCTCTTTCTGCGAGCGACCGCTCGGAGTTCCGACACAGCTCGCGGTGGGAACGCCGTCCTGCGTCTTGCCGAAACGCGGCGTCGCACAGGTGCTCGCCTCGGGCGCCCGGTCGTAGATCGCCGGGCTCGCCAGCGCCAGCAGCGCCAGCCAGGTCGCGGCGCGCGGCGCCGCTCCGCCGGCGCGCTCGCTCACTCGGGCTTCGGCGCGTGCGCGCCGTTCTCGACGAACGCCTCGTGCAAGGCACGGACGGCGAGTTCCAAGTACTTCTCGTCGATGACGACCGAGATCTTGATCTCACTGGTCGAGATCATCTGGATGTTGACCGAGTTGTCGGCGAGCACCTGGAACATCTTCGAGGCGACACCCGCATGGTCCTTCATCCCAAGCCCCACGATCGAGACCTTCGCGATCTTGTCGTCGCCGACGACCCCTGTGGCTCCGATCTCGCGCCCAGCCTGTTCCGCGAGCTGCAGCGCGCGCTTCCAGTCCGCCTTCGGCACGGTGAAGGTGATGTCCGTCGTGCCATCGTGGCCCACGTTCTGGAGGATCATGTCGACCACGATGCCGGCATCCGAGATCGGCGTGAACAGCCGCGCCGAGACACCAGGCTGGTCCTTCAGGCCGCGCACGCGAATCTTGCCCTCGTTTCGGTTGTAGGTCACTCCCGAGACGACCAGTCCCTCCATCACATCCTCCTCTCGCGTCACCCACGTCCCTTCCGAGGTTTCGAACGTCGATCGCACATGGATCGGGACGTCATAGTGCATCGCGAACTTGACCGAACGGATCTGCAGCACCTTCGCACCGAGACTCGCCATCTCGAGCATCTCTTCGTAAGAGATGCGGTCCAGCTTGCGTGCCCCCGGAACCAGATTGGGATCCGCGGTGTAGACGCCGCGGACGTCGGTATGGATCTCGCAGACGTCCGCCTGCAATGCCGCGGCGACCGCGACGGCGGAGGTATCCGATCCGCCGCGACCGAGCGTCGTGAGGTTGCCTTCGTCGTCGATGCCCTGGAAGCCGGCGATCACCGCCACCGTGCCCTGGTCCAGGGTGTCGAGAATCCGCTGTGTCGCGATGCTCTGGATGCGGGCGCGGGTGTGGGCCGCATCGGTGCGCATGCCGATCTGCGCACCGGTGAACGAGCGAGCGGGACACCCCAGGCGCTGGATCGCCATGGCGAGCAGCGCGATCGTCTTCTGCTCGCCGGTCGAGAGCAGCACGTCGTACTCCCGGGGATTCGGTTGCTCGCCGCCGGCCTCCTGGGCGAGGGCGGCCAAGGCGTCGGTCTCTCCCGCCATCGCCGAGACGACCACCGCCACCCGATGGCCCTGCTCGACGGCGCTCACCACGCGCACCGCCACGCGACGGATGCGATCGACGTCGCCCATGCTCGTGCCACCGTACTTCTGGACGATCAACGCCACCCTCTCACTCCCGTGCGGCGGGCGCCGCCACGGCGCCCGCGTTCTGCTCCTCGAGGAGCCGTCTCCATGCCCTCACGACCTGCTCCGTTTCCGGACCGGTCGCCCGGATCTCGATCTCCCGGTCGTCTGCCGCGCCGCAGCGAGCGCGTCGGATCGTGACTTCGATGTGATCGGTGGGGAGTAGCGCGGGAAACCGATCGGCCCACTCCACGGCCACGATCGCTCCCGCCGTGAGGAGATCCCGGAAGCCGACCTCCTCGAGCTCTGCGCCGCTCTCGAGCCGGTACAGGTCGACATGAGCCAGACCATGCCGACCGGAATACTCGCTGGCGATCACGAAGGTAGGGCTCGCCACGCTTCGGGAGTCGATGCCGAGGCCCTCGGCAAGGCCTTTGACCCATTCGGTCTTGCCCGCACCGAGGGGTCCGACGAGCGCGATCACGAGCGGCTCGCCGACCCCGACGCGCGCGATCGCCTCCCCCAACGCGCTCGCGATCTGGCGGCTCTCTGCCGGGCTACGGGAACGCAAGCAGGAACCCCGAACGCGACGGACTCTCCGGGGTCCGCCGACGCAGCGCCTCGAAGGTCCCGGGAAGCTCCGCCACGACATCGCCGGCGAGGATCCCCGAACCCCCACAACGCGCGGCGACCCGGTCTCCCGCGTGCCCGTGCAGCCAGGCGCCGAGCGCCGCCCACTCGAACGGACCTGCGGAGGCATCCGCGCTCCTCTTCTTCGCGCGGGAGCTGGACTCGAACGCCGCCTGCGCGAGCAGAGCCGCAATGATGCCAGTCAGCACATCTCCGGTCCCGCCCGTCGCGAGCGCAGGCGTGCCGGTCGGCGTCACGAGGACGCGTCCGTCGGGCGCCGTCACGACCGTTGCCGCTCCCTTCAAGACCACGACCGCACCCGAACGCTCGGCGAGCTGCCGGGCGGCCCCGACGCGATCGCGGTTGATGTCTGCGGCCGCAACGCCCAGAAGCCGGGCCGCCTCCCCGGGATGGGGCGTCAGAATAGTGGCCGCCTTCCGCCCCTTCAACGCGGCCAGCGCTCCCGGATTCCGCGCTGCGCGGGCGTTCTCCGCGGCGAATGGAAACAGCCCGTCGGCGTCGAGCACGAGCGGACAACGCAGCTCGGCGACCAGCTCCCGCACCAGTTCCTGCGTGTCGGCTGCGCGGCCGACACCGGGACCGAGCGCTACCACATCGCGCTCGCGCGCCAGTCCGAGAATCGGCATGGCCGCATCTCGGGAGAAGGATCCGTCCGCATTGTCCGGCACCGGAGCCGTCATCGGCTCCGTGCACTTCTGTTCGAGGACATCGTTGATTCCCGCCGGGCAGGCGATCGTGACGAGACCGGCGCCGCTGCGAGCCGCCGCGAGCGCGGCAAGGGCGGCGGCCCCACTCGTTCCGCGCGCTCCCGCCACCACGAGGACGTGGCCGAAGCGACCCTTGTGTCCGTCGCGGGGACGCTCCGGCAGGTGGGCGGCCGCCGCAGCGGCGGTCCAGACGGCTGCCCGCACCCGCGTCCTGGGAGCCGTGTCGGCGATCCCGATCCGCGCCACGACCACCTGTCCGGCCAGCGATCGACCGGGCTCGAGGAGGAGGCCCGACTTGGGCAACGCGATAGCGACGGTCGCATCGGCCGCCACCGCTACGCCCTGGATTTGTCCGGTATCGGCATCGAGTCCCGACGGGAGGTCGATCGAGACGACGCGGGCGTGGGGACGGGCCGCGAGGATGCGCCGGATCGCCGCGGCCGCCGCCCCTTCCACCGAACGGGTGAGCCCCGTACCGAACAGCGCATCGACGATCACGGCGGCTCCGGCGGTGCGCAGACGCCCGTGCTCGATCGGTACGCCCACCGCCTTCGCACGCGCCAGATTGGCGCCAGCGTCGGCCCCCAGGCGGCCTGGATCAGCCACCAGTGCCACGCGGACCGGCACGCCGGACAGCAGGAGATGCCGTGCGGCGACCAGCCCGTCGCCGCCGTTGTTCCCGCCCCCGCAGACGACGAGCACGTCCCCCGGCCCGCTGCTCTCCCGCTCCGTGAGGACCCGCTCGGCCACGGCGCGCCCGGCACTCTCCATCAACAGCGCACCGGGAATCCGAAGCGTCTCGATGGTGTGTCGATCGAGCGCCCGCATCTCTGCGGCACCGACCAGCGGCCAGACGCCATCCTTCATGGTCGAGAAGGCTACCCGATCGCGGCGGGATCAGCCGAGCTCTGCTCGCAGGTCGCGCACGGCTCGCTCGACGCCCATCAGCACGGCCCGCGCCACCAGCTCGCGACCCACCACGACGCCCTCCAGGATCGGCACCACCTCGATCAGCGCCCGGAGGCTGCGGCCGTCGAGAGCGCCGGCGGCCTGAATCGGGAGACGGAGCTTGGCCGCCAGTCTGGCCGCATCGGCGAACTGCTCGAGTGCCGCACGCCGCTCGCTCTCCGGCAGATCGATGACCCCTCGTGCGGACAGCTCGACCCCATCCACCTCGGCTGCCCGAGCCGCCTTCACGACTTCGAGATTCGGCGCGATCCGCACACCGACCGGGATGCCCGCCTCGCGGAGCGCACGCGCCGCACCGAGAACCTGCGAGCGTAGAGCGGACGGTTCGAGCGGGGCCGCGTCGAAGAGGCCCCGGAGCGGCTCGGCCGCGAGCAGGACGTGATCCGGACGCACCTCGAGCGCCAGCTTCAGCAGTGACGGGGCCGGCGCGAGTCGCAGCTGGAGATGCCGGACGATCCGGCGCAGGTCGTGCAGATCCGTCTCGCGCACCGGATGCAGGGATTCGTTGACGCCCACCCGGACGCCGTCGACCCCGGCCAGCTCCGCCGCCATGGCAAAGACGACGAGGCGGGGTTCGTCGCGTCCACCCGCCGCCCGAAGCGTCGCCAGCGCATCCAGCGAGACGACGAGCCCGCGCATCAGCCTTCTCCGCCGAGTGCGCGCCGGAGTTCCTGTGCGATCGTCTCGGCATACTCCTGCACGCGAGCCTCGTCTTCGCCCTCGACCATCACGCGCGCCTTCGGTTCGGTCCCGCTGTATCGGATCAGGACTCGCCCACGGCCATCCATCGCCTTCTCCACCTTCTGCACGACGGACTGCAGACCGGGCAGGCTCTCGAGCGGCCGCTTCTCCGCCACGTGCACGTTGACGAGAACCTGCGGAAAGTGCTCGATGTCGGCGACCAGCTGCGAGAGAGGTCGTTCCTTGCGGCGCATGTAGGCAAGGACCTGCAGGGCGGTGATGAGCCCATCCCCGGTCGTGTTGTGGTCCAGGAAGACGACGTGCCCGGACTGCTCGCCTCCCAGGTTGTAGCCACCCGTCCGCATCTCTTCGACGACGTAGCGGTCCCCCACCGACGTGCGGATGAGTCCGAGCCCGAGCTTGTCGAGCGCCCGCTCGAGACCGAGGTTGCTCATCACGGTCGCCACCACCGCGCCGCCTTTCAGCGTTCCCCGTTCGACCATGTCGCGCGCCGCGAGGGCAAGCACCGCATCTCCGTCGACGATCCGGCCGCGTTCATCGATGAGGATGCAGCGATCTGCATCGCCGTCGAGGGCGATCCCGACATCGGCGCGCAGCTCGCGCACCTTGGCCTGGACGGCGTCGGGAAAGACGGCACCACAGTCGTCGTTGATGTTGCGGCCATTGGGATTCACGCCGAGGGCGAACACCTCGGCGTCGAGCTCCGAGAGCACCGTGGGTCCCACCTGGTAGGCCGCACCGTGGGCGCAGTCCAGCACGACACGGAGACCCTCGAGAGTCTGTTCGCGCGGAAAGGTCTTCTTGAGGAACACGACATAGCGTCCCTCGGCATCATCGATGCGCTTGGCACGCCCCACCTGCTCGGCCGGCGCCCGCAGCGATGCGAGCGCACCGCTGCCGATCAGCTCCTCGATCCGGAACTCGATCTCGTCGGGTAGCTTGTAGCCGTCGTGGGAGAAGAACTTGATCCCGTTGTCGTGATAGGCATTGTGGCTCGCCGAGATCATCACGCCGGCGTCGCAGCGCATGTCGACGGTCAAGAACGCCATGCCGGGCGTCGGAATCGGGCCGACTTGCAGCACGTCGACGCCCATCGAGCAGATCCCGGCGACCAGTGCGCTCTCGAACATGTAGCCGGAGAGCCGCGTGTCCTTGCCGATGATGATCTTGTGGCGATCGCCTCCGCGGCGGCGGAAGACATGGCTGACGGCCTGGCCGAGCGCCAAGGCCGTCTCGGCCGTCATCGGATCGAGGTTCGCACGTCCGCGCACCCCATCGGTGCCGAACAGCTTTCGGCTTGCCATGCTTTCGCTTCCCTTCTCGGCGGCTCAGCCCGACCGTGACTTCGCGCCTGGCTTCGCGGGAGGTTCGGGTGAGGGCTCGGGAGGAGCCGGCGCCGGTTCGATGACGACCTTGATCTTCACCGTTCTCGGGTCGTCGGCCCACACGTGGCCCGCTCCGGGGGAAACCCGCACCTCGCGTTCGATCGTCTCGGTCGCGCCGGTGATATCGACCATTTCGGTCACGACTTCGGAAAGCCGTAGCACCTCGGAGCGGGCGCCGGTGATTCTCACCCGCGGGGGATCGATCTGCACCCGTCCCATCTCGTATCCCAGCGCGGGACGGCCCTCGACATCCGCCCGCACCTTGACGGGCCTCGTCGCACGCCGCTCGAACGTGATCGGGATCTGGGCCGGGGAACGGCTCACGACGCGCGATCCACGCGGAAAATCGAAGCGCGAGACATCCACCTCGTAGTCGGCGCGTCCGGGCTTGGCGCCGCTCACGTCCACCGCGTACTCGAACTGTCCGGGCTCCATGTTGCGCAACGCAACGAGCGTTCCCAGCACGCGCACGTTGACCGCATCGGCCCCCTGATCGACGACGACCAGCTCTTCTGGAAGGCCGTGCAGCGTCACCGGGATGTCGAAACCGCGCTCGATGCTGGAGGAGCCCCGCGCCACCATCCACAAGAACAACGCGAGTGCGACCGCGAGCAGTTTGAGTCCGAGATTCGAGAATACGTTGGGAACGCCCCGCACGTCGGATCGATCCTCCTATACGCCGGGTCGGGTGCCGGGAGCAACCGGGGGAGCCGCGCTCTGCACGGGGGGAAGTGCTTCTGCCGCGGCCGCCGGGCGCTCGAGTTTGCCCCCGCTGAGGATCTCGCGAAGTGTCTCACGCAGCCGTGGGCCATCGAGATCCCGCACCATCTCTCCGCCGTAGACGACCGAAATGGTCGAGGTTTCCTCAGACACCACGACCACCACGGCGTCACTCTCCTCGGTGATCCCGACCGCGGCGCGGTGCCTCGTCCCGAGCCCCTCCGGCAGCTTCTCGCGCAGCGTGAGCGGCAGGACGCACCCCGCCCACGTGAGTCGGCCATCCTGGATCACAGCCGCGCCGTCATGGAGCGGCGAGAGCGGCAAGAACAGCGAGATCAGCAGATCCCGGCTGACCGCCGCGTCGAGCGATGCCCCGGCCTCGATCAGATCATCGAGGCGGGTCTCCCGCTCCAGCACGATCAAGGCCCCGACGCGGCGCTTTGCGAGGGCCTGCGCGGCGCGGACCACGTCCTCGAGGATCTGGCTGGTCTCCGTCGGCGAGACGGATCGGAAGACGCCGCGACCCACCCGGGCCAGCGCCCGGCGGATGTCCTGCTGGAAGAGCACGATGATGATCAGGACCGCCGAGCCCACGAAGTTGTCGAGGATCCACTGCAGCGTCCCGAGGCCGAAGGCCTGTGACGCCAGGCTGGTGCCGGCCAGGATCATCAATCCGATCAGGATCTGGACGGCGCGTGTGCCGCGGATCAGCAGCAACAACCAGTAGACGCCGAACGCCACCAGCACGATGTCCAGCGTGTCGCGGAGGGGATCGAACCCCCACGCCAACTCGCTGAAGAACTCGCGCAGAGCCGCCCACAGGTATTCGATCACGTTCGGGATCCCGCCGCCCGGCGCAGTGCGGCTCCGACGGCGGCGGCGCGCACGCCGCCGGCGACATCGTGCACGCGCAACGCATGCGCGCCGGCGAAGACGGCGACGGCACAGGCCGCCACCGTGGCCGTGTCCCGGGCATCGGCCGGGTCTCCGGTGAGCCGACCCAGGAAGGACTTGCGCGAGGGGCCCACGAGAAGGGGCCGGTCCAGTCGCGCCGCCAGTTCGCCGGCCCGCGCCAGCAGCGTGAGGTTGTCCTCGAGCCGCTTGCCGAAGCCGATCCCGGGATCGACGACGATCCGTTCGCTCCGGACTCCGGCACGCTCGGCGCACTCGATCCGCGTGGCGAGTTCCTCCGCGACCTCGCCGAGCACGTCGTGGAAGTGGGGATCGTCCTGCATCGTGGCGGGCACGCCCCGCAAATGGCCGAGGATCACCGTGGCGTCGCGGCTGGCCGCGACGGAGAGGAGCTCCGGGTCGAAGATTCCCCCCGACACGTCATTGACGACGGTCGCCCCGGCCGCCAGGGCCGCACGAGCGACGGCGGCCTTGCGCGTGTCGATGGAGATCGGCAGGCGGGTCGCCTTCCCCAACGCTTCGATCACCGGGCACACCCGACCGATCTCCTCATGCGCCGACACGTCCGTGGCTCCGGGCCGAGTCGACTCCCCTCCGACGTCGAGCACGTGAGCCCCCGCCATCTCGAGACGGCGTGCCTCTCGGATGACCCCGTCGACATCGGCCTGTGCGGCCGTGCCCTGGAGCCAACGGCCGCCGTCGGAGAACGAATCCGGCGTCAGGTTCAGCACGCCGACGATCGTCACGCGCGAACGCGGGAAGATCGAGGTGTCGAGCACGGCGCCCTCCCCCGACGAGCCCTCCCCAGCGAGGGTCAGCCGGGCATCGGCTCGGGGTCTGGAAGCTTCTTGCCGGAGAACGGCGTGCGCGGCTCCGATCGCGAGTCTCGTTGAGATTTCTCGGACGCCTCATCCGTCTTCGGCGAGCTCGAAATCGCCAACGGAGGCAGCACCTCGCCGGCCAGCAGCATCTTCAGGTCTGCGGTATCGAGCGTCTCCCGCTCGAGCAGCGCCGCTGCGATGCGGTCCAGCACTTCGCGGCGCTCCGCCAGAAGCTCGCGTGCTTCCTGATACAGGGAGTTCAGCGTGGCACTCACCTCTTCGTCGATCTGCTCGGCCTTCTTCTCGCTGTAGTCCTTGCGCGAGACGAAATCCCGGCCGAGGAACACGTCGTGGTCGTCGTCACCATAGGAGACCGGACCGAGCTTCTCGCTCATCCCATAGCTGCACACCATCTGGTGGGCCAGCCGCGTGGCCTGCTTGAGATCGTTGGAAGCCCCCGTCGAGAGGTGTCCGAACACGAGTTCCTCGGCAGCACGGCCTCCCATGGCGTGCTTGATCATCGCCAGGATCTGATCGCGCGTGAGGTTGTAGCGATCCTCCGGCGGCAGCGTCTGGGTGACTCCGAGCGCCATGCCGCGCGGGATGATCGTGACCTTGTGCACGGGATCCGAGTCCAACGTGAGCATCGCCACCAGTGCGTGGCCGCCCTCGTGATAGGCGGTGATGCGCTTATCCTCCTCCGTCATCACCAGCGAGCGACGCTCGGCCCCGAGCAGAACCTTGTCCTTGGCCCGCTCGAAGTCGATCATCGCCACGCGGTTGGCATCGCGTCGCGCGGCCAACAGCGCGGCCTCGTTGACCAGGTTCTGGAGATCCGCGCCGACGAAGCCGGGCGTGCCACGCGCCGAGATCTCGAGATCCACGTCGTCGTCGAGCGGCACCCGCCGGGTGTGGACCTTCAGGATCTCGAAGCGGCCCCGGAAGTCCGGCCGCGGCACGATGACGCGCCGATCGAAGCGGCCGGGGCGCAGCAGCGCCGGATCCAGCACGTCCGGGCGATTGGTGGCGGCCACCAGGATCACGCCTTCGTTCGACTCGAAGCCGTCCATCTCGACGAGCAACTGGTTGAGCGTCTGCTCGCGCTCGTCGTGGCCACCGCCGAGACCGGCGCCCCGGTGCCGACCGACCGCGTCGATCTCGTCGATGAAGATGATGCACGGGGCGTTCTTCTTGCCCTGTAGGAACAGATCCCGCACGCGCGAGGCGCCGACGCCGACGAACATCTCGACGAAGTCGGAGCCGGCAATCGAAAAGAACGGGACGCCCGCTTCCCCGGCCACGGCCTTGGCGAGCAAGGTCTTGCCGGTCCCCGGCGGCCCCACCAACAGGACGCCCTTCGGGATGCGCCCGCCGAGTCGCGTGAACTTCTTCGGATCGCGGAGAAAGGCGATGATCTCCTCGAGCTCCGCCTTCGATTCCTCGACGCCCGCGACATCGGCGAAAGTCATGCGATTGTGGCTTTCGTTCAGCAAGCGTGCCTTCGACTTGCCGAAGCTCATGGCCTTGCCGCCGCCGGCTTGCATCTGGCGGACGAAGAAGAGCCACAAGCCGATCAGCAGCAGGAACGGGAACCACATGATCAGGATCTGCTGCCACATCGGAGATTCGCGCGGTTCGCGCGCCGAGATCTCGACGGACTTGGCTTCGAGCAGGTTGATCAACTCATCGCCCACGGCCGGGGCGACGGTGATGAACTCGCCACCGCTCGTGGTGAGGCCCTGGATGCGCTTTTCTTCGATCGTGACGGCCTCGATCTCGCCTGCCTCGACCTGATGGATGAACTTGCTGTAAGGCACCTCGTCCGGCACCGCCTGGCCTTGCCGGAGCATGGTGACCAGAAGCAGGATCATCATCAGGATGACCAGCCAGAGGGCCATGTTCTTGTAGAACTGCTGCGTCACGGGCACCTCGGACCGGAAGTCGTTCCGGAGCGGCCCCGGCCGGAACCCGGGCTTCGAACCCGGACTCCTGCGAGGCAGGAACATTCTGCGGGGCAGGAACCCAGCGACGGGTCGAAGCTGGCCGATCGCCGGAAGCGAGAGTGTAGACCGGAGCTTAGCATGAGCCCCCTGAAGGCAACCGGACGCGGCCCAAGCGGAAGTGGCAAGCCTCCCGCGTGAGGCGCACGGAGCCCGGCAGCTCGAGGCTGCTGCCGACCCGACCGTCGCGCAGGAACCCCACGCCGCGATCGAGATGACGCCGCGTGACGTCCCGCCCAGCCCCGATCCGATGCAAGGCGTGACGAAGCAGCCGTCGCGCGAGCGCGTCCGGCATCGCTTCGGGTTCCCAGCCACCGGCTTCGATGGTCATCGCCAGCTCCTGCTCTCCATCGAGGGGCGTCGAGAAGCGACGAGCCGCCTCGCGCACCACCTGCTGCTCGATCCAGAGCGACTCTTCCCGGACTGCTTCGGCCAGATCGCCCAGCGCCCTGAATAGCTGCGGATTGAAGGCTTCGCGGAGGCCGGGCAGCCAGTCGTGTCGCAGGCGGCTCCGCGCGTAGATCGGATCGGCGTTGGAGGGATCCTCTCGCCAGCACAGGCCGCGCGCAGCCGCGTAGAACCGCACCTCCGCGCGGCTCACGCGCAAGAGCGGCCGGACCACGAGGCCATCGGCGCTCATCGGTGCGATCCCTCCGAGACCGGCCGGACTCGTCCCGCGCAGGAGGCGCAGCAGCACCGTTTCCGCTTGATCGTCAGCCGTGTGGGCCGTCGCGACCCGATCGGCCCCGAGCTCCTTGGCCATCTCGCGCAGGGCGCGGTCGCGCAGCCGTCTCGCCGCTTCCTGGAGCGTCGGGCGCGCGCGGCTCGACGCCGCGGCGGAGCGGACGGCCCGCGGGGCCACGCGCTTGGTCCGGAAGGCGACTCCGAGCTTCTCGGCCAGCACCCGGACGAAGGCTTCATCGGCATCCGCCTCGGCTCCGCGAAGCGAATGATTCACGTGTGCGATCGAGACGACCATCCGAAGCCGGGCGGCCCGCTCGGCCAGGGCCCAGGCGAGGGCCGTCGAGTCGATGCCACCGGACGCCGCGACGACCACCGGCCGTCCGCCGAGGCCCAGCGTCTGCACCGACTCATCGAGCCGGCGGAGCAGAGTGAGACGGGCCGGCGATCGCCTGCCCCGTCTTGCGTCCATTTTCCCTCTCCCGGCGGCGCTGCGCAGCGAGCCGCGTGCCGGGCCGTGCGCTGGCCCTGCTTCAGCGCAGCGCGCTCGCTTCTCCCACCACGACCTTGGTTCCGTCGCCCTTCTCGACCCACACATCGCACTGGACACGCGTCCGCGTGCCCTCTTGCAACTCTTCCCGTACGCGCCCACGAACGGTGATGCTCTCGTCGACCCACAAGACGTTGGTGAGCTTGAGTGACGTCCGACCCCCCCGGACCCATCCGCTCCCGAACGCGTCCTGCATCAGCTGGTGCACGAAGCACGTGCTCATCATGCCCTGGACGACGATGTTGGGAAAACCGAGCTTGCGCGCCTCGTCGGCATCCGTGTGATAGTTCCGGCCCGGTCCGGAGAACATCCAGCAGCGGCGTGCATCCACCACTTTCTCGACCGCACCCAGCTCGGGACCTTCCGCCGGCGCCGTGCTGTGCGCCGGCGCCTGCTTCTTCTGTGCCGACTTCTCGTCGACGACGAAGCCAGCGCCGGATTCGGTGCGAGTCGGCAGGAAGGACTGATGCGTCCGACCCCGCACGAGCAGTCGGCCGTCGTCGTCGGCCATGACATCGGTCTCGTTGACGACGTAATCACGGCCGCGTTTGTGGTAGCGCTCGATGATCGTCGAGCGCGTGCGAACGGCGGCACCGATGGGGATCGGCTGGAACAGGTCCCAGTCCTGGCGCGCGTGGAGGTTCCCGAACAGGTTCGCCAGGTACCACTCGCCCAGCACCTTGTAGCACTCCGAATGGAACAGCAACGACGGCGCCAGTTCCCGGTAGAGCGGGCTCGGATCATCGAGCGCATCGGCATAGAAGCGCACCAGCTCCGGCGTCACTTCGTAGCGATGCGAACCACAGTGCCGGCCGACCACGGCCGGCTCTCCTTTCAGATTCATCGTTCCTCCCGTCCGGCAAGAGTACGCAGCCTCGCGCGCCACCGCCCGCTCCGCTATCGACCCCGTCGATGACCGAGAGCCCGCTCCACAACGCCGGCGGCTGGTTGCCGCGGCGCGCCGCACTCACCGGCCAGCGACTGGCCGTCCGGGAGTCGGCCCGGGCGCTCTCGTATGCGGCGCTCGAAGAGCGCTGCGCGCGCTGCGCCGGCTGGCTGCGGGCACAGGGAATCCGTGCAGGCGACCGGGTCGCGCTGCTGCTCGGCAATGGCTCCCCCTTCCTGGAAGTGGTCTTCGCAGCCGCCCGACTCGGCGCGATCGCCGTGCCGATCAACACCCGGCTCGCCCCCCCGGAAGTCCGAGACCTGCTCGATGACGCCGAGCCCTCCGTGCTGATCCACGAAGCCGCGCTGGAGGTCCTCGCCCGCCGCGCCGGCGCCGATGCCGCCCGCCCCCCACAGCGCCTCGCGGTCGGCGAACCGCAGGACGCCTACGAAGCGGCGTTGGCGGGCAGCGAGCCGTACCGCGACGTTGCGCCGGTGTCACCCGAGGATCCGATGATCCTGATGTACACGTCCGGCACGACGGGTGTGTCCAAGGGCGCCCTCCTGCCGCACCGCAAGACGCTGTTCAACGCGCTCAATGCCCAGCTCTTCTTCGACTTGTCGGGGCGCGACCGGGTCCTGGTGCCGGTGCCGCTGTTCCACTCCTTCGGGCTCCAGATCCTCGCGATCCCGGCGCTCTACACCGGGGCGAGCGTATTCCTCGAACGTCACTTCGATGCCGCCGCGTTGTGGGACACCGTCGCTTTGGAGCGGATCACGTTCTTCGGCGGCGTACCGACGCAGTTCGGCGCCTTGCTCGAAGCGCTCGACGCCTCGGCCGGTCGCGAACTCGGAGCGCTTCGCTTCGCGTTCACCGCCGGCTCGGCGATGCCCGTCGATCGGATCCACGCCTTCCACGAACGCGGAATCCTCGTGAAGCAAGGATTCGGACAGACCGAGACCTCGATCCTGTGCTGCCTCGACTCGAGTGACGCGCTCCGCAAGGCCGGCAGTGTCGGTCGCCCGGTGTTCCACGCCGAGCTGCGTATCATCCGGCCGGCGGAACTCGGCCGACATGCATCCACGTGGAGGGACGTCGAACCTGGCGAGACCGGTGAGATCGTCGTCCGCGGCCCGATCACGATGAGCGGCTACTGGCGCCGTCCCGAAGCAAGTGCCGAGGTGCTTCGCGAAGAGGGCTGGCTTCGCACCGGAGATCTTGCCACGATCGACGACGAGGGGTTCATCACGCTCGTCGGCCGTGCGCGGGAGCTGTTCATCTCCGGCGGGGAGAACGTCTATCCCGCCCAAGTCGAGCAATGCTACGCCGCGCATCCGCTTGTCCGCGAGATTGCCGTGGTCGGCCAGGCGGATCCGCAGTGGGGCGAAGTCGGGTGCGCCTACGTGGTCCTGGCCGAAGGGGCCGCGCTCGATGCCGAGGCGCTGCGCGCGTGGGGCCGAGAACGACTCGCGTCGTTCAAGATCCCACGCCATTTCGTCGCGGTCGCGGCGCTGCCGCAAACGGTGACCGGGAAGATCCAGAAGCACCGGCTGCCGGCCCGGTCCTGACGCCGGGGCGGCCACGTCGCGAACCGCTCCTGGAACCTGCGAGCGCTCGCTCAACTCGGGCCGCCCCACTGCCGTCGGACGGCTGCGACGATCGGCTCGACGGCCTCTCCACTCGGATCCAGGATCGCCTCGCCGTGCGGCTCCCGAGGTCCCCAGCGATCGGCGTTCGGCTGCCGGAAGATCGCCACGGTCGGTGCCCCTGAGGCGACCGCGAGATGCATCGGCCCGGCATCCGGCGTGACGACGGCAACGCAGCGCGAGAGCAGCGCCGCAACCCGCCGCACATCCGGCTCACGCACGAAGGTCGCGGGCGAGAGTGCAGTGCGGATCTCGTTCTCCCGGGTCCGCTCCTCCGGGCCGATGAAGACCAATGGACGCAGTCCGTCACCCCGCAACCTCGACACGACGGCGGCAGCAGTCGGGAGCGGCCAACTCTTTCCCTTGCGTTCGCGCCCGCCGACGAAGATCCCGAGCACCGGTTCCGTCCCCGACTCCTGCAGGCTCGACAGGGCCCACTCGATCTCCTCCGGCGCGAACACGATCTGCCGTTCGTGCTCCGAGACGACTCCGAGGCGGCGCAGATACTCCCGCAGGCGATCGATCTTGTGGCGTGCATCCGACGGCTCGACCGTGCTGGTGAAATAGACGTTGCCTTGCCTTCGTCGACAGCCGATGCGATGCGTGGCGCCCGAAGCACAGACCAGCAGACCTCCGAGCGAGCTGGTCGCGAGGCTCAGGTGGATGGCAGCGGCGTAGTGCTGCCGGCGAAGCATCGCGACGATCTGCGCCAGCCGATGGGCAACGCCGACATCCGTCCGCGATAGCGCCCAGATCCGCTCGAGCCGCTGGCCGCGCATCACGGCCGGTGCCGCGGGACCCCCGAGAAAGTCGAAGACCGTCTTCGGACACGATTCGGCCAGCGCCGACACCGCCGACGTGGCGAGGACCGTGTTCCCGAGCCGGAAGTTCACATGGACCAGCAGGACCCGGTCGAGCGAGGTGAGGTCGGGCAGCGGGTGGTCCCCGGGCACCGCGAGCGGCACCGCGAGGCGCAAGATGGCCGCACGGACCCGTCGGCGCAGTCGATGCAGCGAGAGTCCATCCGACACGATGCGACCGCGCAGTCCGCCGCGCAGGACTTCGTGGTGGCGGTGGGCGGACTCGAACCGCCGACACGCGGCTTATGAAACCGCTGCTCTAACCTGCTGAGCTACACCGCCCCAAGGCCCAGGGCGCGCGACGAAACCCGCCCCGGAAGCGGGGGTGGAAACTAGCGCAAGCGCCTATTCGCGCTCGGAGCCAGGGGGAGCCGGCGGCGCGCCGGGCTCGGGCTCGCGGGGCATGCGGGCGGCACCGAGTGCATCGACCGTCCGCTCGAGCGCCTCGACCCGCCGGCGAAGTTCTGCGACCTCTCCGCCCGAGCCCGCCGGGCCGGGCCCGGAACCGACCGGCGACGCTGCATCGGCCCCGTCGAGCATGTACCCCGTCAGCCGCTCCGAAACCCCTTCGAGCATCGGGATGAGGGCCCCGAGCGTCGTCGCCTGCGCGAACACCTGATGCGGCTCACCGTCGTCGTCACGGACCCGTGCGCACTGCAGATCGAGACTGGCCCCCTCCCCGAAGCGCGTGAACGACCCGTAGATCACCCAGGCGGCACCGGCCTCGCGGCCAGCCGCCCGCGCCGCCTCGGGATCGGTCGTCGCGGCCGTCGCATCCGAGACCTTCAGGATGGCGATGCGCGGATCGCGGCCCAGACGCGCAACCAGCATGTCGGCGAGACCACCCTGGAGGTACTCGCGACCCTCACTGCTCTGGACCACGACGGGCAACAGGGCCACGCGCACCCGCTCGGCCCTGGCGGGCATCGCGGTCGCGAGCAGCGCCGAGACCGCCAGCAGCAGCACGCGGCGCCACCTCACGAAATCCAGCGCTCGACGCAAGCCGCAGACCTCCGCTCGACACGGAATCCGCGGGAGGATTCCCGGGATTCGCTCGCCGTGCGACGAGGTTCTACTACCGGCGCCCGAACGGGTCAAGCGCCGTACCGTCCAAGAGCGAACGCACGGCGTCGGCTCTCAGCGGGACCCGGGGCGCCGTTCGCTCGGGAGGATCATGCGGAAGGTCGCTCCCCGCCCTTCCAGGCTTTCCACCTCGATCTGTCCATCGTGGTCCTGGACGATCCGATGACAGATCATCAAGCCGAGGCCGGAGCCCTGATCGGGAGCCTTGGTCGTGAAGAACGGATCGAAGACCCGGTCGAGGTCCTCGTGGCTGATCCCGCACCCGTCGTCCACGATCTCCAGACAGGCTGCTTCGGCCCCGTCGATTCCCGCCGCACCGAGTCGCATGGTCACCCGGCCCCTCGGTCGATCCGAGTGCCTGGGCCCGGCCGGCTTCTCGGCCGCATGGATCGCATTGAGCAGCAAGTTCAGGGCGGCCTGATGGAGGTGGTCGCGAACTCCCACGACCTTCGGCAGCTCATCCCTCCGCTCGATCTCGACGTCGACACAGGCACGCGTTGCCTGCGGCGAAAGTAGCGTCACGACGTCCAGCGCGATCTCGTGCAGGTCGCAGGTCGTTCGAGACGGTTCGCTGCCCGCCTCCCGGCCAAGGCTTCCCATCGTCCGGACGAGCGACTGGATCCGGTCGACTTCACGCAGCGTGAGGTCGTGGTACGCCACCCAGAACTCATGATCGTCCTCGCGACGTTTGGCCGGTGCCAGCGACAGGAAGGTTCGGATGGCGACGAGCGGATTGTTGATCTCGTGAGCCAAGCCGGCGGCCAGGGTCCCCAGGGTGCCGAGACGATCCGCGCGGCGCACCTGTTCCCGCGAGCGCTTCAGGTCCGAGACGAGCCGCGCATTCTCGATGGCGATCACCGCCTGGTGCGTGAGGCCCTCGAGCAGCGTGTAGTCCGCGGCGCCGAAGCTTTCCCCACCGCGTCGATTGTCGACCGCCAACGCGCCGATGACGCCCGCATGGCCAGCCAGCGGGAGGACGAGCAGCTCGTCTGCCGCCACCTCCGTGGCAAACCGGCGCACGGGTCCCTCGAGGCTCGTCAGATCGCTGATCCGCAGCACCTGCGTCCGCCCCTCACGTAGCCGGTCGAGGAAGACCGGTGCCGTCGTCGCAGGAACATCCAGATCGACGAGCCGGGCGGCGACGCCATCCTCCTCGCGAGGCGCCGATCGGATGGCTTGCAGCCGGGTGTCGTTCGCATCGAAGAGGAAGACGGTCGCGCCATCGAATCCGAAGTCTTCGGTGACCGTCCCGAGGACCAGATCCAGCAGCGGAATCAGCTCCAGCTCCCGGCTCAACAGCTTGGCCGCGCGGTTGAGCGCCTCCATCTCGTAGAGGAGCTCCTCACGTTCGCGAAATAGCGCGTAGAGCTCGATTGCGTTGCGCAAGGCCAGGCGCATTTCATCGGGACGCCACGGCTTGGCGAGATAGCGGTAGATCCAGCCGTTGTTGATCGCTTCCTTCAGGGTTTCAGCGTCCCCATACGCGGTCACCAGCATCCGCAGCGTCCGCGGATCGATCTCGCGCACCTTGGCCAGCAGCTCGACGCCGCTCATGCCCTCCATCCGATGATCGGAGAGGACCAAGGCGGCAGGATGCTCATGGAGGCTCTGTACGGCCTCCTCGCCACTGCGCGCCGTACGGATCTGGAATTCGCGCCGAAAGGTCAGCTCGAAGACGCGCAGGTTCTCCGGTTCGTCATCGACGAAGAGAATCGGGTACTCGCGGTAGTCGAGGAGTCGGTCGACTCTAGGTCCGAAGCTCGGTCGCATCCTGGCTCTCCACGGGCAGCCGCAGCGTGAAGGTGGTCCCCGTGCCCGGGATCGAGTCCACCGCGAGCGTGCCTCGATGCGCTTCGGCGATCCGCCGACAGATCGAGAGCCCGAGTCCGGTTCCCCGGCCGGCGGTCTTGGTCGTGAAGAACGGCTCGAAGATGCGCTCGGCCAACGTGGAATCGATGCCGGGTCCGTCGTCCGTCACCGTCACCAGGACCTCTCGCTCATCGGGCCGCCGCCCGGCGGCCAGCCGAATGGTGCCTCCGGTCTCTTCGAGCGCCTCCCCGGCATTCTTGAGCAGGTTCAGGAGCAGTTGCTTGAGGGCTGCCGGATCCCCGACGATCGCCGGCAGGCCGGGCTCGATGTCCACTTCGAGCCGGATCCGGGAGCTTCCGAGCAGGGGACCGACCATTTTGAGGGTCGAGTCGATGGCTGCGCCGACCTCGACGAGCGTCGCTTCGCGCTCCCCGGGTGTCCCGAAATCGCGAAGATCCGCCACCAGCCGGCTCGTCCGCTCGAGCCCTTCGATCACGATCCCGACCAGTTCGTCGAGGGTGCTTGCCACCTCCTCGAGTCCCACTTCGGCTTCGAGCCCCTGCAGCTCCCGAATGTGTTCGGAGAGCTTGCCGGCATCCTCCCAGTCGATCCCGGTGAGGCGATTCGCAAACGTCCGAACCTGCCCCACACCCTCCTGGAGCGCACGCAGTGAGTTCAACGCGAAGTTCACCGGATTGTTGACCTCGTGCGCGACTCCCGCCGCCAGCTCTCCCACGGCCGCCAGACGCTCCGCCTGGATCAGCTGCACCTCGGTCTGGCGAAGGTGCTGCAGGGCCGAATCGAGGGCTGCGTTCTGCTCCGTCAGCTCTTCCTGAAGAGAACGCAAGCGCGACAGGGCGCGTGCGCGAGCCAGCAGCTCACGAGGATGGAAAGGCTTCGTCACGTAGTCATCGGCCCCCATCTCCAGGCCGCGGATCTTCATCTCACGCTCGGCCTTCGACGTGACCAGCATCACCGGAATTCCCGCCAGGCCAGGATCCTCCTTGATCGCCTCGCACAGCTCCGTGCCCGACATCTCCGGCATCATGACGTCCGTGACGACGAGCGTCGGCGGTCGTTCCCGAATCAGCTCGAGCGCCTCGCGGCCGTTGCGCGCCGCTCGGACCGAGAACTCCGCGCCGAGAAGGTGGACGAGCAATCGGCGCAGATCGGCGTTGTCTTCGGCGATGACGAGTTCCGGGAGCCAGGACCTCGCTGAGCCACTCTCCCGCCCGGAAGCGTCCGTCGCTCCCTCGCAACGCTCGATCGTCCTCTCGAACTCCGCGGTTCGATAGCGAGGGTCCCGCTCTGCCGCGGCCTCCCGCCGGACGCCTCCTCCCGGCGATCCCTCGTCGATCTCGTCTTGCTCGAGCTCCGCACCGAGCATCTCGAACGAGCGTCCCAGCGACACACCGCGTCCGTCCCTCTGGCGAAGGACTTCCTCGAGGTCCGCATCTTCCCGACCGACCGGAAGAAAAATGTGAAACTGCGCGCCGAGACCGAGGCCTGCGCTCGTCACCCAGGCCCTTCCACCGTGCAGGCCGGTCAACTCCCGAACCAGCGACAAACCGATCCCCGTACCCTCGTGCCGCCGCGTCGCCGAGCCATCCACCTGCGCGAAACGATCGAAAACTCGTTCCAGTTTGTCGGGCGCGATACCAACGCCGGTGTCGCAGACTTCGATCTCGACTCCTGCAGCGCCATCCTCAGCCGCACCCCGTCCGACCCGGACGTCGATCCGTCCCCCTGCATCCGTGAACTTCAGCGCGTTCCCGATCAGATTCACGACGATCTTCTCGACAGCGTCCGGATCCGCATTGATCGTCGGTAGCGCCGAAGCGATCTCCACGACGAGTTCCACGCCCTTCCGTTCCGCCATCGCACGCGCACTCTCGACGATCTCTCGCACCGTCCCTTCGACCTCGAGAGCGCGCCGATGCAGCTCCATCTGACCGCTTTCGATCCGTGCATGATCCAGAAGATTGTTGATCAGTTTCAACAAGCGCAACGCATTCTTCTGCATCATCGCCAGATACCCGCGCTGTGCCTCCCCGACCTCCCCAAACTCTCCCGCCAACATCGAATCCAACGGCGCCAACATCAACGTCAACGGCGTCCGCAGCTCATGATGAATGTTTGCCGTGAACCGAGATTTCGCCTCGTCCAGCTCCCGGAGCTCGTCGCGGGCGGCTTCGA
>CAADGG010000065.1 GCA_900696485.1 uncultured Pseudomonadota bacterium
GCTCGGCCCGGGCCAGCACCTCCGGATCGCCGTCGAGTCCGAAGATCCGGAGCCCGGCGCAGCGCCGGGCCATCTCGATCGCCAGGGTTCCGGTGCCGCAGCCGAGGTCGAGGACGCGCTGCCCGGGCCGCAGCCCCGCTTGCTCGAGGACAGCGGCGCGGAACGTCCGTTCCCTCGTGGTCGCGGCGACCACGCTGTCGTAGAGAGGCGTCAGCCAGCGGAAGCGAAGAGCGTGGACGTAGGAAGCATCCTCTCGTGCGGGCATGGCGCTCCTCAGCTCGATCGGCCCGACGACCAGTGAATGTGCACGATCAACCAACGCTCGCCGCGACGCTCGAGAACGAGGGTCTCGGTACCGCGAGACGCCACGGGCTTGCCGTCGAACTGCCCGCTCGACTCGGTGCGCGTCAGCACGATCGCGCGGTCGGCGTCGCCGAGGACCTTGCGGTCGACCACCCGCACGTCGATCTTCGCGAGGTAGGCGAGATCGCCGTCGAGGTGATGGCTCGCGTACTCCTCGCGCGACAGCTCGGCGCCGCCGTGCTCGAAGATCACGACCTCGGGCGCGAGACAATCGAGCACCGCGACCCGGTCCCCGGACTCGAGGGCATGGCCGAAGCGCGCCGCGGCGTCGACTGCCGCTTCCTCGCCGTACGCGGCCGGTGCCAGGACGTTCAGGAAGGTCGCCGCGACGGCGACGGACATCCAGCGCGTCCGCGGGCCGCGAGCGAGGTGACGCCTCGCGGTCTCGCCAGGGGACGCCCCATCGATGGGCGACGTCATGACGGCTGCCGCCCGGTGAGCATCGCCCGGTGCGCGGCGAGGTTCGCTTCGCTCTCGAAGTAGACGACCGCGCCGTTGGGGAGCACGCCGATCACCGCCACCGCCTTGTCGACCATGCGTCCGCTCACCGGGTCCATCGCCTGGCGCGCTTCGGAGTCGGTGGCGAGGCGCTCCTTGCACATCGGGCAGCAGCCGTAATAGGTCTTGCCGCCGACTTCGACCGGGATCTGCGGCTGGTCGAAGAGCGAGTTGTTGACCATGCAGACGAAGCGCGGGTCGACCTGGCGCAGGGCTGCCGCCTCGTCGGCCGCGTTCGACGTGCCCGCAGGGGTCGGGACCGGCATGGCCGCCATCCCCCCACCGTGGCTGCCGTGCCCCTCGTGGCCCTCGTGCCCGGACTGCGCGAGCTTCACCTCGATCGCCAGGTTCTTGCCGTCCTTGGTCTCGTACATCACGACGGCGCGCGCGCCGACCTTCACGTCTTCGCGTCGTGCCGCCGCGTCACCGCGCTTGTAGGTCGTGGCGTCGGTGAGCACGAACGTTTCGAGCTTGCTCTCCTTCGTCTCGATCTGAAGCTCCGCGGCCGCGACGGCGCGCACGGTGCCCATGGCGTTGTGGTGGTGCCCTTCGTGCGCGACGGCGGGTGCGCCGACGGCGAGCGCGAAGAGGGCGGCGAGAGTCCACGGGCGGTTGCTGCGGGTCGTTCTCATCGGTGTCTCCTTGTCTGGCTGCATTGCTGCGTTGAACTGCGGTCAGTGGTGCCGTTCGCTCGGGGCGGACGGCGCATCCTCGCCGGCGAGGAAACGCTCCATCTCGAGCTCCTGCTCGAGCTCGGCTCGCGAGATCGGGTTGTGACGCTTCATTTCGGCGAGCTCCGCCTCGGTCAGCGCGGGGAGCAGACGGATGAGCTGCACCAGCTCCCAGGTCTCGGCGTCATCCTCGGGCGAAGCCGTGCCCCAGGCCGGCATGCCGGTCAGTTTGATGCCGTTCTCGATGATCCAGAAGAGCTCGCCGTCGCTGAGCTCCTGGGTCGCGGGCGCCGTCATGTCCGGAGCCCGTGGGTAGAGGTTGCGGCCCATCTTGGTGTCGCCCTTGCCGTCGTTGCCGTGACAGGACGCGCAGTGGTCTGCCCAGTGAGCGCGGGCAGAGCGCAGAATCTCCGGGGTCGGAAGGAGCGGGTTTCGTGCCCGCGTCGCGCCGGCGGGAATCAGTAGGCCGCGAGCGGCTCTCGCCATCACGACCTCGGCGCGCGGCGGGTCGTTGCGCGCCGAAATCCCGGTGAGCGCGAAGCCCAGGGCGGCCACGGTCGCCAACACGCCGACGGCCGCGAAGAGGCGGACGATCCACTTACCTGCCGTGCTCATGGCCCGGCTCCTTTCCCGGCGCCGACGGATCGACCCGCCAGGACACCGTGCCCGGCGGGTAGTCGTACCAGCCCGGATCTTCGTAGCGGGTGATCCCTTCGCGGATCTTCAGCACCGTGAACATGCCGCCCATCTCGACCGGACCGAACGGACCCGTGCCGGTCATCATCGGCAGCGTGTTGGGCAGGCCGGGCATGTGCTCGCCGTGCGCCGCGTGCTCCGCCATGCCGGAGGAGCCCATCGCCATGTAGCCCTCGACCAGGCGCGAGATCTCGCCCGAGACCCCCCGCTGATCGACGCCGATCATGTTCGGGATGTCGTGGCCCATCGCGTTCATCGTGTGGTGCGTCTTGTGGCAGTGGAGCGCCCAGTCGCCGGGGTTGTCGGCGACGAACTCGAAAGCGCGTGTCGTTCCCGGCATGACGTTGATGGTGGTCTCGGGCCACCAGGCGGAGCGCGGGATCTGGCCGCCGTCGGTCTCGGTCACCCACATCTGGTGCCCGTGGAGGTGGATCGGGTGGCTGGTCATGCTGACGTTGGCGAGCCGGATGCGGGTCCGGTCGCCGCGCCGGCAGACCAGCGCGTCGGTGCCGGGAAACGCCTTGCCGTTGAAGGTGAAGAGATTGAAATCGAGCA
>CAADGG010000066.1 GCA_900696485.1 uncultured Pseudomonadota bacterium
CATTCTCGATGTGGAGCTGGCGCCGCTCTAGCGTTCTGCCGCCGGCGGTCCGCTGCCCTTCCCCTCCCGATCCCCAGAGTCCGGAGCACGGGCTGCGGGCGCGATTGGGAAAACATCTTCCCAATTGGTGGGTACTTTTCCACCCTGCCAGTCTGAACCCGTCTCGAAGCGAATGAAAAAGACTTGTATTTCCAGCCGCTTGGAGACTCCGTCGCCGATTTACCAAGCGGCACCGGACTTGCAGCCTAGAAGGGCGCACCGCAAACCCAAGGGAAGGGGTACGCATGCACCCGGATCTCCACCATCTGATCTGCCGGAGGCTCCACCGGTCGTTCCTCACGAAGTTGCCGCTCGCCGCCATCGCCGCCGCTGCGCTGCTGCTGGCCCCGCAGGGCGCGAGCGCGATCAGCGCGCTGGGCACGGTCAGCGTGCTGGTCGGCTTCGACAACGGGAATCCAGGGGCGACGCAGACGCTGACCGCGGAAGAGCTCGGCTGTGCCTCCGCCGGCTCGAACGGCGAACTCTCGTGCGTCGGTGGCGGCCTGACCGGGACCGCTGGCGGCTGGACGGTCAATAGCTGGAACCTGTTCGTCGATCCGGACCCGACCGTCAGCAACTCGATCTCCGTCACGAACAACACGCTCGCCACGCAGACCTTCATCTTCAGCGTGACGCTGCCGGTTTCGCTCACCTTCGGGCCGCCGAGCTTCATCAAGGGCTCGATCAGCGGCAGCGCGACGGACAACAACGGCGCGGGCAGCGGCGTCGCGCTCGGTACGTCGGGCGGCATCTCGCTCTACCAGGCGCTGATCGACGGGTCCCCGGTGAAGACGCTCCATGACGACCCGTTCTCCGTCAGCGCGACAGCCGATTTCGATACCGCCACGATTCCGCTCGCGAACTTCGGAATCCCGATTGCGGAGGCGTCGGGGGTCGCGACGACGACGGACATCGGCATCACGCTGCGCTTCACCCTGTCCCCGGGCGACTCGGCGGCGATCACGAGCGTGTTCAACGTGGAGCCGATCCCGGAGCCGACGACGGCCATCATGCTGCTCGCGGGCCTCACGGGGCTCGCACGCATGGGCAGGCCGCGCCGCTAGGAGCCCGAGGCTCTGCGCCTCGCGCTCGGGGGGTACGCTCCGCGTACGAAGGCCCGTTCCCGGCAAGGGAGCGGGTCTTCGTGTATCCGGCGTCGCCCGCAGCGTCCGGACGGATCAGGCGCCGCCGCGCGTGGCTTCGTCGACGCTCGCGAGCCACGCCGCAACGCGCGGCCGCGACGCGATCAGCGGCCCGCCCTCGTCACTCCCGCGGATGCAGGAGAGCTGCGCGAAGACGGCGATGTCGGCCAGCGAGAGCGCGCCGCCGACCAGCCAGTCGCCGTCCCCGAGCAGGCCGTCGACGGCGGCGACGTGGCGCTCGACGTCCGCAATCAGCGCCGGAATCGGCTTGCGACCGATGCCCTGCGCGCGCACGATGCGGCCGAACAGCACGCCGCCGAGAGCCGGCGCCAGCGCGCGGAACCAGCCGGGGTCGTGCCGCGTCAGCTCCGGCAGCCAGCGCCGGCGGTTGTGCGGCAGCGCGAAGCGCAGCGTCATCTCGTAGAAGTAGAGGCTCTCGTCGGCCCAGTCCTCGAGCACGTGACACAGCGCGCGCTCGCGCGGATCGGCGGGCAGCAGCGGCGGCGTCGGGAACTTGTGTTCGAGATAGTGCGCGATGTCGGTGGAATCCGCGATGACGCGCCCTTCGTCCTCGAGCGCCGGCAGCTTCCCGATCCGGTTCACCTTGCGCACGTCGGTGAGCGCACGGCTCAGCGGCACTTCGCGAACCTGGTACGGCACGTTCTTCACGTGCAGGATGCGACGGATCTTGTCACAGAACGGAGAAATCTCGAACTGATGTAGGACGAGCACAGGAACCCCCGAAGCGCTGGCGCCGCAGAGAGTCGGTCCCGCAGCCGCACCTCGGCCGCTCCGCTGGCCGCCGGAAGATAGCCGCAACAGCGCCTGGGGGGGGAGCGGGACGAGAGTCCCGTTTGCCCATGAATACAGTTTGCTCATGAGTACAGTTTTCTGATGAATAGAATGGACCGTGAAGGGAATCCTGGAGACGCCGACGAGGACGAACTCCACTCCGCCCTCGCGGAGCGCCACCAACGCGCGGACGAACCCGCTTGCCGCGTCAGACACGCCTCGCCCGACGGACCTCGTCCTGGAATCGGCGCTGCGTCCACATCGCGCAGAGTACCCAGGTCTTGTCGGTCCCGGGTCGGTTCCACGGTTGCCTCTCGATCCCCCGCGCGATCTCGACCAGTCGTTCCGACATCGGATGGCCTCTCGAATCGGTGGTGCCCGCCGAGATGAGGTGTGCATCGGGCACCGAGCCCGTCGCCAACGAACGGGCGCGAAGGTAGGTCAGGGGCTCGAGGCTTCACACGGACGTGCCCGATCCGGGAAGGACACTCGAGCAGGCCGGGATTCGGCGGGGTGGCCGCAAACGACCCACCCGCTCCCGCGAGACGGAGCCGCCGAGGGACGAGTTTTCAGCTTGACTTTCGTCGTTTATTCGCCTACTGTCGTTCGTGTTTCCGGGTGGCTCGCGAAAGGACCGCTATGGATCCTGGCGCTCTGGATCGTGATCGCCGTGATCGCGATCGTGGTCGTAATCGTGAGGACCGATCGCAGTTCCCCATCGATCCCTTCCCGCTGGAAAAGGCTTGCAAGGAGACGCGATCGATCGCGACGGATCGCGACCGGTTCGTCGCGAGTTCCAACGCGGAGTCCGAGCTCGCGCAGCTGACGGCCGCGAGCGGTCCGCTGCGCCGCACGCTCGCGGCCATCTGCGCGCGGTTGCTCGAGACGCGTGCCTACGAGCGCCTGTGCTACGCGCGGCTTCGCGATTATGCCCGCGAGCGAGCCGGTCTGTCCGCGCGCCAGCTCCAGGACCTCGCCCACGCTCACCGCGCGTTCGCGACGCTGCCAGGCCTCGAGCGAGCGCTCGTCGCGAACGAGCTGCCGTGGAGCAAGGTGCGGCTGCTCACGCGCGTGGCGACGCCGGACGACGAAGAACGCTGGATCGAGCGCGCACGGCTTCTCTCGATCCGCCAGCTCGAGCAAGAGGTGCGCGCAGCGCGCGGGCACGCGGAGGGGGACCTCGACGCCGAGGCCGATCCGCCGCGCGTCCGCGTGACGCTCCACTGCACGCCCGCCGTACGCGAACAGTGGCTGCTCGCCCGCGAGTTCGCCGAGCGTGTCTCCGGCCAGAGCCTGCGCGAGGACGAGGCGCTCGAGTGGGTGACGGCGGAGGCGCTGTCCGCCGTGTCGATCGATGCGTCGCGGATCGGGATCCGGACCAGGACCGAGGCTGGGACCAGGACCGAGATCGGGACCGGGGAGCCGGTGGCGGCTTCGCGTCCTGTCGACGCCGCTGCCCACGACGAGTCCGCGCTCGACAAATGTGTGCGCACCCCCAGGCCGGACGCGCTCACCGACGCATCCGCCTCGCTCGACCGGCTCGTCGCCGGCCTCGACGAAGCCGACGCCTTCGAGCTCGACCGCCGGCTCCGCGCCGCGATTCGCCGCGAACAGACGCTCGACGCGGCGATCGCTCCGCTGCTCCGCCTCGTCACGTGTCCCGAGTACGAGTGGAACGCGTCCTACTGGAAGCTCTCCGACTCCGCCGCCGAACTGCTCGGGATGTCTGCCAGCAAGGCCCGAGCGCTGCTGCGGATCGAGCGCGCCGGAGACGCCTGTCCGGATCTGCGCACGTCCTTCCGCGACGGCCGGCTCTCGTGGGCAAAGGCGCAGTGTCTGCTGCCGCTCTTGCTGCTCGACATCGACCGCGTCCGCGCTCCAGACTGGCGGCGGCGCTGGGTCGCGTGGGCGGAGGGCGTAACGGTGAGAAGGCTCGAAGCCGACGTCGAGCGCGCACTGCTGCTGCGCGCCGGTCACCACCCGGCGTTCGGGCGCTGCCTGGAGGACCCCGCCCGCACGCGGGATCCGATCCCGGAGGACGAGCGCCAAATGTGTGCGCCCGACATCGACGTCGAGGCAACCGAACGGCTCGACTGGCGTGTGCCGCGCGAAGTGGCATCGCTGTTCCTGGCGGTGCGCGAGTCGCTCCGCGGAAGGCTGCGCGCCGTGACGAGCCGTCCGGCCTCCGAAGGCGATGCCTTCGCCGCGATGCTCGACCACGCACTCGCTACGTGGACGCTGAGCGATCCGAGCAAGCCCCGCCCCGATCCGGTGTTCGAGCGCGACGGCTACCGGTGCGCCGTACCGGGCTGCTCGTCGCGGATGGGCTTCCACGACCACCACGTGGTGTTCCGCTCGCACCAGGGCTCGGACGAGCTCGCGAACCGCCTCACGCTGTGCGTCTTCCACCACCAGCGCTGCCTGCACGCCGGCCGGCTGCGCATCCGGGGCCTGGCGCCGGACCGGCTCGTGTTCGAGCTCGGCGTCCGCCCAGGGGCGCCGCCGCTCGCGAGCTACCGGTCGGGAGACGTCGCGATGACCGATCGCCGGAGCGCTCCCGGCCGTGACCCCGCGGCGAGGACGCCCGGCTCGTTCGCCGAGACCAGGAACATCATCGACAGCACCGAAATGATCGCGAGCGCGAGGAGGACTGCCATGCCGGTTGCTCGATGAGCTTCTCGCTGCGCTCCGGACCGAGAACAGGCGTTGCATCCGCAATGCCGGCCAGAACCCGCACGCCGCCGGCACCGACTTCGAGCGCAAGAGCAGTGAAAGCGGCGAGAGCGGCGAGAGCGGCGAGAGCGGCGAGAGCGGTAGGAACGGTAGGAGGGATAAGAACGACAAGAACGGCAAGAACAATAAGAACAATAAGAACGATAAAAACAATAAGACCGGCTACAGCGGCTCCTC
>CAADGG010000067.1 GCA_900696485.1 uncultured Pseudomonadota bacterium
CACGCGGTCGTCGAGAAGTTCCAGGCCGAGGTTCCGGATGGGATCCGGTACGAGGTCCTGTTCGATCAGAGTTCCTACACGAACGAGAGACTCGCGAATCTCGTCTGGAGCCTGCTCGGGAGCGCGGCGCTCGTGGTCGGAGTCCTGTTCTTCATGATGGGAGTCCGCTCGGCGCTCCTGGTCGCCACGGCGCTCCCGCTGACCGTCGCGATGGCGCTCGGCGGGTTGAACGTTCTGGGCGTTCCGCTGCACCAGACCTCGATCACCGGTCTGATCGTGGCGATCGGGATCCTGATCGACACCGCGATCATCTCCGTGGATCATTTCAATGAGCGACGGCGCCGAGGCGATGCGCCCGGGACCGCCGCGGCGCAGACGACGCGCCGGTTGCTGGTGCCGCTGTCTGCGTCGACACTGACGACGGTGCTGGCCTTCCTGCCGATCTTGCTGATGCCGGGCGGCGCCGGCGAGTTCGTCGGACCGATCGCGATCGGCGTGATCCTGTCGGTCGCGAGTTCCTTCCTGCTGGCCATCACGCTGGTCCCGGCGCTGGCGGCGTTCGTCGCGCCGGACGCCGCCGAGGCCGGGCGCGACGACTGGCGGCATCACGGCTTTTCCCACGCCGGCCTGACGGCCGCCTTCCGGCGCAGCCTGGATCTCGTGCTGCGCCGGAAGGCGGTCGGGTGCGCCGTCGCCCTCGCGCTGCCGCTGCTGGGCTTCGCCGTCGGCCGCACGCTTCCGGAGCAGTTCTTTCCGGCCAACGACCGCAACCAGTTCCAGGTGCAGCTCGTCCTGCCGAGCCAGACGGCGATCCCGGAAACACGGGCCGCTGCGCTGCGAGCGCGTGAGATCCTGCAAGCGCACGAGGACGTGCTCGAGAGTCACTGGTTCCTCGGCGAGTCGACCCCGCGCGTCTTCTACAACATGATCGCCAACAACGACGGCGTTCCGAGCTATGCCGGCGCGTTCGTGACGACCCGCTCCGCCGACGCCACGCAGCGTCTCCTGGCCGGCTTGCAGACCGAGTTGATGACGGCGTTTCCGGGCGCCCGCGTGCTGGCGCTGCCGTTCGAACAGGGTCCTCCCTTCGATGCGCCGATCGAGGTCCGCATCGTCGGGCCGGAATTCGACGTGCTGCGCCGGCTCGGCGAGGATGTGCGGCGCGTGATGGCCGAGACCCACGCCGTGACGTTCACCACCGCCAAGCTCGCCGGCGGTGAACCGAAGCTGATGGTCGATGCCGACGAAGCAGCGGCCCGCCTCGCCGGACTGCGCCTCGCCGATGTCGCACAGCAGCTGGAAGCCAGTCTCGAAGGCGTCATCGGCGGCACGCTGCTCGAGGCGAACGAGGAGATCCCGGTCCGCGTGCGCGTCGCGGGTGCCGATCGTGCGAGCCTGGCCACGATCGGCGCCGGTCGCGTGTTGGCGGCGCCGTCTCGCGGCGAACGGCCCACCGACGCGCTCGCCGGCGTCCCGATCGCGGCGCTCTCGCGCTGGGAGCTGGTGCCGGAGCTCAGTGGCATCGCGCGGCGCAACGGCGAGCGCGTCAACACGGTCCAGGCCTATCTGATGCCGTACACGTTGATCTCGGAGTCGTTGGCGGATTTCCGGCGGCGACTCGACGCCGCCGGGTTCGAGCTGCCCGCGGGCTACCGGCTCGAGTTCGGCGGAGAGAGCGAGAAGCGCAACGAGGCGCTCGTCAGCCTCATGGCCTTCGCGCTGCCGCTCTTCGTCGTGATGGCAGGTGCCATCGTGCTGTCGTTCAACTCCTTCCGGATGGCCGGGATCATCTTCGTCGTCGCGTTCCTGTCGGTGGGCCTCGGCCAGCTCGGCGTCTGGGTGTTCGGCTACCCGATGGGCTTCATCGCGATCATCGGCACGATGGGACTCGTCGGCGTTGCGATCAACGACTCGATCATGGTCCTTTCGTCACTCCGTGCCGATCCCGGCGCCGTGGCGGGCGAACGACAGGCGACGATCGAAGTGGTGATGCGTTCCGCACGTCACGTGCTGGCGACGACGCTGACGACGATCGGTGGCTTCGTGCCGCTGATCGTGTTCGGCGGGCGCTTCTGGCCGCCGCTGGCCACCGCGATCGCCGTGGGCGTGGCGGGAGCCACGTTGGTCGCGCTGGTCGGCGTGCCGGTGGCCCATCACGCGCTCGCAGGTCGTGAGAGCCGGCGCCTGCTGGCGACGCGCGAGGCCGCCGCCGCGCTCGAGGCCGTGCCGGTTCCGGGTGGGTCGTAGCCGCCCGGACCCGGTCTGGATACGAGCCGGTGCGGGTCGGAGAAGCTCTGGAATCCCGATGGCTTGGGAGCTTCCGGTCGAGCGGCGAGCCCGCTGCGATATTACTGGATTCGTTATTGGAGCGATCATCCTGTAAGATGCCCGGCAGCCTCGGGCCGCCGGAGCCCGCCGGCGAGGGAGGAGACAGCGAGATGGAAAAGACCGGTGCCTGGGATCGCCTCGGCGCGGAGCCGCCGCCCGCGTTCCCGGGGGCGATCCTGAACGTCACGAACCGCTGCAACCTGAAGTGCGCGCATTGCTTCATCTACACCGACGGAAATCCCAACGATCCGACGCATGACATTCCGGATGACGAGCTGCTCGCGGCGGTCGAGCGGGTGCGGGATCGCCACGGCGTGCGCGGCATGCTGTGGATGGGTGGGGAGCCGATGCTCCGCTGGCGCCTGCTCGAGCGGGGCCTCGAGCTGTTCGCGAAGAACACGATCACCACCAACGGCACCGTCCCGTTGAAGGACTTCGGTCCGGACGTGACCTACGTGGTATCGCTCGACGGCCCGAGAGACGTGAACGATCCGGTGCGCGGCGAAGGCGTGTACGATCGCGTGCGCCAGAACCTGCTGGCGCTGCCGGAGAATTTCGCCCCGACGGTGCAACTCCAGTGCGTCGTGACGAAGCAGAACCAGCACCGACTGGCGGAGCTGGTCGAGAGCTTCGTCGACACGCCGGTGGACGGCATCGCCTTCACCTTCTACGTGCCGAACGAGGGCGAGAACTCGGAACGCACGTGGACGGACGCGGCCGATCGGGAAGCGGCGGTCGACGCGGTGGTGGAGCTGAAGCGCCGCTATCCGGACTTCGTCTGGAACTCCAGCCGCGCGCTGGAGCTGATGCGGCCGGCCACGGCGAAGCTCGTGACGGACAACTGTCCCACGCTGCGCACGATCCTGCCTCTGTACGTCGAGAACGGGCAGTTCACGACGCCGAAGTGCTGCTACGGGAACAACAGCGACTGCGATCGCTGCGGCGCCTGGGTGGTCTTCGCGCAGGCCGCAAAGCTGCCCGGACCCTGGGACGAAGTCCTGCCTCCGACGAAGCACAAGAGCCGGGGTGCGGCCGACTTCGAAGCCGGCATGGCGGAACCGCTGCGTCGGGAGTGACGCCGCCAGGGTCCTGCCGTTCCGGATGGCCCGACACGGAATCGAGTCGGATCGGCCTGGCTTTGCAGTCGCTCCCGCCCGTGCGTCGCGCCTCCCGTGGCGGAGGGCGGCGTGGAGTCGACGTCGGGAGTGCGATACCGTCCGCCCCGCCGCGCGGTCGACTGCGGCGCGAGGGGGATCCTGAGCATGGGCGAGATCACGGTCGGCGAGCTCCTGGTCCGCTGTCTGAGAGCCGAGGGGATCGAGCTCATCAGCGGCATCATCGATGGCGCCCACATTCCGATCGTCGCGCATACGGCCGCCTACGGGATCCGCTACGTGAACGCGCGCCACGAGGAGGCCGCGGTCCACATCGCGGAGGGCTACGCGCGGATCGCCCGGCGGCCCGGCGTGGTGATCGGGAATCCCGGTTGCGGCACCGGCAACATGCTCGCCGGGGTCGTGAGCGCCCACGCGGAGGGACATCCGATCGTCGCGATCGGCACGCTGCGGCCGCGCATCAAGACCGACCCGAACCGCGGCGGCGCGTGGCAGGCCGCGGATACCGAGAGCATGGCCCGGCCGATCACGAAGTACGCCGCGACGGTGCGCCAGTGGGAACGCCTGCCGGAGATGATGCGCGCGGCGTTCCGCGCCGCGATGACGGGTCGACCGGGTCCTGCGTACATCGCGGTCCCCGACGATCTGCTGGCCGAGCGGATCGACGAGAGTCGGCTGCCGCCGATCTACGAGGCCTCGCGCTACCGCGTGACGGATCTCGGCGCGGGCGATCCGGCCCGGATCGAGCGCGCCGCCGAGCTGCTCGCCGGCGCGCAGAAACTCTTCGTCCATGCCGGCAAGGGCGTCTTGTGGGCCGATGCCGCCGCCGAGCTGGTGGCGCTCGGCGACTACCTGGGCGCCAGCCTGGGCGCGAGCCTCGGCGCGCGCGGGGTCATCCCGGAGAACCATCCGCACTACTTCCATCCCTTCGACATCGCCGGCGCCGGCCGCGCGCGCGGCGAGGCGGACGTGGTGCTGGTGGTCGGCGGACGGCTCGGCGAGTACGACGGCTGGGGCGGGCCGCCGATGTGGGGCGAGCCGGCGCGCCAGACGACGATCCAGATCGACGTCGATCCGTTGTCGATCGGACTGAACCGTCCCGTCGACGTGCCGATCGTGGCCGACGCGAAGGCCGCGCTGACCGCGCTGCTCGCTGCCGTGCGCGCGCGCGTCGGTTCGCGTGCTGCACCGAAGGATCTCGCGCTCTATCGCGCGGAGAGCGCCGAGACGATGAAGCAGGGGATCGGCTACCTCGGCGCCGAGTGTCGCACCGGTGTGAATCCGGGCCGTATGGTGATGGCGATCCGCCAGTGCTTCCCGCCCGAGTCCATCACGGTCCTCGATGGGGGCAACACGACGCTGACGGGGGTCGCGTTTCATCCGATCCTGTCCTCACCGAGCTTTCTGTACTCGGTGAAGATGGGCTATCTCGGGACCGGCCTGCCGTTTGCAATCGGCGCTCGGCTCGCCGACCCGAAACGGCCGGTGTGCCTGATCACCGGCGACGGCGCCTTCGGCTTCCATGTGATGGAGCTCGAGACCGCCGTCCGCGAGGAGCTGCCGATCGTCGTCGTCGTCGCCGTCGATGACGCCTGGGGCATGGAGAAGACGGCGTATCGTGCGCAGGGACTCGGCCCGGCGGACTGGGCGCAGCGCGGGATCGAGCTCGCCCCCGTCTCCTACGACGGCATCGCCCGCGAAATCGGCTGTCACGGCGAACGGGTGGAGCGCATCGAGGATCTCACGCCGGCGCTCGAGCGGGCTCTGGCCGCCGGCAAGCCCGCCGTGCTGCACGTGCAGGTGGATCGCGAACTCAACACCACACCGCCGGGCTGGGAACAGTTTCGCAAGGCGCGCAGCGTGCAGGGCTACTAGCCCGGCAGGGGAGGGAAGTGCCGTTGGATCCGCGTCCGGCACCGGTCGGGGTCGATGGGCAGACCCCCGCGCTTCCCACGCGCGTGTTCGTGACGGGAGCGCTCGGCTTCGTCGGGCGCGCGCTGCTGAACCGCTATCGCGAACTCGGCGCCGAGGTGCGCGGCATGGACGTCCGGCCGGATCCGGCGTGGGACGTCGTCGGCGGCGACATCAGCGCGGCGGGAACGTGGCAGGCCCACGCGCAGGGCTGTGATCTGGTCGTCCACACAGCGGCCGTCGTGTCGAACGTGGCGGCGCCGGAGGCGTACCGGCGGATCACCGTCGGCGGCGTCCGGCAAGCGCTCGATGCGGCGATCGCGGGCGGCGCCCGGCGCTTCCTGCACGTCTCGTCGTGCGGCGCCTACGGCTGGCACCGGCCGCCCGACGCCGACGAGCACACGCCCATCACGGTGCTCAGTGGCAATGCCTATCAAGACGCCAAGGCTGCGAGCGAGCATCCCGCGCTCGCCGCGCATGCCGCCGGCGAGATCGCCTGCACGATTGTCCGACCGTCGGACGTGTATGGGCCCGGTTCCCGGCCGTGGGTGTTGATCCCGCTCGAGATGATCGAGAAAGGGTTGTTCTTCCTGCCGGCCCGGGGCCAGGGCCTGATGGCGCCGATCTACATCGATGATCTGGTCGACGGCATCGTGCTCGCCGCCGGGCTCGAGGCGGGCGCCGGGCAGATCTTCAACCTGCTCGGCGAGGCGCCCGTCGCGACGGCGGAGTTCTTCGCCCACCACGTCCGCTGGGCGGGCCGCAGCGGCCCGCCGCGCTCGTTCTCGACGCCGACCGCACTGCGTCTTGCGGGGCTGGCCGCCGGACTCGGGCGCTTGCTGCGTCGCCCCAACGAGGCCAGCCGCCAGTCGATGCTGATGCTCAGCAAGAGCCACAGCCCGTCGATGGAGAAGGCGCACCGCGTGCTCGGCTACGAGCCGAGGATCGGCCTCGCCGAGGGCATGCAGCGCACCGAAGCGTGGCTGCGGGCGCAGGGTCGGTTGGCGCGCGCCGGAGGCGGCGGCGGACGCCAGCCGTAACGGTCTCCCCGCCGGTCGCACGATCCGCGCTCGCTGGTGGCCGGCCAGCGCCCGACGGAGACGAAGCGCCGCCGGACGGGGAGCGCGAACGGACCGGGAGTCAGATCAGGCCGAGGCTCCAGATCACCGAGGCGACCCAGCCGGTTCCCGTCACGAGCAAGGCGCGTGAGGACAGCAGCACATCGACCGGGAAGCTGTGCTCCGGTCGCAGCTGGGAAACCCGCATGTAGTCGAGCACGCCGAACAGCACGAAGGGCATCGAGGCGAACTCACGGCCCGGCACGAGGACGCCCGCCTCGATGCAATAGATCGAGTAGGAGAGGATCGCCATGCCGGCGCTGATGCCGCTGGCCTGATCGAGAAAGCCGAGGCTGTAGCCGGTGAGACTCGGCCGGTGTTCGCTGCCGATCCCGCGCGCGCAGTCCGCCCGCCGTTTGGCAAGTGCGAGGAACAGCGCCAGCGTCGAGGAGCACAACAGCAGCCAGTTCGAGGGCGTCACCACGATCAGCGCGCAGCCGAGCAGCACGCGCAGCACGAAGCCCGATGAGATGAGGAAGACATCGACGAGCGGGACGTCCTTGCCGCCGTGCGAGTACAGCAGGTTGAGGACGAGATATACGATGACCAGGCCGCCGGCGTCGGCTCCGGACGACAGCCATGGCAATGCGATGCCCGGCACGGCGAGGCCCACGGCCAGGGCCCGGGCCTGGCCGACCGACACGCGTCCGGACGCGACCGGGCGCGCGCGCTTCTCGGGATGGAGGCGATCCTGCGCGGCGTCGGCCGCGTCGTTGAGGGCATAGACGGCGGAGCTCGCGAGGCACATGCCGAGGACGCCGAGGGCGATGACGCTCCAGTCCGCCGTAGAACCCGTCGCCAGCGCAAACGGCAGCGGCATCAGGACGAAGGCATTCTTGACCCAATGCCGCGGGCGGAGCAGGGTGCGGAGGTCGCGCAGACTCGGCATGACCTCAGAACTCCAATCGTCGCATGGCGGCGCGCGGGAGCATCCGGATCCCGAGCATCACGAGGCGCCAGATCGCCGGCGTGTAGACCACGGGGCGGCCGGCATCGATCGCGCGCAGGACCGCGCGGGCGACGGCGTCCGGCTCGGCGGCAAAGGGCGGCGGCCGAAGTCCGGCGGTCATCGCCGTGTGGACGAAACCGGGCTTGACACAGACCGTCCGCAACCCCTCGCGCCGATACCGGGCGTCGAGACCGGCGAGATAATACGAGAGCCCCGCCTTCGCCGCGCCATAGAGCGTTACCGGTCGCCGCGCTCGATCGCCGGCGACCGAGGAGAAGACGCACAGCGTTCCGTCGCCCGTCGCGAGCAGCCGCGGGCGCACCGCTTCGCAGAATCCGATCGTTCCGACGAAGTTCGCCGTCAGCATCTCATGACGCAGATCGGCGTCGCGCTCCAGCGCTTCCTGGGTGCCGAAGATCCCGGCGCTGACGACGGCGGTATCGAGCGATCCGAGTCGGGCCGCGGCCTGGTCGAGGGCAGGCGCGAAACTGCTCGGATCGAGCAGGTCGCAGCGGGCGGTTCCGACGGGCTCACTCGCCCCCCAGGCTTCGAGATCTCGTGCCGAGCGCTCGCAAGAGGCCTCGTCGCGGCCGAGCAGGAAGAGCTGGTCGCCGCGCGCGGCCATGCGCCGTGCGAGCGCCCGTCCGATGCCGCCCGTCGCGCCGAGCAGTACCGCTTTCACGCGTCGTCCCCGAAGAGCCGGACCGACAGTGCGCTGTGGATCCGTCGCTCCGGATCGAGGTCCCGGCGGGCTGCCTGGAAGGCGTCGAAGCGGGGCTCGAGCGAACGGAAGTGCTCCGGGCGGGTCAGCAGGTCCTTGGCCAGATACACGCGACCTCCTGCCGCGATCACGATCTGGTTCAGCGCATCGACGGCCTGCTGCGTTTCGTCACCAGCGAGTGGGAGGTCGAGCGTCACGGTGATGCCCGGACGGGGGAAGGACAGCAGGCCGGTTCCGTGCCGGCCGAAGTCCTTGATGACGGCGAGGTAGCAAGGCACCCGTCGTCGCTGGAGCTCCTCGAAGACGTGCGCGACCGGGCCGGTGCCCACCTCGCGTGGCACGACGCACTGATACTGCGTGAACCCGCGCCGACCGTAGGCGCGGTTCCAAGCGCCGATGGCATCGAGCGGATGGAAGAAGGCGAAGGGCGCGGCCAAACGGCGTCGAGCCCCGACCCGGGCCGCCGCCCGGTAGAGATGGTTGAAGGCGTGTCCGGAGAGCGGCTGGAGCGCCCAAGAGGGCAGGTCGAACGGAAACGCCACCTGGAGGCCCTGCGGCGGGTCGTGGGCCGGGGCTTCGTCGGGACGCGCCCAGCGACCGCGCATCACGACGCCGCGTCCGAGTGAGCGCCCGCTTGCGAGCGCGTCGGTCCATGAGACCGTGAACGGCCATGCGGCGCTATCGCGAAGCAGCGCGGCGAGGAGGCCATCGAGATCCCCGTACGTTTCGCGTTCCTCGAGAATCCACGGGCTCGGGATGCGGTCGAGGCGGAGTTCCACTTCGAGGATGTGACCGGTGAGCCCCATGCCCCCGAGCGTCGCGCGCAGCAGCGTCTCGTGTTCGGGCGGACGCACCTCGACGATTTGGCCGTCTGCGAGGCGCAGGCGGAGGGCCAGAACGTGGTCTCCGATCGTGCCGGCCACGTGTTGATTCTTGCCATGCACGTCGGCGGCGATCATGCCGCCCAACGTGACGAATCCGGTTCCCGGCACGACGGGAACGGCCAGGCGACGGGTCAGCAGCAGTGTGGAGAGCCGCGCGAGGGACGCGCCGGCTTCCGCGCGCAGAATGCCGCGGTCCTCATCGAGTGCGAGGACCCGGTCCGCGAATCGAGAGCCCGCGACGATCGCGCCGGGCCGCGGCGGCATGGCAGCGTCACCGTAGGCGCGGCCGAGCCCACGAGTCAGCACGGCATCTCGCGTCAGGGCTTCGAGGTCTTCGCCGAGCATGAACCGTGCGGGCACCGGGGTGGCGCGACCCCAGCCTGTGAGAGGCGTGAGAGGCGTCCGGCCGTTCGTGACGCGCGCATCGACACCGGTTTCGGAACGCAGGGGATCCCCCCCCGCAGAGGGGACCGGCGGCTCGCTCGTGCTGGGCGGTCGGCGCCGCTTTGCGGGCGGTTGCCTGAAGGGTCCGGCGCTCATCGGGGTTTCGCCTTGCTCGTGCCGCCCTGCGGTGATGGCGTCCACCGGGCTGGCGATTCGATGATCACGAGGATCTCGGAGATTCCGCACGACTCGCGGCTGTACAGACCGCTGCGCCGGGTCTCGCCTCGGGAACCGGAGAGTTCACCGGCCCGATCGATCCGTCAACAACAGTCGCTTCTGGAATCCGGTGAAACGGAGGCTTCGGTCGGATCGGGAGCCGTTCGCCGATCTTCTCCGTCATCGGCCGTGTCCGTTTCGAGCTGAAATTCGCGAACGGCACCGAACCGGAAACTCCGTCGGCTGTTGCGACCCCGGGCCGAGGCGGGAGTGTTTCCCGGTGGCCGATTCCTCGACCGGGACATGCTCACCGTTCTTCGAGCTGTACGAAGCTCGTCTCACCCCCGCCGAGCCCTGCCGTTGCGGGCCCCGCGACCCCGACACTGCGGCCGTCGATTTCGGCGATGGCGCGGTCCAGATGGCGGCCCAGCGCCTCCATGTACTCCGACAGCGCCTTGTGCACGATCGCGAACGAGACGGCGTCCTTGAACGCCGACGGCCGGCGCAGCAGCGTTTCGCCGAGCAGCCGGAGCGTGAACCAGGCCCGCCGCGGGTTGGTCTGGAGCAGCGTCTGGCGCAGGATGCGGGCGAGCAGGCGCAGATCCCCGCGCCGGATGTTGAGTCCGCGCGTGATCTGCTGCCCGCGCGCCAGCAGGAAGGCGAGCGTGCGCTCGTGGAAGTTGCGGAAGTCGTAGAGTTCGGCGATCAGGCGCCGGTAGCCCTCGTAGAGTTCAAGCCGGCTCATGCTCTTCGGCTGGATGTTCGAGAACACGAACTGGTCGCCGGTCGTGTCTGCGAGCAGGCGACCTTCCCGGGTCACCCGGTCGTGCAGCGGGGTCTTCGGCATCGCCTGCAGCATGCCGGTCATCGAGACAGGGATCCTGGCGTCCTGGATGAAGCGGAGCTGTTCGTCGAAGATCGTGGGATCATCGGCATCGAAACCGACGATCATGCCGGCCTGCACCTGGATCCCGTACGAATGAATGCGTCGCACGCTCTCCACCAGGTCGCCGCGGATGTTCTGCATCTTCTTGCTCTCCTGCAGGGACTCACGCCGCGGACTCTCGATGCCGACGAAGACCGTCGTGAAGTTGGCGTCGCGCAGCAGACCCAGCAGCTCCTCGTCCTGGGCGACGTTCAGCGAGACCTCCGTGTTGAAGTCGAGGGGGAAGCCGTTCTCCCGGCCCCAGCGCGCGATCTCGCGCAGCAGGTCCTTCGCGAGCTTCTTGTTGCCGATGAAGTTGTCGTCGACGACGAAGACCTGCGTCGCGCCGAGCCGGTGGCACTCACGGATCTCCGCGAGCACCTGCTCGACGCGCTTGGCTCGCGGCTTGCGGCCATAGACGACGATGATGTCGCAGAACTCGCATTGGTAGGGGCAACCGCGTGCGAACTGGATCGTCATGGCGTGGTAGCGATCGACGTGCAGCAGGTCGAAGCGCGGCACCGGCGAGAGCGAGAGGTCCGGCTTTTCGGTGGGTCGGTACTCGGTCTTCCAGCGACCCTGCTCGAAGTCCTGCAGGAACACCGGCCAGGTCTCCTCGGCCTCGTCGACGAACAGCACGTCACAGCGCCCGCGCCAGTCCTCCGGGCACAGCGATGCATGGGGGCCGCCCACCACGACGAAGCGCCCGCGGCGCCGGAACTCCTCGACGATCTCGCGCATCCGCTGCTGGTGGACGATGTAGCCGGTCACGCCGACGAGATCGGCGTCCACGTCGAAGTCGATCTCCTCGACGTTCTCGTCGCACACCGTGACCGCGTGCTCCCGGGGCGTCAGGCCGGCCAGTGTCGGCATCGACAGGTTCGGGAAGATGCACCGTTTGCCGAGGATCGGGAGGATCCGATCGTAGGTCCAGAAACTCGCGGGGTTCTTCGGTGTGACGAGATGGATCTTCACGGGCACCTCCTGCGGCGATTGCAGTCTCCAGCGTACGCCGAGCCCAGGAGGGCTTCCGTAAAACTTGCGCAAAGCCGGCCGCCGCCGGGTACGATGAGCGGCTCTGGCCAGCACCCCGGAGGAACCCGATGGATCTGCATGCGCTCGAGGCGATCAAACGCCTGAAGTACAAGTACCTGCGCTGCCTGGACCAGAAGCGCTGGGAGGAGTTGGCCGAGTGCTTCACGGAGGACGCCCGGTCGTCCTACGGGGGTGGCCGCTACGAGTTCCTGGGCCGCGAGGCCATCCTGGAGTTCCTGCGCCGGGCGATGGGCGCGCCGAGCTTCCTGTCGAGCCACCGCGTGCACCACCCGGAGATCGACTTCACCGGTCCGGCGACGGCGACCGGGACCTGGGCGCTCGAGGACACCGTCATCGAGACCCGGGCCGGCATCACGATTCGTGGTGCGGCCTTCTACACCGACGAATACGTCAAGCAGGGCGATGCGTGGAAGATCCGCTTCACCGGCTACAAGCGCACCTACGAGGAGATCGAGTCGCGCCGTGAGCGTCCGGGGCTGCGACTGACGGCGAGCTGGTTCGAGACCGATGGCAGGAGCGAACTGTGAAGCAGGAGGAAGGCCGTGGCTGACCAGCCCGCCGACCGGCCGACCGTCGTGCCGCACTGGGGCGATGCCGCCAAAGCCTGGGGCCAGGAAGCCTGGGCGCAGAAGCGCCGGCTTGCGCGCGCGATGCGGCTCGTCATCGAGCGGCTGGTTCCGAGCAATGCGCCCGAGGAGGAACTCCGGCGCGCCGCCGACGCGCTCGAGCGTTACGCCGAGGCGCTGCAGGCGCACCCGCGGCTGAAGCATTTCCATGGCTTCGCGGAGTCCGCCAATGCCGGGGACGTCGGCGCGTTCTTCGACCAGAGTCCGATGATCGGCCTCGCCAATCCGCTGGCGCCGCCGATCACGATCGGTCGGGCCGGCGAGCGCGAGGCCATCGCGACGGTGACCTACGGATCGGCGTACGAAGGCCCGCCCGGCTGTGTCCATGGAGGCTTCGTGGCGGCGGCCTTCGACGAGGTGCTCGGGTATGTCCAGTCGCTCGGAGGCAACCCCGGGATGACCGCTCGGCTCACCGTCCACTACCGCCGGCCGACCCCGCTGCATACGGAACTCCTGTTCGAAGGGGAGCTGGTGCGCGTCGACGGCCGCAAGATCTTCACCGTGGGCCGCTGTCTCGCCGACGGGGAGCTCACGGCCGAGGCGGAGGGGCTGTTCCTGTCCGTCGATCGGGCTCGCTTCGAGGCGCTGCTGGCGAAGCGGGCGCGGCTCGAGGGTGAACGGGGCTGACCCGGCCGGGTGTGCATGGCCTCCCACCCGGGCGTTCTCGCGCGCGCAGCTTCCAGGTAACCGGACCGCGTAACGGCCGCACCGTTCCCCGGATCGCCGGGATCGAGCGGGCAGCGCGCGAGAACGCCGCGAGCCGGCCTGTGAGCAAAGTCACAAGCCCGACCGCTCGAGACTCCGAACCAGACGGAGAACCCCGGCTCGGGTCGACCGCCCGGATCCATCGGATCGGTCTCCAGCAGGCGCGAGGGGTTGCGCTTGTGGATGGGGACCGTGGCGTTGCGACCGCCTGCCTCGGGGAACCGGAGGCTCGACATGCGTGGCAGACTGTTTCGCGGTGCCGTCGTGGTGCTCTCGCTCCTCGCGATTCCGATGCTCGGCTGCGAGGCGAAGCGGGTGCAGATCCAACTCGATCGTTTCGAGAGCAGCGCGATCGAGGGCGTCTTCCTGCATCGACAGGCTCCCAACGGCTCCTTTCAGCGCATCTGCGAGATCCGCTTCGGTGACCGCCAGACGGTCGTCCGCAAGGGCGAGGAGGTCGAGCGGATCAAGTACGTGCAGAACTGCCTGGGCGGTCAGCAGGGTCAGCCGGCCTTGATGCTCGAGACGACCGTCCAGCATCCGGCCGACGATCCGGACGCGATCGTGCTGGACCTCTGGTACCTGCGTTTCGAGGATTCGGGCCTCTACAAGGCGTCGGCCTTCAACGCGGCCGGGGAGTCGGTGCTGTCCGCGTCCTCCCTGCAACTCTGACCGGAGCGGGGATCGCGGCACCGAGCCCCCCACCCTGCGGTCGGCTATCTTCGCGCGCTCAGTTCCGCGTGCGGAGATGCCGAGCAGGGGTCCTGCATGTACGAAGCATTCTTTGGCCTTCGCGAGTTGCCGTTCTCGTTGACTCCCGACCCTCGCTTCCTGTGGATGTCGGAGACGCACGAGGAGGGGCTCGCTGCGTTGTACTACGGGATCACGCGCCGCAAAGGGTTCATCCTGCTCACCGGGGAGGTGGGTGCGGGGAAGACCACCCTGTTGCGGGCCGTCCTGGACCGGATCCCGTCCGAAACCGAGACAGCCCTGATCCTGAACACCTCGGGTCTCGGGTCGCTCGACCTGCTCAAGCTCATCATCACCGAGTTCGGGCTCAGCTTGGAGGCCGGCACCAAGGCGGACTATCTGATCGTTCTCAACCGGTTCCTGTTGACCCGACTGGCCCGCGGATACAACACCGTCCTGGTGATCGACGAAGCCCAGAACCTGGGTGCCGAAGCCCTCGAAGAGGTCCGGTTGCTCTCCAACCTCGAGACCGACACGGAGAAACTGCTGCAGATCGTCCTGACCGGACAGCCCGAGCTGCTCGACAAGCTGGCGGACCCGTCGTTGCGCCAGTTGCGCCAGAGGATCTCGATCGAACATCACGTCGAGGCCTTGGGACAGGAAGAGGTCGGCGTGTACCTGCGCCACCGGATCGAAGTGGCGGGCGGCAAGTACGAGGAGATCTTCGAACCCGCGCTCGAGCCGCTGTTCTACGGGGCGTCGCTCGGTTGTCCTCGCTTGATCAGCCTCCTCGCGGATCGCGCGCTGTTGGCTGCGTACTCTCGAGAGTGTCGGCCGGTCTCGCGAGAGATCGTCGAGAGCAAGGCGCGCCAGATCACGACGACGCGTGGGGGTCGTCCGCTCGCCTTGCCGCCGCGGTAGCGGGCGGCTGGTGCCCCGGCTGCCGATCGACGAGCCGCGCGCCAGCCGTGCGCCGGCGGGCGTCGCGCGGATCACGTGGAGGAAGCGAGATCTCGCGGCGAGCGCGGGGTTGCTGCTGGTCTTGCTGGCCACGGGTGCCGGCGCCTGGTCGTTGGCCTTGCGCCCGCCGCTCGAGCTGGATCCGAGCCCCCTTGCGGCGCTCCCCTTTCGGATCGATTCGTGGCAGGGGCAGGAGGTGCCGCTCGAGACGGCCGTCGAGTCGGTGCTGCGCGCCGACTTCAATCTCCAGCGCGCCTATGCCCACCCGCTCGGGGAGCGGGTCTGGCTCTATATCGGGTACTACGGCACCGAGCGCGGCGGGAGGCCGGAGCACACCCCCGCCGCCTGCTACCGAGCCCAAGGGTGGGGGATCGAGTCGCGTCGCCGGCTCGCCGTGGCCGGGGTTTCCGGTTTGCGGGTGAACGAGTACGTCGTGGCCCGTGGCGGTGAGCGACAGCTCGTCCATTTCTGGTACCGCTCGTTTCGTCGTACCGGCTTGCTGGGGGGCTTCGACCAGATGGCGGACCGCCTCGCGGGCCGGCTGGCGACGGGCCGGGCCGACGGCGCGCTGGTCCGCCTGAGCACGGAGCTCGGCGGCGGCGGCGATGCGGTGGATGGGCGCACGCGGCTGCTGCTTTTTGCCGCGCGGCTCGACCCCCTGCTGGCCGAGCACTGGCCGACCGAACGCCAGAGTGAAGGGCGATGAGGCCGCTTCGACGGGGATGGGCCGGCGAGGATCCGGGTTGCGGCGGCTCACGGACGCAACCGACTCGGCTCGAACGACCACTCATGCTGGACGGGGAGCGCGTAGGCTACGATCCCGCAGCGATCCCGCGGCTGCGTGCGCCGGATTCCGGATCAGTTGCCGAGCCGATCGGCCGACGAAGCAAGCCATGAGAGCGTCTGCTCTCGCACTTCGGCCGAATCAGGATGCCCCGAGGGGAGTCATTGTGCCTCTGTGGATCCAACCAACCCAGCGCTCGCGAGCTGCCCGGGCATCTGCGTCGCGGTCAGAAGCGTAGATGGGCGAGATCACCGAGGCGCTGCGACGCGGACGTGAGAACGCCTCGCCGGTGCCGGAGCGTGCGAGTCCGCCGCCCGTCGCACCCGAGAGCCCGGCGTATCGCGAGGCGCTTCGGGAAGAGACGCGTGCGCCGGCCCCGGATCCGCCGCCGGAGCAGGTCACGCTCTCGACCCAGCAGGACAACGGGTGGTTCGCCCGGGCCCTCGTGGCGGATGAGCATGGCGCCCCGGCGGAGTCGTTTCGGGAGCTGGCTCTGCGCGTGCGCCGGGAACTCGATCGGCGCAGTCTCCGGGGCGTCGCGGTCGTCAGTGCGCTGCGCGCCGAGGGCAAGACGACGGTGGCCTGCAACCTGGCGCTCGCCTTGGCGTCGCTCACCCGTGACGGTGCCGTCGCGCTCGTCGATCTCGATCTCCGCAATCCCTCCGTCCGGCGCTCGCTCGGCCTGCCGAGGAAGCCGGGCGTGGACGCGGTGCTGCGCGGCGAGACGCGGCTCGTCGACGTCCGATTGGCGATCGAGCGACCAGGCCTGGACGTCTACCAGACGGGGCGAGTCGAGACCGATGTCCAGGGACTGCTGGTCGGATCGAAGTTCGTGACCATGCTTCGCGAACTCGAGCGCCGCTACGAGATCACCGTATTCGATACTCCGCCGACGCTGCTGGTCCCCGACGCAGCGATCATCGTCGAGCAGGTGAGGGCCGCGCTGGCGGTTTCCCGAGCCGGCCTGACCGGTCGTCGCTCGTTCGCTCACGCGGTCGATCTGCTGACGCCTGCGCGGGTGCTCGGCTGCGTCCTCAACGAGGGCACTTCGCCAGCGTCCGCGAAACACTACGGTGAGTACTACGGGGCCGACCATGGCGGCGATCCGTCGGAATGAGGCGAGCCACCCGGCTCGATCCGTCCGGCCCGCTTGCCGTTCGGACCAGGATGGATCCAGAACGAGAGCTTCTGGTGCGAGAATGGGATGGATGAGGCAGAATCGTGTAGCCGAACCAGCGAGAGTGAGCGTCGCCCGTCTTTCCGCCTGGAAGGTTTCGATGGGAGATCACACGGGCATCCTCCCGGGCATCCTCCCGGGCATCCTCCCGTGACGGGCGGCGGATCATCGTTTCGCATGACGAATACTCCGGATCTGGAGGGAGGGGGATCGACCGTGACTCGAAGGCTTCCGAACAGGGCCGTTGGAGCGGGGGAGGGACGCAAGATGCTCGCACGCGGTTGTGGCCTGGCTGCTGGGATCGCCGTCGGCGTGCTCTCGCTCGCTTGCGCTTCCGCGGTCATCCCGCCGGCGAACCCGGCTGGTGAAGCAGCGTTGCTGTATCGTGTCGGACCGTCGGACAAGCTCAGTGTTCGGGTCCTTCCGGATCCGGCCATCGAGCAGGCGGTCGTCGTGCGGCCCGACGGTCGCTTCTCTCTGGATCTGATCGGCGATGTCGTGGCGGAGGGGCACACGACGGATGAGATCGCGGCGGCCATCGAAGAGCGGATGAGCGAGTATCGGCAGAGCCCGTCGGTCCGCGTATCCCTCGAGGAGGCGGGCAGCACGGCGGTGTCCGTCGTCGGCGAGGTGAAGACGCCCACCAGCTTTCCGTTGGCGCGCGGGCTGCGCGTCTCCGAAGCCCTGGCGCTGGCCGGCGGGGTGACCGAACTGGCAGCCAGTCGGCGCGTCCGGGTCATCCGCGGCGAAGGCGCCGAAGCGAAGCTCTACGTGGCCAACTTCGACCACATCAACCGAGGGCACGCGGAGAGTGACTTCCTCCTCGAGCCCGGGGATCTGGTCTATGTCCCGCCGGCCCAGCCGGTCTCGGTGGGATACGCGATTCGCCGGGCGTTGTACCCGCTCGAGCAAGTGTTGCGGCTGCTTGCGGGCCCCTTCCTTGGCCTCCTGGCCGCGAGCTGAGCCGCGGCTGGGAAGGGCGTCGAGAGGACATGGAAGACGCGAACGACGACGGTGTACCCAGCGGAGGTCCGCTCGGGGAGATCCTGCGCGACCCGATCGGGGTGATGAGGCGCCACGGGATGGCGATCGTCCTCGTCGCCGCTGCGGGCGTGCTGGCAACCGCCGTCGCGGTGATGCTCGTCAAGCCCGAATATTCTGCGCGTGCCACCGTTCTCATCGCCAGTCAGAAGCTGGCGGAGGCGTTCGTCCGGCCGACGATCGAGGAGGACCTGCTCGAGCGCGTGAACGCGCTCACCGCAGAGGCCCTGTCGCGCGAGAACCTCATCAAGGTGATCGAGAAGTACGATCTCTATCCCGACGTGCGCGAGGAGTCTGGGATCACCGAAGCCGTCTCCGCGGTGCGCAAACGGATCGAGGTGGAGTTCGACCCTGGCGCACTCGGGCCGATCAGGGGCGCGCGCGCCCAGATCATCGGCATCCGGTACACGGCCTCGACGCCGGAGCTGGCGGCGGACATCGCGAACGAGGTGGCCGGCATGTTCACGGCGGCGGGGATCCGGATCCGGACCCAGCAGACACGGATCACGACGGAGTTCATGCGCCGGGAGTTGTTGGGGGCCGAGGAGGCGCTGCGCGAGCAGACGCGCAAGATCAGCGAGTACCAGCAGGCGCACCGGGGCGAGCTGCCGTCGGAGCTGGAGTCGAACCTGCGCAGGCTCGAACGCCTGCAGCAGCAGCGCAACTCCCTGGCACTGCAGATCGCCGACGCGGAGACCCGATTGGCCATCGCGGCGGCCGAGCCGGGCGCGGGAAACCCGCGGGCGGCCCGCCTCGACCAGTTGCGCGAGCAGTTGGCGCGCGAACTCGCGGTCAATACGGAGGCGCACCCCAACGTCAGTTCGCTGCGACGACAGATCGAGCTGATGGAGGCGCAGGTCTCCGAGGCGCCCGGTCCGGCGTCCGGGTTGGCGGCGAGCCGCAGCATCGTGCAGGGTGCCGGGCGCCGGGAGGTCAGCGAGCTTCGAGAGCAGCTCGCCGAGACGGATCGAGAACTCGCGGACCTGGATGCACGAGTCGCGAAGATCCCCGCGCGCGAGGAGGAACTTTCGGCGCTGTTGCAGCGCGCGACTGTTCTGCGCGAGAACTATCTGGACTTCCTCCGCAAGGTGAAGGAAGCAGAACTCTCCGAGAGCCTCGAACTCGCGCAGCAGGGCGACCGGGTTTCGGTGCTGGACGCGGCGTACCCGCCGTCGGAGCCGGAGCGCACCCGGTTGCTGGTGGCGGCCGGTGGTCTGGTGGCGTCGCTCGGGCTCGGGCTGCTCGCCGGGATGCTGCTCGAGCTGCGCGATCCGGTGCTGGTTTCGGCTGCCGCGCTGGAGGCGGCGACGGGCCTGCGCGTGCTTGGATCGATCCCGCGAATCGGCTAGCCGGAGCCGGAGTGGGGCTCGCGTCTCCTCGTTCGCTCCTCTCCTCGCTCGCTCCCTCTCCTCGCTCGCTCTGGCTGGCAGTGGCAGGGAATCGCCGGCGATGCACGCGAAGGATCCCCGGACGATGAAGATCCTTCGGCTGGTCGTCCTGACGCTGGCGCTGCTCGTCCTGAGCGCGCTGGCCTGGGTCGCCCTGGCGCCGCCGCGTGCGCCGGCGACGTGGCTGCGGGTCGAGGCGCCACCCGCTGTGATCGTAGGCCAGAGCGTCCCGGTCCGGATTCATCTCGACACTCCTCCGGCCGCCACCCGGCTCGGGGTCGACCTCCATTGGGCGACCGCTCGGCGCAAGCCCCGAGGGTTTCTCAGCCACAGTCCGGCACAACGCGTGGACGCGCGGCGGTCCACGTACACGTTCGAGCTGTCGGCTCCCAGTCGGGACGAAATCGGTCACGTGTATGCCGTCATCTTCCTGTCGCCGTCGGGCGATTGGGAAGATCGGAGCGCGGTCGCCACGAGCGCGCTGATCCCGGTTCGGATCGCCGGCGCACGGGAGCCCGTCGGACCGATCCCGGTGTATGACTCGGCGCGCGATGCGGCACCGGTCGCGGCGCCGGTGCCGGCAGGGCGCCGAGCGATTGCGGGCCTCTGGCTGCTCAGCGGCCTCCACTTCTGGCGCCGCCATCGGCGCGGCAGCCAGCGTGGCAGGGAAGGGACCGGACCGCGGCAGAGCCGATCGGTCGGGCTCGCCGTGGCGTGCCTGGCCGCGGGGGTCTGGGAACTCTCGAACGCCGAGTCGTCGCTGGTTCACGCGGCCCGGTCCGCAGCGCTCGAGTCCCTGTTCTACTTCGAACGATCCGGGCCGCAGCGGGCGGCCGCGCTCGCGCTGCTCGCCATCGCAGCCGGGCTGATCGTGTGGACGCTGCGTCGCTCGCCGGTTCACGCGACGGACTTCGCGCAGGCCGGCCTGTGGCTCTACGCCGGCCTCTCGTTGGTGAGCCTGCTCTCGCTCCACCAGACCGATCGGCTGCTTGCGTCTACGCTCGTCTCGTTTCCGGTTGCCCAGGTCGTGAAGTTCGCGATCGCCGTTGCGATCTTCGCTTGCGCTCTGGCGGTGTCCCGACGGGAGACGCGCGCCGGGCACGGCGCCCCGGGTGGCCCTTCGCGAGCGAAGGCCTGATGGTCGCCGTCTCGTGGCTCTGGCTCGCCGCCGGTCTGGGGTTCTCTCCGGTCCTGCTCGAACTCGTTGCGCACATGGCGCGCGAGCCCTGGGCTCGGTATGCGTCGATCTTCGTCCCGCTGGCCGGGATCCTGCTCGCGTCGGCGCGTCGAGGTCCGCCTCGCTACGACGGCCTCCTGCTGGTCGTGCTGGCCATCGGCTGGGAACTGGTCGCCATCGATCTGCGGAGTGCGCCGCTGGCCCGCCCCGCGCTGGTGCTGGCGGCGATCGGATTGTGCCGCCTCGGCGGGGTTGCGTGCTGGCCGCGCTTGCTGCTGGTGGCGTGGGTCGTCCCGGTCCCGACGATGCTGCAACAACGGCTGAGTCCGGCGGCCGAGCAGCTCTGGACGGAGTGGGCCGCCGCGCTCGCGCCCTTCGCTCCGCAGGTCGAGGGGCACGTGCTCGTCGCGGCATCCGGTTCGCTATCGATCGGTGCGGCGCAGGGCGGTTTGCCGCTGGCCGCACTGCTCTCGGGCTGCGTATGGGCATCCGTTGCCGCGCGAGACGGGAGTCTCGCGCGTTGCCTCCTCGCCGCACTGGCGGCGGCGCTGCTCGCCGTTCCGATCCAGATCGCTGCGCTCTGGATCGCGATGGCGGGGCTCGCGCTGGGGAGTCTCGAGTTCGCTCGATGGACGCTCGCCCCCGGCGCCTGGATGGTGGTCGGCGGGATGACACTCGCCTGGTTGCGAAGTGGCGGCTCGCGGCGATGGCGATGACGGCGTCGAGCGGGGACATCGGAGACCACCGGGAGAGTCGATGTGCGGGCGCGGCCCGTCGGCGGACGCCGGGGCTCGTCCGGATGTCACGATCTTCCCGCCCCCGCGAGCCGGCGGGACCCGAAGACGTGGCTACTCTGCCCCGAGCGAAAACCGGGGCCGGGGGCCGAAGCCTCGACGGACGCTTCGTCCCGCCGCGGCCGGCAGTTCGGGGCCGGCCGTCGGCGTCCGGCAGCTCGGGCCGGCCGCCGGCCAGGGAGATGCGAGATCGATGATCCGCCATGTCTCGCGCGGAGTTCCGCAAGCGATGGGAAGGCCGCGTCGGTGAGCAGCGCTCGCTCCGGCCTGACCATCGTGATCGTCTCCTGGAACACGCGCGAGCTGTTGCTCGCGGCGCTGGCTGCGGTGTTGCCGCTGGATCCCGTACGTGGCGAAGTGATCGTCGTCGACAATGCATCCGATGACGGGAGTCCGGACGCGATCGAGGCGCGTTTCCCCGACGTGCGGGTGATCCGGAACGAACGGAATCTCGGCTTTGCGGGCGGTGTCAACGTCGGGTTACGGGCAGCGCGAGAGCCTTATGTGCTGCTGCTCAACTCCGACACGCTGGTTCGCGGGGACGCCATCGCAAAGCTGCTGGCCTACGCGGAGGCGCATCCGAAGGCGGGAATCGTGGGTCCGCGGGTGCTGAACGAGGACGGCAGCCTCCAGGAGTCCCGCTTCCGCTTCCCGTCGCTCCTGAACCTGTTCCTCGCGGCGAGCTATCTCTACAAGCTCTTTCCGCACTCGCGCTGGTTCAACCGGGAGCGGATGGGCGGCGCCGATGTACGTCTTCCCGCGCAGGTCGATGCCGTTTCGGGCTGTTGTTTCCTGATGCGACGGGACATGCTCGAACGCATCGGCCTGCTCGACGAGACCTTCTTCATGTACGCCGAGGAGACGGATCTCTGCTGGCGCGCCTGGCGCGCAGGCTACGAGGTGCACTATGCGCCGGTGGGCGAGATCGTGCATCTGGGGGGTGGCAGCAGCCGGCTGGCGCGACGCCGCAACTTCCTGGAGTTCCGCCGTTCGATCCTGCGCTTCTTCGCGAAGCATCGCGGGCGGGGCCAGGCCGAGCTCGCGCGCGTTCTGCTGCTCGCGTTCCTGCTGTTGCGCGTTCCGTATTGGGCAGTCGGCGCCGCACGCAGTCGGAACGAGGCTCGCGAGCAGCTCGCCAACTATGTGGCGGCGATCCGGTTCCTGTGTCAGCCGATCCCGCGCCTGCTCACGAACGTCCCGACGCGACCCGGTCCGTGAAGGACCGCAGGCATCCGAGAAGTTCCTCCGACGCCCGTCCGCCGATCCGTGCCGACGGGGTGAAGCCGGCGAGTTCCTGCAGCTTCTCGGGCAGCTGTGTCTCGTCCTCGGCGGCGAGCAGCCAGCCGCGGGCCGCGAACTCCCGGGCCGTTGCGATCTGGTGGTCGCTGCGGGTCTCTGCGAGCCGAGCCAGCCGTGGCATCACCAGCAAAGGTTTTCCGAGTTCGAGCGCCGACAGAATCGTCCCCATGCCCGCATGCGCGACGATGGCGTCCGCGCCCTCGAGCCTGGCACGGAACTGGGGCGGGTCGAGCCACGGCGACGCATCGATATGGCGCACGCGATAGCGGCTGTCCCCCGTCTGCGCATAGATGTCGTCCCGCTGGTGCTGGCCCGCCCACACGTCGACCGCTTCGACCAGGCGATCGAACGGGAGCTGGAAGCCGACCGTCACGAAGATCAAAACACCGCTCCCGCGTATTCCGGCCCATCCGGCCCGGCGAGGGCCGGCCACTGGGTCAGCCACAGATCGGCCCAGCGCCGGGCGAGCCGGCCCGACATCGAAACCTCCTCGGCGTTCGCCACGCTATCGAGCCAGATCGTCCGAGCCCCCACCAGCCGGCCCAGCACCAACGCGACGAGTCCCGGCGCCGCTCCCGTGGTGAATACGATCCCGGGACGTTCGCGGAGCAGGATCCACAGCATCTGGAGGCCGAGCAGGCCGACGCCGAACGGACTCCAGCGCGTGGCATCACGGACGACGTGCAGCGGGAACGTCACATCCGACGCGTAGGCTCTCCGGACCGTCACACACGTCACCTCGCAGCCCTCGAAGGCCGCCAGGCACCGGCACAACTGCACCCAATGGCCGCCGCCGCTCGAAACCGCGAGCACCCGGAGTCGGCTATGTCGAGCCACGGAGGGGCTCCACGCGGACCTGATGCCGAAAGACGTCCTGATACCAGACCTCGGCGACGAGCAGTGTCCACAGCTCGAGATTCGCATCCAGTTCGCCGCGGTCGTGTCGCGAGAGCAGATCCGACACCGCTGCGCCATTCCCCAGGCTTCCGCAGAGGCCATCGCGCGCGCCGAGGTGGTCGTGGAGCAACTCCCGGAGCGGCCCGCGGAACCAGTCTGCCAGCGGCACCCGGAAGCCCCACTTGGGTCGACGCGCAATCGTGTCGGGAATCCGTCCAGCGGCCCAGACCCGGACCACGTGCTTGAGGACTCGCCCCCTCACCTTCAGATTCGATGGTAGAGCGAGCCCGAAAGGAGCGAGTCGTTTGTCGAGGAACGGAACCCGCAACTCGAGTCCCTTTGCCATCGTCATGCGATCGCCGCGCTCGAGCAGGTTGCCGGGTAGCCAGCACAGGCAGTCGACGCCCTGCATCCGGGTCAGCGCATCCGTGTTCGCGAACTTCTCGAGTGCCCGACGCTGGGGGGCCATGGTCGCTTCCCAGTGGCTCGGACTCCATTCGAGCCCCGGCATCAGGGTCGAGAGATCGGAGCGCTCCAGATAGCTGAACCACTGGACCAGGCGCTCGACTTCGCTCGGCTGCGCCAGCGCTCGCGCCGCGACTCCGGCACGGCGGGGATCCATCCCCAGCAGGCGCGCCCACCTGGCGACCCGCGCGGTGCCGAGTCGTCGCAGTACGGACGAGATCCAGACGGGATGGCGCGCAAACCCGTACTTCGGGTAGCCGCAGAAGACCTCATCCGCACCTTCGCCCGAGAGCACGACCTTGACGCTGTCGCGTGCGATCGCACTCATGGCGGCGATCGCCACATCGGCGGGTTCGCTGACCGGTGCATCCCGGATCCGCGTGAGTTCGGTGAGACTGCGGAGATAGTCCTGCTCCGTGACCGAAACCTCGGTATGCCGCGTTCCGAGGGCCTCCGACACGGCCCGGGCATGGCCGAGTTCACTCTCTGCGTCGCCGGCAAAGCCGACAGAGAAAGTGGCCGTGGATTCGTGGGGCGCCCGACATTCACGGACGATCGAGGCGATCAGGCTGCTGTCGATCCCACCGGAGAGGAACACTCCCACCGGTACGTCGGCGACCAGTCGCTTCTCGACGGCCTGGCGGAGCATCTCGCGGCCGCTCTCGATCCACGCGTCGGGTGTCGCCGTCTCGAAGCGAGCGCGCGTCGCCTTCATCTCCTCGTGGAGATCGTAGAAGCGCTGGATCCGGATCCCCGCTTTCGAGACCAGCAGCGCAGTGCCGGGTTCGACCTGCCGGATTCCGGCATACAGGCTGCCGGCTCCGTAGACGGCGCGGAAGCGCAGCACCTGCCGGATCCCGTCCCGATCGAGCTCGCAGCGCAGGGCTGGATGGCGAAGCAGCGCCTTGATCTCGCTCCCGAAGACCAGGCTTCCAGGCCGGGGTTCAGCGTAGAACAGCGGTTTGATCCCCAGAGGATCCCGCGCCAGGAGGAGCTGCTGACGCGAAACATCCCACAGCGCCAGGCCGAACATCCCATCGAGTCGGCTCAATCCCTCCCACCCGAAGTGGCGCAGGATCTCGAGCACGACCTCCGTATCTCCTCGAGTCCGGAACGAGATCCCGGACGCCCGGAGCTCCTTCTGGAGCGATCGGTAGTTGTACAGTTCCCCGTTGTAGACGAGCGCAGCGTCCCCCGATGAAGCCGTCATCGGCTGGGTACTGTGCTCGAGGTCGATGATGCTGAGGCGGCGGTGCGAAAGGCCGCACACGGCATCGTGCCAGATCCCCTCGCCATCCGGTCCGCGATGCGCGAGCGCCTCGGCCATCTCCTGCAAGACCCCGCGCTCGGGGGCGCCGCCTTGGAAGGAGACGTACCCCGCTATTCCACACACGCGCCGGATTCCTCTTCGAGCGCGAGCCAGACGGCGGCCTGCTGACTGAGCGCCGCCCAGCTGCTGTCGGCCACCCGTTCCCGCCGCGCCTGCGCCGCCGCGGGATCGCGGGTCGCGAGCGCTCGGGTCAACTGTGCCAGGAACTCCGGCTGGTCCTCCGCGGCGTACACCAGGTCCTCGTAGGGGGCGAGCATGGGGAAGCGGGTCGTCACGATCGGGAAGCCGAGAGCGAGGTACTCCTTCAACTTGATCGGGTTGCAGCCCTCGATCCACTCGTTCCGGAGCCAGGGCATGATGCCGATGTCGAACTGCGCCGCAAAGGCTGGCAGACGGTCATAGGCGATCGGTCCCAGATACACCACGTTCGGCTCCGCGAGCAGGCGATCGATCACCATGGCCTGGGGGCCGATCACGAGAAGGGTGCCGTGCCGAAAAGCGCGCGCCGTTGCGATCATGAGCTCGAGATCGATCGTGTAGTCGTCGAGCGCGCCATAGAAGCCGATGATCGGTCGCGGCAGGTCTCGCAGTTCCGGCGGCATCTGCTCCGGTGCCTCACCAGGCACAGGTCGCGCGCCGGCAAAATGTGCGAAGTCCACTCCATGGTCGATCAGGTCCGCGACGCGAACGCCGTGCCGTTCGCGCTCATAGAGGCCTCGGTTCACGTAGAGAACGCGGTCGGCGCGGATCAGCAGCTCCTGTTCCAGCTCTGCGATCTGCGGTGAGGTGACCTCGGGAAACGCCGAGAAATCGTCCGAGCGATTGAAGACCACCCGCTCCCAAGACCCATGCGCCAAGGTCGTGGCGGCGGTCGGAACCGTCACCCAGACCGACGGGCGTGTGATGCCCAGCCAGCGTCGCAGCATGCCGACCTGCGCAGCCAGGAAGTAGCCATTCCATGCAAGTGCGCGCTTCGTGTAGCGAGGGACGAAGAGCGGGCTGTAGATCCACATGCCCGACGGGTCTCGGCGAAGGCCCTTGAGCGTACTCCGGAGCTTCCGGGCATAGCGTTGCAGGGGGATCTCCGTCGCGCCCGGCCGGGGCATACGCATCCCGATGCTGTTGATCCAGAGCACCTTGTGCGAGGCAGCGAGCCGCCGCATGATCTGGCACTCGCTGTGCCCTCGGTTGTGGTACCACCAGTCGACGCCGGCGAAACATACGACGCCATCGGCGGGCGCCGACGAGCCGATCCGTCTTTCGTCTGTCCGCAAGACCCCCCCCGCGGCCGCGCTCCGTCCGGTGTTGCCGATCTTCGGGTCGCCCCGATGCGTGGCTCGCCGCCGCTGCTGACCCGCGCGGGAGTATAACCGTGGGCTCTCCCAGCGGACACCGCTACCGGTCGCCGCAGTCGCTATGCTGCGTCTCGCCACCGCTCGTCGAGGGATCGTGGAACGCGAAATCCAGTGGGAGCAGTACGGGCAGACCGTCATCCACCCCGTGGCTCTCGTCGCCACGCTGGCCATGGGCGTGTGGCTGCTCTGGACCCGGCGTGATCTCGCCATACTGCCCATCATGCTCGTCGCTTCCCTGATCCCCGTCGCGCAACGGATCATCGTCGCAGGTCTCGACTTCGACATGTCGCGGATCCTGCTCCTCTTCGGATGGGCGCGGCTGCTATTCCGGCGCGAGGTGCGCCACATTCGCTGGTGCGAGGTGGACACGGCCTTCGTCGTCTACATCACATGCGGCAGCCTGGCGTATGTGATCCGTGAGGGAACCTTCGGCGCCGCAATCTACCGGCTGGGTGTGACCTTCGACGCATTCGGCATCTACTTCCTGCTGCGGGCGCTGCTCCACAGCTCCGCCGACGTGCTGCGGGCATCTCTGAGCATGGCGGCGATCGCCTGTCTCGTCGGCGCGAGCATGCTGCTCGAGAATGTGACTGGCCGGAACTTCTTCTCGGTATTCGGAGGGGTTGCGGAGTACACCGCAGTTCGAGACGGACGACTCCGCTGCATGGGGGCCTTCTCTCATCCGATCATGGCGGGCAGCTTCGGCGCCGGCCTGGCGCCGATCTTCGGCATGCTGGCGATGGCTCAGCCGCGCTATCGCGTGCTGGCGGCGGCCGGCCTGGCGGGCTCGATCCTCATCGTGATCACGTCAGCCTCCAGCGGTCCCGCACTCGCCTTGCTGGCAGCCATCGCGGGCTGCGCGTTGTTCGTGGTCCGAAACCAGATGAGGCCCCTGCGCTACGCCGTAACGGCCGTGCTGATCTTCTTGCACGTCGTGCGGGAGGCCCCGGTGTGGCACCTGATCGGGCGGGCCTCCGACCTGATCGGTGGAACCGGCTACCACCGAGTTCGCCTGATCAGCGCGTTCGTGGACAACTGGCAAGACTGGTTCTGGATCGGCACGAACTCAGTCGCGCAATGGGGCTGGGGCCTTCAAGATCTCACCAATCAGTTCGTCTTCGAGGGCGTCCAGGGAGGCATCTTCAACCTGCTCGGCCTGATCGCCGTGTTGACCTTGGCCTTCCGCTGTATCGGGATCACGATCCGGCGCGCGCAGCGGGCCGGGCATCTGTCTCCCGGCAGACGACTCCGGCTCGAGCTGCTTGCCTGGGGGCTCGGGGTGTCGCTGGCCACCCACTGCGTTTCCTGGATCAGCGTGTCCTATTTCGGCCAGATGACGCTGATCTTCAATGCGCTGCTGGCATTCATCGTGGCCGTATACCAGACCCCGGAGCTGGCTGCTGGAGCGGGCCGGAAGGCCGAGAAGCAGCGGGCGGTGAAAGCAGCGGCTACGCAACCGCCCCCAGAGGCACCACGCGCAGGCCATGCTGCCGGGCCGCGACTAGTAGACGTTCGGTAACGGCCAGGACGTAGTCGCTGCGTTCGGGGCGGCCGTCGAAGTCGTGGAGCAGGACCACCGCACCGCCCGCGTCGAGAACCATCTGTACGATCGGCTCCGGGTCATCGGCTCCTGCCGTGTCGCCCGAGTCGAGCGTCCACCAGCCGAGCCGTACACCACGCCGTGTGAGCTGGAGCCATGTCGCGAGGTCGAGCTTGCCGAAGGGCGGCCGGAACAGCGGCCTTGCGCCGAGCCACGGTCGCAGCGTCTCGAGTCCCTCCCGGGCGTCCCGGAACGCGCGGATGGGACCGATCCGGAACGAGTGGCCGTGGCGCTGGGAGTGGCAGCCGATCTCATGTCCGCGCCGGACGGCCTCCGTGAGGACGTCCGGGTGGGCGAGGGCCCGTTGGCCGAGCGGGAAGAAGGTGGCGCGCGCGTCCTCAGCCTCGAGCAGCGCCAGCAGCTTTGGCGTGAGCGTCGGGCCCGGACCGTCATCGAAGCTGAGGACGAGCAGGCGTTCCGCAGCGCAGCGTCGTGCGAGCCGCCGTTCGGCCAGCAGCCGGAGACCGAACGGCAGCGCATACAACAGCGCCACCAGCGCCAGCGCGAAGAGCCCGATCGCGCCGATCAAGATCGATGGCTCCGGGGGGGCTCCTCGTCGACGCGGTACGGAGCCAGCTTCAGGCGGTGGCGGAGCCGCTTGCGAAAGACCCGCCGTATCGTTCCGATCACGCTCTGCAGCTTCTCCCAGCCCGACAGCTCGCGCCACCAGAAGCGCAGCATCGGGAAACCGCGGTAGCGGGGCGCGGCCACCCCGAGCAGGCGGGTGGCCCAGATCCGACCCCAGACGGCACCTCGTGTCTTCAGCAGCTCGGGCTGTGACGCGGCGAGGATGTCCGGGCTCGCGGGCGCGAGGACCAGGTACCCCTCCGCGATGGCGCTCTCGATGAGTGCTCGGCCCCGTTCGGTGCGGGCGAGGACGAGCGATCGCCCGGGTTCGTTCTCCGGGATCTCGCGGTACCACGGATCGCCGACCGCGACGTCGGCGAACTCTCCGGTGTGGTCGGCGCACACGTAGCAACGCCATTGCCGGCGGCTCTGGAGGGCATGCCACGAATCTGCGTAGGTCGCGCTGACCTCGCGTTCGCCGACCCGCGCCCGAAACCGGCCGGGCCAGCCGCGGCCCCGGTAGCGGACGGAGTCCACCGCCGTCGGGTCGTCGATCCCTAGCGTGCGGATGAAGTCCAGCGTCGCCGCGGTGGACGGCGTGCCGGCACAGAAGATGGCGATCGAGAGCCCCAGGCGCGCACCCAGTGCGGGCCGCAGCCGCGCCGCCCGGTGCGCGGCCGCCACGTCGCAAGGCTTACCGATGAACACGCACGGCGCCGGCGCCGCCTCGATCCGATCGAGCCCATCGCACGGGCTGGCCGGTGCATAGCGCGAGCCGGTCGCCGCGAGGAGTTCGGCACGGGATCGGCTCAGGATGGTCTCGTTCAGCCAGGGGATGTCTCGGCGCGCGGCGATATGGAGTACGCCGTACATGCCCGCACGCTCGACGGCGAAGAGGGCCAGCGCCGTCGCCGCGCCGCCGCTCGAGGCGAGAGACCGGATCTCGGGATCGGCCGCGTAGCCCTCGTAGACGGCCAGCACGGGTCCCCAGCCGGCCGCGAGATCCGGCAGCGCCCCGGCCGGCATCGCCTCGTGCTCGAGTCCGATCCCCGGACACACTTGCAGGCCTGGCTGGCTCCGCCCGAGCGGTCGCCGGCCGACCTCCAGATCGTCCACCATTTCGAGTCCGGGGTCGATGTAGGCACAGGCTCCACAGCCGGTGCACAGACGCTGCTCGACCACGTCGGAGATGTCGCGGATCCGGCTCACGGCAGCAGGTCCGCGATCAGCGTCCGGAACTGCGCCTCCCAGCGCTGCTGCACCTGCGGCACGGTCGCCGACAACTGCTTCGCGGTCTCGACCCGCGCAGCGAGGCTGCGCGCCACCCGCTCCGTCAGCTCGCCGATGTTGCCCCGTCGCGCATCGACGACATGGTCCGCCATCGACACGGTCTCGAACACGCCGGCGGTCTTGTCGCTGTAGGCGATGCCGAGCGTGGGGATTCCTTGGGAGAGCGCGGCAATGCACGCATGCATGCGCGTGCCGCAGAACCAGTCGCAGTGGCGGATCAACCACTTGATCTCGCGCGGGTCGCCCAGCGTCGGAGCGACGAAGACCCGTTCCGACAGGTCCGCCGGAAGCCCCGCCCGCAGCGTCTCGCACGCCGTCACATCGTCTTCCTCCGGACTACAGGGCGGTACGACGTGCGGGATCAGCAGCACGCGCGCGGCCGGGTCTTCGAGCAGCGCACCGAGCAGCGCCGCGATCAGCGTCCGGTACGGTGTCGCCAGTCCATACTGGCCCCGGGCCTGCTCCTCACGATGGAACAGCAGTCCGCTCACGTTGAGTCCCAGCAGGACACCGTCCTCGCGTAGCGTGCGAATGGTCTCGCCGGCTCCGTCGGCGGGCGCACGCGCCGGCAGGCCGAAGGCGACGTCGACACCGTCGCGGTGCCGTTCGGCGCTGAAGTCCGGCCCGAGCAACTCGCGGACGACGGCGAGGCTGTGGGCGTCGCGCGCCCACACGCGCCGGGCCCCGAGCAGCAGTGCGCGGGCGCGCCGGCGGGTCTCGCCGGTGGAGAACGGTCCGTAGGTCTGGGGGAGCAAGACGAGGGGCACGCCGATGGCCATGGCGAGCGCCTTCGGCGCGGTGACGGCGCGGAAACGCCAGTCTCCATAGAGGTCCGCAAAGCTGTCACCGCCGCTCACATCGAGCACGCCATCGAGCCCGCGCAAGCTACGGAGCAGAGGGTGGAGACCCGCAAGGCCGGTCCGGGCCATGGCCAGGGCCGTGCGCAGGTTCTCGCGGCGGTAGAAACGCCGCGAATAGAAGCAGCCGACGCGCGTGACCCGCGCCGAGGTCCCGCAGTCGAGCGGCCGGGCCCCCCGGCCGTGATCGAACAGGAGGCATTCGACCCCGTTCGGCGCGAAACGCGCGAGCCCTTCGAGGGTCGACAGTCCGAGCGCGCTGACCCCGAGGTTGCCGGTATCGAGGGGGGCGCCGAACAGGCCGACGCGGAGGCGTCTGGAGCCGGGAATCGAGCCGCGACGAGCTGCCGGAGCTCCGGTTCCTGCCTCTCCGCCTTCCGGCACCGTCACCCCCGAGAACTGCGCCGCAAGACGGTAACACAGCGGCGTCCCGGCAGATGATTCCACTCGGGGAGCGCTAGGATTCACCTTTCCGTCAGGCGATCGTTCTATCGTATGAGGCGTCTGGGAGCGGGCATACCGGTTCTTGTGAGGCTCGTCACGCGCCGGCCCGCTCCGCCTGTCGAATACCGACGCAGATCCGGCGCCAGGGCGGGATCGAGGAGGGTCGTCATGAAGCTCGCGGTCACCGCGCTCGTTCTCTTGTTTCCGCTGCTGGCCCAGGGCCAACAGCTCGAGCCCCCCTATCAGCTCGACCCCGGCGAGAGTCCGCCGGCGACGGTGCCCCCGCCGCCGACGACCCCGCCCCCGACGACGGCGACCGGCAGCTTTCCGGCCCTGACCACGAACTGGGGACACCGGCACCCCGATTGCCCGTCGGCCGCCTCGATCGAGAGCACGATGTGTTCGCCGAGCGGCACGATTCCGGGCGGCAAGACGCTCCAGAACTGCACGCTGAACGGAAGCGTCAGGTTCGCCGGGGACAACATCACCCTGAGCTGTGTCAAATGGGACGTCCCGAGCGACAACGCCAATAGCGGCGTGTTCTGCGCCGACAGCGGCGGCTGCCGCAACATCAACATCGTCCGCACGACCATGACCGGAAACGAGGTCCCTAGCGGTGGGCCGGGCAACGGCATGACCTTCCTGAATCTGTCCAGCGGAACGTTCTCCAACGCGTACAACACGATGCGTGTCGAGAAGAGCGTCATCAAGGGCAACCGGGTCGGCGTGATCCTGGGCGGCGGCACCTTCGACAAGGACGGCGCGTCGATCGAGCCTGGTTACGCCTTCGTGCTCCGGGAATCGATCCTGCGGCAGCCGCAGTACCGGAGCGCGGACCACTCCGAGCTGGTGGCGCTGGTGGAGACCACGGACGGCGCCTTGTTCGAGAACAACCTGTTCTACTGCCAGGACGGGATGACCTGCAACACCGGCAACTTCCTGGGCCAGCCCCACAACGGCGGCACGATCCAGAACATCAGCATCATCGGCAACCGGATCGTGAGCGATTCCACCGGCTTCGCCATGACGTTCGATCAGGACAAATCGAAGCCGGGCAACTGCGTGACCCGGGTGCGCTTCGAGAACAACGTGATCGAGAGCAATGGGTCCGGCGTGTGGAACTACGGAACGTGCCCGTCGATCCAGAACCGGACGGGCAGCACCTGCACCGGCAACAAGGTGAACGGCTCCCCGGCTGGCTGCTAGACAGGCCCGATCGAGTGGCCGACTCCCGAGGGTCTAGGCGGGACGAGTCCCGCCGGTGAGGATCGGGACCCAGGCAGCGTGGCGAGTGGGGGCGTAACGTCTCCGCAGGTGGAATCCGGTCCACCGCGCCCGGTTCGACGGAGCGGACCGGCGCGGCCCCGGCATTGGTCTACCCGCGGACGAGTTCCGCTGCTACCACCTGACTCGCATGTCGATCCTCCAGAAGCTGAGCGATCCGAGTCGCCCGAGATCCCTGGCACGCCGTCTTCGGGAGAAGCGCTTTGCGTTCTTCGCTCGCCTGCTGAAGAGCGCCCCGCGTCCCGTTCGTCTGCTCGACATCGGGGGGACGGAGTCCTTCTGGGAGACGATGGGATTCGTCGGCGGCGATGACATCCAGCTGACCCTGTGCAACGTCTCGCCGCCGCCGCCGCCGCGGAATCCCGGGATTCGCGCGATCCAGGCCGACGCGTGCGATCTCCACATGATCGCGGACGACGAGTATGACGTCGTTTTCTCGAACTCCGTGATCGAGCACGTCGGCGACAAGACGCGCTGCCAGGCGATGGCCAACGAGGTGCGGCGCGTCGGCCGGCGCTATTTCGTGCAGACGCCGAATCGGAACTTCCCGATCGATCCGCATTTTCCCTTTCCGTTCTTCCAGTTCCTGCCGGTTTCGGCCCGGACGCTTCTGCTCCAGAAGCTACCGCTCGCCTGGGTCGGACGGATCCCCGATCGGGAGAAGGCACGCGATGTGGCGCAGTCGGTGCAACTTCTCAGCGAGAGCGAGCTGCGTTCGCTCTTTCCAGGCTGCGAGATCTATCGCGAGAAGTTCCTCGGGCTGAACAAGTCCTTCATTGCGTACGGGGGGTGGCCCGCGTTTGACTGATGCCGGGATCGCCGGCTCCGTCGACCAGAGCCTCAAGCGACCGTCAGGACCTCGGAGGAGAGTCCCATGGCGCCGAGGTCCGCGCGGATCTCCTGCTCGTAGAGGGGATTCAGGACGATCACCGTGTCGACGGGGGCATCTCGGAGCGACTGCGGCGGCCGGATCTCGTGGCCACTTCCGGCGAGGAAGGTTCCCTGCTTGCCGGGGTTCACATCGATCACCGTAGCGACGCTGTCGGCATCCTTTCCGAGCAGCGCACAGAAACCCACCGCCTTCGCGCCGGCGCCCCACAGCGCGACGCGTTGGCGCCGCCCTCGGAGATCGGCGAGCCGGCCGCGCCAATCTTCGCGGACGCGCTCGAAGTGCTCGGCGTAGGCCGCGACATCGGCGGCGAGCTGCTCGAGACCCGCGCTGTCCGCTCGTTCGCGCGCCGGCCCTCGGCTCACCCGCGCCTCGAGGCTGACGAACTGGCCTCCGTAGTCCTCACGGACATCGATGACTTCGAATCCTGCGGCCTCGAACAGGCGCTCGAGTGAGCCGCACACGAAGTAGCTGCAGTGCTCGTAGATCACGTCCCAGATGGAGAGCTGGCGCAAGGCGAGCAGACCATTGGGGACCTCGCAGTAGACGACACCGTCGGGAGACGCCTCCAGCACGCGGCGGACCGTGGCCAGGAACGGTCGCGGCTCGGAGATGTGCTCGAGCACGTGCCGGAAGCACAGCAGGTCCGCTGGCTGGCCGATCGCCCGTTCCGAGAACGGCTCCCTCTGGATCTCCACCCGGCCGCGCGCGACCGGGTCGAGCTGGGCCGGGACATGGCTCGGGTCGAAGCCGATTCCCCGGGCGTCGGCCCGCTGACACAAGAGCCCGAGGAAGTGCCCGCTGCCGCAGCCGAGTTCCATCACGTGGGCGGGCCCGGCGGTGCGCTCGGCCAGGTGCCGGGCGACGAGGCGCTCCGCCAGTTGGTTCTCGTAGCGCCGGAACACCTCCGAGAAGTGCAGCGCGTTGTCGTAGCGCAGCGAGTAGTCGACGCGGGCCGGGTCGAACGCGACGTTGTAGACGAGCCCGCAGCTCCGGCAGAACGCAAGCTGGAGTTTCCCCCGCGGGCAGCCCCGGGCCGCCTCCCGGGACGCCCAGAGGACTCCGACCTGGACGGGGGCCTCCCCAGCGTCCAGAAAGGGCTCGAGCGATCCGTTCTTGCAGGAGACGCAGGGGCGAGGTGTGCCGGTCAAGACGAAGTCTCCGAGAGATCGGCCGTCAGGCCGGGAGGAGCAGGCTAAGGTAGGACGCACCAACCGGCACGGACCCGAACGAGGAGTATCCCCGAGACGAAACGGGGTAACGAATCCATCACCTGGAGCCGATCAGCGACACACACCTCGAGGACCGTCGAACCCGGGCCGGCGGGCAAACCGCGGGTCGGGCCCGCCTCGGACCCGCGTTCGGGAGGTGTCCCCAGGCGGACGAGCCCCCCAGGTGCCGCCGAGAGCCCCCTGCCGGAAGGAGTCGATCGAATCCATGGCCAGCCCCGTGCCGACCGCGCCCGCCACGCCGCCCAGCCCCGCTGAGCTGGCCGGCCTCGTTTGCCGCTTCTGTCAGGCGCCGCTCCGCGTCAGCTTCGTCGATCTCGGGATGTCGCCGCTCTGTCAGCGCCACATCCATGCCCATGAGCTCAACGCCATGGAACCCTTCTTCCCGCTGCACGCCTACGTCTGTGAGAGCTGCTTCCTGGTGCAGCTCGGCGAGTACGTGGCGCCGGAGGAGATCTTCGGTTTCTACCACTATTTCTCGTCGTACTCGGATTCCTGGCTGGCCCACGCCAAGCGCTACACCGAACAGATGATCACGCGCCTCGGTCTCGACGGGAACAGCCGCGTCGCCGAGATCGCCAGCAACGACGGGTACCTGCTGCAGTACTTCGCGGAGCGCGGGATCCCGTGTCTCGGCATCGAGCCGGCCGCCAACGTGGCCGAGGCCGCGCGCGCGCGTGGCATCGAGACGGTCTCGCGCTTCTTCGGGACCGAGACGGCCCGGTCGCTGCGTGCGGAGCGTGGACCCGTCGATCTGCTGCTCGGGAACAACGTGCTCGCCCACGTTCCCGACCTCAACGACTTCGTGGCGGGGATGGCAGAGTTCCTCGCGCCCGCCGGCACGATCACGATGGAGTTTCCCCATCTGCTCCGGCTGATGGCGGAGAACCAGTTCGACACGATCTACCACGAGCATTTCTCCTATTTTTCGTTCACCGTGGTCGAGAAGGTCTTCGCGGCCCATGGGCTCGCGCTGGTCGACGTCGAAGAGCTGCCGACCCATGGCGGCTCGCTCCGGATCTACGCCCGGCATGCCGGTCCGGCGGCCCCTGAGCCCTCGCCCGCGGTCCGCGCGCTGCGCCGGCAAGAGGCCGCAGCGGGAGTCTCTTCCCTCGAGTTCTATCGCTCGTTCGCCGAGCGCGTCGAAGCGACCAAGCGGAAGCTGCTGTCCTTCCTGATCGAGGCGAGAGAGCACGGCAAGACCGTGGCCGGTTACGGAGCGCCCGGGAAGGGCAACACACTGCTCAACTACTGCGGGATCCGGTCGGACCTCGTTTCCTATACCGTGGATCGAAGTCCGATGAAACAAGGCACCTTCCTGCCGGGGACGCGGATTCCCGTCTACGCTCCCGAACGCATCGATGAAACCCGGCCCGACTACCTGCTGATCCTCCCGTGGAACCTCGTCGAGGAGATCACCCGACAGATGAGTCGCATTCGAGAATGGGGCGGACGCTTCGTCGTGCCGATCCCGGAAGTCCGGGTTCTCGATTGAGGGATCAGCGATGAAGGTCGTGCTCTTCTGTGGTGGCTTCGGGATGCGGCTCCGGGAGTACTCGGAGACCGTCCCGAAGCCTCTGGTGCCGATCGGCACCCGGCCGATCCTGTGGCACCTGATGCGCTACTACGCGCACTACGGCTACAAGGACTTCGTGCTGTGCCTGGGTTATCAGGCCAGCGCCATCAAGCAGTTCTTCCTCCGCTACGAAGAGGCGCTCAGCAACGACTTCATCCTGAACGGCGCTGGCGGCTCGGTCGAGCTGCTCTCCCGGGACGTGCACGACTGGCGGATCACCTTCGTGGACACGGGCCTGCACGCGAACATCGGAAGCCGGTTGTACGCGGTGCGCGAGCACCTCGCAGGTGAGGAGGTCTTCCTGGCCAACTACGCGGATGGCCTGTCGGATCTTCCGCTGGACGCCTACGTCCCGTCCGCCTTGGCGCAGAACGTCACGGCGACCTTCGTGTCGATCCCCCCGCCACACCTGTTCAACGTGATCGAGACCGACGAGAACAACAACGTGCGTTCGATCGAGTACATGAACCGGTCCGATCTGCGCATGAACGGCGGCTTCTTCGTGTTCCGGCGCGACCTCTTCGACTACATGCGCCCCGGTGAGGAACTGGTGGAGCAGCCGTTCCAGCGCCTGATCCAGGCCAAGCAGTTGCAGGCGTATCCGTACGAAGGCTTCTGGGCCAGCATGGACACGTTCAAGGATCGCCAGCGGCTCGATGACCTCTATGCCCGGGGTGAGGCGCCGTGGGCCGTGTGGGAGAAGGGCGTCTTGGAGAAGAACGGTTGAGAGCCATCGGGCTGTTCGGCTCCGGCGCTCCGGCCCATGTCCTCTGTCTGGGGGCCCACAGCGACGACATCGAGATCGGCTGTGGCGCCACCGTGCTGCGCCTGCTGCACGAGTGTCCGGAGGTCCGCTTCACGTGGCTGGTCTTGTCCGCGTCGGGGGAGCGGGAGCGCGAGGCGCGTGCCAGCGCCGCTGCGTTCCTGGCCGGCGCCAAGGCCGCCGAGGTCTACGTCGAGCGTTTCCGCGAGAACCATTTTCCGTGGGAGGGGAGCCGGATCAAGGATCGCCTCGCCGCGCTCGCGCGCGAGATCGATCCGGATCTGGTCTTCACCCATTGGCGCGGAGATCGACACCAGGACCATCGGACACTGGCGGATCTCACCTGGAACCATTTCCGCGATCACCGCGTGCTCGAGTACGAGATCCCGAAATGGGACGGCGATCTCGGCCGGCCGAACGCCTACGCGGCGGTCTCCGCCGCCCTCGCCACACGCAAAGTCGAGTTGCTGATCGAGCACTTCGAGAGTCAGCGCAACAGACCCTGGTTCCGCGAGGATACGTTCCGAGCGTTGCTGCGGATCCGCGGAGTCGAGTGCAATGCCCCGGACGGCTTCGCAGAAGCTTTCCATGCCCACAAGCTGCTGCTCTGAAGAGCGGCGCGGGAGGAGCGACGATGCGCGTACTGGTCACGGGCCATCTGGGCTACATCGGAGCCGTCCTGGTTCCGCGCCTCATGGCGCTCGGGCACGAGGTGCACGGGCTCGATAGCGGGCTCTACGACGGCTGCGACTTCGGTCCGGCGCCGGCGCCGATCCCGGCGCTTCGGCTGGACGTGCGCGATGTCGAAACCCGGCATCTCGAGGGCTTCGACGGCGTGATCCATCTGGCTGCGCTCTCGAACGACCCGCTCGGCGATCTCGATGCGGAACTCACCTACGACATCAACTACCGCGCCTCGGTCCGGCTGGCGTCCTGCGCGCGCGAGGCCGGCGTGCGGCGCTTCCTGTTCTCGTCGTCGTGCAGCCTGTATGGGGCAGCCGGCGAGGCGCCGCTGGACGAAGCAGCGCCCTTTGCGCCGCAAACGCCTTACGGGGAGTCCAAGATCCTCACCGAGCAGGAACTCACGAAGCTCGCCGACGCGGAGTTCAGCCCCGTCTATCTGCGAAATGCGACGGTCTACGGCTCGTCTCCGCGGCTTCGCTGTGACGTCGTCGTGAACAACCTCGTCGGCTATGCCCTCACGACCGGCGAGGTGCTGCTGAAGAGCGACGGCACCGCCTGGCGCCCGCTGGTCCACGTGGAGGACGTCTGTTCCGCATTCGTGGCATTGCTGAGCGCTCCTCGCGAGGCGATCCACGACCGCGCCTTCAACATCGGCCGCACCGAGGAGAACTATCGGATCCGGGACGTGGCCCGGATCGTCGAGAAAGAGGTCGCGGGCACTCGACTGCGGATCGAGGCGGGCGCGAGCAGCGACACGCGAAACTATCGCGTGGACTTCCAGCGAATCCTCTCCGAGATCCCGGTCTTCGATCCCCGCTGGACGGTGGCCGACGGAGCCCGGCAGCTCCACGAGGATTATCGGACGCACGGCATGACGGCCGAGCGCTTCGAGAGCCCGCGCTTCTTCCGGATCCGGACGGTCCGGGCGCGACAGGCCGCCGGTACGCTCGGGGTCGACCTGCGACCGATCACGTGAGCCCGCTGGTTGCGACGAGCTGCCGAGCCTGCGGTGGCTCGCCGCTTCGGGCGTTCTACGAACGACGCGGGATCCCCGTCCATAGCAACCGTCTGCTGACCACACCGGAGGCGGCACGTCGGGAATCCGTCGGGGATCTTCTGCTCACCGTCTGCCCGCGCTGCGGATTCATCCAGAACGCCTGCTACGACTCGGGTGTGCACGACTATCGCGTGTCGTACGAGGATAGTCAGGGACACTCGGCGCGCTTTCGCGCGTTCGCAGATGAGCTGCTCACCGGTCTCGAGGCCCGCCACGGCCTGGCGTCGCGCCGCGTGCTCGAGATCGGTTGTGGTCGCGGTGACTTCCTCGTCGAACTAGCCCGTCGTTCGGCCGGCGCCATCGGCATCGATCCGAGCTTTCGCGAGAGCGAGGTCTCGCGCGCGGCGCCGAAGCACGTCCGCTTCCTGGCCGAGGAGTACGGCGAACGGCATCGGGAGCTGCCCGCGGACTTCGTCTTCTGTCGTCACACGCTCGAGCACATCCCCGAACCCGCTGCGTTCCTTCGGATGCTTCGCGCCAACATCCAGAAGCCCGAAGCCGTGCTGTACTTCGAGGTTCCCGATGCGGAGCGCATCCTGCGCGAGGGGGCCTTCTGGGACATCTACTACGAACACTGCTCCTACTTCACGGAGGATGCCCTCCGTGAGCTCTTCGAGCGCACCGGCTTCGAGGTGCTGCGCCTCGCACGCGGATTCGACGATCAGTATCTGCTGCTCGAGGCCCGGCCCGCAGTAGCTCCGTCCGCAACGGCGGGGGAGGGAGAGAGCAGGGCGGGGGGCGGCGTCGTGCCGCTCACCGAGCACTTCACCCGGTGTGTCGCGGAGTCCCTCGACCGGTGGGCTCGCGAGGCGGACCGTTGGCAACAGACGAGATCGCGCGTCGCGCTGTGGGGATCGGGTTCGAAGGCGGTAGGTTTCTGCTCCGCTCTCCGGTCGACCGACGAGGTGCACTGCGTCGTCGACATCAATCCGTCCAAACAGGGCACTTTCCAACCGGGTGCAGGGCTCCCCATCGTGTCTCCGGAGGCCCTGCTCCGTTACCGTCCCGACGTGGTCGTCGCGATGAACCCGATCTACCGGCGCGAGATCCAGGACGAACTCGATCGCCTCGGGGTCCGGGCCGAGCTGCTGGCGCTATGAGGCGACGAACGCCGGTCCGCCCCGGCTGGCCCGACTACACGGTCCGTTGGGCATGAACTCACCCTCGGACGTCGATGCCCGGCATCCGTCTGTGTATTCGAGCATCCGATGGACGTCTCTGGCCCAGGGAATCGTCGCGGCCAGCCAGCTCGCGACGGGTGTCGTGCTGTTCAAGCTCCTCCCGGTCGAGGTGTTCGGGATCGTCGCGATGGCCCACGTCGTGACCGGCTTCGCCGATCAGCTCCGGGAGCTGGGGACCCGGATGGCGCTGGTCCAGCGCAAGGAGATCACGCCGGAGGTCCTGGACAGCGCGTTCGTCGTCAATCTTGGCGTCGGTTTGGTGCTCGGCGCCGGCGTATGGCTGGCCGCCCCGTGGGCAGCCGCGTTCTATCGCAGTGAGGGGCTTCACGCGCCATTGCAGGCATTGTCGGCGATGTTCGTGATCGCCTCCCTCGGCCAGGTCGGGCGGGCGCTGCTCACACGAGGCATGCAGTTCGGGCGCCTCGCCGCCATCGACGTGACCGCCGTGCTGGTGGAGGCCAGTGTCACGATCACGTTGGCGGCCGCGGGCTACGGCGTGTGGTCCTTCATCTTCGGGGAGCTCGCGATGACGCTCGCCGCGACCGTGGGTGTCTGGATCGCGCGCCCGTGGTGGCCAGGGCTGCGGGTGCGGCGCGACGAGGTCCGCTCCCTGGTCGGATTCGGCGCCAACCTGATGGGTTTCAATGTCGCGAACTATTTCCTCACCAATGCGGACCGGCTGATCATCGGCCGGGTTCTCGGCGCAGAGGCGCTGGGGCTCTACGCGTTCGCGCAGCGGCTCACGCTGTTCCCGATGCGCTCGCTCTCCGGCGTGCTGGTGAACGTGCTGGTTCCTCGCTTCGCCCGCGAGCAGGACGATCTACACAGCTTTGCCGCGCATTTCGTGCGGGCGTGCGTCGGGATCGCTCTTTTGTCGTTCCCGGTGCTCGCCGCCCTGGCCGTCCTGATCGACCCCCTGGTCGCCCTCTATGCCCCGAAATGGGCACCGGCCGCGGTGCTGGTCGCGCTGCTGTGCCCGGCCGGGATGATTCAATCTCTCACCCGTACGGTCGGCCCCGTTTTCGTGGCGCGCGGCCGGCCGGACCTGCTCTTCCGGGTGGGGATGCTTGCAGGTGTCGTGGCGCTGTGCGGTTCGCTCCTCGGCGTCTACTTCGGGGTCATCGGTGTCGCCCTCGCCTTCGTCGTCACCACCGCACTGACGGCGATCCCGACCTTCTGGCTCACGCTGAGCCAGATCTCGGCGAGCCCGCGACTGCTCGTCCGCGCGCTCGAGCCGGTGCTCTCCGCCACGATCGTCACGACCTTGGTCATGGCGGGACTGCGTGGTGTCCTCGGCCTCGGTGACGAGCCGAGCTGGGCGCGGCTGGGGGTCGTGGCCCTGCTCGGCGCCGCCAGCTACTGGGGCTTCGTGGTGCTGCGTCGCCCGCCGGCCCTCGACGACCTGCGAAGAGTCGCGGGCGTCAGGGAAGCGGCGAGATCCGAACCGAGTGCCAACTGACGTCTACGTGGTGAGCCACGAGCAGGAGCGAGCCCGCCGGCGTGTCGCTGGCTTCGATGCCTTGTAGCGTCCACAAGGCCGGCTCCGGCTCATCCGCCGGCCACAGCTTGAAGGCATACTCGGAGCTACCGGCGCCAAGGCCCTGGACCCGTATCTTCATCGTGTAATCGAGTCCCGGCGCCATGACGATGCTCGATACGGAGTCGAGCACCAGCCCGGCCGTCCCCCACATGCGAGTCGACTGGCTGATGCCGCCGCTCCCGCTGAGCTGCCAGCGTTGAGCGGCGAAGGCTCCGAGCGGGAACCACTGTCGCGCCGGCTGGAAGCCGTCCGGGGTGTGGCCCGGCCAGCGGGCGATCATGCCGAGGGCCGGGCCGTTGCTCGGCGAGCTGAACACCCCCTCGAAGCCGTGGAAGGTGAACGAAACCTCGGCCTCGTAGTCGGTCCACGACAGGTCGCCGATCCCGAGCAGCCGGTCGTAGCCCATTTCGGCCGCTCGAACCGTCGAGCCTTCGATCTCCCAGTCGCCGTCGATGGGGGTCGCAACGCTCTGCAGGCCCGCTGCCGCGCTCCAGTCGACGGTCATGTCGGGCGCCGGGATCGTCGAGGTCGTGACGTCGAGGCTCACGATCGCGACGGACTGGTTTCCGAGCCCGTCGGTGGCGCGCACGAGGATCTGGTTGATGCCCTCGAACAGGAGGGTGTAGGGGATCTCGGCGTTGAAGTCACCGAGCCGGTCGAGACGGAAGGTGTCCGGTCCCAGCGCCAGCGCCTGTGCGGATCCTCCGTTCACCGAGACCGTGACGGACTGGACGCCGTCGTCGTCCTTCGCATTCCCGAGCAGGTTCCACATCGGCTGGGGAAGACCATTGGCGCCTGCTTCCTGGAGAGCACCTTCGAAGATCGTCACGGTGGGGCCCTGCGGCGCCGGACCACTGACGTTCAGCGATACCGAGACGAGTCCGGCGCCGTCCGCCGACTCGATCTGGAACTCGTAGTCGAGCAGCGGATCGAGGCCCTCGATCGTCACGAGATGATCCGGCACGAGGGCCGGATCGAGCGGCGTCGTCGAACCATAGGAGGTCGTGAGACCGTACCGGACGAGGCTCGAAGCGGGTTCATTCGTGTCCCAGACCACGATCGCACCGGTCGGGGTTCGGAACACCTCGACGTTGCTGATCACGGGCGGCACGGTGTCGACGAGGAAGGTCGCTTCGATGGATCGATCGGCGGTCATGAAGAGCGTCTCGGGGTTCGTCTGGCCCGAAAGGTCGCCACTCCAGCCGGCGAACGCATAGCCGGGCTCTGGCACCGCCGTCACGGCGACCGATTCCCCACAACCGAACGCCGTCTGATCCGGATCGAGCTGCACGCTTCCGGGACCGATGGTCGAGATCGACAGCGTGGCCGTCGAGATGGTGCCGAGCAGGTCCTCGGGGACCGCCGGCGTCGCGACCACCGAGAACCAGTCGACCTCCGCAGTGTGCGCCGGGATCACGCCCCCGCTGCCCTCGTTGCCGGCAAAGACGCCCACGCCCGTCACCGTCATCGGTTTCGTGAAGGAGGCGGCGGGCGTCCAGTTCTCGCCGTCGAGAGACCAGCTCTGCAGCCACTCGTCACCGGAGCGTTCGACCCGCATGAGGAGCACGTCGCCGCCGGGGCTGACGAGATGATTCCCCAGTGTGGTCGCACCCGTTGGTGTGTTGGCTGCGGCATAGGCGAAACGCGAGGCTCCGTCACTGTAGAAGTCGAAGCGCAGGTAATCGCCGGCAGCTCCCTCCACGAGCAGGCCTTGCTCCTGGTACCGCTCCGTCACGTCGGACGTGAAGCGCACCTCCACCGCCAGGTCCGTATCGGCGGCGTCCTGGACGATTCGCGCCGTCGCGTTGAAGGGGCCCGGCTCATGCTTCGTCCCGGCCGGAATCGAGATCTGCAACCGCGAATCGCCCGAACCCGCGCCGACGATCTCGAACGTCGCATCGGCCAGCGGATTCACGACGGACCAGAGATTGCCGTCGACGACACACGTGTTGAAATCGTCGGAATGCAGGCCCGATGGATCGCTCCCGTTCGCCGGAGTGGTTGTGAACGCGATGTCCTGCGAGAACGTCGAAAGGAGTGCCGCATCGACGACCTGGACGCGCACATGGTAGGCGCTGAGCGGGAACAGGTCGGAGAGGACGGCCTCGTGGACCAGGCCAGCGGAACTCGTTGCGTCCAACACGCCCAGTTCGTACGCAGTGGTCTCGCCGAACTCGATCGTCGCCGTCGTTGCCTCGTCGGTCCTCCAGCGCAGGATCGCCCCCGTCGGTCCCGGAGCGACCGTCCAGTCGAGGATCTGCGGCGGTGTCGTGTCGGGTGCGAAGTTCGCCGTCACCGAGGTGTCGCCCAGCACCAGCAGTTCCGCCGGATTCTGCCGCCCCGAGAGCGCGCCGGTCCAGGAGGTCAGCTCGGCGCCGACGTAGGGCAGGGCCGTGAGGGTGACCCGCGTCCCGCAGGCGAGCATGGCATCCGCGGGCGCCGCTTCCACGGAGCCGGGGCCGTTCGAGAACACCCCGAGCGAAACCTGCTCCGGCACGGAGGCCAGATCTTCCTCGAGGATCGGGAAGGCGGAACTGAACACGTAGTCGACGATCGCGGTGTGCGCCGGGGTACTTCCGGGGGTGCCGAAGTTGCCGGCGACGATGCCCGCGTTCGTCGCGTTCATGGCACGGGGAACGGTGGCGACGGGTGTCCAGCTGCCACCCTCGAAGCCGTACGACAGCGTCCACTGGTCTCCAGCGCGCTCGACCCGCAGGTCGAGGAAAGACGCAGTCGCGATCGGTTGATCGACGAGGATCCCCGCGACACCATCCCAGACCACGGCCGCGAAGAGTCGTTGGCTGGTACCGTCATGAAAGGTGTCGAAGCGGAGGAACCGTGCGGCGCTCTCCTCGACGACCAATCCTTGGAGCTGCCCTTGCGTGACGGACGAGAGGAAGCGGGCCTCGAGGGAGAGATCGTCGTTCGCGATGGGCTGGAGCAGACGAGACGCCGTGTTGACGATCCAGGGATTGTGGCTCGGGCCGGCACCGACCTGCAGCTCGAGCTGCGCGTCGCCCGTTCCGCCGCCGGTGACGCGCGCGTCGCTGTCGCCGACGGGGTCTTCGAGATGCCAGCGACCGGTATCGAGCGCACAGGAGTTGAAGTCATCGGATCGGAACCCGGACGGATCGCCGGTGACCTCGGATAGGGTCGTAAACTCGAAGATCGTGCCGACTCTCCCCCTCCCGCCCGCATCGGTGCTGCGCACTCGCGCGAAGTACGGGGTCTCCGGCAGCAGCCCGCTCAAGACGACCGCGTGCGCGGTGTCCATGGGCCCCACGGCGACGATACTCCCGAGCTCGAAGCTCGAGGTCAGCCCGTAGTCCACGGCCGAGGTTGCCGGCACGTTGGTGGTCCAGGTCACGGCCGCGCTGGTGGCGTCGGGCACGACCGCGACGTTGGAGATGACGGGCGCATTCGGGCGGGGACGTCCGGCATCCGCATCGAAACCGGCCAGCAGCGCGAACACGAGCATCGGCACGATCCGGATCCGGCCAGCCCGCGTGGAGGGATTTCTCGTCTTCATGGAATCGATGTGCCCTCATGTGCAGTCAAGCCGCGCCGGGTACTCCGCAAAGCCAGCCCGCGGACTCGGCCGACGCCAGGAGACCTGCTACTCCCGAGTCGAACGGGCCCGCGCGGCGGGTCGATCCGATGGATGACCGCGTGGGCCGCTGGGTCGTGGCCGATGGGAGTGGGTGCGCTCCAGCGTGTCGCGAGTGTCACCGATACTGGACGGCGGCCCCGATGGAATTCAGTCCCCCCGAAGGCGGCGTCGGTTCCATGAGCCTCGTGGTGCGCGTTCTCTGCTATCGAACTGCGGACTCGGGATCGAAACCGAACCTCCCCGAGGGGGTTGCGACAAGGGAACCGTGCGGCCGTGTCGACCATCGATGTCCTCCTCATCAGCTACGACCGTCCCGACTACACGCGGCTCGCACTCGGAAACCTGCTCGACGTGGCCGATCCGGGTGTTCGTGTCTGGGTCTGGCACAACGGCACGGATTTGCAAACGCGGCAGGTGGTCGAGACGTTCCTCGATCACCCGCGGTTCTACCGTTTTCATCACAGCCCGGAGAACCGAAAGCTCCGAGATCCGACCAACTGGCTCTGGCGCGAGGCCGACGGGGAACTGCTCGCCAAGGTCGACGATGATTGCCTCGTCCCCGGTGATTGGCCGGCCCGGATGCGAGCGGCGCACGCTGCGGAGCCCCGTTTCGGCGCCCTCACGTGCTGGCACCACGCCCCCGAGGATCTGTCGGAGCGCCTCTACCGGAAGAAGCTCCGCAGCTACCACGGCATCTCGATCCTGCAGAACTGCTGGGTCAACGGCAGCGGCTACACGGTGAAGAGACGCGCGATCCAGGAGCAGGGTCTGCTGGCGGAGAACCAGACCTGGAGCGACTACTGCATCGACCTGGCGCTGCGCGGCTGGATCCACGGCTGGCTCTACCCGTTCCTGTTCGAGGAGCACATGGACGACCCGCGTTCGCCCCACTGCCGCATCAAGACCGACGCGGATCTCGAACGACGAGCACCGCTCTCGGCCCAGGTGAACCACGTCGCGACCGTCGAGGCATGGCTCGCGCAGCAGCAACGTTCCGCGCGGCTGGTCCAGAAGGCACCTCTCGATCCCCGGCGCTTCCGGGGCTGGCGCCGTCGGCTGTCGGGGCCCGAGCTGTGGCGCATCTTCCAGGGCCTGCTGGGGCGCCGTCGCGCGTTCTGAATCGCTTCTCGCCGGGACGCCGTGGATCTGGGGGATCTGCGAGTCGGGGAAAGGATCACCATGGCCGCGCCGCGTGTGAGCGTCGGAATCCCGGTGTACAACGGGGCGGCCTATCTGGACGAAGCGATTCGGTCCGTGCAGGCCCAGACCCTGGACGAGATCGAGATCCTCATCTCGGACAACGGCTCGACCGACGCCAGCCGGGAGATCGCGGCCCGGCGCGCTGCCGGGGACGCGCGCATCCGGCTCGTGCGCCAAGCAGAGAATCGCGGTGCCGCATGGAACTACAATGAACTCCTGCGCCTGGCTCGCGCGCCGCTCTTCAAATGGACGCCGGCGGACGACCGCATGGCCCCCCTTCACCTCGAGCGCTGTGTGGCGGCGCTCGAAGCCGCTCCATCCGCGGTGCTGGCATATCCGCGGACGGAACTCATCGACGCGGAAGGCCGCGTCACCGGCGTGTATGACGATCGGCTCGCACTGACCGAGTCCGAGCCGTGGCGCCGGGCGGCACACTTCGTCCTCGCCATCAACCTCTGCAACGCCGTACTCGGCGTCTTCCGGAGGGACGTCCTCCGGCGCACGCGGCAGATCCAGGGTTTCGCCGGTGCCGACGCCGTGCTGTTGCTCGAGGCCGCTCTGCGCGGACAGATCCTCGAGATCCCGGATCGTCTGTTCCAGCGCAGGATCCACGCGGCGGCATCCCACGAGGCCAATTGCAGCCGTGCCGCCCTCGAGCGCTGGTTCGACCCGAACGCGGCGCGGCGGTTTCGCCTGCCGGTGCGTTACGAGCTGCTCGGGGCCTATCTCCGAGCAGCCTACGAGGCGCCGCTCCCGGCTGGCCAACGGTTCCTGGCGGCGACCGCGATCGCCGGCTGCTGGTCGTATCGGCGCACGCGTGTCACGCTGGGCCGCTGGCGCAGAAGGCTGCGCGGAGACGCGGGGACCGGTGGGGGTCGCTGGTCGGGCATGGCGTGACCTGGGCCGGCACGACGCCGCCGGATGTCGAGAACAAGCCTTCGCCAGGGCGAACTCCTGTCGCCCTGGCGTGTGGACCTGCTACTCGCCCGGCAGCAAGAGCGGCGGCGGCGGCGGGCTGGCGGGCGGCGTCGCAGGCGGGTTGCTGGCGCCGCCGAGCGGGTAGACCGTCAGTTCGTCCCATGCCTTCTGGCCGGAGCGCATGCTCCAGAGTCCGACGGTGCCGCGCGTCGGCCGGCCGGCGTTCGCGTCGACACACGAGGTCTGCCAGCCGATCGGCTCGGTCGCACCCTCCTGCCAGACCTTGGCGCGGATCGAGTTGCCGGCCGCCACCGGCAGCACCTCGAAGCGGAAGCGGTACCAGACGTTTGCGACCGGAACCACGCCGGTGTTCGCCGGGGTACAGTTGATCGGTGTCGCGTCCGGGTGCGGCGAGATCTCGAAGGGACCCGGGCTGGAACGCCGCAGGCGGTAGTAGATATCGGCCGCCGGATACTGGCTGTACGCGGTGACGCCGATGCCCGCCCCCGCGTCTGTCACGTGCATCCGGCCCTGCAGTCCGTACGAGGACCACTGATCGGCTCCGGATGCGACGTAGTGCGAGTGGATGTTGATCAGCGCCGAATCGGTGGCCATCACGCGGTTCCCGTTCAGATCGAGGACGCGGAACAAAGCGTCGCTCTCGACGAGGCTGTTGTTGGCTCCGGTGTCCAACCAGCCGGAGACGAAGGTCCCCGTCGATGAAGACTGGAAATCCTGCGACCAGGCTGCCGTGCCGCCGGGGGGAGGCGGCAACGGGGATGTCGGGGACGTCGGCGCTGTCGGGGAAGTCGTCGTCGGCGCCGCGAAGGTCTTCGCGTTCGAGAACGCGCTCTCGGTGAATCCGCCACCATAGGCGGAGAGAACGACGTGCACGGTCACGGTGTCGCCGACGGCGAGATCGTGGCTGAACACGCCGCCGCTCGAAGCCGGACGCCCGATGTCCACGGAGGTCGTGTACGAGCCCGGGCTCGTGCCGTAGTGGAGCCGGAATCCGTCCACATTGGCGGCACCCGGATGCGACCAGCGCAGGTTCACCACCCGCGCCTCCGCCGCTTGGCCGAGCGCCATCAGCAGCACCGCGGCGCCCAGAGCGACGCCCATGCTTCTCCCGCGTACTGCACAGGCACGGATCCGGTCCATCAGACAACCCCCTCACGGTCATGTCGCCTTGCCGGGCCCTGCCCGATGGCGCTCAGTCCTGGTCTGTTGTTCGGTACGCGGTCCGTTCCGACTCGGTGACGTCGGTCACGGCCGCTCGCGGTGCAGCCCGCAGGAGCGCACCGGCCCGACAGTCTCGGGCGGACGAGCCGGATGCCCCGGGGGCGCTCCTGCGAGTTGTTCCTCGCAACCTCGCGGGTCGCCTCCGGGCGACGCCCGGCCCCTACTCGCGTCCTTGCTCGGCTCGCCGAGACGCCGGGCGACCGGCCCTCGACGCAGCGGGTGGCTGCGAAGAGATGACGTGATGCCAGACCAACCAGGCGCCGCGGCGGCGCCGGCGGAGCCACACGAGCGAGAGCAGCGCCAGGACGGCGCTCGCGGCGGCCCCGGCCGCCGAGGGCTCGGGGATCAGCATCGCGTCCGGCGGCACGAGCGTGCGCGGTAGCGAGACTCCGGTCGGGCCCGCCGCAGGGGCGGCCAGCGTTCGATTGACGAGCGCCACCTCGGCCGGTCCGCCGATCCACCCGTCTCCGTCGGCGTCGAAACGCTCCGCGTAGTCCGCGTCACCCCGGCGCGCATCCCAGATCTCCGACAGGAGCAAGAAGTCGTTACTCGTCACCCGGCCATCGTTGTCGTAGTCGCCGTCACACGCGTTGCCGAAGCCATCGGCATCGCTGTCGAGCTGGAGCGGATCGGGGACCTCGAGACACACGTCGCATTCGTCGCCCACGCCGTCTTCGTCGAGATCTCCCGTGCTGTACGGGCACAGACCGGGGAAGCACGGCTCGCCGTCGAGACAGCCCGGCAGGCCGGGGCCGGATCCCGATGCGACCAGCGATACGAAGCGATCCTTGTCCGTCTGGGTGATCCTGCCGTTTCCGTCGATGTCGACGCGGTCGTCGTAGCTCGCATCTCCGATGCGAGAGCCCAGCGCGCGATCCAGCAACGAAGCGTCCCGGGAATCCACGATGCCGTCGTTGTCGAAGTCCGGATCGCAGGCATTGCCGAAGCCGTCGGAGTCCGCGTCGAGCTGCCAGCGGTTGGAGACGGCCGTGCAGTTGTCGCAGGCATCCCCGATGCCGTCCTGGTCCGCATCCTCCTGGGCGCGTGAACACCAGCCGCCCGGCTGGCAATCGGAATCGGCCGTGCAGACGCCGCCTCGGCGCGCCGCGGGGCCTCCGATGCACGTGCCGAGCTGGGGACCATTGGGAGTCGTCGGGCAGTTGTCGTCGCATCCGGTCACCTGACCCTCGACGCAGAGCCGGTCCCCGATGATGCCGGAGGAATCTCCATCGTCGGGAACTCCATCATCGGGACCGCGCATGCCGGGCGTGACATAGAGCCGCTCGTTCGAGAACCCGCTCTCGAAACCGCCCGCCGTGTAGGCCGTCATCGCGATGTAGAGCGGTACGGACGGGAGGGCGAACGGCAGCGGTTCCGAGACCACCTGCCACGGGCCCCGGGGCTTGGTTCCGAGCTCGATGCGCAGCGGATAGCTGCGCGACCGGGTCCCCACATAGAGCCGGTAGCCGGCGACCGCAGAGGGGTTCGGATGGGCGTAACTGACCGGCGGATCCTCGGCGCGAGTCTCGCCCGGCACCCATCCGACGGCGATGCCGGCGAGGCACGCGGCCACGAGCGACGCCCGGGCCGACCCCCGGCCGATCGCGCCGGGATGCTTCACACCAGGATTCTTCGTCAAGCCCCCGCCTCGATGAGCTGAGCGATGCGGTGAGATCCTCTCAGGTCACGCCGCACCATAGGCGTGCAGGGATCGGAAGCCAACCGGCAGGATGACGTGTAGATGACTGCTTTCAGGCGTGTTCTGCACTTCCGCGTGCATCTCCCGGCGAGTGCTCGGATCCCATCGAGTACCCTCGCTGGCCCATGCCTTTTCGCCTGCCGTCGTCCGCGTCGTTCGAGGGCCTGTCGATGGCCGCGCCCTCTCGATCCTCCCGTCCAGCGACGGAGTTCCGTGTCGGCACCCGCCGCATCCGGCTGGAGGCGCCGTGCTGACGGTCTCCGCGCCGGAGAGGATGCGAACGTGAGCCACGACGACGCCGTGCTCGACCCCCCGATCGGTACGCTCTTCGGTGCCGACGTCAGGACGGCCTCATGCTCGACCGACAGCGCACGGCCAGAGGAGCTGCTCCCGGCCGAGGCGGCTCTCGCGGTTCGCTTCGGAGCCCGGCGCCGGCGCGAGTTCGCCGCCGGACGCACGTGCGCGCGACGGTTGCTCGCGGAGCTCGGCATGCCCGCGGCCTCGCTGGAGCGGGACGCGCATCGCGCCCCGTGCTGGCCGGCCGGCATCGTCGGCTCGATCTCCCATGGCGCCGGGCTCTGCGTGGTGGCGGTCGCCCCGCGCCGCGCGATCGTCGGCCTCGGTGTCGACGTGGAGTCCGATGAGCCGCTCCGCGACGGCTTGCAGCGCCGCGTCTGCACGGAGAGTGAGCGTCGATGGCTCGCCGCGTTGCCCGAGCCGGAGCAGGGGCGTTCCGCGAAACTGCTGTTCTCCATCAAGGAGTCGATCTACAAGTGCGTACACCCGCTCGTGAAGGTACCGATCGGCTTCCAGCAGGCGGATGTGCGGATCGACCTGGCGACGGGTCGCTATACGGTGACACCGATCGGGACCCGACCCGAGGTCGCGGTGCGGCTCGCTGCCGTCGAAGGCGCCTTCCTGTGGCGAGAGGGACGCGTTCTGAGCAGCGCCACGTTGCGGGCGGAGACGCGCGAGACGCTGGGACCCTAATCGAAGCAGGGCGCGTCGATCAGCCGCTCCGGCTCCGGGATCACCAGCCGCCGGCCGTCGCCGACCTGGACGACCTTCTGCTCGACCAGCAGACCGAGCACGCGCGTCACCGTCTCGCGCGAAACTCCCGCGATGCTCGCCAGCTCGCGGTGGGTGATCGGCACGTCGATGCGGGTGCCGGCGGGCGTCTCGATGCCGGACTGACCACAGAGCTGGTGGAGCACCATCCGCACGCGCGACTCGGCCGCTTCGTGCGTCAGCAGCTCGACCTGCTTCCAGGCATCGCGGCAGCGCTTGCACAGCTCGCGCAACAGCGCGAGCGCGAACGGCTGGCGCTGCAGCAGCTCGAGGAAGCGCGCGCGGCCGAGCGACAGGATCACGGAGGAGGTGACGGCAGTGACGGTGGCCGGCTCCGTCTCGCCGTCGATCAGCGCCATCTCGCCGAAGTAGTCGCCGGCCGGGTGGAACGCGAGGATCACTTCCCGGCCGCTGGCCAGCCAGCGTGACACCTTCACGCGGCCCGAGACGACCAGGTACATCGTCTGCCCGGTTTCTTCCTCGGAGAAGATCACCTGGCCGCGTTCGTAGCGGCGCTCGATGCACGCGCGGGCCACGGCGGCGAGGGCGTCGGTGTCGAGATCGCGGAACAGCGGAACGCGGCGGAGGAAATCCGGCTCTGCGCCCAATCGTGGCCCTCCCCCCCCAGGTCCGTGCCTCGGGCCCCATCATCGCCCGGTCCGGATCGCGACTTGAGAGACCCGGAACCGCAGTTCACAGGCTGTCATGTCGCCGCGCCCCGTGGGGCATCGATCGCGGCCGTTCGGGCGGCTGTTCGGTCGATCTCGGCACCCGCGCTCGACCGGCTACGCTCGCTGCGCCGAGTCGAGGAGGGCCGCCCGGTGACCGATCGCCAGCAGGTCGCGACGTTCTGCCGGGTCTGCGAACCGGCTTGCGGGCTGGTGGCCGAACTGGAAGAGGGGGCCCTCGTCGGGCTGCGCCCGGATCGCCAGCACCCGGTGACGCGCGGCTTCGCGTGCCACAAGGGGATCGCCGGCGTCGACATCCACCGGGACCCCGATCGCCTCGGCACGCCGCTGCGCCGAGACGCCGGCGGCCGCTTCGTCCGCGCGTCGTGGGACGAGGCGATCGACGGCATCGCCGGCTCGCTGCGCGCGATTCTCGATCGCGATGGCCCGGAGGCCGTCGGCTTCTACCTCGGCAATCCGACGGCCTTCAACACGCTCGCGGGCCCGCAGGCGAGCGCCTTCTTCGCGCAGCTCGGCGCACGCCGCGCGTTCTCCTCCGGAACCCAGGACTGCGCCAACAAGTTCGCCGGCAGCGAGGCGGTGTTCGGCTCGAGCACGATCCATCCGATCCCGGATCTTCGCCACACCGAGTTGTTGCTGGTGCTCGGCGAGAATCCGCGCGTTTCCCACATGAGCTTCGTGTCGATCGCGGATCCGATGCAGGTGCTGCGCGACGCCCGCGCGCGCGGGGCCCGAATCGTATTCGTGAACCCGCGCCGCATCGAATCCGCCACCCCGAGCACCGGCGACGTCCTGCTGATCCGGCCGGACACGGATCTCTACCTGCTCGCCGCGCTGCTGCACGAGATCGACCGGCTCGGCGGCTTCGACGAGGCCGTGCTCGAGCGCTACGGCAAGCACGTCGCCGAACTGCGCGCCTTCCTCGCCCGCCATCCGGCCGAGCGTGCGGCATGCGTGACCGGCATCGAGGCCGAGACGATCCGGCAACTGGCCGGGGACTGGGTGCGCGCCGGCAGCGCGTCCGTGCACATGTCGACCGGCGTCAACATGGGCCGCCAGGGAACGCTCGCGTACTGGCTCGTGCACATGCTGTCGTTCGTGACCGGGAACCTCGATCGACGCGGCGGGAACCTGCTCTCGCGCGGCTTCTACGCGAGCGCCAAGGCGGGTCGCCGTGCGTTCGACGACGGCTCGGTCGAGACGGAGTTCGGCCGGGTCCGTCGCGGGCCGCTGCCCGGCACCCTGTTGCCGCACTTCATCACCCGGGCGCGCCGGCCGCTGCGCGCGCTGTTCGTCGTGGCCGGGAACCCGGTGCTGTCGATCGGCGGCGAGGAGGCGCTGCGCGAAGCGTTCGCCGAGCTCGAGCTGCTGGTCTGCATCGATCTGTACCGCAACGCGACCGCGGAGTCCGCGCACTGGCTGCTGCCGGCGACGGACATGTTCGAGCGGGCCGACATCAACATCACCGGGCTCGGCCTGCAGCACGATCCGTGGGTGCAGTGGACGCCGGCGGTCGTGCCGCCGCGGGACGAGCGGCGCGAGGAGTGGTGGATCTTCGCGCGGCTCGCGCAGGCGCTGGGGCTGCGCTCGCCGCTCGATGCCGGCGCGGAATCGGAGGCGGCGCTGTGGGGCCGCGTCGACCACATGTTGCAATCGCGCGGGAGCTCGCTCGAGGCGCTGCGCGCGAGCCGGCACGGCGTGCGCTTCGAAGACGGCCTCGAGCCCGGGCACTTCTTCTCCGAGCAGCTACAGACGGCGGACGGCCGCGTCGATTGCTGCCCGCCCGGTTTTGCCGCTGCGCTCGAGCGCGCCGAGGCGATCTACCGTGAACTCGACGCCGAGGGCCCGCGGCGCCTCAAGCTGATCACGCGCCGAGATCCGTTCATGCACAACTCCTGGTACGCCAACGTCCCGGCGCTGAAGCGCGGCACTCGCGATCGCAACTACCTGTACGTGCACCCCGAGGATCTCGCCGAGCGCGGGCTCGAAGACGGCGCGAAGGCGCGCGTGTGGAACGAGCACGGCGGGCTCGAGGTGGAGCTGCGCACGGATGCGGACCTGATGCGTGGCGTCGCCGCGCTGACGCACGGCTGGGGCAACGCCCGCACGCCCGGCATGCGCGTCGCGCAGCGCACCCCGGGCGTCAACGCGAACGCGCTGCTGCCGATCGGACCCGGCAGCTACGAGGAGCTCTCGAACCAGGCCTTCATGACCGGCATCCCGATCGAGTTGACGGCGCTGTGACGGCGACCCGGACGCGAGCCCCGGCTCCGGATGCGGCTCGCGCTACTCGAGGTGGCTGCGCAGCATCCACGCGTTCTTCTCGCTGACCTGCATGCGCCGCGTCGCAAGGTCTGCGGTCGCCTGATCGCCGAGCTCGTCGGCGAGGTCGAAGACTTCCTGCGCCGTCGCTGCCACCGTCCGGTAGTCGGCGACGAGCTGGCGGATCATGTCGACCGCCGGCGGCACGCTCCTGGACTCCTTCACCTTCGCGAGCCGGGTGAACTCGGTGTAGGAGCCCGGCGCAATCTCGCCGAGCGCGCGGATGCGCTCGGCGATCTCGTCCACCGCCAGCGCGAGTTCCGTGTACTGGGTCTCGAACAACGTGTGCAAGGTCGTGAACATCGGCCCCGTCACGTTCCAGTGGAAGTTGTGGGTCTTGAGGTACAGCGTGTAGCTGTCCGCCAGCAGCCGTGCCGTGGCGTCCGCCACGCGCGTCGAATCCGGCTTCTTCTTGTTCGACTTGGCCATGCGCGATCTCCTTCGTCTCGGAGCCCGAGCATAGACGGGCGCCCGGGTGCTCTCAAACGACGCCTGCTCGGGCGATTCGCGCCGCACCGGGACGCCATGCCGGCGCTGGATCCGAGCGCCGCGACGGCGCCCGGAACTGCCGGCCGGTCGATCAAGACTGGGGAGGGGCAGCCCGGATCCAACTTCTGAAACGGAACCGCGAATCCTTGCGGACTGCGAGACGGAGATCGGAATCGAGATTCCGCGACACCGTTTGATTCCTGGGATGCGAGCAGATCGAAGGAGTTTCATGAACGTCCACGATCGTTCTTGACCCGAAGACGCGCCCCGGTGTAAGAACACCATGCGCGCGATGTTCCACCGTGGTCGGAGTGCTTTCCCATGTCCGAGATCATCGTCACCCGTTCGTCACGCGCCGGTGCGCCGGTCGGCACGCTCGCTGGTAGGCGAATCGCAGGCATCTTCTTCGGAATCGCGGCCGCTGTTCTCGCCAGTGCTTGTACCCCGGCTGGGATCGGAGGGGCGCCGGTCGTTTGGCCGAAGGCGGCACGGCTCGGGGATACGGTCGCGATGTCGATCGACTCGAATCGAGCTCCGTTCTTCGGGCCGCTCGTCGAGCGCTATGACCTCTCCGAAGAGAACGTCACGCTCGAGATCCGGCAGGGCACGACTTCGCTCGCCACGGTCAGCCCGCGCGCCGTCTTCGACGGGCTTTCTGCGCCCGCCAGCATCCGGAACCGGATCGAAGCCGGTTCCTTCCTGACCGTTGGGGTCTTCGACATCCCCGCGTCGCTGCCGGTCTCGCCGCCGGTCTCGACGACCGTGGTGCTTCTCGTCGACGGGGTCGCCACGCTCTCCGGGACCCTCGAGATCATCGGCAGCGGCGGAAGCCCGATGACGTTCATCGCCGAATCCCAGCCGGCGGATCTCGGGTCCCGCCCGGTGCTACGCCTGCAGGGCCGCGCCGCGGGCCCTGGCGTCGATGGCTTCGATCCCGCATGGGTCGTCGGCGCCATCGAGTTTCGGCTCGAGTACCCCGCCGCTGCCGTTTCGGAGCCGGACGTCTTCCCAGCGACGGAAGCGAGCCGCGCACTCGCCTTCTCGAGCACCGAGGATCCGCCGGGTTCGGTCCGCGTCGTGCTGACCGATCCACGCGGCTTCGTGCTGCCGAGCACGCCGGGCTACCCCGAGGGCAATCGAGTCGGCGAGGGACCGCTGATCGACGTGGTGTTCACGAAGGCGCCGAGCGAGGCCTTCGCGGCGGGAGACTTCACGGTTCGCGATCTCGCGGTCTTCGATCCCGATGGTGTACGCCTGACGCCCGTGTTCCCCCCCGGAACCGACACGACCGACTATTTCGTCCGCATCGCGCGCAAGAACCTGGCGGAGTAGCGGCAGTGTTTCGCCGGGGCTCGATCGCTCTCGTCGTGCTCGCACTCACCCTGACCGCTGCGCAACCGGCTGCCGCGATCGCCCCCGGCGATCCGAACGACGACGGCGTCTGGGACGCCCGCGACGCGCTGCTCCTCGAACAGCACCTGCGTGGCGAGGTGACGCTGAGCGCCGCGCAGCTCGCCGCCGCCGACGTGGCGCCGCTCGGCCTCACGACGACGGCTGCGGGCGACGGCGTCGTCGACGCCGGGGACCTCGTCGTGCTGCTGCGCTTCCTCGGAGACGAAGATCTCGACGCGGACGGCCTCTCGGCGGCCTTCGAGGTGGCGCACGGGTACTCGCCGGTCGTCACGGACGAGGATGGCAACGGCGTTCCGGATGGCCTCGACGATGACGATCAGGACGGGCTCGGCAACGCCGACGAGGAACGGATGGCGTTCGATCCGCACGACTTCGACAGCGACGACGATGGCATCCTCGATTCGCTCGAGCTCGCGAGCGTGCCGAGCCAGGCGGTCGCGACGAACGCCTCGACCTCGACGCAGTTCCTGTTCGACCAGACGGAAACTGGAACGACGCCGCTCCAGCAAGAAGCCGAGGCCAGCGAACTCGATCCGGCGATCCTTGCGGTTCTGCGCGGAGCCGTGCGGACTCGCGCCGGAGATCCGATCGCTGGCGTTCGGGTCTCCGTGCTCGACCGCCCCGAATATGGGACAACTGTGACTCGGGTCGACGGGATGTTCGACCTGGCCGTGAACGGCGGCGCGACCCTCACGGTCATCTACGACCATCCGGACTTCCTGACGGTGCAGCGCAAAGCATCGGTCCCCTGGCAGGACTACTACTCGTTGCCTGATGTCGTCCTGATCCCGCTCGATGAGGACTACACCGACGTCGATCTGTCCCAGCCACCCGGGATCCAGGTCGCGCGGGCAAGCGTCTCGACCGACAGCGCGGGTGCGCGCCGGCCGACCCTGCTCTTCCGACAGGGAACGGAGGTGACTGCGACGCTGCAAGACGACGCGATGCAGCCGCTCTCCAGCCTGCGCGTCCGAGCCACCGAGTACACGGTGGGGGAAACGGGCCCCGAGGCGATGCCCGGCGAGCTGCCTCCGCAGAGCGCCTATACCTACGCCGTCGAGTTCACCGTGGACGAGGCCCGCGCGCTCGACGCGAAGCAGGTGCGCTTCTCCCTTCCAGGCGCGCCGGAACCGATCGCCTCGTACCCGGTCTCGTCGTATCTCGAGAACTTCTTGGATCTACCGGTCGGCACCACGATGCCGAACGGGTACTACGACCACCAGAAGGGGGCATGGCTTCCCGAGAAGAGCGGTGTCGTGCTGAAGATCGTCGGCGTTACCGGCGGAGCAGCTGATCTCGATACGAGCGGCGATGGTCTCGCCGACGACACGACAGCGCTCGGAATCGACACGGAGGAGCGCACGAAACTCGCCGAGCTCTACGCCGTGAGCGACGAGCTCTGGTGGGTGCCGCTCTCGCACTTCAGCGATTACAACATCGGTCCGATCTTCGAGACACCAGAGATCAAACCCGGCGATCTCGTCCCCGAAGGCGAAGCACCACCCGCCCAAAGCGAGATCTGCAGCGCCTCGACGATCGTGTGCGAGAGCCAGGTGCTCATCGAGACGGTTCCCGTGGAGGGAACGCCCTTCTCGCTCTCCTATGCCAGTGACCGTACACCCGGATACACTGCGAACTACACGATGCGCTTCCCGTTGCGCGGCGTTCCCGCGCTCACGTCGGACGTCTTGGGCGTCACGCTGGAGGTCAGCGTCGCTGGCCAGAAGCATGCGTATCGCTACACGCCGGCCGAGGTGAATGCCAACGGGAAGCAGGTGGTCGAGTGGGACGGAACCGACGCCTACGGGCGCGTCCTCCAGGGACGCCAGCCGATCAAGGCCGAGCTGACCTACGAGTACGGGTTCCAATACCAGAACGTCCCGATCTTCGGCCAGTCGGGGAACGGCACGCCGATCCCCGGTGCCCAGCCCCGGACGAGAACGACGATCCGCCAGCCGTG
>CAADGG010000068.1 GCA_900696485.1 uncultured Pseudomonadota bacterium
CCGTTCTGGACGTCGGCATCGTCGAGGTTGACGAGCACGCTGACGAGCCGGTCGAGGTGGTTGCAGCCGAAGGCCCAGTAGGGGCTGTCCTGGTGCCACGGGAAAGGCGACCCGCCGGGCCGCTTGAAGTTGAGCTTGTCGCTGAAGAGACTGAGGGCATCCGCCCCGACCAGCGGCCGCGCGGGCTGCCACAGTCGCGGATCATCGATCAACGCCTCGAGCCGCGCGTCCAGATGGTGATAGGGCTCCATGGATCGGACCTGGGCCGAGTCTTCGCGCCACTCCCACTTGATCAGGGAGCCCGCCACCTTCTGATAGCGCTTGTCGTCGATCCACTCGGTCGGGCCGCAATCTCCGGACTCGACATCGCGCACGATCCGCTGGTGGACCTCCTCCACCGCGTCGCGCAGCGGAGCGAGGTCCGCTTCGGCCAGGACCCGCTCGCGCAGGAAGTAGCCATCCTCCCGGTAGCGGGACAGCTCGTCGGCGGTTGCCTGATGGGGCATGGAACGGTTCTCCTGACGGAAGGGATCGAGGGCGGCGCCGCAGGATGAGCAGTGCGGGCCAGTGCTGGTATGACAGGGATCATACCGGCCGTTCGAACGAACCCCCGAGAACCGGAACCAGGGGCGGCGGGCGATCACGCCTTCGCGCTGGACGCCGCCTCTGGGACCGATCTCCAACCCCGCGCGTGCAGCGCCTCGCGCGCGCGCTCCGCCTCCGGCACGTGCACCAGCACGTGCGCGAGGTCGCCCTCGCGCGCCGCGAGCTGGGCGTGCATCGGCAGCAGACGGTCGCCGCGCTCGACGGCGAGCACGAGCCAGGAATCGGTCGCGCTCGACTCCGCCGGCGGCGCTGCGTCCGGCTTGTGCGCGAAGCGCCAGCGCTCATGCCGGACGGCGTCGTGACGGACGCGCACGGACCAGCGCTCGACGTCCTTCGGTCGATCGAAGAGCAGCCGTGCGCCTTGGCGCTCGAGCGCATTGGGCGTGATGCCCGTCCCGCTGCGGTTGATCGCGACGTAGGCCTCCGGCACGTCGTACTGCTCGCGCGCCTCGCGCGCGAAGAGGCTGTTGATCTCGTCGTTCGGCGTCGCTCCGATCGCGATCGCCGCCTGCTGGAGGCGGGCCTGGGCCAGCGTGCGCGGCTCGAGCGCGTTGCCGAACACGACGGAGAAGCCGCGTGTTTCCGCGAGCCGACAGTGCTGTGGATTGGCGTCGATCAGGACCAGTCGGCGCCCCGCGTCGCGCAGCACCGCTGCGAACGCGAGCGCGAGATCGTTGGCCCCGAGAATCGCAATGGCGTCTCGAGCCGGGAGTCGTACGCCGAGGGCGCCGGCCGCTCCCCAGGCCGTCACGCCCTGCACCAGGACCGTCGAGGCCACGGTGAGAAAGACGAGCGCGCGCAGCTCGCGGCCTCCCTCGAGCCCCGCCTGGTCGAGCGCGGCGGCGAACAGGGAGGCCACGCCGGCGGCGACGATCCCGCGCGGCGCCATCCACGACAGGAACGCACGCTCCCGTCCGCTCAGCTCCGAGCCGACGGTACAGACGAGCGCATTGACCGGCCGGACGACGAACGCCAGCGCGACGACGACCAAGAGGCCCGGCACGCCGAGCGCCAGCACGTCGGCCAGCCGGACATCCGCCGCCAGCAGCACGAACAGGAGGCCGATCAGCCCGAGCGTCAGGACCCCCTGGAACTCGCGCAACTCCGAGCCGACCCGGGTCCCCGCATTGCCGACGACGACTCCGGCCACCGTGACCGCCATGACACCCGATTGCGACAACATCGCATCACAACCCGCCATCAGCATCAGCGCGCCCCCGAGCGCGACGAGATTCTCGAGACCCTCGGGCACGAGGCGCTGGCTGCGCAGCAGCAAGCCGAGCGTGGCGCCTCCGAGCAGCCCCCCCACCACTCCGAAGCCGAGACGAGCCGCGAGGGCCCCGAGCCCCGACGAGGCGGGATCCTGATGCACGCCGAGTGCGATCTGCAGCGCGACCGACGCGACGATCGCGCCGATCGGGTCGATCAGCACGCCCTCGGCCTCCAGCACCGTCGCGAGTCGCGGCCGCAGCGGCACGTTGCGCAGCAGCGGTCCGATGACGGTCGGCCCGGTGACGATCACCAGCGTTCCGAACAGCACACAGAGCGACCATTCCCAGCCGAGCAGTCCGCGTGCGGCGATCGCCCCGCCGGCGGCCGTGATCATCGCGCCCACGGTGACGAGACGCTGGATCGCCTGCCCCTCGCGGCGCAGCCGCCGCAACTCGAGGCCGAGGCCGCCCTCGAACAGCACGACGCCCACGCCCAGCTCGACGAGTGCGAAGAGCCCGACGCCGAGCGCCTGCGGGCGAACCCAGTCGAGCAGGTCCGGGCCGAGCAGCACCCCGAGCGCGAGCAACGGCACGATCGCCGGCAGGCCGACATGGCGCGCGAGCACTTGGCCGCCGGCGCCGGCGGCCAGCGCGAGCGCGAATACGAGCACCGGGGTACCGGGTTGTCCCGCGTCCATCGGCCGTGCACGGTACACGCCCGCGCGCGCCGCGTCGCGCGGCACGCGGGCGAGCCGTTGACACGCCCGCGGCCGTTGCCTTCCCTCGCTCGCCCATGACGTCCGCCGCGGCCCCCCTCATGACCGAGACGCCGAGCCGCGATCGCGACCGCCGATCGATCCTCGGCGACGGCATCGCCTTCAGCCTGATGGTCGGGATCGGGGAGTCCTACCTCGCGGCGTTCGTGCTGGCGGCCGGCCTCGGCGAGGTGGCCGCCGGACTCGTCGCGACCGTCCCGATGCTGGCCGGTGCGACGCTGCAACTCGTCTCGCCGTTCGCCGTGCGGCGGCTCGGCTCGCATCGGCGCTGGGTCGTCCTCTGCGCCTCCCTGCAAGCCGCGAGCTTCACCCCGCTGGTGGTGCAGGCGCTCGCCGGCGACGTGTCGCTGGCGCTCGTCTACCTGTCCGCCACGGCCTACTGGGGCTTCGGCTTCGCCACTGGGCCGGCCTGGAACACCTGGGTCGGAACCCTGATCCCCGCGCGTGAGCGTGCGCGCTTCTTCGCACAGCGTTCACGCTGGTGCCATGCCGCCGTCCTGACCGGCCTGCTCGGGGCGGGGCTGCTGCTCGAATGGGGCAGCGCCGATCGCAACCGGCTGGGCCTGTTCGGCGCTCTGTTCGCCAGCGCGGGCCTCGCACGGCTCGTCTCGACGGCGTTCCTCGCCCGCCAGAGCGAACCGTTGCCGCTTGCCGCCGATCACCGGCATGTGTCGTTCGCCGATTTCGGACGGCGCCTCCGCCGGGGTTCCGACGGCCCGCTGCTCGCCTACTTGCTGTCGATGCATTTCGCCGCGCACGTCGCGGCTCCGTACTTCACCCCCTACATGCTGGACCACCTGGCGCTGTCCTGGACCCAGTTCACGCTGCTGACCGGCGCGGTGTTCGGCGCCCGCATCATTGCGCTGCCGCTGCTCGGACGCATCGCGCATCGACGGGGCTCGCGCCGGCTGCTGTGGGCCGGCGCGATCGGCGTCACGCCGCTGCCCGTCCTGTGGCTGCTGAGCGACGCCTATCCGGCCCTGTTGGCGATCCAGATCGCCGCCGGCATCGCGTGGGGCGCCGTGGAACTCGCGATGCTGCTCTCGTACTTCGAGCACATCGACGCCGCGGAGCGCACCGGCGTCTTGACGATCTTCAACCTCGCGACGGCGCTGGCGATCGCCACCGGCGCGCTGGCCGGCGGCGCCTTGTTCAGCGCCGTCGGCGGAGGCCGCAGCGGTTACGCGGCCCTGTTCGTCGTTTCGGCGCTCGGGCGCGCCGCCGCGCTGCTGCTGCTGCGCCGCGTGCGAGACGTCGCCGTACCGGAGGCGCCGCTCGAGCTGCGCACCGTCGCGGTGCGGCCCCATGCCGGCGCGCTGCAGCGCCCGATCCTCGGGACCGCGGAGGCCGATCCCGAGCCGTGAGCCGATCGAGCAGCCCGCTTCGTCTGCGAGCGAAACGGCCGTGGCGATCCGGGCCTGCTTTCTCGGCCGAGGAGGCCGTGCTACCTCGTCGCTCGTGAATCGTCCCCTCCGCGCGCCCCGTTGGCTGGTCGTCGTGGCGATGTCGAGCGGGCTGTTCATGGCCCTCGTGCCCACCGTGCCGACGACCGGAGCGCAGGCGCCGAGCCCGCCGGCACCGGCGGCCGAGAGCGAACCGGCCACGGCGCCGACCGGCAAGTCGCGCATGGAGAGCGTGCTCGACGCGCAGGACTCCCCGCGCACCGACGTCGAAGAACTCGAACGCAAGCGGGGCGACGCCGCCGCCGAGCGGGCTGCGCTCGAAGCATCGATCGCGCCGGCCAGCAGCGCGGACCCCGCGACGGCGGGCTTGCGCGCGCAGATCAGCCGATTGCAGCGGCTCGAACGGCTCTACGCGCGCCAGATCGACGCCATTCGGCGCGAAGCGTCGCTGCGCGCGGCGATCGAGGAACTCGATCGCACGATTGCCGCCGGTCCCCGCGCCACGCTCGGCAAGGAGCCGCCCTACCCGCTCGCGCTGCTCGATCGGCTCCTCGATGCGGAGCAGGCCGAACGGCCGCGCCGCGAAGCGACACGCCAGGCTCTCGCGCCGGCCGAGAAAAGCGTAGAAGAAGCCCGCGCGGAACTGGCCGAACGGGAGGCCGAGCGACGTGCCGCGAAGGAGGCGCTCGAGACGGCGGCCGATCCTGCCGCCGTCGCCGCGGCGCACACCCGGCTCCGGCTCGCCGAACTCGCCAGTGCGGTCGGACAAGAGCGGGTCGCGGCCGAGCAGGCCGCGCTGGCCGGGGCCAAGGCCGATCTCGAGCTGCAGGCTCGCAGCGAGACCGCCCTCACCGCGCAGATCGCGTTCGTCGAAGAACACCTGGCGCTGGCGCCGGAGGAACTCGAGGCGAAGTTCGAGGCGATCGAGCGCCGCGAGTTCGCGATCCGCGATCGTCAGGTCGAGGCGACGCGCGCGATCGCATCGGCGGAACGCCGCCTCGCCGCGGTGCAGAAGCGCGCCGACGCCGAGCCGGAGCCGGATCCTGGCCTCGTCGCCGAGCTCGAGGCGCGCCGGATCGGGCTCCTCGCCGCGCAACGACTCGCCGAGAGCCTCGAAGAGGAACTCGATCGTCTCGCGGAACTGAGGCGGCTGCGGCAGGGCCGCGTGCAGGTGCTGTCCGGCGAGATCGCGCGCGAGGAGCTCCGCGTCTGGCGCCAGGAACTCGCCAGCGCCGACGCGGACCGCGAGCGCGACCGGCGCCTCGCCGAAGCACGCCGCGCCGATCTCGAGCGGATTCGTGCAGCCGGCCAGGCGCGTCGAGCGGCCCTCGGCCCGCTCGACGGGGAGACGCCGTCCCGCGAAGCTCGCTGGCTCCGCGAGCAGGAACGAGAGATCGCCGGCGTACTGGTGCGGATCGACGAGCAGCTCGCCGGTCTCGCGGAGAACGAGCGGGCCGCCGAGCATCTGGCCCGCGCCTTGGGGGGGCGCGAGCGGCGGGCGTCAGTCGTGGATCGGGCTCGCGACGTCGCGCGAGGGCTCGGCGAGTTCTGGGACCGTGAGCTCTTCGCGTTCGACGACTACCCGATCACGATCGGCAAGCTCGCCGGCGCGTTCCTGGTCTTCCTGCTCGGGATCGTGCTGTCGCGCTGGTTCGCGCGTGCGCTCGCTGCCCTGATCCGCCGCCGCAGTGCCCTCGACGAAGGGGCGCTGTCGGCGATCCAGAGTCTCGTCTTCTACTTCCTGATCGTCCTGTTCTTCCTGATTGCTCTGCGCAGCGTCAACATCCCGCTCACTGTCTTCACGGTGGCCGGCGGCGCCCTCGCGATCGGCGTGGGCTTCGGCAGCCAGACGATCATCAACAACTTCGTGAGCGGTCTGATCCTGATGGTCGAGCGACCGATCAAGGTCGGCGACCTGGTGGTCTTCGACGGCGCGTCGGGTCGCGTGGAGCGGATCGGGCCGCGCAGCACCCGGATCCGGACCTTCGACAACATCCACCTGATCGTGCCGAACAGCAAGCTGCTCGAGAACAACGTGATCAACTGGACGCTCTCGGATGACGTGATTCGCACGCGGATCACCGTCGGCGTGGCCTACGGATCAGCGACCCGCGAGGTGGAACGGCTGCTGGCGGAGGAGATCGCCGCCCACTCGGAGATCCTCGCGCATCCCGCGCCCGTCATTCTCTTCGAGGATTTTGCATCCGACGCATTGCTGTTTCAGGCGGATTTCTGGATCAAGCTCTCGCCGCTGCTGGACCAGCGACTCGTGCGCAGCAACCTGCGTCACGGCATCAATCGAAGGTTCCGCGAACACGGCATCGCGATCGCCTTCCCGCAACGCGACGTACACCTCGACGCCGAGCGACCGATTCCGGTGCGAGTGGTACGTGACACCGATCCCGGCGCAGGAGGACACGCATGAGAATCGCCGGCAGTGCGGGCCTGCTCTCCGGTCGGCGACCGCCGCCGGGCGCCCAACCGGGCGTCTTCGAACTCCCGGCGAGCGCGCATCCGAGCGACGTGCGCGCCCTGATCTGGGACGGCGAACGGCTCGAGGAGCGCACCGTACACGGCCCCGAGGAGCTGGCGGCCGCGGCCCACGCGCCGGGTGTCACGTGGATCGAGGTGACCGGGCTCGGGGACGGCACGGTGCTCGCTTGGATCCGGGATGCGCTCGGCGTCCATCCGCTCGCGGTGGCCGACATCGCCAACACTCCCCAGCGACCCAAGTTCGAGGACTACGGGGACCGTGATCTGCTGATCGCCCAGCAGGTCTGCCGCGACGAGGATGCGGGCATCGCGGTCGAGCAGGTCTCGCTGATCGCCGCTCCGCACTGGGTGCTCAGCGTCGTCGAGCGACCGTGCGAGCTCTTCGCGCCGGTCCGCCAGCGGATCCGGACCATGGCATCGATCCGCCGGATGGGCGCCGACTACCTGGCCTATGCGCTCCTCGATGCGGTGATCGACGGCTACTTCCCGACCGTCGAGGCGATCGCCGAGGTTCTCGACGATCTCGAGGACGAGATCCTCGGACGCCCGGGCCCTACGCTGCTCGCCCGACTCCACTCGGTACGTCGGGTCCTGGTGACGCTGCATCGCAGCATGTGGCGCCAGCGCGATGCGCTCGCCCAGATCCTCCGCGAAGACGGGGAGCCGCTCGGCGCGGGCGTCCACGTCTACTTCCGCGATGCCCACGATCACACCTTGCAGATCCTCGATGCGGTGGAGAGCTACCGGGAGTTGACGATCGGCCTGATGGACCTGTATCTATCGAGTGTCAGCAATCGGCTGAACGAGACCATGAAGACGCTCACGATCATGGCCACGATCTTCATCCCGCTCACCTTCCTCGTCGGTGTCTACGGAATGAACTTCGAGGTCATGCCGGAGCTGCACTGGCGCTTCGGCTACCCGGTCCTATGGACGGGCATGATCGCGATCGCAGCCGGGCTGCTGTGGTGGTTCCGTCGGCGGGGCTGGCTGGGGAAGGATCCGGAAGACGAGTCCGGTGGCGGCTAGAGACTGCGGCTTCGTCCGCGCTCGATCGCGAGCGCCCGGGCCAGTTCCCCGGCGAGGCGACGCAGCTCCACCAGCTCCTCGCGCATGCGCACGATCACGGCTGCTCCGGCGACGTTGACCTCGAGTTCCAGCACCATCTCGCGGGCGACGCGAGCGCGTTCGAACATGTCGGCGGAGAAGCGCCCCTGCTCGGCATCGGCGACGAGGACGGCTTCGCGAACCAGTTCCGCGGCGAAGCCCTCGTCGAGCTCGAGCAGTTCACAGATCTGATGCAGCGTGTACCCGCTCATCGTCCGCTCCCGCCCGTGCGGCCGTCCTTCAGCGCCGCGCGCGGATCGCGATCGGCGTAGAGCGGCTCCATCCCCTTGGCCAGTTCCTCGAGCTCGGCATCCCGACCCTCCGGCAGCTCCACGACGAGACGCAGGTAGAGATCCCCGCGGTCGGTCGTTCCGCGGCGTGCGGCACCCTTGCCACGCAGGCGCAGCCGCTGGCCGGGCCGTGCATGCGGCGGAACGCGTACCGTTGCGACACCGTCCGGCGTTGGAACTTCGATCGCGGCGCCGAGCACCAGCTCCGGAATCGTCACCGGCAGCTCGAGCGAGAGGTCGTCCCCTTCGCGGCGGAAGTACGGATGCGGGCGCACGTGCAGCGTGAGGTAGAGGTCGCCCGATGGGGCGCCGGTGGGGCCCGGCTCGCCTTGGCCCGCGAGTCGCACGCGCGTCCCTTCGTTCGCGCCGGCCGGGATGCGGACGCGCAGAGCGCCGCGGCCGGGGACGTCGAGCCGCAGCTCGCGGCCGAGCACGGCATCGAGGAAGTCGACGGTCACGTCGGCCTGGACGTCACGTCCGCGATGGCGCGCGCGCGCGAAGCCTTCGAACCCGCCGCCGCGGCGGCCGGTCATCCGGCCGAACAGCTCTTCGAGATCGATCTCTTCGCCGGCGTCCTGGTGGAACGGGGAGCGACGCGCGCCTTCGGACCAGCGTCGATAGGCCCGCGCCTGCTCCGGATCGAAACCCGGCTGCAGGCCCGCGGCGCCGAACTCGTCGTAGCGCGTGCGCTTCTCCGGGTCCGAGAGCACGTCGTACGCATAGGAGATCTCCTTGAAGCGATCCTCGGCCGTCTTGTCGTTCGGATTGACGTCCGGGTGATACTGCCGCGCCAGGCGCCGGTAGCTCGTGCGGATCTCGTCCTCGGTCGCGGTGCGGCTCACACCGAGAGCGGCGTAGGGATCGATCTCGTCCATGACGCCGCGAGAATATCGCAACACGCGCAGCAGGAGTTCCCGGGGGTATCCGGCCGGAGGGGCGGCGTCCGGGCTGGACAGTCCCGGGGGCCGCCGGTACACACCCGGACGCCATGAACCGTCTTGCGGCCGCCACGGGCCTCGTCCTCGTCGTGCTCGGCCTCGGAGTCTTCGCCTGGAAGGTCTTCGGCTACGGGATGCCCGTGGTCGCGCAGGACCCCGAGGGCCTGTGGCGGATCGAACTCTCGATCACCGTCCGCGGCAGCGGGGGGCGAGGCAGTGTCCGGGCCCCGTTGCCGTCGGCCGCGCCGGGACAGGAGATCTACGACGAGAGTTCGGTCTCCGATCGGCTCGTCTTCGCGATCCGAACCGAGGGATCGAACCGGATCGCGGTCTGGCGCGGGCAGATCGGCGACCTCCACGACCTTTCCTACGGCTATCGGGTGCGCCTGTCTCCGTCGAAGTACGCGCTCCCGGCGGAGATCGAAGCGCCTTCGCGCGAGCTGCTGCGGAGCTTCGGGCGCGCGAGCGGCTCCTTCCCATCGGGCGCTCCGCAGATCGCCGAGGTGCTCGACAAGCTCGCGTTGCCGCCGGCCGAGGATCTGCCGGGACGACTGCGATCGATCTATGCGTTCCTCGCCCACGAGATCGCCGTCCTGGAGGGGGGCAGCGACGATGCGCTGATCGCGCTGGCGAACCGCGGCGGGAGCGAGCGCGGCAAGGCCGCGCTGTTGGTCTCGCTGCTGCGCGCCGCCGGGATTCCCGCCCGGCCGGTGCTGGGCCTCGAGCTCGGGCCGGGTTCTCCACGCGAAACGGTCTGGGTCGAGGCCTGGGCCGGCGACTGGCTGCCGCTCTCCCCGACCGGCGCGTTCTTCGCCTCGCTCCCGGCGAACCTGCTGGTGCTGCGGACCGGTGCGCTGGCCGGGGTGGAATCCACCGGAACGCAGGCGCTCAGCTACCGCTATCAGTCGCTCCGCGAGCATCTGCGCGCCGATGAGCTCGCCACGCTGATGGTGCCCCCGAACCCGATCTTCACGGCGATCTCGCTGTACCAGTTGCCGGTCCCGACCCAGTCCGCACTGCGCACGCTGTTGCTGGTGCCGCTCGGCGCGCTGATCCTGGCGCTGTTCCGCAACGTCATCGGCTTCCAGACCTACGGCACCTTCATGCCCGTGCTGGTGGCCTTCGCGCTGCGCCAGTCCCATCTCGGCATGGGTCTCTCGATGGTGGCGGGCGTGATCGGAGTCGGCGTCATGGGGCGCCTGGTCCTCGATCGCTTGCGCCTGCTGCTGGTTCCCCGGCTCTCGATCCTGCTGTGTGTCGTCGTGCTCGGGGTGACCGCCTTCGCCATCATCGGCAAGGGTTTCGAGAACCGGGACTTCTTCGCCGGCGTCCTGTTCCCGATCGTGATCCTCACGATGCTCTGTGAGCGTTTCTCGATCGCCATCGCCGAAGAGGGCATGCGCAACGCACTGGCCCGGATGGGTTACTCGCTGCTGGTGATCGCCGCGGTCTATCCGGTGATGCGCAACGCCCGTGCCGAGCACTTGATGTTCTCGTTCCCCGAGCTGATCTTCGCCGTGATGGGATGCCTGGTCTGGATCGGTGGCTATACCGGCTACCGGCTGATGGATCTGATCCGGTTCCGCTCGTTTGCGAATCCGAACGAGGGCAGCGCCTGATGGGCCGCTGCGCGAGGCGGCGAGGATGAGGCCGATCCGCGTGTGGCGGGCGCTGCGCGAACAGGGCGTCCTCGGCATCAACAGGCGCAACTCGGCCTATACCCTGCGCTGGAATCCGCGGCGCTTCTATCCGAACGTCGATGACAAGCTGCGCACCAAGGATCTGTGCCGACGCGCCGGCATCCCGACCCCCGAGCTGCTGGCGGTGGCGCACCACCACTTCGAGCTGCGCGAACTCGGCCCCCAGCTGGCGCGGCTCCACGATTTCGTCCTGAAGCCCGCGCACGGCGCGATGGGCAAGGGCATCCTCGTCGTCCGCGGGCGCGATGGCGATCGCTTCATCACGACGGGCGGTCGCCCTCTGTCCCTCGGCGATCTGCTGTATCACGCGGCCGGGATCATCTCGGGACTGTACGCTCTCGGCGGGCAGCCGGACTTTGCGATGGTGGAGGAACGACTGATCGTGCACCCGGAGATGGCCGCCATCGCCACCGACGGAGTGCCGGACATCCGCGTCGTCGTCTACCGGGGCGTGCCGGCGATGGCGATGACGAGGTTGCCGACCCGACTCTCGGGGGGCCGCGCCAACATCCACCAGGGCGCCGTCGCGGCCGGTATCGATCTCGGCAGCGGCCGGACGACGTCCGCGATCTACCAACGCCGGCGCATCCGCGAGCATCCCGACAGCGGAGAGCCGCTGCTCGGGCGGGAGATCCCGGGGTTCAAGGACTTGTTGTCGATCGCGGTCCGCGCGGCCGACGAGACGGGTCTCGGCTACGTCGGCGCCGACCTCGTCGTGGACGAGCGGCGCGGGCCGGTGCTGCTCGAGATGAATGCGCGCCCGGGCCTGATGGTGCAGCTCGCCAACCGCAGCGGCCTGCTGCCGCGCCTGCGCGCCATCGATCTCTGCGCGCAGGATGGCCGCAGCGTCGACGAGCGACTGGATCTGGGCATCCGGATCGCGCAGGCGGCCGGCGCTCCGGAGAGCAGCGCGTGAGCCCGACGCGGCGCTCGTGGCCCGGCGTGCTCCTCGCCGGAATCCTCCTGCTGGCGGGGCCGGCGACGGGAACTGCGCAGACGCCCGACGTCGTGACGACACCGGAAATCACCTACGACGTCGACTACGAGGTTCGCATCGTCCCGACCGAGCGCTCGGCCCGCGTCACGATCCGCATCACCGAACCGAGCAACGGCCTGCTTTCGCTGCGCTTCCGCCACGATCCGGAGCGGCACGTCGGGTTCTCCGGCGATGGCGACGTGCTGGTCGAGGATCAGTGGGTCGCCTGGACGCCACCCAAGCTCGGTGGCCGGCTGCGCTACACGGTTCGGATCGACCACCTGCGCAATGCGGAAAGCTACGACTCGCGCTCGACGCGGCACTGGGCGCTGCTGCGCGGCGATGCGCTGGTCCCGCCCGCGAGCGTCCGCACCGACCGGATGGCGCATTCCGTCTCGAAGCTCCGGCTCCGGCTTCCGGAGGGCTGGTCCGCGGTGCTCCCGTACGAGCGCGTCGCCGACGGTCTCTACGCGATCGACAACCCGCGGCGGCGCTTCGATCGCCCGGTCGGCTGGATGTTGTTCGGTCGGCTCGGCGTGGTTCGCGAGCGCGTCGCCGGCACACGGATCGCCATCGGCGGGCCGGTCGGCCAGGGCATGCGGAGAAAGGATCAGCTCGCGCTGCTGCGCTGGACGCTGCCGGCGCTCCGGGAGATCGCGCCGCTGCCCGAGCGCATCGCCATCGTCGGCGCGGCGGATCCCATGTGGCGTGGTGGTCTTTCCGGCCCGAACAGCGCCTACCTGCATGCGAGTCTGCCGCTGATCAGCGAAGACGGCACCAGTCCGCTTCTCCACGAGATGGTGCACGTGTGGATGGGCGCACGATCCGGCGCCGACGGCGATTGGATCGTCGAGGGGCTCGCGGAGCTCTATTCCCTCGAGGCGCTGGTCCGCTCGCGTACGATCTCGAAACGGCGTCATGAACGCACGCTCGAGGGTCTCGAACGCAAGGGCCGAGGCGTGCGCAGCGTCGTGGCGACGCCGCGGGCGTCCGGCGCGGTGACGGCCCGGGCGGTGGGATTGCTGCGGGAACTCGACGAAGAGATCCGGAGCGTCAGCGACGACACGCGGAGCCTCGACGACGTCGTGCGCGAGATCGTCCGATCTCCCGAGGAGCTGTCGCTGGTGCGCTTCCGGGAACTCTGCGAGAAGGTCACCGGCAGCCGGCTCACCGATTTCTTCTCCCGCCGCGAGCTGTCCCGGGTCCCCTGAGCGCTTCCGGTGCGCGGGCCGGCTACGGAGCCACCGCTTCGCCGTTCCCCGCGAGCGACAGTCGGACCCGCCCCGGCTCGACGCGCAGCGTCCGCCAGCCTTCCGGGTGCCGCACCTGCTCGGGCCCGATCTCGAAGGTGCGCCGCCCGAGCTGCGCCAACAGCGGATCGAACTCGAGCACGGCACGAAGCTCGAGGGCCGACAGCAACATGCTGCGCCGAGACGCCTCGAACTCGACCTCGAGCACGGCCGGATCGATCTCCTCGAGCACCCACTCCGCCGGCAGATTCTCGACGACCACCGGAACGCTCCGGGTGAAGCGCTCCACCGTCGCACCGGGAACCAGCAGGAACCAGAGCCCCGCCGAGGCCGCGGTCGCGAGCAACGCCTCCGGCCAGCGCGACGCGATGCGGCGCAGCCGCGTGCCCGTCTCCGGGTTCGTCGACACGCGCTGCAGGAAACGACGCAACTCAGCCGCCAGCGCCTCTGGACCGGTCAACCGGACCAGGCGCCCATCTCGCGCGATCGACACCGTTCCGCGTTCTTCGGACACCACGATGCACAGGGCGTCGCTTCGCTCCGCGAGGCCGAGTGCCGCGGCATGACGCGTGCCGGTTCCGCCGAGCTGCACGACGTCCGTCGAGAGCGGCAGGTGCAGCGCGAAGCGGGTGACGCGGTCTCCCTCTATCGTGACGGCTCCGTCATGTCCCGGCGAGTGCGAATCGAAGATCGAGAGCAGCAGCGGCTCGGAGAGACGACCGTCGAGCACGATCCCGCCCTCGACGTGGCGTTCGAGTGGCTCGCGGCCCGGAACCACGATCAGCGCGCCGGTGCGATCGGCCGCCAGCCGGCGGACCGCGCCGACGACGGCATCGACGACGTCGGGAGGGGCTGCATGGGGCTTGCGCCGCATGCCCCACACGGCGATCTGCTCGAGTCCGCGGCGCAGATCCTCCTGGAACACCACCACCAGCACCAGCACGCCGACGGCGAAGAAGCCCTGCAGGATCCAGACCGTCATCTGGAGCTCGAGCTGGCGCGCCAGCAGGAACAAGGCGCCGGCGAACGCGACACCACCGAGGGCGATCCGCGCGCGCGCACGCCGGACCCAGCCGAGGCCCGCCCACAGCAGCACGGCAACGATCACGACGTCGATCAGATCCGTCACGCGGATGTCGGGCAAGGCGCACTCGGCATGGCGGGGGAACGAAGATGCGGAGGTGACTCGGGTTCTAGCACCGTGATAGGCTCGGGTCGATGGCCCCTGCTCGACCCGAGTCGCCGAACGACCCGAAGAGCGCCCCCGACCCCGCAGCGGAGGAACGGCTGGTCATCGCGCTGCGCAGCAGGGACGAGGACGCCTACGAACAGCTCGTGCGGGCCCACGGGGGCCGCATGCTCGCGGTCGCACGGCGTCTGCTCGGCGACAGCGAGGACGCACCGGATGCCGTCCAGGAGGCGTTCGTCTCGGCGTTCCGTTCGATCGACAGCTTCGAAGGGCAGGCACGCCTCTCGACGTGGCTACACCGGATCGTCGTGAATGCCGCGTTGATGAAGCTGCGGACCCGACGCCGGAAGCCGGAGCAACCGATCGACGACCTGCTGCCGACCTTCGAAGCCGATGGCCATCACCGGGAGCCGGGCAAGCCGTGGCAGCCGGCGGCGCGACTCGAGCAGCGCGAGGTGCACCGGCTGGTGCGCGAGAACATCGCGAAGCTGCCGGACGCCTATCGGACCGTGCTGGTGCTCCGCGACATCGAGGAACTCGACACGGCCGAGGTCGCGGCGCTGCTGGAGGTGAATGCCGGCGTCGTGAAGACCCGACTGCACCGCGCCCGACAGGCCCTGCGCACGTTGCTCGACCCGCACCTGCGGGCCGACCGGGAGTGAGTGGCTCCGTGGAGGATCTGCGCTGCCGGGAGTTCACCGACTTTCTCCTCGCCTATCTCGACGGCGAGCTGGACCCGCGTGCGCGCGCGGCGTTCGAGGAGCACCTGCAAGCCTGTCCGCCGTGTCGCGACTACCTCGACTCGTATCGCCGGACGGTCGAGCTGGTGGGGACGGCGTGGAGCCCCTGTGGGCCCGACGACGCGATCCCCGAGGACGCGCCGGAGGAGCTCGTGCATGCGGTGCTGGAGGCGCGCCGGCGCGCCTAGGGCCCCCTGCTCCGCGGGCGTGGCGGCGAGGGAGCCTGCGACCTCTGGGGTTCGGCGGCATCGAAGCCCCGACCCGATCGGAGGACGCTCGATGACCGTTTCCCCTGTCCTGGCGAAAGGGACGACCGACCCCTCACGGCGCACCGTCCTCGTGCGGATCGTGCTCGGGGCGGCAGCGCTCGGCGCTTTGTGGCTGGCCGGCCAGCGCGTGGCGGCCGCCGTGCCGGCCTTCCAAGGCTGGGTGGAGGGACTCGGCGCATGGGGCCCGCTGGCCTTCCTCGCCGGCTACGCCGTGGCGGTGGTCGCGTTCGTGCCCGGCTCGCTGCTGACGCTGGCCGGTGGCGCCACGTTCGGGCTGGTGCGCGGGGTGGCCTACGTCTGGCTGGCCGCGACGCTCGGTGCCGCGCTGTCGTTTCTGGTGGCCCGTCACCTCGCGCGGCCATGGGTCGAACGGCGGATCGTCGCGGATCCGCGCTTCGCGGCCATCGACCGCGCCATCGCCCGTCAGGGCGGACGCATCGTGTTCCTGCTGCGGCTCTCGCCGTTGTTCCCGTTCTCCCTGCTCAACTATGCGCTGGGACTGACGCGGGTGCGCTTTCGCGACTACACGCTCGCTTCTCTCGGCATGCTGCCCGGTACGATCCTCTACGTGTACTACGGCTCGCTGGCCGGGGAACTCGCACGCGCCGCCGGCGGCACGACCGCCCGGGGTCCAGCCGAATGGGGCCTGCTGGGTCTCGGTCTCGTCGCCACACTGATCGTCACACGCATCGTGACGCGCCTTGCCGGACAGGCACTGCGCGAAGCCACCGGATCGGAGACGGCCGGGGAAGGAACTCCCTCATGAATTCGGCGAACCCCTCGGATCGCTACGATGCGGCGCTCGTCGCGGCGGTGTTCCCTCCGGACTGGAAGAACCCGGCGCCGGCCGGACGTTACGACCTCGTCGTCCTCGGCGCCGGCACCGGCGGACTGGTCAGCGCCGCGGTGGCCGCCGGGCTCGGCGCGCGAGTCGCGCTGGTCGAGCGCGAGCGGATGGGCGGCGATTGCCTGAACGTCGGCTGCGTCCCGTCGAAGGCGCTGATCCGTGCCGGGCGCATGGCCGCGGCCGCCCGCGCGGGCGCGGAGATCGGCCTTGCGCCGGCCGCCGGCGCCGAGCCGGACTTCGGTGCGGCGATGGAGCGGATGCGCCGGATCCGCGCCGGCATGGCGAAGCACGACTCGGCGCAGCGCTTTCGCGACGAGCTCGGCATCGACGTGTTCCTCGGTGACGGCCGCTTCGTCGCGCCCGATGCCGCCGAGGTGAACGGTAGCCGGCTCCGCTTCCGCCGCGCGGTGATCGCGACCGGCGCGCGAGCCGGGGCCCCGCCGATCCCGGGGCTCGCCGAGGCCGGCTTCCTGACCAACGAGACGGTCTTCTCACTGCGCGAGCGACCGCGCCGGCTGGCGGTGATCGGAGGCGGTCCGATCGGCTGCGAGCTGAGCCAGGCCTTCGCCCGGCTCGCCGTCCAGGTGACCGTGCTCGAGGTGTCCAGCCGCGTGCTCGAGAAGGACGACCCGGATGCCGCTGCCATCGTGGCCGCGTCGCTGACACGCGATGGCGTGCGTCTCGTCACCGGCTGCCGGATCGAGCGGGTCGAGAGCGGAGCCACCGGCAAGCGGCTGCTGCTCACCGCGGACCCTGCGCCGGGCGAAGTGCTCGAGGTCGACGAGATCCTGGTGGCGGCGGGCCGGGTGCCCAATGTCGAGGGGATCGGGCTCGAGTCGGCAGGCGTCCACTTCGACCCGCGTCGCGGGGTCCGCGTCGATGATTTCCTGCGCACGGAGAACCGGCGCATCTACGCCGTCGGCGACTGCGCGATGGACTACAAGTTCACGCACGCCGCCGACGCGGCCGCCAAGATGGTCGTGCAGAACGCGTTGTTCTTCGGTCGCAAGCGAGTCTCGAAGCTGGTCGTGCCCTGGTGCACCTACACGGATCCGGAGCTCGCCCACGTCGGGCTCTCGGAGCACAGTGCGCAGGAGCGCGGCATCGCGATCGATACTTATACGGTTCCATTCTCCGACAACGACCGCGGCCGCACCGACGGCCAGACCGAGGGGTTCGTCCGGATCCACGCGCGCAAAGGGCGCGACCGGATCGTCGGCGCGACGATCGTCGGAGCCCACGCCGGCGATCAGATCTCGCTGCCGACCACCGCGATGACCACGGGCCTCGGACTCAGTGCGCTGGCCGGCACGATCTTCCCGTATCCGACGCAGGCCGAAGCCGTGAAGGCGGCCGGAAACCAGTACCTGCGAACACGACTCACACCAGCGGCCAAGCGGGCGCTCGGATTCCTGCTGCGGCTCCCCCGCTGATCCCGAGGTGGCGACACCGCGGCAACGACGAGAGGTTTCCCGATGCTGACCTGTGAACGCTTCGAAGCGCAGCTCGACGATCACGTGAGCGGGGAGATGGGCATCGGCGCGAAGCTGTCCTTCGCGTTGCACTGGCTGATGTGCCGCGCGTGCCGGATCTCGCTCGCGACCTACCACGCCACCGTCACCCTCACCCGCAACGCCTTCGACGACGACGACGACCCGCCCCGCTGATCGTCAAGAAAGGGGTCGGGTTCGATTCGTCAACTTTTCCCGTTCGGGAAAAGTTGACGAATCGAACCCGACCCCTTTCTTGACGATCAGCGGAAGAGCGGCGCGTGGAGCAGGCGCAGGGTGATGGTGAGCACGAGGCCGGCGGCGAGGACGGACGGACGGAGCTCGCGCAGGCCGCGCAGCGTGCCGGAGCCGGTGAAGGGCAGGAACGGCGTCGCGCGGATCCACTCGGCGTAGCCGGGCTGCTCCAAGGCCTTGCGGGCGTCCTGGTGCGCGCAGCCGAGCCAGGCGAACAGCGGGAAGCCAGCCCAGAACGCGACATCGGTCGCGAAGCCGTTGGCCGGCAGGTGCAGCAGACCCGCCAGGCCGAGGCCCATGAACAACGGATGGCGGGTGAGGCGATGCACGCCGCGCGGATCGCGCGGGCGGCGCTCCGCCGGCAGCCCCACCGTCGCTGGACTCGGGTTCACGAGGCCGGCGACGACCAGCGTCCATGCGACGGCCTGCCCGGCATAGAGGGCCCACAGCCCGGCGGTTCCGAGCGGCAGCGCCCAGAGCAGCGCACCTTGATGTCGAGTCTCCAGGTAGAGCCAGACCAGCGGGACGAAGCTGGCCAGCGCCACCAACGAGTAGAGACCGAGGAATGTCGGCTCCCCGAGCCGTGCGACCAGCCGCGGTCGCAGCCCTCGGCTGGACAACACCGTGTGCGTTCCGGCGAAGAGCCCCCACAGCCCGAGCACCCCGAACAGCGACCCGGTCATGCGAGGCCCTGCAGCACGGCCGCCTCGGCGCGCACCGCCTCCGGTCCCCCGAACAGCTGGCGATCGAGTCCGGCCCGCTTGAACCAGAGATGCAGGTCTCCCTCGTCGGTGAACCCGTAGCCGCCGTACACCTCGGTGGCGGTGCGCACGATCCCGGTGGCCACCTCCGCCAGATGCGCCTTCGCGTGCGCCGCGACGAGCAGCGCCTCTTCGGGTCGATGGTCGAACGCGTAGGCTGCGTACCAGACCAGCGCCCGTGCCGGTTCGAGTTCCGCGACCATCTCCGCACACATGTGCTTCACGGCCTGGAACGAGCCGATCGGCCGCCCGAACTGCTCGCGCTGCTGCGCGTACGCCACCGCCATCTCGAGCGCACGCTCGGCTGCTCCGAGCGCATCGGCCGCCACGGCCACCCGAGCGGCGGCGAGCACGCGGGCGCCGGCGCCGGCCACGCCGGCCGGCCCGCCGAGCCAATCGGCCGGCACGACGCCGTCGAAGGTGAGCTCGGCCAGGCGCCGTGTACGATCGATCGTGACCAGCGGCGTCACCGTCAGTCCGGCGACATCGCGTGGAACCAACACCAGGTGATCGCGATCGAGCGCCACCAGGAAGGCATCCGCGGCGCCGGCGTCGATCGCGAAGAGGGTGCTGCCGGCCAGCCGACCACCGTCGATGCGCAGGTTGGCGTCTCCGCGACGGCCCGTCAGCTCCCCGAGAGCGACGCCGATCTGCGTCGTCCCGGCGGCCAGGCCCGGCAACCAGCTCCGCCGCTGGGGCTCGGTGCCGAAGAGCCGGAGGGCCACCGGGGCCACGATGCTGCTGCCGAGGTACGGCACCGGCGCCGCGGCATGCGCGAAGGATTGCATCGCGAGCGCGGCATCGAGCAGCGTGAGCCCGCCACCGCCGGATTCGTCGTCCACCAGCAGCCCGGCCATGCCGAGTTCCGCCAGCCCCTTCCACACGGCGGGATCCTGTCCCGACTCGCTGGCGGCGATCTCGCGGACGCGCCCGATCGGCAGATGCTCGGCGAGCCAGCCACGCAGCGTCTGCTCGAGCATCCGCTGCTCCTCGGTGAGTCCGAAGTCCATCGTCGCTCTCCTAGGCCCGCGGCTCACGCGGCAGTCGAAGCCCGCGCTCGGCAATGATGTTCTTCTGGATCTGCGCCGTGCCCCCGCCGATGATCAGCCCCAGCGAGAACATGTAGTGGAACTGCCAGAGGCCACCGGCACGCTCGTGCTTGGATCCTCCGTACAGCACACCGAACTCCCCCATGGCATCGATCCCCAGTGCGGCGATCTGGTGCGACAGCTCACAGCCGGCGAGCTTCGTGACGAGCACGGCGCTGCCCTCGGGCGACCCCGGCTCTCCCGTCGGTTCGCCACGCAGCCGACAGGTCAGCAGCCGCAACGCGTGATACTTCATCGCCAGCAATCTCGCTTGCAACCGCAGCAACCGGTCGCGGAGGGCCGGGTCGTCGACGGCGCGCCGGCCGTCCACCGTCTCGGCCTGCATCCGTTCGGTCAAGCGGGCCATGGCGGCCTCGAGCTGGCCGGTCGCCGCCAGCGAGCTGCGCTCGTGCCCGAGCGTGGTGTTGGCGATCTTCCAGCCCTCGCCGCGCCGACCGACGACGGCGCTCTGCGGCACGCGCACGTCGGTGAAGAACACCTCGTTGAACTCCGCATGTCCCGTCATCGTGACGAGCGGGCGCACCTCGATGCCGGGGGCGTCCATCGGGATCAGCACGTACGAGAGTCCGGCGTGCTTCGATGCGCCGGGCTCGGTGCGGATCAGTCCGAACATCATGTCCGCGGCATGCGCCGTCGTCGTCCAGATCTTCTGGCCGTTGATCACGAAGTCGCTGCCGTCTTCGGTCGCTCGGGTCTGCACGTTCGCGAGGTCGGAGCCGGCGTTCGGCTCCGAGTACCCCTGGCACCAGACCACCTCGCCGCGGATCGTCGGCGGGATCCAGCGCAGCTTCTGCTCCTCGCTACCGTGCTCGAGCAGCGTCGGCACCAGCATGTCCGGTCCCTGACCGCCGAGGCCCGCGCTGACTCCCGCGCGGGCGAACTCCTCGTCGAGGATCACGCGGATCAGCGGGTCCGGCGTGGCGCCGTAGCCGCCATACTGCTTCGGGATCGTCCGCGCCGCGTAGCCGTGCTCGATCAGCAACGCTTGCCAGGAGAGCGCGGCAGGGTCCCGGGTTCCGCCCGCCAGCATCTGGCCGCCACCGGGCGCGCGCTCCCGGTGGCGCTCCAGGAACGCGCGTAGCTCGTCTCGAAACGCCTCGTATTCGGGGCCGAAGCTCAGATCCATGACGCTAGCTCCTTCGCGGCGGCGGAGGGCTCCCCGCGCGATGCAGCGGCGGAGCGTAGCAGTCGGGTCTGATACCATGCGCGGCGGTCGAACCGTCCCGTTTCGGGAGAAATCCGGAGGTCCGGAGAGGAATGTCCGTCGCCGACGCCATTGCGCGCCCCGCCCGCCGCCGCCTTCCGGCCGGCTGCCTCGGATGGCTCGGCGCCGGCGCGCTGCTGTTGTCGCTCGGCTGCGGCGGCGAGGAGCCCGCGACGGGGGAGCTCGCGGCGCCGACCGAACCGCCTGCCGCGACGACGCGCGGGCTCGTCGATCCGGACGCGCCGGAGCGTGTCGAAGTGGAAGAGCGTGAGGATGGCACCGTCGTCGCCCGCACGATCACCGCGGAGGGGGAGGTGTTCGAGGCCGAGTACGGCCGGGAGGACCAGCTTCCGTCGGACTTCCCGGACGACGTCCCGCTCTACGGCAACGCGCAGCCGCTCGCGTCGATGGCCGCGCCGGAACACGGTACGGTCGTGAACCTGCGCACGGCCGATGCGCCAGAGCAGGTCTTCGCCTGGTATCGGGAGCACTATGCGAATCGCGGCTGGGAGATCGAGCAGCAGCTCGAGGAGCGCAGCCGCAGGACCATCGTCGCGTCCAAGGGCAATCGGGTTTCGTCCATCGTCATCATCGGAGTGCCGGGTGCCACGCAGATCCTGCTGACGATCGCCGACGACCGCTAGGAACCGGACACCAGGCCGCGTCGGTGGGTGCTCAGGGGACGGAACCCTCGTAGGGCGGCACGGCAAGCGAACGGACGAAGGCGACGACGTCCCAGATCTGCGCATCGCTGAGCGTCCCCCCCCAAGGCGCCATCAGCGCGGACTTGCCCACGGCCGGCCCTCCCTTCTCGATGACCTTGAACAGATGCTCGTTGGTGAGGGCGTTCATGTACTCGCCATCGGTATGCTTGGCGGGTTGCGGATCGAGTGCAGCGGCGGCCGGGCCGTCGCCAGCGCCACCCGCGCCGTGGCAGCTCCCGCAGTAGGTCGCGTAGATCTGCTCCCCCTTGGCCACATCGACCGAGACGCCGGAGTCGGTTTCCGCAGCCGGCTCGGAGGCAGCCGCGGCCGGCGCTTGCGCAGACGTCGACGGCGACTCGGCCGTCGCCGCCGGGGAAGCCGTCTCCTCGGAGCCCCCGCAGGCGACGACCAGAGCGAGGGCGAAGCTGGCGATCGGGATGATGCGTGCAGGATGCGTCATGGCTTCCTCCTGTGTCGATTCCGGGATCGTAGCTCGCCGCCCATCCAGCGTCGCTACTACGAGACTCCGCCCCAACACAGGTACTTGGTCTCGACCCACTCGTCGATGCCCTGGCGCGCCCCCTCTCGGCCGATCCCGCTCTCCTTGACGCCGCCGAACGGCGCGACCTCCGTCGAGATCATTCCGGTGTTGATGCCCACCATGCCGTACTCCAGCGCCTCGCCGACGCGCCAGATCCGGGCGGCATCGCGGGCGTAGAAATATGCGGCGAGACCCGCTGGCGTATCATTCGCGATGCGCACGGCTTCGGCCTCCTCGCGGAAACGCAGGATGCCGGCGACGGGACCGAAGGTCTCCTGCTGCGCCAGCTCCATGTCCGGCGTGATCCCGGACAGCAGCGTCGGCTCGTAGAACGTACCGCCGCGCGCGTGCGGCCGGCCGCCGACCTCGATGCGCGCGCCGTGGCGCGTGGCATCGGCGACGTGTCGTTCCACCTTGGCGAAGCCGTCCGCGTCGATCAGCGGCCCGATCTGCGCTCCCGGCTCGGTGCCGGGCGCCACCACGAGCGCACGGATCCGCTCGGCGAACGCTGCGACGAAGCGCTCGTGGATGCCGTCCTGCACGAGGATGCGATTGGCGCACACGCAGGTCTGGCCGGCATTGCGGAACTTGGAAGCCAGCGCTCCCTCGACGGCAGCGACGAGATCGGCGTCATCGAAAACCAGGAACGGCGCGTTGCCCCCGAGTTCCAACGAGACACGCTTCACGGTGCCGGAGCATTGCGCCATGAGTCGTTTGCCGACCGCCGTCGAGCCGGTGAAGGAGAGCGCACGGACCAGCGGGTTCGCGGTCAGCTCCGCGCCGATTTCCGGCGCGTCCTCGGCGCTGCCGGTGACGACCGAGAGCAGACCGGCCGGCAGACCCGCACGCGCCGCCAGTTCGGCGAGCGCCAACGCCGTGAGCGGCGTCGCCTCGGCGGGCTTCACGACCATCGCACAGCCGGCTGCGAGGGCCGGCGCGATCTTGCGCGCGATCATCGCCGCCGGGAAGTTCCAGGGTGTGATGCCGGCGCCGACACCGACCGGTTCGCGAAACACGAGGATCCGGGTATCCGCGCGCGGTGCCGGGATCGTCTCGCCGTAGAGGCGTCGTGCCTCCTCGGCGAACCATTCCAAAAAGGCCCCCGCATAGAGGACCTCGCCCCGCGCCTCGGCCAGCGGCTTGCCCTGTTCGCGAGTGATCAGCATCGCAAGGTCGTCGGCGTGCTCGCAGAGCTCCGCAAAGAACCGGCGCAGCACGGTGGCGCGCTGCTGTGCCGTCTGCGCTCGCCAGGCCGGCTGCGCGGCGGCCGCCGCCTCGATCGCGCGCCGCGTCTCCCCCGCGCCGCAACGCGGGACGCGTCCCAGTTCCGCCCCGTTGGCGGGATCCCGGACGGCGAACGTCGCGCCGGAGCCCGCATCGCTCCACTGGCCGCCGAGGAAGGCCTGGGTGCGGAGCAGCGACGGGGTCCGGAGGGAGATCGGCATCCCGCGACGGTAACGCGGGCCCGGAGGACGTTGTACCCCGGAGCCACTCGAACGAAAGCGACCCCCCGCCCCGAAGAGGACGAGGGGTCGCACAGCCGCGAGCGGCGGGAATGCGGGCGGACGCTAGAAGTCCATGTCTCCGCCCATGCCACCCATGCCACCCATGCCGCCCATGCCGCCCATGTCCGGCATGCCGCCGCCGCCGCCGCCGCCGCCGGCCTTCTTCTTCTCCGGCGCCTCGGCGATCATCACTTCGGTCGTGAGCAGCAGCGACGCCACGCTGGCGGCGTTCTGCAGCGCCGCGCGCACGACCTTGGTCGGATCGATGACGCCGGCCTTCACCAGGTCCTCGTATTCCTCGGTCGCCGCATTGAAGCCGAACGATCCCTTGCCGCTCCTCACCCGCTCGATCACGATCGAGCCTTCGACGCCGGCGTTCTGGCTGATCATCCGCAGCGGCTCTTCGACCGCGCGGCGGATGATGTTGACGCCCGGACGCTGCTCGTCCGGAAGCGTCTCGGCGAG
>CAADGG010000069.1 GCA_900696485.1 uncultured Pseudomonadota bacterium
GCGTCGTAGCTGTTGTAGTCCACCGTCTCGTCCGGCAGGTCCGGATACGAGACCGTGATGTCGTCGACCCAGCCCTCCGGCGTGTAGCGCGTGGCCGCGCGCACGCCGCGCGGATCGAGGCGATCCGCCAGCCGCCCGGCCCCGTCCCACACGAATCCCCACGCCCACATCCGGTCCTGGCCGGGGGACGCGAACTGGCCGCTGTCGTGGATCGATGTGACGCGCCCAGCCGGATCGTACTGGAACGTCGTCACCGGCGTCTGCGCGAACGCGGCCCCCGGCGGGCTCGGATACACGAGCTGGGTGGCGAGCCCATCCTCGTCGTAGATCATCCGCGCCGTGCCCATCCGCGAGCCGTAGTGCTCGACCATCCGGTCGCGCGCGTCGTAGCCGAAGCGGTGCGAGCTGACGGCGTTGGTGGCGGTCTGCTGGCGCCCGAGCTCGTCGTAGGTGTAGCGATCGTCGACGCCCGGGCCGCTGCGGCCGAGCAAGAGACCACGGGCGTCGTACTCGAAGCGCAGCTCGAGACCGGCCGCGTCCCGCGAGGAGACGAGGTTCCCGACCTCGTCGTAGCCAAATGCCGTCTCGCGGTTCAGCGCGTCCACCGTGCGATCGATTCGCCCGACGAGGTCGTAGCGCGTCGTCGTCCACTCGCCCTCGCCGTCGATCCGATCGGTCTGCTGGCCGAGCAGGTCGTAGCGGAACTCTGTCCGCGCACTCTCGGGAAGGCCGAGCGGCCCCTCGAAGGCGCGCAGGCGGCCGAGCTCATCGAAGCTCCGCAGGAACTCGCTCCCAGCGGCGTTGCGGAAGCGCATGACGTTCCCGTTCTCGTCGACCTCGAGCGCGTCGAAGACGATCCGAATCCCTTCGGGGTTCCCGGCTGTCACCGCTTTCGGCTCCCAGCGCCGGACCTCGTTGCCCTCGGTGTCGTACTCCCTCTTCATCACGCGGCCGAGCGGATCGACGGATCGAACGAGCCGGTCTTCGGCGTCGTACTCGAAGCGTACCGTGCGCCCGGAAGCATCGGTCACCGCGGCGAGATTGCCGTCGGCGTCGTACGAGAAATGCTCCGTGCTCCCGCTCGGCCGCGTCCGTTCGGTCAGCCGATCGCGCCCATCGTAGCCGAAGTGCGTCGTCTTCCCGAACGCATCTCGCGACTCGACGAGACGCCCGAATGCGTCGTAGAGGCGCTCCTCATCGATCCGCCCCGGCGGAATCGAGAGACACGGATCCCCCGAGATCTCGGAGGCCGAGACGGTCGCGCGTTCGATCACTGCGCCGTCGGCGTCATAGGCCACGCGACGAACCGTGCCGATCGGATCGATGGTGCGCCGCACGCGGTCGAGTCCGTCGTAGCAGCGGGCCGTCACCACCGTCTCGAGCGCACCGCTCGCGGTGGTTCGCGTCCGCTCCTCGCGGACCGGGCGGCCGAGCGCATCGGGCTGGATCGTCGTGACGTTCCCCTCCCCGTCGATCGTCGAGACGAGCGAGGTCGCCGACCCGTTGTAGAAGAACTGGGTCAGTCTCGGCCCGACCTGACCCGGCTGCGTAAAGGCGGTCGTCGTTTTGCGGTTGCCCACCGGATCGTAGCTATGATGGCGCAGCAACACCTCGACCGTGTCGAGCGTTCCGAACTCCCGTTGCAGGACGCCGGTGACCGGATCATATTCCCAGCGTTTCTGGTTCCCTCGACGATCGGTGTGCGAGGTGGGCTGGCCGAAATCGTCGTAGGTCCAGGTCTCCGTATTCCCGCGGCGATCGGTGCGAACCCGAAGGTCTCCGCGATCGTCGTACGTCGCCACGGTCAGGTTGCCGTGCCCATCCCATTCCCTCGTCTTGTTGCGCGTGCCGGGCTTGAACTCGAAGCGGCGGATCACACCGCGCGCCGTCTCGTGGCGAATCACGTTGCCGATACGATCGAAGACGTAGCGCTCGCTGGTGCCGTCGGGATGGTTCACATACGAGCGGCGACGGAAGAAGTTGAAGCTGAACGTCGTCGTCCGGCCGAGCGAGTCCGTGTGGGACGCCACCGAATCGGTCGGGGCGTACGAGAAGTGCATCCATGCGTGCCCGCGGCCTTCGGGCCCACAAAGCTCCGGCACCTCAGGGACCGGCGCGCGGTCCCCACGCGGACGGATCCAGCAGCGGAGATTGTGGTTCAGCGCCTCGCTGGCCATCCCGCTGTCGTAGGTATACAGCGTCCTGCGACCGCTACCCGGAACTGCTTGTTCCGCGACGACTTGCACCGGATCCATGAACGACACCAGGTCACCGTTCGCGTCCACCTCATAGAGCCATCTCCGGCCCGTCCAGTCCCGCATCTCCTCGACTCTGCCCGCAGCGTCGTAGCCGAACGTGAGCGCGCGACCTGCGGTGTCGCGGGCGGTCGTGAGGACCCCGTTGACGTACGTGCAGACGATCCGATTCCCGCTGCGGTCGCGCAGCTCGAGGAGATTCGCGCGTCCCTGCGAGTCGTCGGAGGCAAAGCGCAGCACACCACCCTGCTTCAGCGTCAACGTGTAGCTGCCATCCGGATCCCGAACCAGGCGATCGTACACCCCCACTTCGGAGACCAGACCTTCGGGCGTCTGCTCGAAACGCACCTCGTTTCCCTGTTCCGTCCTCCAGAGTACCAGATCGTCGTTCGGGTCGGCGGAATCCTCGCCCGGGAACCGAACCAGGTGTTGATCGAGGGTGTGGGTCCAACCGTAGCCGAGCGGGCCGTCGTATCTGAGCCTCGAGTTGTAGGAGCGGAGAACGCGCAGATCGTGGCCGCCACGGCCTGCGATCCGCAGATCGAGCTCCGTATGCTGGTTGTTCCCGCTGACGACGCTGACCGGGTCTCCGGCCAGAACAGTATTGAGCGCGAAGGAGTTCGTCCCGAAAGTCGCGAGATCGAGATTGATGAAGGAATTCTCGACCGGAGGTGGTGGTGCATTCAGCGTGAAGTCGAAGCTGAGCGGTACGAAGGGTTCGAAGCCCATCACGAATCCGCCTCCGAACATCGGTCCCGAAATCGACGGTCCGGATGTCTGCGAGGCCGGCGCGCAGACGGGCACGGTATCTGATATGGGTTGGATCGAGAAGAACTGTCCGAAGTTCAGACCCTCCGTGAAGGACTCGTAGAAAACAGATCCCGTCCATCCCAAGTGACCGAGATTGGCACAGGCATGAATGCGCAATTCTTCGGTGTCTCGAGCCGGAGGCTGTTGCGCGATGGTACCCACGCAGCCCGGATCCCATGACGCGGCGTGCGGCCCGAGGCGGAACGCACGCCGGATCTCGCAGTAGGCGATCTGGTCGAGTCCCGTACAGGTCTGGCTCCCACAGCGCGACTCGATCGCCGTCTGTGCTTCCTGGTGGCTCCGGAGAACCAGCAGCTCCTGTCCCTGTGCGAAACCGAGCTGAAAGCCCTTGACGGTCGAAACTGCTTCGACGCCGGCGAGTTCCTCCCAGACTGCATGTTCTGCGGCGGAGCCGTGGTGTCCGGCGAGCTCGCTCGAAGGCTCTCGCGCTGTGATCAGGCCTCCCCGCCGATTCGTGATCGTCGACACATTTGCCTTCACATCGATCACGAGCTGGTTCGAGATCACAGCGGCCGGCGCACCCATGAGACTGATGGGTCGAATTCCACCGAGAACGAGCCCGGTGCCCGGGAAGCGGATCACCATTTGATGATGGAGCTCTCGCGCAAGCTCTTCGCCCCCTCTTGCGAGATCGAAGAATCGTGTGTTCGCAAGATGGAGCAATCCCCCGAGCAGGGCCTCTTGAGACTCGAAATCCTGAGCGAGATATCGCTCCCCGGGACCCTTAGTACCGCTGCCATCGAGATCCACATAGGTTGCAGTGTCATCCTCGGCGAGAGGGCGGCTTCGGCTCGCTTCGCTGAGTTCGCTCGCAGCCTGTAGGACCTGTGCCGAGCCGGCCGTGTGAGCGTCGAGCGCGAGAGCAAATGTGCCGCCGGCGTGGATGCTGTAGAGCGCTCCGGGCCGACTCGAGCCTTCACCGAGTGAACCCGTTGCGCCGAGCGGCATGATCGTTTCGATCCGCAGGAGCAGATCCTTGCAGACCGGCGGGGTTCGATCCTCCGAGTTCGGGCTCACGAGAACGCTGGGATCTCCGAGGAGCGATGCCGAGAGATCGTCCGAGGCTGGCTCTCCATCGACCCAGAAGGTCGGCTTCGTGCGCACGTTCAGGGCGCACACGTATCCCGTCGGCGGGACGAGCGCCGCGGTCCCGGACGTAGGAGGGAACGAGAGCACCGCCCGGCGGCCTGCGAGCGCGGCACTCCAACCCTCAGCCAGGAAGTCTCCCGCTTGAACGCCGCCACCGAGGTCGTAGGGGCAGCGGGCTCGTGTTCGATCGCAGCCGGTCACGCGCCAACGCGGGCGATAGTCGAGCGCGCCTCGGCCCCCCGCCGGCGCGGAGGGTGCGAGGGGCGCTTGGTGAAGCGGCACCAGCGATGCATCGCGTTGCGCGGAAGGGATGGCGAGCACGTCGTAGGGCAAGGCGGTCGGAAGGATTCCCGGAGCGACGCGTCGGATCGTTCCACGGAACAAGAGATCTTCGAAATGATGCGTCGAGCCGTCCGCAGCCAAGAAGTCGATGACCTGATCTACGAAGACCTCGAGCGGGAGCCGAGAGTCGATGCGCTGGTAATACCCTTCCGGACTCGTGTAATCGAACTCGACGGGTGGTGGCGTCTGCGTGAGGATCTGTGGATCCGGGTTCCAGTCCGCCTGCTTGTACGATGGATCGAGGGCAAGCTAGGCTTTTCCAGCGCCGATTGCGCCGACGCCGCGGTATCGTGCCAGCGCGATCTCGGCCTCGACCCATACGTGCAGACGCTGCACACGTTTCGTCGTAGTCGATCGAGTCACACCGGTCGGCGAGGTTCCTAGCTCGCTGCAGCTTCCGTCCCCGGACCAGGACGTTGGTTCCGTGCGCCGCCAGAACGTGCAGGCATTCACACCCGCAAGGGCGCCAGTCCACGCCGCTGCCTGCGCATCCGGCATCTCGATTCGTCCGCGGACGAATCTCGCCGGGACGTTCGCGGCCCGAAAAAGTGAGACCAGCAGCGCGGCGAGGTCATACTCATTGCCGGCCCGGACACGGAGTGTGCTTTCCGGGCCTTTCATCAGGCCGTAGTACGCCTGGTACTCGAACTCGTTGCGGACGAACTCGTAGATCCGAACGGGATCGTTCCCAAGCTCTGCGGCCTGTGCTCGGATCTCCGACGAGAGAACCACGTCCGGCTTCTCTTCCTGGAGATACGCTGCCGTCTGGGCCCAGGCTGTCGGGCCAGACATCAGCATCGTGGCGGCGAGAAGCGAGCCGAGGAGGGTCCCGCACGGCCGAATCATCGTGTCGCCTGCTCGACGGCCGGTGTCGCGAACGGAGGTCCGGGAGCGGTGGCGGTGCCGGGCTTCGATGCTTCATCACCTTGGAACTGGACGAATGTCGGACTTCGAGAGCCAGGAACCGACTGGTGAACCGGCAAGTCACCGCTCTGCATGCGGCCGATCAAATCCTCGAGCTGATCCGCCCGGCGGGTCGGCCCCTCCTCTCTCGCCGATCGATCGAGCGCAGCCGTCAGTTCATCGAGGTAGGTATCCGTTCGGGTATCGACGCCGCGCCCTCGGCCCGCGACCGTCGACCTCGCCGCGAGGGATGCTCTCAGCTCGAGGATCCGGTTGGCATGTTCTTCCAGGATCGCGCGCGCCAGCTCTCCGCGGCTCGCACGGGTCTCGACGAGTGCCTCCGTGACCAGCTCGGGGGTTCGCGAAACCTCCAGCGCCAGCGCAAGCAGCGACGGGTCTTCTGCAGACGCTCGGCTCCGGAGCGTTCGAAGCACCGAAGCGACGGCAACCTGCGCCTCGGGCGAAAGCGGTGCCTCGCGGATGACCGACGTTCGGGCTTCCCCATGCCTCGGTTGGGCGAAAGCCGCGGGCGAGAGGAGAATCAAGCCTCCGACGACAAGCGGAGCGAGGCGTGCCGGTGAAATCACCCCACCGCAAGCGGATGACCACTGTCGAGTAACAAAGGATGGAGGGCTCGAGTTCCGACCGAAATGCAACGACCGATCCAGCTTCTGAGTCTGTTTCTGGGTCTGCTCCTGGGTCTGCACCGATCCCAAGTACGTCAACTGGATCTCCCTTCCCATCTCAGATGCGTGCCATCATCGCACGGATCAGGCAGGACGAAATCCAAAAAAGTCCAAAGAAAGTGAAGAAAGTCTCGTACCCACGCTGCGAACACGAATTCCCCGTGCCGTCGCGCGGGTCGGTTCGCACTTCTTCCTCCACGTCCTCGCAGAAGGCGGAATCCGCAATTGCAGCGTCGGTGTCAGGGTTTCGCCGTACCGTCAGGCTCCGCCGGCGGCTCGAAGAACTCCACGGCCCAGCAGCGGCGGCGGGCGGTGCGATACAGGAACGGGTCGGGGTTGACGGCGACGGGGTGGCCGACCAGGTCGAGCAGCGAGAGGTCGGTGATCGAGTCGGTGTAGAACCAGCTCTTGGCGAGTTCGATGTCCTTCTCGTCGACGAGCTGTTGCAGCCAGTAGATCTTGCCTTCCTCGAAGCAGATCGGATCGATGACGCGGCCGGTGAAGCGGCCGTGCGAGACCTCGAGGCGCGTGTACAGGTAGTGCTTGACGCCGAGATACTCGGCGAGCGGCCGGACCACGTACTTGGTGGCGCCCGACACGATCGCGACCACGTGACCCTGGGCGTGGTGCCAGCGAATCTTCTCGACGGCCGCGGGGTACAGCGTCGGGATCACCAGCGTCTGGACGAACTCGCGTCCCTCGCGAACGATCCGCCGCTCGCTCTGGCCCCGGTACTCGAGCAGCGCCTGCTGCGTGAAGGCGCGGATGTCGAGGACGCCGGCCTTGTAACGCAGGTAGGCGTAGAGCCCTTTCGCGAGCGCCCAGCCGTCCACTTCGCCGCGCTCGTAACGATACTTCATGTACAGCGAACCGGAGTTCTCGGCGATCAGCGTCTTGTCCATGTCGAAGAAGGCGCCGATCCGCGGGACGTGGTGCTTGCGCCTGGGCTCGGTCATGACGCGTGCTTCCCCTTCCACCCGAATTCCGTCAGAACATGTAGCGCCGCAGCGACACGTTGAGCAGCAGTCCCACCGCGAGCAGGCTCGCCATCATCGACGAGCCTCCGTACGACAGGAACGGAAACGGAACCCCGATCACCGGCCCGAGACCCAGCACCATCGCGAGGTTCACGACGGTGGGCCAGAACAGCATGCCGACGATGCCCACCGCCAGCAGCCCGCCGAAGCGATCCTTCGAGCCGCGCGCGATGACCAGCCCCCAGAGCAGGAGCAGCAGGTAGAGCAGCAGGACCGTCGAGGCCCCCGCTAGACCCCACTCTTCCGCCAGCACCGAGAAGATGAAATCCGTGTGCTGGGTGGGCAGGAAGCGGAGCTGGGTCTGAGTGCCCTCCCGATAGCCCTTGCCGAACAGGCCGCCCGAGCCGATCGCGATCCGCGACTGGTTCGCCTGATAGCCGGAGGCCAGCGGATCCCTGCCGGGATCGACGACATCGAGGATCCGGCTCTTCTGGTACGGCTCGAGGCCGAAGCTCCAGATCATCGCCAACACGGCGAGCGCCGTGCCGGCGACCGCGAGCCAGGAGCGGATCGGGATGCGCACGAACAGCAGGTAGGTGCAGCCGACCAGCAGGGTCAACACCGCGACACCGAGATCTCGTTGCAGGATGATCAGGCCCACGGGGCCGGCGAGGATCAGGCCCGGGCGCCACAGATCCCGGAGGCGCCGCAGATCCGCCGGCGGATTGCGATGGAACCAGCGGGCCAGCGCGACGATCATGCCGAGCTTCGCGAACTCCGCCGGCTGCAGGCGCAGCGGCCCGAACACGAGCCAGCTCTGATTGCCGCGCGTCACCGGCGCCAGCACCAGTGTCGACGCGAGCAGCAGCAGCGTGGCGGCGTACAGCAACCAGCCCCAGCGTTCGAGTTGGCGGTAGTCGACGAACAGCACCGCGACGAGCAGTACGCTGCCGAGGCCGATCGCCGCGAACTGGCGCACGACGTTCGGCGAGAGCAGGCCCTTCGAACCGGCATGCGTCGCGGACATCAGGTTGACGATCCCGAGTCCGGTCACCAGGCACACCAGGCCGAGCAGCCACCACTCGTAGTGCTGCGCCGTGCGGCGCTCAATCCGCGCCATGCGGTCCTCCCGCTGCGGCCGCCGCAAGGCCCGCCGCAGCGGGCGGCTCGGAATCCGGCGGCAGTCGTCCGTTCTTGTCGTCCCACCAGCGCTGCAGGACCCTCTGCGCGATGGGGGCGGCATTCGCGCCGCCGCCGCCGCCGTGCTCGATGAGCACCGCCACCACGATCTCCGGCTGCTCGACCGGCGCGAACGCGGCGAACCAGGCATGATCCCGGAACGGCCTCGGAATCGCGAGGCCCTTCCTGCCCGCGGCGGCCTCGAGCCGCACGACCTGCGACGTACCGGTCTTGCCAGCGACGGACAGGCCCGGCACCTGGGCGCGCCGGCCGGTCCCGCCCGCACCGTCCACGACCGCGTGCAGACCCTCCGTGACCAGCGCGAGATTCTGTTCGGAGACGGGCGCCCGGCCGATCTCGACCGGCGGTTGGCGGATCACGGCACCGCCCGGCTGCACGACGCGCAGCGCCAGCCGAGGCCTCATCACGCGCCCGCCATTGGCGATCGCCGCGTACGCCACCGCGAGCTGCAACGGCGTCACCAGGTTGTAGCCCTGCCCGATCGACGCCGACACGGTCTCTCCGGGCATCCACGGCTGTCCGAAACGGCGCTGCTTCCAGGCGGTCGTCGGCACCAGTCCGGGCTGCTCCCCGTCGAGGCCGATGCCGGTCTTGCGGCCGAGGCCGAAACCATGCGCGTATTGCGCAAGCCGGTCGATCCCGAGGTCGAGACCGGCGCGGTAGTAGTAGACGTCACACGATTGCATCAGCGAGCGGGTCAGCGCGACGGTGCCGTGGCCGTCTCGCTTCCAGCAGCGATAGGTGCGGTTGCCGAAGCGGAAACCACCCGGGCAGAAGATGGTCGCCCGCGGCGTGCGCAGTCCCTCCTCGAGCGCCGCCGCCGCGACGAAGGCCTTGTAGGTGGAGCCCGGAGGGTATTGGCCGGAGAGCGCCCGATTCTGCAGGGGCTTGAGCGGATCGGCGTTGAGCTCCTGCCAGACGGCCACCTCGATCCGGCCGGAGAACAGGTTCGGGTCGTAGGACGGCAGCGACGCCAGCGCCAGGACGCCACCATCGCGGGGATCGAGCACCACCACGGCCCCGGAGACCGGCTCGTCGGGCGGCGCCGCCGCCGCGAGCGCTTCTTCGGCGACACGCTGCAGTTCGAGATCGAGGGCCAACACGACCTGATGTCCGGTCCGCGCCTCGACGCGATCGAGCACCTCGACCTCGCGGCCGGCCACGTCGACGACGACGTTGCGGCCCCCGGCACGCCCGCGCAGCTGACCCTCGAACAGCGCTTCGACGCCGGACTTCCCCACGACATCACCGGGCCGGTAGTCCTCGAAGCGCTCGCTCTCGAGCTGCGCCGGGCTGACCTCGCCGAGCGAGCCGAGCAGATGCGCCGCCAGGGCCCCGTGCGGATACTGCCGGTACGGTCGGATCTCCGTCAGCACGCCCGGCAGCGCGTGGCGATGCGACTCCACGCGCGCGAGCCGCTCCCAGTCGAGATCCGCGGCGAGCCGCCGCGGCTGGAAGCGGGCACGACCGCGCGGCTCGCCGTAGCTCGTGAGCAGGCGCTCTTCGTCCTCGTCGACCAGCGCCGCCAGCACGGCGAGCGTGCGCTCGGGGTCGCGCAGCTCGCTGGGAACGACCTCGAGATGGAAGGCGGGACGCGTCGTCGCCAGCACGCGACCCGCACGATCGAGGATCTCGCCGCGCGGTGCGATCAGTCGCTCCGTACGGATCGAGTTGCGCTGCGATCTCTCCAGCAGCTCATCGCCCTGCATCACCTGGAGCTGGAACAGACGCAGGCCGAAGATCGTGAAGGCCGCGATCATCGTCACCCCGAGCAGACGCAGACGACTCTCGAAGAACGGATCCGTCGCGCTACCGGGTCCGAGCTGGGTCATCGCAGACCCGTCGCCGCGTCGATGCGCAACGAGCCCGGCCCTGGATCGTCCGGATCGACGCGACCGGAGAGACCCTCGAGGAGTCGCTGGAACGCCAGCGCGACGACGGCGTTGACGAGGGCCTGGGGGATCGCGATCGCGAACACCTCACGGCCGAGTCCGGGGATCCCGGTGAGCGCCCACTGCCCCAGCAGTTGCAAGGCGCTGAGAGTCGCGACGAACGGCACCAGGACCACCCCACGCGCCAGGTCCACGCGATGGACACCGACTCGTGTCAGCAGCCAGGCGCCGAGATCGAGCAGCGCATGCTGGCCGAGCGGGCCGCCCGAGAGCAGATCCGCCGTGCCGCCGACGGCCCACGCCGTCGCGAGGCCGAGCGCGCCCGGCACGCGCAGACCCAGCGCCACCGCGACGAGCAGCGTGACGTCCGGGAGCCACGCCCGCGGCAGCCACGTCGCCGCACTGCCGACGATCCACAGGCCGACCAGCGCCAGCCCCCACGCCACGAGCGCCGTCCGTCTCACGGAGTCGGCTTTGCCGGCACCGCGGCCGCCGGGGCCGCCGTTTGCCGTCCGGCGGTCGTCTCCGAAACCGGCCCGGTCTGATCCCCCTCGCCGTCGTACAGCAGATCGAGCGCCGGACCGCGCCAGAGCAGGACGAAGACCTGCTCGAGACGCCCGAAGTCGACGGCCGGGCGCAGCACCGCCCGATGCGCGAACGCTGTCGGATCGGCATGGACCGCGACCACTTCCCCGATCCGCGAGCCCTTCGGATGCACGCCGCCGAAACCGCTGGTGATGACCAGGTCACCCACCTGCACGTCGTCTCCACGCACGAAGAACTCGAACTCGAGGCCGTCCCCACCGGTCCCACGCACGATGCCGCGGGCGCGACTCCGCTGCACGATCCCGTCGACGGAACTCTGCGCGTCGAGCAGCAGCAGCGTGCGGGCGGCGTTGGGGGAGGTCGCGGTGATCACGCCGACGACACCATCCTCGGTCACGACCGGCATTCCGGCGTGTACCCCGTCGCTCCGGCCGCGATCGACGAGGACGGAGTGGAACCAGGGCGAGACGTCCATGCCCACCACCTGCGCGGGACGCATCGGCACTTCGACGTCCCGACGCATGTCCGCGATCGTGCGCAGCCGGCCGCCTTCCACCAACGCTTCGCGGAACTGCAGGTTCTCCTCTTCGAGCTGCGCCAGCCGTTCGCGCAGGCGCTCGTTCTCCTGGCGGACGCCGCGCAGCGCGACGTAGTGGCTCCACGCGTTCCGTGTGCCGTCGACCGGCGCCGTCAGCGCTTTCTGCACCGGAGCCGCCAGCTCGAGCAGGACGCCGCGCCACCAGCCGGACTCGCGGTCCCCACGGGCCAGCGCGCGCCGGTCCGATGCGATCGCCAGCAGCGCCAGTGCGACCAGCAGCAGCAGCAGCGGAACGCGCAGTCGCTCGATCAGCGCGCGGAGCATCGGACGGCCTCGAGGATGGCGGACGGCGAGTGGCGCCGGCGGGCTCCGCGGCCGCGCCGGGCGTCACGAGCGGACGGCGACGTCGCGGAGCAGATCGAGCTCATCGAGACAGCGGCCGGTCCCGAGCACGACCGCCGACAGCGGGTCTTCGGCCAGCATCACCGGCAGACCCGTGGCTTCCCGCAGCAGCAGGTCCAGGTTCTTGAGCAACGCGCTGCCCCCGGTCATCACGACACCCTTGTCGACGATGTCGGCCGACAGCTCGGGCGGCGTCGACTCGAGGGCGATCTTCACGCTCTCTACGACCGTGTTGATCGGCTCCGCCAGCGCCTCGCAGATCTCGTCGCTCTTCAACTCGAGCGTCTTGGGCACGCCGGCGACGAGATCTCGCCCCTTCACCTCCATGCTCTCGCTCGCATCGATCGGATACGCCGTCCCGATCGTGACCTTGACCAGCTCGGCGGTGCGCTCTCCGATCAGCAGGTTGTACTTGCGCTTCACGTAGTTGATGATCGCCTCGTCCATCTTGTCGCCGCCGACGCGTGTCGAGTTCGAGTACACGATGCCGGACAGGGAAAGTACGGCGACCTCGGTGGTCCCACCGCCGATGTCGACGATCATGTTCCCCGACGGTTCCGTCACCGGCAGACCCGCCCCGATCGCCGCCGCCATCGGCTCCTCGATCAGGTACACCTCGCGTGCCCCCGCCGACATCGCAGACTCGCGCACGGCGCGCTTCTCCACCTCGGTGATGCCCGACGGCACGGCGACGACGATCCGCGGTCGCACGAGTTTGGAGCGGTTGTGGACGCGCATGATGAAGTACCGGAGCATCGCTTCGGCGATCTCGAAGTCGGCGATGACGCCGTCTTTCATCGGCCGGATCGCGACGATGTTGCCGGGCGTGCGGCCCACCATCTCCTTGGCCTCACGCCCGACTGCGCGCACCTTGTCCGGACCGCGACCGTTCTTCGTGACGGCGACGACGCTGGGCTCCGAGACGACGATGCCCTTGCCCTTGGCATACACCAAGGTGTTCGCGGTTCCGAGATCGATCGCGAGGTCGTTCGAGAACCAACCGAGGATGCGATTCAGCAACGGGGATCACTCCATCGTGGTCTTCGGGAGTGGAACGCGGTTTGGCCGTCCCGCCGCCCGACAGACGGCCTCCGAAGATCGGATCCCGGCGCTCGGATCCGACCACCGGTCCGACCTCGAGATCGGCCACCCGATCGGCCGCAAGACCGGCCACAAGATGTCACTGCAGGATCCAAGTGCTGGATTTTTCGGATCCTTCTCGGGACGGACGGAAACCGCGTCGATGCTAACAGCCGTGGCCCCCCTTGATCAACTGGACCGGAGAGAAGCGCCGGCCGGCCGCTTGCGCCGCGTCATCCAGCGCGGCGACCGCGCTGGGGCCGGCTGCCCGGCGCGCTTGCTCCGCTGCCCCGCCCCTCTTACGCTCCGGCGCTTCACTTTCTGATCCGCACATGGACCCGGGCGACGGGGGGCGACTCCCACGAAGCGACCCCGGGCGACGGTGCCCGGGCCAGATGTCCCGGTGATGAGATCCGCCTGGGCCGGCACGGCCGCGAAAGGAGTCTCCGATGCTCGAGGTGCTGCGCCGCAGCCAGCGCTGGCTCATGGGGGGAGTCATCTTCGTGGTCGGCGGCGTCTTCGTCGCCTATCTGGGTCTCGGCGGGCCCGGGCCGGCCGCTCTCCCGGGCGGCGATGCCATCGTCCAGCTCGATGGGCGCCGCTACACGCTGATCGACCTCCAACGCGTGCGCGACGATCAGGAGCGCAGGCTTCGCGAGAGCCTCGGGGATGCCTACGACGCCGAGAGCGCCGGCCTCTACCTCGACCAGATGGCCGCCGAGTCGTTGATCCAGCGCGCCGTCCTCGCGGCCGAGGCGGAACGGCTCGGCCTGCGGGCCACCGACGACGAGGTGCGCGACGTCGTTCGCAGCGTGTTCCGGACCGACGCGGGTGCGATCGACGCCGCCGCGGCGCGGAACTTCGGAGAGAGCCGTTACGGCAGCGAGCGTCGCTTCGCCGCCGAGATCCGCGACGACATCCTGACCTCCAAGCTGCTGCAGCTGATCGACGCTGGCGTCCAGGTCTCGGATGCCGAGGTGCGCGACGCCCTCCGCTATCGGCGCGAAGCCGTTCGGCTGGCGCTGGTGGTCGTGGATCCGGCCCAGATCCCGGAGGAACTCGTCATCGAGGACGACGCCATCGAGACGCTGCTGGCCGAGGACTCACCGCGCGTCCGCGCGTTCTACGACGAGCACGTCGATCGCTACCGGCAACCGGAAAAGGTCCGCGCCCGCCACGTGCTGCTCCGGGGCGCTCCCGATGCCGGCGAGGAGGACGTCGAGCGCGTTCGGGAGCAAGCGGTCGCCGTCCGCGAGAGGATCCTGGCCGGCGAGGAGTTCGCGAAGGTGGCCGAGGAAGTGAGCGAGGATCCGGGCTCCAAGGTCCAGGGCGGAGACCTCGGCTTCTTCGCGCGCGGGCAGATGGTCCCCGCTTTCGAAGAGGTTGCGTTCTCGCTCGAGCCGGGAGCGACCAGCGACATCGTGAAGACGGATTTCGGATTTCATGTGATCCGCGTCGAAGAACGGCAGGATGCAGAAGAGCGCAGCTTCGACGAGGCCGCCCACGAGATCGCCAAGGAACTCCTCCGCGCCGAGCGCGGTGCGATGCTCGCAAAGCGACGCACGGATGCCCTGGTCGAGGCGATTCGCGGCGGCCGATCGCTCGTCGACGCCGCACGTGAACTCAACCTGGACATCCAACGCCCCGACTGGATCTCGCGGCGGCCGGACGGCTTCCTCCCGGGGGTCGGCGCCTCCCCGGAGCTGCTGACGGAGGCCTTCACGCTGACGGCGGATCAGCCGACGTCCACGCGCGTGTTCGAGATCGACGACAAGCGCGTGATGGTCGAGCTGCTCGAGCGGCGCGGCCCGACGAGTGAGGAACTGGCGACCGAGCTCCCCGGCGAGCGGGACCAGCTTCTCGAACGGCTGCGCACGGAGGCCCGCAACACCTGGCTCACCGCGGCCCGGGATCGCTTCCTGCAGGAAGGGAGACTCCGGGTGGACCTCACGATGCTCCCGCCCGCCGCCAGCCAGGCGGGCTGAGCGGCGAAGCGCGGAGCGGGGCGGCCGGGGCCGGTGCCCCGCCGTCCCGACCGCGACCAACCCGCTCGCGACAGCCGACCGAGGTCGCGCGCTGGCGGATCAGGCCGCCGCGCCGGGCAGCACGAAGGAGCGCAGCCGCTCCCCGTATTCCGACGCGCGGAGCTTGGCCAGCGCACGGGCCTCGAGCTGGCGCACGCGCTCGCGGGAGAGACCGAGCTTCGCACCGATCTCCTCGAGCGTGTGCTCCTTCTCGCCGCTCATGCCGAAGCGCCAGCGCAGGATGTTCTGCTCCCGCGCCGAGAGCAGCGCGATGCCGTCTTCCGTCTCGCGTTCGAGCCGGACGTGATCGAGCCCTTCGACCGGGGACGCCGCGTCGGGATCCTTCACGTAGTCCTTCACCTGCTTGGTGTCGGTTCCACGCACCTCGGCCTCGAGGCTCACCGGCTCGCGGGTCATACGCTGGAGCTGCTCGATCTGGTCCGCGGTCGTCTTCAGGGCCTTGGCCAGATCGACCGGTGTCGGATCGCGACCGAGGCGGGTCTCCAGCTCCGAGTACGCGCGGTGATACTTGAGCAGCGTGTCGTGCACATGGCTCGGAATGCGGATGGTCCGCGAATGGTTCTGGATCGCCCGGATGAAGGCCTGCCGGATCCACCACACGGCATAGGTCGAGAACTTGTGCCCCCGGTGGTAGTCGAATTTCTCGACCGCACGGATCAGGCCGAGATTCCCCTCCTGGATCAGGTCCTGGAAGGTGATGCCCATGTTCCGGAAGTCCTTCGCGATCGCCACGACGAGCTTCAGGTTGTGCTGCACGAAGGTGTTCTTCACCTCCATCAGCCGGCCCCACGAATCCTCGATCTGGCGCATCCGCTGCTGGAACACGTCGAGCGGGAGTCCGATCTGCGCCTCGAGAGCCGCACGGTGCTCCCGCAGCGCCTGCGCGCGCTGCGCGCGCTCGGCGCCCTTGCGAGCCTCCGCCAGCGCGAGTTCGCGCTGGGTCTTCTGCGCATCGCGGCGCACCTCGAGCAGGCGCAGCCGGATCCGCGCGAGGATCTGCATCGACAGGTCCGATTCCTGGAGGGCACGCGCGATCTTGCGATCCACGCGCTCGAGGGCTGCGGCGGCATCCTTGGCCCGGCTGCCGCCGGTCACGACGGTCTGCCGCTGGCCCAGGAGTTTTTCGACACGCGAGAGCGCCTCGTCCACCTTCGCCGTCAGGTCTTCGCCGTCGGGCGAGCCCGAGCCGAAGGACTCCGACATCTTGCCCGTCACGCGCTCCTCGCCCTTCAGCGCCCGCCAGGCGGCGATCACTTCGTCGGCGACCAGCGGGATCGAACGCATGCCTTCGCGGAACGCGAGGGTGGCCGCCTCGATCTCCTTGGCGAGCAGGACCTCGTGGTCCTTCGTCAGCGTCGGAATCGAAGCGATGTCTCGGAAATACGAAACCAGCGCGCTGCGCTCCCGGTCGCGCACGTCATCGCCGGCGCGTGCCGCGCTCCAGCGCGCAGCGTGCGCCACGAGCTGATCCACCGTCGCCAGCGACGCGAAATCCGTGCCGACTCCGAGCTCGCCGCGACCGTCGCGGGCTTTCGCCGGGCGACGCTGTTTGATCGCCCCGCCAAGTCCCTTGCGCGCGGTCTGGCGCGGGTTCCGCTGTGCGTTCATCCGCTGATTCCTCCGAACTCCTTCTCGATCGACGATCGATCGGAGTTCCCTCGACCGGTCCCGCCTTCTCGCACCCTCGTCGGGTCTTTCCCGGCCGTGCGGCCGAAGTGCGGGCCGAAAGACAGCCGCGACGGTCTCGGGGTCCCGTCCCGGCACGATTCACTGATCTTCGTTCGGCGTCCGAAAGTGCCGATCGCCCGCCGTCGGTGTCATTCGCCGGCGGATCGATCCCTCGGCCACCCGTGCCCAAGGGTCTGCGGCTCTTCCGGAAGCGACTTCGCGCGATCGAGTCCGATCGTCCGCGACTGTGTTCTCGCGCCTCTCCGCCCGTGACGCTTCGCCATCGAAGAACCGACGAGCCGGCCATTCGTCTCGCCGGCAATTCGCTTCGTCAGCAACGAAAGCGCGACGAGTTCATGAACAGATCATGAGAAGAGCAGGAGCGGAGCCTTCGCTCCGTCGCGCGATCACTGCGTGCGGGCGCCGCCCTCGGACGGTTCCCGGGTTGCTTCCCCGGGCTCGGTTCCCTTCGCTTCGCTTCAAGGCCTTCGAGGGTCCGCTGGGGGGCGGGCCTTCAGGAGGGGGCGCGAGGCGCAATATAGATCCGTTTCTTGCGATTGCAAGCGAAATTTACACTCCGCGTCATAACCGAATTCCGCACGGGAAATCGGGGCCTTGCGGTCCCCTTGGGGGCGATCCGGCCGACCGGGCTGAAGCGGTGCGGCGCGGCGGCAGCGGCCGCTGGTGGGTCGGGGTGAGTGGGCCCCGAAGCGCCTCAGACGAACGAGCGCCGCTGGTGCCGGATCAGCTCCATGAACTCGGCCCGGGTCTTCGGATCCTCGGAAAACACCCCGCGCAGCGAACTCGTGATGGCAAAGGCGTTCTGTTGCTCGACTCCCCGCATCATCATGCACAGGTGGGTCGCCTCTCCGACCACGGCGACGCCCCGCGGTCGCAGGACCGTCTCGAGCGCGCTCGCAATATCCGTCGTGAGGCGCTCCTGCACCTGTAGCCGCCGCGCGAACATGCCCACCATCCGCGGCAGCTTCGAGAGCCCGACGATCCGACCGTCCGGGATGTAGCCGACGTGGATCCGTCCGAAGAACGGCAGCAGATGGTGCTCACAAAGACTGTAGAAGTCGATGTCCTTCACCAGCACCATCTCGTCGTACGTCTCTTCGAAGACCGCGTCGTTCAGGATCGCGATCGGATCCTGGCTGTAGCCCTCGGTGAGGAAGCGCAGCGAGCGGGCGACGCGCCCGGGCGTCCGCAGCAGCCCGTCGCGCCCGGGATCCTGTCCGAGCTCTTTCAGCAGCGAACGGATCAGCGCCGCGATCGGGTCGCCGGTCTCACGCGGATCCTCTTGCTGACTCATGTCTCGCTCCCACACTCGAACGCGTTGCGCCGGGTCTCGTGCAGCCGGACGCTTCGCACGCGAGCGGTCGAAGTCCCCTCGAGCGCATCCGCAAGCTCTCGCTGCACCGCCAGGACGATGTTCTCGGCCGTCGGCACGGCGTCCTGGAACCAGGGATCGTCGTTCAACAAGCGGTGGCTGAGCCGGTCGAGGATCCGCTCTCGGACCAGGAGATCGAGCCGATCGATCGGCAGGATGGAGCCGATGAGCGGGTCGAGCGGACCGCTCAGTGTGATCTCGAGTCCGTAGTCGTGGCCGTGCCCGTTCGGATTCGCGCACTTGCCGTAGAGGCGCAGGTTCTCCGCATCGGAGAAGCGGTCGCTGCGCAGGACGTGCGCGGCCGGGAACCGGTAGCGGCGCGTCACGCGGATCACGACTTGTCCTCCTCGTGACCGCCCACCTCGACCCAGAGATCCTCGTCCTGCCGCAGCCGCACGCTGTGCAGCAGATCGCCGAGCGCGCCCCGCAGCAAGCCCCAGATCACCCGGGCGAACTGCTCCGGCGTCGGCGGGCACTTCTCGAACCACGGGGTGTCGCGATTCAGATCGCGGTGGTCGAAGCGCGCCATGATCTCGCTCTCGAGCACCCGCTTCAGATCCTTGAGATCGATCACCATGCCGGTGGCTGGATCCGGAATCCCTTCCACCGTGACTTCGAGGCGGTAGTTGTGGCCATGCTGACGAGCGGCCGGCCCGAAGCGCGTGAGGTTCTCCTGCTCGGACAGGTCCGGACTGCGGTAACGCAGGGATGCGGAGAAATCGATGGCGCGTGTGAGGCGGACCCGGCGATCGTCGTTCACAACCACGACCCCTGCAGCACGACGGAGCAGCGACCGTCCCGAAGCGGACGCTGAGGTGCCGGGGAGCCTAACCTCGCGTCGGGCCCTTGCCTAGCCGCCCGATCCCGGCCCGCGGCGCCCGGGCGGGGCGAAGCGCGGGAGCTCGCAGGCTTGCCGAAAATCGGCCGACGATGTTCGGCGGCGGGTGGGAGGAGCACACCCTGCGCCGATGTCATCGGCGGACGAGCTTCGGCGCTGCGCACGGCTTTGGTACGGCCGCCTCCGGATTACGGCTCCGGGTGTGCTCCTCCCACCCGGCGATACGCGTTCGCCAGCGGCCGATTTTCGGCAAGCCTGTCAGTACCGTCGCAGCAGCGCCCGCACGACACCTCGGATCTCGACGTCCCGCGCCGGAACCTCGATCGTCTTCATCCGGGCATTGGCCGGCACCAGATGCACCGTCGCACCGCGGCGTCGGAAACGCTTCAGCGTCGCCTCCTCCCCGCGCAGGACAGCGACGACCGTGTCGCCGTCCCGCACCTCGCTGCGCCGCTCGACGATCACGGTATCACCCTCACGAATCTGCTCGTCGATCATCGAATCCCCACGCACGCGCAGCGCGAAGCAGGCCGCCGGACGCCGGACGAGATCGGCCGGGATGGCGATCCGCTCCTCCACCTCGATCGGCTCGATCGGCGCCCCCGCCGCGACGACGCCGAGCAACGGCAGCAGGATCTCGCCGGCCGCCGCATCGCCGGCGGGCTCGAGCGAGCGGGCGCGATTCCACGACTTGCGCAGCCAGCCCTTCTCGACCAACTGAGTCACGTGCTTGTGCACGGTCGCGACCGATGAGAGGTGGAACTGCGCTCCAATCTCCTCGAGGCTCGGCGAGTAGCCGTGCTCGTCGATGAAGGCGCACACGAAGTCATAGATCTCGCGCTGTCGTCGCGTGAGGGCCATCCCGTCCTCCTCCGTCCTCCTCGACTTCCTCGACCCTCTTCCTCGACCTTCTACGAAAACCAGGCGAAAGCTAGCAGACGCTCTCTTGCCCCGCTCGGGACCGGCTCTTAGACTCGGCCGCGGTTTGGCACTCGGATCGCGTGAGTGCCAGACGTGCCGCGCGCGCCCCTCGAGTGCGCCCGCGGCGATTCGACAGCTAGCACCGCCTCGCGGCGGTCCCGATCCGCCCCTCGCGGGCGACCCAGGAGACAAGGAGGCCATGAAGGTCCAACCGCTGCATGATCGGATCCTCGTCAAGCGCATCGACGAGGAACAGAAGACCAAGGGCGGGATCATCATTCCCGACACCGCCAAGGAGAAGCCCCAGGAGGGCAAGGTCGTCTCCGTCGGCAAGGGCCGCGTGCTCGACGACGGCAAGGTCCAGGAGCTGGCCGTGAAGAAGGGCGACAAGATCCTCTTCAGCAAGTACGCCGGCACCGAGATCAAGGTCGAAGGCGACGAGCACATCATCATCCGCGAGGACGACGTCCTCGCGATCCTCGAGTAGAGAGAAGGACAACGACATGTCAGCCAAGGAAATCCGCTACGACCAGGATGCGCGCAGCAAGATCCTCGCCGGCGTCAACGGGCTCGCGAACGCAGTTCGCGTGACACTCGGCCCCAAGGGCCGGAACGTGATCATCGACAAGAGCTTCGGCTCACCCACGGTCACCAAGGACGGCGTCACCGTCGCCAAGGAGATCGAGTTCGAGGACAAGTTCGAGAACATGGGCGCGCAGATGGTGCGCGAGGTGGCCTCGAAGACGTCCGACGTGGCGGGCGACGGCACCACCACCGCCACCGTGCTCGCGCAGGCGATCTTCCGCGAGGGCAGCAAGCTCGTGGTCGCCGGCATGAATCCGATGGAGCTGAAGCGCGGCATCGCCAAGGCCGTCACGGCGATGACGGAAGAGCTGAAGAAGCTGTCGAAGCCTACGCGTGACCAGAGCGAGATCGCCCAGGTCGGCACGATCTCTGCCAATGGCGACGAGACGATCGGCAAGATGATCGCGAAGGCGATGGAGAAGGTCGGCAAGGAGGGCGTGATCACCGTCGAGGAGGCCAAGTCCATGGACTCGGCGCTCGAGGTGGTCGAGGGCATGCAGTTCGACCGTGGCTATCTCTCGCCCTACTTCGTGACCGATCCGGAGCGCATGGAGGCATCGCTCGACGAGCCCCTGATCCTGCTGCACGAGAAGAAGATCTCGAACATGAAGGATCTCCTGCCGGTTCTCGAACAGGTGGCGCGGCAGGGCAAGCCGCTGCTGATCGTCGCCGAGGACGTCGACGGCGAGGCGCTCGCGACGCTCGTCGTCAACAAGATCCGCGGCACGCTGCAGGCGGCCTGCGTGAAGGCTCCCGGCTTCGGCGATCGCCGCAAGGCGATGCTGCAGGACATGGCCATCCTCACCGGCGGCCAGGTCATCGCCGAGGAACTCGGCCTCAAGCTCGAGAACGTGACGCTGAAGGACCTCGGCCGGGCCAAGAAGATCGTCATCGACAAGGACAACACGAC
>CAADGG010000070.1 GCA_900696485.1 uncultured Pseudomonadota bacterium
CTCCGCCGTCACCCACTCGAGCGCCTCGTCCTCGCGCAGGCGCTGGCCGGAGACGCGCTCGGCGAACTCGCGGGCGAGCATCCACGTCGCGCGCACGGCCGGCGTGCAGTGGAGCGTTACGCGGACGAGGGGGGGATCGGCCTCCGCATCGAGCGCTCCGTCCACAAGACCCCGCGCCGCCCGCACCTCCTCTTCGAGCCGGCGGATCGAGATCTTCCGGGCCCGCGCGATCCAGGCCTCCTCGTTCTCTGGCGTCGCAATGCGCGTCAGCACCCGGACCTTGCTCCACGGCAGCGTGCTGGCGATGAGCGCGCGTTCGAGGCCCGGCAGCGTCGCAAACGCGCGGTGCGCGCGAGCGAGGTCCTGGAGCTGGCGCGCAGAGACGCCGGCGCGCTCGCGCGCGTAGTCGCGAAGCCGCGCGTAACAGAGCTTCTCGTACGCCTGCGCGTCGAGCAGCCGCGCGCAGATCGCCGCGAGTGCGCGGCGCAGCGGACCGCCGGCCGCCGTCAGCAGCGCAAGCTCGGACTCCGGATCGGGATGCGGCGCGCAGGCGTCGCGGTCCGTTGCGTCTGGGTACGCCGGCCGAGCCATCGGCGCACGGATTGCTCGATCGATCGTCGTGCCAGCCGGCCCGACTGCGGCACCGGCAGGGCCATCTGCGTCCGCATCAGGAACGCCAACACCAACCCCAGCGCCAGCCTCGCCGATATCGTCCATACCGACTCCACCCCTGACAACACAGATCACGGTACACGAATAAACAGCGAAAGTCAACCCCGCAAGAGATTCATTCCGAACACCTCCCGAGCGCCGGACTAGCCAGCCAGTGGACCAACCGATCGACCGCGAATCGCGAGGGGCGAAGGCACGCGTCAAGAAAGGGGTCGGGTTCGTTTCGTCAACTTTTCCCTTTGGGAAAAGTTGACGAAACGAACCCGACCCCTTTCTTGACGCCGCGGTCAGAGCACGAACGCGGCTCGGACCAGCAGACCCCACATCACGATGCCGATCGCCAGCTTCGCGATCGTGCCGCCGAGCTTGCCGACAGCGGCGCCGAACGCGGCGCGCAAGTTGTGCTGGCGGCCGCGCGCCTCGGGCCCCGTCGCCTCACCGATGAAGGCGCCGGCGAACGCGCCGAGCATCGCGCCGATCAGCATGCCGAGCACCGGCACCGGGATCAGCGGCGTGAACAAGATCGCGCCGGCGATGCCGCCGATGATCGCGCCGACCATGCCGCGCCGCGTGCCGCCGCCCATCCGGGTACCGGCCGCCCCGGCCAGCCCCTCGATGATCTCGCCGACCACCGCGAGCCCCGCACAGACCGCCAGCAGCCCCCAGCCGAACGTCACGACCGTGTCGCCCGGCAGCAGCCAGCCATCGATCAACTCGATGACGAACGCGATCGCGAGCAGCACCCACGTGCCCGGTAGCCCCGCGGCCAGCAGCAGCAGGCAGGCGAGCCCGAGCAGCGCAAACAACGTCGCCAGCGCGTAGGCCATCCACTCCATTGCTGCGGGAGGCTATCGTTTTCGCTGGCCGGCGCGAGACGGACGGCCGAACGACCGAGGACCCCGGCGCGTGGACGACCTCCTGTATCTGGCCATCCCCCTGTTCCTGGCGCTGCTCGGGCTCGAGCAGGCGCTGCTGTACCGCGCGCAGCGGGCCGGCCGCGACGTCCGCGGCGCGCGCCGCGAGGACACGCTCGCGAGCCTCGCGATGGGCGTCGGCAACGTGCTGATCTCCGCCAGCGTCAAGGTCTTCCTGCTCGCCGCGTACCTGTGGCTCTACGAGCACCGGCTGTTCGACCTCGGCGCCGGCCCAGCCGTCTGGGTGCTGCTGTTCTTCGTCGAGGACTGTACGTACTACTGGTGGCACCGTGCTTCGCACGAGGTCCGCTTCCTGTGGGCCGCGCACGTGAACCACCACTCGAGCGAGTACTACAACTACTCGACGGCGCTGCGGCAGTCCTACACCACGCCGTTTACCGTACCGCTGTTCTACTGGTGGCTGCCGCTCGTCGGCTTCCATCCGCTGATGATCTTCACGCAGGTCGCCATCAGCCTGCTGTACCAGTTCTGGATCCACACCGAGACCATCGACCGGCTGCCGCGCTGGTTCGAGGCCATCTTCAACACGCCGTCGCACCATCGTGTCCACCACGGCGCCAACGTCGAGTACCTGGACCGCAACCACGGCGGCATCCTGATCCTCTGGGACCGCCTGTTCGGCAGCTTCGAGCCCGAACGCGCGCGCGTCCGCTACGGCCTCACCCGCAACGTGCGCACGTACAACCCGCTGCGCATCGCGTTCCACGAATGGGCCGCGCTCGGTCGCGACCTCGCGCGCGCCAGCACCTGGCACGCCCGTCTCGGCGCCCTCTTCGCCGCGCCCGGCTGGAGCCCCGACGGCACCACCAAGACCTCCCGCCAGCTCCGCGCCGAACAGGACGCCGAACGGCGTCGCCTCGCCGGCGTCCCGGATGCCCTCGCACCGAACGCCCCGGGACTCGCGTCGTGAAGCACACCGGCCCGTGGTCCCGCGCGCGCATCGACGCGCACCTCGAGCGCACCGTCATTCCGGTCCGTCTTGCGTGCGCGACGCAGGCCGGCCACCCGCATGTGCTCTCGCTCTGGTACCTGTGGCGCGACGGCGCCGTCTGGTGCGCCAGCGGCGCCGATGCGCAGGTGATCCGCTGGCTCCGCGCCGAGCCGCGCTGCGGCTTCGAAGTCGCCCGCGACGACCCGCCGTACCACGGCGTCCGCGGCCGCGGCCACGCGAGCCTCGACCCGGCGCGCGGCCCCGAACTGCTCGGCGAACTCGTCGATCGCTACCTCGGCACGCGCGCCAGCGGCTTCGCCCGGTGGCTGCTCTCCCGCGCCGACGACGAGATCGCCATCCGCATCACCCCGCAGCGCCTCTTGAGCTGGGACTTCACCGAGCGGATGAGCGGACCCTGATCCCGAAGCGACCGCGGCCCCGCGCCGCCCGCGCCCGCGCCGGCCCGGTCTGGTAGCGTCCACCGCCACGGGCCCTTAGCTCAGCGGTCAGAGCACCCGGCTCATAACCGGTGTCGTCCCTGGTTCGAATCCAGGAGGGCCCACCCGCAAGTCCTTGCGACGCTTCAATTTCGGTTCGGGAACCTTTGTCGCCAACTTGTCGCCAAGTCCGTCGTCGCGCCGGGTCGCGGGGCGCAGGACCTCGATGAGCGCGTTGTCGGCGAGCCGCGCGTAGCGGCGCGTCGACTGCACCGAGGCGTGGCCGAGGAAGCGCTGGAGGGCGCGCTCCGGAACGCCGCGGCGGATCGCGTCCGTCGCCATCGTGTGCTTCGTGCCCTCGTAGAGCGAGACGTGCGGGAGGTCGGCCCGGTCGAGGGCTTCGTTCCAGATGCGCTGGAGCGTCTTGTGCGGCCACATCCGGCCGGTGCGCGGGTTCGGGAAGAGGGGCGCCGCAGAGAAGCGGCCGGCGGGATCCACGTGACGCTCGATCCAGTCGGCCAGCTCCTCGCTCACCGGGAGCCGCTTCGGCTTCCCGGTCTTGGTGCCGCGGATCTCCGCACTCCCCGTCTTCGACTTGGCCGCCTTGTCCACATGTAGCCAGCCGTCCCGGTAGTCGGCGACCTGGAGCGCCCGCGCTTCGCCGGGCCGCAGCCCCAGGTGCGCCAGGGCCAGGAAGATCCCGCGCTCGGCTTCGGGGATGTGCGCCAGGATGAGGTCCTGGTCCGCGATGGAGAGGATCTGTGGCGCGTCAAGTCGGATGAGACTCGCGCGACAATCAGGATGAGGAACGGGGATCTGTGGTGGTGTCGCTCGCGGGGTTGATGGTTTACATGTCGCCGCCCTCCGTGGACTCGCTCTTCTTCGA
>CAADGG010000071.1 GCA_900696485.1 uncultured Pseudomonadota bacterium
CGTAGAGGGTGATCGGGGTCTTGCTGGTCATCTGCTTTCTCCTTTCGTTGTGGTTTCCGTCCAACACGGCCCGGTGGGAGCCCGGGGTGAACGGAGCCCGGCCGACAAGGCCGCGCGCAGCGCGCCGGAGGCTTGGCCTTGCGGCCGGGCGCACCTCGGGCACGGTTTCCGGGACGTTGGGCGGAGGCCCGGCGAAAGGAGAGGGATGACGAGACCACGACTCGCCTTCGGGCGGCGGTGGCGACCCGTGTGGACGAAGAGCTCCAGGCCGCGCCAGGGTGGGTGGTGGACGAGCACGACGCCCCGGAGGAGACGAGGGGCTCGCGCGCAGGCCGGGTGGAGGCCCTCCCACGGACATCGGGCATCGCCTACCCGCCCGTCCCTACCCCGCCGGCTGGCCCCGATCGCGCTCGGATGACGTAGCGTCTCGGCGACCCTCGGAGCTCCGGGCGAGCGACTGGTGGGCCACTGAGAACATCGGAGGCCACTCGTGGTCTACCTCGGGGTGACACGGTGAGGACTGACATTCGACGTAGCTTGGTAGTCGATGACGATCGAAGAGTAGCTTCGGTTCTGGGCCGAGCCCTCGATGCGATCGGATGGTCCTCGTGGGTACACGTCGAGGGCCGGGCCGCTCTCCTCACCTTCAGGGCCGAGCTGGAAGCTGGCCGGCCGATAGCCCTGGTCATCACCGATCTCGAGATGCCGGGACTCACCGGGTTGGAAGTCGCGGCCGAGATCCAGGCCCTCGCTCCGAACACGATCGTCATCTTGCACACCGGCCGAGGCGATCGACTGCCCTCAGGAGGCGCCCTGCCGCCCGGTGTGGACTACGTCCTGGCGAAACCGGCGAAGCTGGCCGAGATCCGACAGATCCTGACGCGATTCTTCGGCCCCGACGCCTGCGCCCCTTCTAAGCAAGGTCCCTGAGAGGTCTCGCGGTCTCTCGTCCAGTTTCGAGCGCTCGGCCCGTTCCGGTGAACCCCGAATCCGCGCGCCTCGCCGAGCTCGGGAGTGGAGTTTCGAAGCCGCGGCGTGCGTGTGCTTCACTGAATCCCGGCTTGCGACTAGGCTACCTCTGAGATGAGCGGGGATCAGGCAGATGGCTCGCGGAGACCGCAGCGTTCGGGGGCTCGCGGTACCACGCCTGAAGCCGGCCCACCCAAGCTGGTCGTCCGCGAGCACGCCGAGGTCGTGCGGATCGCCTGCGACCCGCGCCGCTTCTCGAACGGAATCTCGCGCTTTCTTCAACTGCCCAACGGCCTCGACGGCGACGAGCATGCTCGTTTCCGGGCCCTCGTCGACCGCTATTTCACCCCGGCCGCGATGGCGGAGTTTGCGCCCGCGTGTCGTGCCGTGGCGCGCGCGCTGGTGGACCGACTTCCGCGCGACCGGCCCTTCGACGCCGTCGGCGACCTCGGTGCCCCGTTCGCCGTTCGCGCCCAGGCGGCCTGGCTCGGCTGGCCCGTCGAGCTCGAGAGGCCGCTCCTCGATTGGCTCGCGGCGCGGCAGGAGGCCACGAGAACCGGCGATCGCGAGCAGCTGGCGGCGGTCGCCGAGAGCTTCGACGCGATCGTCCGGTCCGTCGTCGCACCTCGCCGCGGAGGCGACGGCACCCGCGACGTCACCGATCGCCTGGTGAACGACGTCTCGCTCGGCCGGGGGCTCGAGGAGGACGAGATCGTCTCGATCCTGCGCAACTGGACGGGCGGCGACCTCGGCTCGCTCGCGCTCGCGGTCGGCGTCGTCGTCCACGCCCTGGCGACCCGCCGCGGTCTCGCAGAGCTTCTGCGGGATGAGAGCTCGGTCGAGCGGTTCGATCGCGCGATCGAGGAGTGCCTGCGGCTCGAAGATCCGTTCGTCGCCAGCCGGCGCCGGGTGCTCGAGGAGACTGAAGTGGCGGGTTGCCCGGTCGCGGCCGGCCGGGCGATCTCCCTCGACTGGGCGGCGGCGAACCGCGATCCCGATGTCTTCTCGCCACCCGACGCCTTCGAGCCCGAGGCGAACGCCGCCGCGAACCTGGTCTACGGCATCGGACCGCACGTCTGCCCGGGAAGGCCGCTCGCGCGGCTCGAGCTCCGGGAGCTCGTCCACGCCCTCCTCGCCGCGGCACCGGAGATCGCGCTCGCCGGCGACCCGACGCGCGAGCTGCCGCCCCTCGGCGGCTTTCGGGCCGTTCCCGTGCGCTTCGCGTTCTCTCGCGAGTGACGGAAATGGTACGGTCGGCCGCCGCCGCGAGCGCTCCCGTGTCCAGGTTCTTGCCCGTCCTCGACCCCCAGCTCGTCACGCCACTCGCCGCCATTCCCGTCGAAGGCGGCGTGGTGTACGCCAAGCAGGAGTACATGAACCCCTCCGGCTCGACCAAGGACCGGATCGCGCGCTTCATCCTGACCAAGGCCCTGCGCGAGGGGACGCTCGAGCCGGGGGGTCGGGTGGTCGAGGCCTCCAGTGGTTCGACCTCCATGGCGATGGCGATGGCCTGCGCCCGTCTCGGCCTCCGTTTCACGGCGGTGATGCCCGCCGGCGTCTCGGGCGAACGCGTCCTGTCGATCGAGGCCTACGGCGGCAAGACGCACCTCGCTTCCCCGGGCGCCGGCATCGGCGAGTGCCTGCGGATCGCCGGCGAGATCGCCGCGAGCGAGGGCGCCTTCCTGCCCCGCCAGTTCGAGAACCCGGACAACGCCGCCGCCCACCGCCTGGGCACGGCGCGCGAGGCGATGGAGCAGCTGCCGGGGGGCCGCTGCGACGCGGTGGTCTCGGGCGTGGGTACGGGCGGAACATTGGTGGGGCTCTGGCAGGGCGTGCGCGATCACGGCGCGGCGGCCCTTCCGGTCCTGGCTCGGCCGGTGGCGGCGAGCGGTGTCTTCGCGGCGGGCTGCTTCCAGGAAGCCGAATGCAGTCGGGAGGCGGGCCCCTTTTCGTCACGTATCCCCGGCGTCGTCGATTGTGTCTCGCGCCTGTTCTCGCCCGGCGCCATGCCCGGACTGGTCACCTTCGAGATCATGGACGAAGACGCCCTCGCCGAAACGCGCCGTCTGATCGCGCTCGGCCAACCGGTCGGCCCCTCGTCGGGCTTGAACCTGCTCGCCGCCGCTCGCTCGCTGGCCCACCTGCGAGCGGCGGGCCTCGCTGACCCGGTCGTCCTCACGGTGCTGCCCGACCGGATGGAGCGCTACTTCTCCACCGAGCTCTTCGCGCGCGACTGATTCCGGCGGGACCCGTGCCCCACCGATGGGTCGACCTCTCGCACCGGGGCGGCGAGCTCCCGTCGCGCGTGGAATCGACTTCCTTGCACACGGTCAAGGTGGCACCGCCGCCGATCACGTAGCTTGACCCTCATGCGCACCATCATCGAGCCATTCCGCATCAAGTCGGTCGAGCCGATCCGGATGACGTCGCCAGCGGAGCGCGAGGCGATCCTCGCCGCGGCCGGCTACAACCTGTTCCGGATCCCGTCCGACGACATCGTCATCGACCTCCTGACTGACAGCGGCACCGGCGCGATGAGCGCCGAGCAGTGGGCCGCGGTCATGCGCGGCGACGAGTCCTACGCCGGCAGCCCGAGCTTCCGCCGTTTCGAGAAGGCGGTGCGCGACATCACCGGATTCGCCCACGTCATCCCGACCCACCAGGGGCGGGCCGCCGAGCGCATCCTCGCCACGACGATGCTCCGCGCCGGCGACGTCGTGCCCAACAACACCCACTTCGATACCACTCGCGCCAACATCGAGGCGGTCGGCGCCACCGCTCTCGACCTCGCCTCTCCCGCGAGCCGCGAGCTTTCGGCGAGCGCGCCGTTCAAAGGTGACATCGATCTCGAGGCGCTCGCGGCGCTCCTCGAGAATCCTCCCAGTCGCGTCCCGGTCGTCTTCGTCACCGTCACCAACAACGGCGGTGGCGGCCAGCCGGTCTCGATGGCGAACCTCCGCGCCGCCTCCGGGCTCTGCCGGCGCCACGGCGTCCCCTTCTACCTCGACGCCTGCCGATTCGCGGAGAACGCCTACTTCATCCGCCAGCGCGAGACGGGGTACGCAGGCAAGTCGCTGCTCGAGATCGCGCGCGAGATGTTCGCGCTCGCCGACGGTTGCACCATGAGCGCCAAGAAGGACGGCATGGCCAACATCGGCGGTTTCCTCTGCTCGAACGACGAGCGTCTCGCCCGGGCCGAGACCGAGCTGTTGATCCTGACCGAGGGCTTTCCAACCTACGGCGGCCTCGCCGGCCGCGACCTCGAGGCGATCGCGGTCGGGCTCTACGAGGCGCTCGACCTCTCCTACCAACAGTACCGCCACGCCTCGGTGCAGTACCTGGGCGAGCATCTGACCGCCGCCGGCGTGCCGATCCTCCAGCCGCCCGGCGGTCACGCCATCTACGTCGACGCGGCGAGCTTCCTAGCGCACCTGCCTCGCGAGCAGTTCCCCGGACAGGCGCTGGCGATCGAGCTCTATCGCCACGCCGGTATCCGGAGCGTCGAGGTCGGCTCGGTGATGTTCGGCCGCCGCGACCCGGCGACAGGCATCGAGCAGCCCGGCCCCAACGAGCTCGTGCGTCTGGCGATGCCGCGCAGGGTCTACACCCAGAGCCACGTCGACTACATCGTCGAAACCTTCGCGGAGATCACGGCCGAGCGCCATCGAATCTCCGGCGTTCGGATCGTCGAGCAGCCCGCGGCGCTGCGCCACTTCACAGCGATCTTCGAGACCGTGTCGCTCGCTTGACGACGGTCAAGGGTAGAACCACCCGGTTCGGAACGAAACGCCGACGACGACGAAGAGCACCGAGACGATCGTCACCGGGACGATGTGCCAGGCGAGTGCGGTGAGGTTCTTCTCCGACAGCTTCGGAATCAACCGCAGCCGCGCATCGAGGGCGAAGCCGACGGTGGTCGCGAGCAGCAGGAGCTTGACCCCGACCAGGGTCGCGACCGGATCTGCGAAGGACAACCAGCGCGACGGCTCCGGCACCATCCGGTGCGCGAGCCACAGCCCGGTCGCGACCTGGACGAAGAGCGCCGGAATGCCGACTCGCTCGTAGGCCGACTCGAAGTCGAGCAGGCGGGCCGGCGAGCGCTCGCGCAGTACCCGCGGGAGGATCGCGATCGCCAGGACGAGGTGGCCGCCGGTCCAGATCGTCGCGGCGAGAACGTGGACCAAGAGCATCACTCCGTACATGAGCCTGTCTCCGGGTTCGGGCGCCTTGTATCTTGAGTCAGAGGGTTCGGACCGGCTCACGTAGCCCGACGCGCCTCTGGGGTGAAGGTAACCCCGTCTCTGAGCACTGGGGCACGTGAGCCGGACCGTCCTCTCTTGCAGCCCGAACGGTTGTGGGAACAAGAGTTCGCATAGACAAGGATGGGAGCGAGAGGACATGTCCGATCCGATTTTCGTCGGTATCGACGTCTCGAGTCAGGTCTTGGAGGTCGCCAGTACCGTCGAGTCGAAGACGGCTCAGGTGACCAACGACAGCGCTGGCATCGAGCAGCTCGTCGAGCAGCTGGTGGGGCTGAAGCCGGCCTTGGTCGTGCTCGAGGCGACCGGCGGCTACGAGTTCGAAGCAGCCTGTGCCTTGCAGGCCGCAGGTCTCTCCGTTGCCGTGGTCAACCCTCGGGCGGCCCGTGACTTCGCTCGTGCAATGGGGGCTTTGGCCAAGACCGACGCACTGGACGCGCGCATGCTGGCGGCGTTTGCGCGCGTTCTCGATCAGCATCCCGACCGCCAGCGGTTCATCAAGCCGCTGGCTGACGACGAGCTCCAGCGACTGCAAGCCCTGGTCCTGCGCCGCCGCCAGCTCGTTCAGATGCTCACCTCCGAGCGGCAGCGGCTCCGCATATCGCACCCCGCTGCCAAACCCAGCGTGGAACGCGTCATCGACGTCCTCCGACGAGAGCTGGATGATAGCGACACGCAAGTCGCAGCTCACGTCCGGCGGCACCATGCGGCCTTGGCTGAGGCTTTGGCCAGCGTCCCTGGTATCGGTGCCGTTACCGTGGCGGTCTTGTTGGCTGAGCTGCCGGAGCTCGGCTCGCTCGACCGCCGACGCATCGCCGCTCTCGTCGGGGTCGCGCCGATGAACCGCGACTCGGGCCAGATGCGGGGGCAACGCACGATCTGGGGCGGGCGAGCTGACGTGCGTCGCACCCTGTACATGGCCACCCTCACTGCCGTTCGCCACAATCCGATCCTCAATGCCTTCTACCAACGCCTGCTCGCCGCTGGGAAACGTAAGAAGGTCGCCCTCGTCGCTGCGATGCGTAAGCTGCTGACCATCCTCAACGCCATCGCCAAGCATCGCTCTACCTGGATTCCGTCCCTTCCGCTTCCTTGACAGTCAAGACGGTTGCTCAGCGCTCGTGAGGGGTGGATGCCGTCGCTCGAGTGAGCGTCGCTCGCGCCGTCGCGAACGGCTGACCGGCGCGGACGAGCCGGGGGACGATCCAGGCCGCCCACCAGGTGAGGCCCGCGAGCTCGATCAGGCCCGAAGCGCCCGCCGGCAGGAACGCCTCCGGTGTCAGGTCGGTCGCGACCTGCTGCGTGACGCGCAGCGCGCAACCGAGGTTGAGCAGCACGAACGGCGCGAGCGGCAGCGCCGCGCCGGCGAAACCGCTCTCCGCCGGTCGCGGCGCGATCCGCGACGCGACGGCGATCATCATCAGGCTGACGAAGCCGACCGTGATCGAGTGGCGGGTGGCGCCGTGCCAGGCGTGCGAGAACGGCAGGTCGAGCAGGCGCGACCAGAGCGGACCCGCCACCAGCATCGCGAGCGAGACACCCAGCCAGACGTGCGCCGCGCGCACGAAAGCGAGTGGCGAGAGCGAGGGCAGGTCGAGTCGTGACCTCGCGAAAACCCGGAGATTCGCGGCGGCGAGCACCGCCGTGACGGCGAATCCCACCGTGGCGACCCAGAATCCGACGAATACCGGCGGACTCTTCGTGACCATGGCGAGCGGAAAAAGGACCGCCTCGGCGAGGATCGCGAGCTGGAGCGGCCAGAAGAGCCGGCGCGCCCGGCGCTCGCGTCCGGCGTCGATGACCGGCGTTCCGAAGAGGCCGGGCAGCACGCGCAGCGAGACACCGAGGATCATCGACAACGCGAGCCCGTGGATCTGGAGGTCGCGCAGCGGAAGCTGCCAGGTCGCGATCTCCGCGAGCAGCGCCTCGCGACCGGCGGCGCCGACCGTTCGCGCCAGGTGGCGCAGGTCGAGGACCGAGGAGAGGACGAACCAGGCGAGGCCCGCTGCGAGGTAGCGGTCCGCCGCGCGCCAGGGCGACGTGTGGCGGCGAGCCGTGAGGACGAGGAGCGCGACGAAGGTCACGACCACGGCGAGTTGGACGGCACCCGCGGCGACCGCGAGCTCGGCGAAGCGTCCCGCGGGCCGGGCTTCCGCGACGCTGCGCAGGAGAACGGCCCCCGCCATCGTCGGCAGAAGCGCCCGTCCCAGCCGGGGAGCCACGAGCCGCGTTCCCCAGAACGACGGGAACATCTGCAGCGCGAAGCCGACGATGAAGAGCCCCATCCAGCCGTAGATCTGCGCCTGGCCGTGGGCGTTGACCTCGAAGATCGACGGTGCGGTTAAGTCCCGCGCCACCGCGATGCGGATCAGCAGCCAGGCGCCCCACCCGGCTCCCGCCGTCAAAGTCACCGCGATTCCGGTCAGGAAGAACCGCGGGTAAAGAAGGGTTGGGCCGGATGCGACACCGGGTGCCGAAGGGCCCGGAGCGGGCTGTCCGTCAGTTTTCATGACTGTTTTCACTTTAACCTTGACAATCAAGGGGAGTCAACGGCAGAATCCAGGTCGTGACTCCCGCCCACGCCGCGTCGTCGAGACACTCCAGCGCTGGAACGATCGCCTCACCCGGGATCGGCGAGAGCCAGCGAGCGCTGCTCGAGGCACTCAAGCGACGAGGGGAGTCCACCCTCGCCGAGCTCGAGGGATCGGTCGACGTGGCCGCGGAAACGGTGCGCAGCCACCTCCAGGCCCTGGTCGCGCAGAGCCTCGTCGTGCGCTCGGGGCTCGTCCGTTCGGGGCCGGGCCGACCGCGGATCCGCTACCGGCTCTCGGATGCGGGCGACGCGCTCTTTCCGCGCCGCGACGGCGAGCTGTTGCGCGAGCTGGCCCGGTTCCTCGTCGATTCCGGACAGGGATCTCTGCTCGAGAGCTTTTTCACGGAGCGACTTCGGCGCAAGCGAGCCGAGGCGGAGGCCCGTCTCGATGGCGTCCCCGCCGACGAGCGACTCGAAGCCGTGGCGCGGATGCTCTCCGAGGAGGGCTTCCTCGCCGAGGTGGTCACCGACGACAGCGGCAGCCATCTGCGTCTGGCGCACTGCCCCCTGCGCGAGTTCGTCGGAGTCTCGCGGCTGCCCTGCCGGGCCGAGATGGCGCTCGTCGGCGAGCTGCTCGACCGGCCGCTTCTGCGCGAGAGCTTCATCCCGGACGGCGCTTCGTCCTGCACCTACGCCCTCGGGCCGGCCGCGCCGCCGCGCCCCCGTTCCACGACCGCGACCCTGCGAAGGAGATCCACCCCATGAACGTCACCTCCACATCCCGAGTCGGCGAGATCGCCGCCCGGCATCCCCTCGCCACCCGCGTCTTCGCCCGACACAACATCGACTTCTGCTGCGGTGGCGGCGTCGCCCTGACCGACGCCTGCGCCAAGCGCGATCTCGACACCGCCGTCGTGCTCCAAGAGATCGAACGCGAGATCGCGTCCCCCGGCGCCGACACCGCATCCCCGCGCTGGACGGAGGCCCCCGTCGAGGAGCTCGTCGCGCACATCGTCTCCCGCTACCACGACTCGCTCCGCGAGGAGCTGCCCCGGCTCGAGTCGATGGCGCGCAAGGTCTTCCGCGTCCACGGTGACAAGGATCCGGAGCGGCTCGGCGCCCTGCTCGAGAGCTTTCTCCGACTCCAGGCCGAGGTCGTCGCGCACCTCCGGCAGGAGGAGGAGTCCCTCTTCCCCTCTCTGCTGCGCACCGCGGCGGGTCAGGCGGCGGAGCTCGAGCCGTTCGTCGACGATCACGTCCGCGTCGGACAGGAGCTCCACCGGATCCGCGAGCTGACCGACGGCTTCCGCGTCCCCGACGGCGCCTGCAACACCTGGAACGCGCTCTGGCACGGCCTCGCGGCGCTCGAGACCGATCTCCACGAGCACATCCATCTCGAGAACAACGTCCTGTTTCCGCGGATCGCCGTAGCCTGACTCGCCAGTCGGCACGAGGCCGTCTCGTCGCCGGCCCGTCTGCCGTCCTCCCTGGAGCGCTCGATGTCGACCGAACTCGTGACCGTCCAGCAGGTCCGCGCCAACCCCGGCCTGCTCAAGCTCGACCTCTACTGCAAGGGTTTGCGGATGGACGAGTCCTGTTTCATCGAACAGGACGGCGGCCGCAAGGTCCTGCGGACCCGCGCCGGCCTCGGCAGCGGGCTCGAGCTCATCCTTCCCGGCGGGCTCTGGACCAACGTCCCGGTCTCCGAGAGCTTCGCGCAACGCTCGCCTTACACGCTCTACCGCGAGCAGGGCAGTTACCGACTGCGCCACGGCGGCACGCCGGTCACGGAGGTGCAGCTCTCGCCGCGGCCCGGCTGGTACGACGCCAACCTCGCGAACGGCAAACCCATGACGCGGATCGGCACGCTCCAGGGAACCTACCTCGGCATCTACCAAGCCAAGGTGTGCGAGTACTGGACTCAGAAGCCGACCAAGATGAACTGCAAGTTCTGCTCGGTCGGCCTGAACCTCGGCGTCGACGATGCGGACGAGAAGTCCGTCGAAGAGGTGATGACGGTGATTCGCGCCGCGCGCCGCGAGAGCGGCATCACCTACGTCGACTTCAACACCGGCCACTACGATGGCGACACCTACCTCGACATCCTCGAGCCCTACATCGTGCGCATCAAGAAGGAGCTCGGCTTGCTGGTCGGGGTTCAGACGCCGCCGCACCGCGATCTCAAACGCTACGACCACCTTCGCGAGATCGGCGTCAACCGCGTCTCCTTCTGCTTCGAGATCTTCGACCGGAAGCTGTTCGAGGAGATCTGCCCGGGCAAGCACGCCGAGTACGGGCTCGACTTCTACCTCGAGGCGACCCGATACTGCGCGGCGCTCGGCGCCAGGGGGCCGTCGCACGAGCCCTGGGTGACCAACGGCGAGATCATCGCCGGCCTCGAGCCTCCCGAGTCCTCGATCGCGGCGATCGACTGGATCACCTCGGTGGGCGCGATCCCGACCGTCTGCGTCTTCCGGCCGCTCGTCGGCACCGACCTGGAAGACGCCGACCCGCCGCGGACCGAGGACCTCGTCCCCGTCTTCCGTCGTCTCTACGAGGCGACGATGGAAGCGGGCCTGCCGATCGGTTGCGCGCCCAACATCCACGTCTCGCTCGTCATGCTCCCCGAGGAGTGCCGCTCGCTCTCTCCCCGGCGCTACCCTTGGCAGCGCGCGAAGCTGGCAATGATGAAGCGTGTCTTCGGCCACTCGTTTTCACGACGCTTGCGGCGAATGGAGATCGAGAACGCGGCCTGAGCCGCCGGGGCACTCCGAAACGACCGGCGCCTGGCGAGGTGACCTTTGCACCGCCGACGGGTTACGATCGGGCGGAGCGAGGAGGACGGAAGGCCACCGGGATGCCGACTCGAACCACGACGACGCGTGAAGCCGCCGGACCGATCGCCTGGGGCGTCGCCACCACCGCCGCGCTCGGCGTGTTGATCGTCGCGGGATCGCGCAACCTCGCCCACTTCGACGCGGCGCTGGTCGCCTACACCTTCTCGGTTCTCTTCGCCACGTTCGGGCTGACCTATCGCTACGCCATGTGGCTCAAGCGACCGCCGACCGATTTCTACTGGCGACGCGGCTGGCAGGTCTTCTTCCAGCGCGGTCGGAGGCTGCGACACGTCGGCGGCCTCGCCTCGCACGCCCTCTCGGACATCGTGCTCAACCGCTTCATCTGGGCCCGTGGCCGGCTGCGCGGCCTGACCCACCTCCTGATCCTCTGGGGTTGCGGCCTCGCGGTCGCGATCACCTTTCCGCTGGTCTTCGGCTGGCTCGCCTTCGAGTCCGAGCACGGAGAGCCGACGATCTATCGAGTCGTCGTCTTCGGGTTTCCGACCTTCGCCTTTCCGAGCGACTCGCTGGTCGCGTTCATCCTCTTCCATGGGCTCGTCTGGGCGTCGTTCCTGGTCATCGCCGGCGTGATGCTGGCGATGCGCCGCCGGATGCGTGAAGAGGGAGCTGCGGCGCTCCAGAGCTTCGCCGAGGACTTCCTGCCGCTCGTGCTGCTCTTCGCGGTCAGCCTCACCGGCCTGATGCTGACCGCGAGCTACACCTGGATGCACGGCTACGCCTACGACTTCCTGGCGATCCTGCACGCGGTCACGGTGATCTTCACCTTCCTCTGGCTCCCCTTCGGCAAGTTCTTCCACATCTTTCAGCGGCCGGCTCAGATCGCCGTTCGCTTCTACAAGGAGGTCGGTCGCGACAGCGAGCCCGAACGCTGCGCCCGATGCGGTCACGGCTTCACCTCCAGGATGCACGCCGAGGACCTGATCGAAGTCGAGCGCCGGCTCGGTTTCGACTATCGGATCGATCGCGGGGCCGTGGGCGGTCCCGGCGCGACCGACCACTACCAGCGCATCTGCCCGCCCTGCCGACGCGCGCTGGTCGCTGCCGCGCAGGGGGCGGCGTGGAGAGGCGTTCGCGGCGGCGTGCTGGTCGCGCCGGGAGCTGCTCCGGCGCACGTCAACCCAGGGCTCGGCGAGGGGCCGCTCGGCCGCGCCGACGCGGAGAACTTCCATGGCTGATCCACTCCGCTCCGCACCGCGCCTCGACGGAGCTCACCCGGTCCGCTCGACGTCGCTCGATCCCGACGGCGGCGACCCGTTCGGCCCGCGTCCCGCCTGGTCGGCGGGCGTGCGACTCGACACCGGCGTCGAGCCCGACCGCGTGGTCGATACCCACTGCTGCTTCTGCGGCCAGCAGTGCGGGATCCGATTGAAGGTCAAGGACGAGCAGGTGGTCGGCTTCGAACCGCGCTACGACTTTCCCTTCAACCGCGGCATGCTCTGCCCGAAGGGAATCAAGCGCTACTTGCAGGGAGCGCACCCCGATCGATTGCTCACCGCCCTCGAGCGCGACGAGTCGGCGCCCGGCGGCTTCCGACCCGTCGCCTACGAGCGCGCCATCGAGCGCACCGCCGCCGAGATCCGGCGGATCCAGGAAGCTCACGGGCGCGACGCCATGGCGGTGCTCTCGGGAGCGAGCTTGACCACGGAGAAGGCGTACCTGATGGGCAAGTTCGCCCACATGGCGCTCGCGACCTCGAACATCGACTACAACGGCCGTCTCTGCATGGTCTCGGCGGGCGCGGGGAATACAAAGGCGTTCGGAATCGACCGCGCCGCCAACCCCTGGAGCGACATCCTCGGTGCCGAGCTGATCTGGATCTCCGGCGCCAACGTCGCCGAGTGCGCCCCGATCACCACCGACTACGTCTGGCAGGCGCGCGAACGCGGCGCCAAGGTGATCGTCGTCGATCCTCGACTGACGCCGATCGCCCGCACCTGCGACCTCTTCCTGCCGATCCGGCCCGGCACGGACGTCGCACTCTTCAACGGCGTCCTTCATCTGATGATCGAAAACGGTCAAGTCGACCGCGACTTCGTCGAGCGCTCGACGGTCGGCTTCGACGAGGTCGCCCGCCACGTCGCCGAGTGGACGCCGGCGAAGACCGCGCGCACAACGGGGATCGCGGAAGCGGCGATCCGGAAGGCCGCCGACTGGTGGGGGAAAGCGAAGACCAGCTTCCTCATGCACGCCCGCGGCATCGAGCACTCGAGTCACGGCGTCCAGAACGTGCTCGGCGCCATCAACATCGTTCTCGCGTCCGGACGCATCGGGCGGGAGTTCTGCGGCTACGCGACGATCACCGGTCAGGGCAACGGCCAGGGCGGGCGCGAGCACGGCCAGAAGTGCGACCAGCTTCCCGGCGGCAGGAAGCTCGCCGACCCGGAGGCGCGCGCCTACGTAGCCGGCGTCTGGAAGATCGCGCCCGACGAGTTGCCACCGCCAGGGGTCGACGCCTACGAGATCTTCCGCAAGATCGAGCGCGGCGAGATCAAGGGGCTCCTGTCGCTCTGCTTCAACCCGGTCGTCTCGCTCCCCGACAGCGACTACGTGCGGGCGATGCTCGGCCGCCTCGACTTCTACGTCGCGATCGACTTCTTCCTCAACGAGACCGCGCGGCACGCCGATCTCGTGCTGCCCGGGTCGCTCCACGAAGAGGACGAAGGGACGGTGACCACCGCCGAAGGCCGGGTCATCAAGATCAACAAGGCCGTCGAGTGCCCGGGCGAGGCGCGCCAGGACTGGCGCATCGTCCAGGACCTGGCGCGCGCCATCGGCCGCGAGCGGGGGTTCACCTTCGCGGGGCCGCGCGAGATCTTCGAGGAGCTGCGCGTCGCCTCGAAGGGAGGGGTGGCCGACTACTCGGGAATCTCCTGGGAGAAGGTCGAACGCCAGCAGGGCGTGTTCTGGCCCTGCCCCGCGGACGATCACACCGGCACGCCGCGTCTCTTCGAGCCCGGATCGTGGAACGTCGTCGCCCGCGGCAACGGGCCGTTCTACTTCGCCGACGGCAAGGCGCGGTTCAACGTGGCCACCTACTCGCCACCGACCGAGGTGCCCGATACGGAGTACCCGCTGATCCTCACCTCTGGCCGACTGATCAGCCAGTTCCTCTCCGGAACGCAAACGCGACGGATAGGGCCGCTGCTCGACATGGATCCCGAGCCGTTCATCGAGCTCCACCCGCACCTCGCGGAGCACCTCGGGATCGGCGACGGCGTCTGGGCGACGGCCGAGACCCGGCGTGGCCGGCTGACGCTGCGCGCCCGCGTGGTCGCCACCATCCGCCCCGACACGATCTTCGTGCCGTACCACTGGCCGGGCAGGAAGAGCGTCAACCGCCTGACGATCGCGGCGCAGGACCCGATCTCGAAGATCCCCGAGTTCAAGGCCTGCGCCGTGCGGCTCCGGGCGGCGACGGCCGACGAGGCGCGCGAGGCCGTGGCGATCGCGACGCCGTCGCGCCGGCCGCCCCTGCCGACCACGGGAGGCTGACGCGAATCCACCATGCCCGTTCCCGCCGACCGCCACTTCTACATCGATCCCGCGCGCTGCATCGGCTGCAACGCCTGTGTCCAGGCCTGCTCGGAGTGCGACACCCACAAGGGGGTGTCGATGATCCAGCTCGACTTCGTCGACCGCGCGCGTTCGACGCAGACGGTGCCGGTCGTCTGCATGCACTGCGACCAGCCGACCTGCGCCGAGGTCTGTCCGGCCGACGCCATCAAGCGAACCGAGGACGGCGTCGTCCAGACCGCGCGCAAAGCCCGTTGCATCGCGTGCAACAACTGCGTGCTCGCCTGCCCGTTCGGCGTGCCCAAGATGCACGACGAAGCCAACCTGATGATGAAGTGCGACATGTGTTACGACCGGACGTCGCAGGGGCTCAAGCCCATGTGCGCGTCGGTCTGCCCGAGCCAGGCGCTCTTCTTCGGCACGCGCGAGGAGATCGAGGCGCTGCGCCCGGCCTCGCGTCCGGTCGACGGCTTCCGATTCGGCGCTCAGGTCGTCACCACGCGGGTGCGCATGCTGGTACCGAAGAGTTTCTCCGAGCCGCTGCTCGCGGTCACCGCGCCGTTCGAGAGCGCGCCGGAAGCCCGCACCGCCTCCGCGTCCTTCGACCCCCTGCTCGCGAACCTCTACCAGGAGAGCGAATCGTGACCGTGCGCGACCCGGACGAGCTGACGATCCCACCCGACGGCAGGCCGGCCGCGGAGCAACCGAAGTGGCGCCGCGACTTCCCCGTCGACGTGCCGCAGGACCAGTACGTCGCCCGCCGCGAGTTCACCAAGTTCCTGGTGCTGACGAGCTTCGCTTTCGTCGCCGGGCAGGCCTGGATCCTGGCCAAGAGCTGGCTCGCGCGCCGGCCGGCGCCGCCGGAGCTCGCGCTCGGCCGGATCGACGAGCTCCCCGTCGGCGGCTTTCGCCAGTTCGACTACCCCGGGCCGGGACAGCCGAAGCTGCTGGTGCGCGTCGGCGAGCGCGAGGTCGTCGCCTTCGACCAGCGCTGCACGCACCTCTCCTGTCCGGTTCTTCCGCAGTTCGATCGAGGACGGTTCCACTGTCCGTGCCACAACGGGAACTTCGACCTCGCGACCGGCCGGCCGCTCTCCGGCCCCCCGCGCCGGCCGCTGCCGAGAGTCGACCTGGAGGTACGCGACGGCGTGGTCTGGGCGGTCGGCGTAACGGAGCGTATGTCGTGAGCGGCACCAGGCGCTTCTCCCGCGAGCAGCGCCTGCGAATCCTCGCCGGCGTCGTCTCGATCGTCGTCGTGATCGTCGTCCTCCAGCTCTGGCTGCTGACCGCGACGATGAACGCCTATCTCGGCGGCGATCACGACGTCGCGCTGCCGGCCGGAGTCGCGAGCCTGACCTGCTTCGTGCTCAACCTCGGCCTGCTGCGGTACGTCTACCGGCTCGAACGCTGACGTTCTCGCGCTCCCCCCTTCCCCTCGCCGCGCTCGACGATGAACACGCCTGCCGACTCGCCGCCGCACGGCCGACTCGCGAAGGCCGTCGCGGAGCTCTTCCCGGGCTACTTCGCGCTCGTCATGGCGACCGGAATCGTCTCGATCGCCGGCCATCTGCTCGGCTGGCCACGGCTCTCCCGCGCGCTCCTCTACGTGAACCTGCCCGCCTATGCGACGCTCGTCGCGCTTTCCGTCGCGCGGATTGCCCTCTTCCCGCGCCGAGTGGCCGCCGACTTCGGCGACCACGCCCGGGGCTCCGGCTATTTCACGACCGTCGCCGGAACGTGCGTCCTCGGCAGCCAGATCCTCCTGGTCGCGGGCCGGCGCGGCGTGGCCGAGGCGCTGTTCGGCGCCGGAATCGCGCTCTGGGCCGTCGTCATGTACTCCTTCTTCGCCGCGGTCATCGTGCGCGAAGTCAAGCCCACGCTCGAGCAAGGCATCAACGGAGCCTGGCTGCTCGCGACCGTCGCCACGCAGTCCGTGGCGCTTCTCGCCCTGGCGCTCGGCGACCCGTTCGGCTGGCCGCGCGAAGCCGTCGCCTTCGGCGCACTCGTCTTCTTCCTCGTCGGCTGCATGCTCTATCTCGCGATCATCACCCTCATTTTCTACCGCTTCACCTTCCTGCCGCTCGCCACCGCGGCGCTGACTCCGCCCTACTGGATCAACATGGGCGCCGTCGCCATCACGACGCTCGCGGGGTCCTCGCTCCTGCTGGCGAGGGAACGTTCCACGCTGCTGCTCGAGATCACTCCCTTCCTCAAGGGGTTCACGTTGTTCTTCTGGTCCGCCGGAACCTGGTGGATTCCGCTCCTCGTTCTGCTCGGTGTCTGGCGCCACCTCGTGCGCCGTCACCCGCTCTCCTACGACCCGCAGTACTGGGGAATGGTCTTCCCGCTGGGCATGTACACGGCGGCCACGCTCCGGCTCTCCGAGGCGCTGCCGTACGCGCCCCTGACGGGGATCGCGCCGGCGTTCTTCGCCTTCGCGGTCACCGCCTGGACGGCGACGTTCGTGGGGCTCCTGCGGCGGCTGAGCCGCGGCATGTTCGCCTGATCGACGACGACTCTTGCACGCGCCGCGCTGCGAGCGCGCGCTTCGCACAATGCGCGCCGCCGGTTCGGCCAAGACGGGAGCGACAGGGCCGCCCCAGCCGGGGCGGCCCCCGAGCTCTACTGCTACTCCGCCCGGTCGCGGATCTTGTGGCGCTCGATCTTGAGGTCCTCGACGACGAAGTCGCGGACGGTCTTGGTCTCGCCGTCCTTCTCGTAGCTGCGCTCGCGGAAGTGGCCCTTGACCTTCACGCGGTCGCCCTTGCCGA
>CAADGG010000072.1 GCA_900696485.1 uncultured Pseudomonadota bacterium
GCAGTCTTCTACGCGGTCTTCGTGCAGCGGCTTCGAGTCGTGACGCCAGCGCGTTCCCGCACCACGACCGCAGGTCTCGAGGCCACGATTCGGGGTCGCTTATACCCCCGAACGCCATCGTATTGCAATTGTTTTCGGGAACCGGTGGGCCGAAAAGTCATCGGCGCGGAGTACGCAGCAGCGCGACGCCTCGCGCACGACGCAATGCGGCACACGGCGAGCGCGGGCGGCCGCACGCCGCAAGCGAGGCGCCTACTCGGAGTCGGCGGGCGGCGTGTCGGCGGGGCGGCCGGAGGACGGCTTGCGCGTCGACGGCTTCTTGCGCGCCGCAGTCTTCTTGCGCGTGCCGGTCTTCTTCGTGGCTGTCTTCTTCCTGGCCGCAGCCTTCTTGCGCCCAGGGCGCCGGACGGCTTCTGCCGGCGCCGTCTCGGTGGCCGTGCGGGCCGCCTTCCGGCGTCCGCCGGCCGCGCGCTGGCCGCGCTTCGGCGCGGCGTCGGCGGCCCCGCCGTCCGTCTTGCCGGCAGCCTCCGAACCGGCGGCGCCGCGTTTGCCGGCGCGCGGCGGAAACTCGAAGCCGTGCCTGCCGTTCTTGCGCAGCACCAGCGTCGCGGAGAACGGCCGCCCGTAGCGCGACGTGAAGTCCGTCAGCAGCTCGGTCCTCCCGCCGGCCAGATAGACCTGCGCCTCCTCGCGGCTGATCTCGCGCTTGCAGACGGTGCGCGGCAGCGTGAAGCCGCAGCTCTTCGGCCGCTCGACGCCCTCCCCGCCCTCGAGATCCGCTTCCTTGAGCTTCCGCTCGCAGAGGTAATGCGTGGGCGACTCGACCACCGAGCATTCTTCTTCGAACGGACAGCCAGCGAGCGGCTCCGGATTCACCTCGTACTCGGGATCTGCGCTGACCTGTCCGTCTTCCCAGGCGACCGGGCGGACCTTCACCGCCCATTCCTCTCGATCGATCTCGAGCGCGGCCTGATAGGTCCGCCCGTTGCGCGCCGCGAAGCCTTCGATGGAGCCGGTCTTGCCGTCGCGCAGCAAGGTGGCGACGGTGGCGCGATCGAGGTAGCGGCCCGAGGTGTCCTTCCAGATCCGGAACGGACAGTCCTCCTCGCGCGGCGGCTGCTCCTGGCAGCGGTAGAACCATGGGCCTTCGACGACCGGCCGGCCGCAGCGCGGGCAGTCGCCGAGCGGCGGCTCGGCGGCGTAGAGATCCTCGTACTCGAAGGTCTTCGCGCGCTCGACGATCTCGCGCGTATAGGTCTCCATCTCACGCATGAAGTCGGCAACGGCCCGCTGGCCTTGTTCGACCTGGTGCAGGTGCAGCTCCATCTCACCGGTCAGCTCGGCGGACGCGAGCCCGTCGATGTGGACCCGCTTCAGGATGTCGATCAAGCGGATGCCCTTGGCCGTGGGCCGAAGCACCCGGCCGATCCGGACCACGTATCCCTTCGCGATCAGGTTCTCGATGATCTCGGCCCGTGTGGCCGGCGTGCCGAGGCCGCGCTCGTGCATCGCCGCCGCGAGATCTTCGTCGTCGAGGTCCTTGCCGGCGTTCTCCATCAGCGACAGCAGGCGCGCCTCGGTGATGCGCGGCAGCGGCTTGGTCTGCTCGGCCAGCCGCTCGATCCCGCGGTTCTCGACCGGCACGCCGCCGGCGTCCTCGGCGGCCCCGGCCGGTCGGAGCGGCGGCAGCACGGCGACATCGTCGCCGGCGTCGGCCAGCGCGCCGCCCTCCAGCACCGCGCGCCAGCCGGGCTCCATCAGCGTGCGCGCGCGGCTGCGGAAGCGCTGGCCGGCGACCGTCGTCGTGCGCTCGACGCGCTCCCAGACCGCGGCCGGGTGGAACGTGGCGAGAAAGCGGCGCACCACCAGGTCGAAGAGCTTGCGGTCGTCGCCGGACAGGCCGGCGCCGGGGACGCGTCCGGTCGGCACGATCGCGAAGTGGTCGGACACTTTGTTGTCGTCGAACGTGCGGCCCTCGTTCTGCAGGCCGTGCTCGAGCAGCCGGGCCGCGCCGACGCCGTACTCCCGAACCGGGCCGCGCAGCTCGCCGAGCGCGGCATCGCCGCGCCGGCCGGCGTCGGCGAAGGATTGCAGCACGCTGCGCACCGTCTCACGGTAGTCGTTCGGCAGGCAACGGGAGTCCGTTCTCGGATACGTGAGCAGCTTGTGCTGTTCGTAGCAGCGCTGCGCGGCCGACAACGTGCGGCGGGCCGTCCAACCGAAGCGGCGGATCGCCTCGCGCTGCAAGCTGGTGAGGTCGAACAGCGGCGGCGCGGACTCGCGTGACGGCTTGCGCGTCTCTTCAGCCTCGCCGGCCCGTCCTTCGACGGCCGCGGCGAGTTCGCGCGCCCGGGCCTCGTCGAAGATCCGGTCGTCGCGGGCCTCGTCGTCGCCCTCGGCGACGGCCGGGTCGTACCAGGTCCCCTGGTAGAGATTTCCCTGCTGCGGATGACCCAGAGGGCCAGCGGCTGCGCCGCCTGCTTCGAAGCTGCCGACGATACGCCAGTACGGCCGCGGCACGTGCGCCAGCACCTCGAGCTCGCGCGCCACCAGCAGCGCCAGCGTGGGCGTCTGCACGCGGCCGGCGGACCAGGCGCCCTTCTCGCGCCGCCCCTTCAGCCGTTTGGTCAGCGCACGCGTCGCGTTCATGCCGATCAGCCAGTCCGTCCGGGTCCGCGCGCTGGCGGCCGCCGCGAGCCCCTCCAGCTCCTCGCCCGGGCGCAGCCGCGTAAAGCCGGTCCGGATCGCGTCCTCGGTCATCGATTGGAGCCACAGCCGATCGATCGGTTTGGTGCTGCGAAAGTGCTCGACGATCTCGCGGAAGATCAGCTCGCCTTCGCGGCCGGCGTCACATGCGTTGATGACGCGGTCGACGTCCTCGCGCTCGAGCAGTTTCTTGATCAGCCGGACGCGCTGCGTCTGGCCGGCCTTCGGCTTGGTCTGGAACTGCTCCGGAATGATCGGCAGGACGTCGAGGGTCCAGCGTTTGTACGTCTCGTCGATCTCTTCGGGCTGCAGCAGCTCGAAGAGATGGCCGACGGCCCACGTGAGGACGAACGCATCGCTCTCGAAGTAGCCCTCGTCCTCGCGGAAGCCGCCGAGAGCCGCCGCGATGTCGCGGGCGACGCTGGGCTTCTCGGTGATGATCAGAGACTTGGGCACAGATTTTCCCCGGGGGGGTTCGGTGTGGGGTCGCGTGCTCGGGTCCAAAGTCCCGGCATCCTTAGCCCGAGGCCTGGGGACTGACAAGGCGAGCCGGGCCAGACGCTGCTCTCGGCCCTGTTGGGAAAGCCGCAGGATCACCCCCTCGGGGGAGCCTTCGTTCCCGTCCGTGCGCCTGGTTGCTGGCGTCTGCCCCCTGCCCCACCTCGGTACAGGGCCGCCGGGCCGGCCCGGCGCCCTGACACCCCCCCGCGACAGCAAAGACACGCCGCGAGACGGAAGAGGAGAGCCGCGATGGAAGACACGATCTTCGGCCGGATCGCGCGGGGCGAGATCCCGGCGGACATCGTCTTCGAGGACGATCGCTGCGTGGCGTTTCGCGACATCGCGCCGCAGGCGCCGACGCACCTGCTGGTGATTCCGCGCCAGCCGATCGACCGCCTCTCGCGCGCCGCGGAGGCGGACGAGCCCCTGCTCGGCCATCTGCTCCGGGTGGCGGCACGCGCCGCCCGCGACGCCGGCCTCACGGACTTCCGGCTCGTCGTCAACGACGGGGCCGACGCCGGCCAGACCGTCTTCCACCTGCACATCCACGTGCTCGGCGGCCGTGCGCTCGCGTGGCCGCCGGGCTGAACCGGCGGCGTGCTACTCGACGAGTTCGAGCGGCACCGGCGTCACGCTCCACGTGAACGCCGAGCCGACCGGCTCGCGGGTGTGGATGACCTCCTTCGCCCAGCGTCCGTCGTGCCAGACGTAGCGCCGCACTTCGCCATGGTTGTCGCTGGCGACGTACAGCTCGTCGCGGCCATCGCGATCGAGATCCGCCAGGATCGACGCATGCTCGAAGCCTCCGGACTCCGCATCGATGAGGCTCATCTTCCAGCGAATCGTGGCGGGCGGCGTCCCGGGCCGGAGCAGCCACAGCCCACTCCGCATCCCAGCCGCCACCATCTCGCGCTGGCCGTCGCCGTCGATGTCGCCGGCCGTGAGGAAGCGGGTCTGCGTGTCGTCGAGTGTGGCGATCAGCGCGCCGGCCTTGGGATCGGTGTTCGCGTCGTAGCGGCGGATCTCGACCTGGCCGCCGGAGACGGCCTCGACCGCGACGTACAGCTCGTCGCGGCCGTCGCCGTCGACGTCGTCGACGAGGATCTCCTTGGCGTGGCGGTCGCCGAGGTCCGCGACCTCCACGGGCCCCTCACCCGTCGCTGGCACGAAGCGCGTGACGGTTCCGTGCTGCGACGTGCCATCGAGCCGGTTCGGCTCGCTCGGGGTCGCGTAGACCTCCAGCACGCCGTCGCCGTCGAGATCGCCGATCTCGATCTCGTGCACGAAGGTGTCCTTCTCGGCGCTGAGTTCGGTGACGTCCCACGAGCCGTCTTCGCGCGGCTTCACGATCGCGATGACACCCTGGTCGTGCGTCGCCACGGCGAGATCCGGCTCGCCGTCTCCGTCGAAGTCGGCGATCTCGGCGTCGCGCATGCGGCTGAACTTGCCGCCGAAATCCTTCGTCCAGAGCGTCTCGGCGACGAAGCCGTCGGGCCCCTTGCGCCACAGCTTGAGCGCGGCAGCGCTGCCACCGAGCGTGAGGATCCCGTCCCGATACGCCATCGCCTTGTGGAAGACGTTGCTGTCCGGGTCCTCGATCGCCGTCAGCGTCCACTCGCCACCGCGGCGCAGCAGGATCTCGAGGCGGGCCGCCTGCGGCTTCGGCAGCACCTTGCCTTCCGGCGACACCTCGAACGGCGAGAGCGCGAGCATCAGCCCCACGGGCAGATCGGCCGGCGTCGCGCGGCTCGGGGCGAGCTGGGCGGTCGCCGGCGGCGCCGCCGGCTCGGCGGCAGGCGCTGCCGCGGGCTCCGCGTCGCGCTCCCCTCCGCAAGCGAGGGCCAGCGCGAGCGGGAGGGCGAGCGCGAGCGCCCGGGACGATGGAATCGAGAGACGGCGAAGCATCGAGGCCTCCTACAGGGGACCCGTCTGTGTAGCGTGCCCGAGAGCGGAGCGGTAACGGTCCCCGCCATGGCATCGTCTCTTCTCCAGGCGCCTCGCGGCACCCGCGACTTCTACCCGGAAGACCTGCGCTTCCGGACCTGGCTGTTCGACCATTTCCGCGAGGTCGCGCGCCGCTTCGGCTTCGAGGAGGTCGACGCCCCGGTCGTCGAGCACGAAGAGCTGTTCACGCGCAAGGCCGGCGAAGAGATCGTCGAGCAGCTCTATCACTTCGAACTCCACGGCCGGAAGCTGGCGCTGCGGCCGGAGATGACGCCGTCGATCGCGCGCATGGTCCGGGCCCGCGCGGGGGGCCTGCGCCTGCCGCTGCGCTGGTTCACGGTGACGCAGAACTGGCGCTACGAGCGCATGACGCGCGGCCGCAAGCGCGAGCACTTCCAGTGGAATCTGGACGTTTGGGGGGAGCCGGGCGTGGCGGCCGAGGCCGAGCTGCTGGCGGCGATCTTCACGCTGCTCCGGCGCATCGGGCTCGGCGCCGGCCAGGTCCGCGTGCAGGTGAACAGCCGCGCGCTGCTCGAGGAGACGCTGCGCGCCGGCGTGCTGCGCGACCGGCCGGCCGCCTTCGAACCGCTGTGCGTGCGGATCGACAAGCTCTCGAAGATCGGCGCCGACGCCGTCGTCGACCAGCTCGTCGATCCGGCCGGGCCGGTCGGGCTGCCGCCGGCCGATGCCCGGGACGTGGTGGCGCTGCTCGGACTGCGCAGCCTCGACGACGCCGCGGCCGCGGCGCCGGCCGGCTCGCCGGCGATCACCGATCTGCGGCGCCTCTTCGAGCTGCTCGAGGCGTACGGCGTCGCCGCCCATGTGGATTTCGATGCGTCGGTGGTTCGCGGGCTCGCGTACTACACCGGCATCGTGTTCGAGGCGTTCGATGCCGAGCGCAAGCTGCGCGCCGTGTGCGGCGGCGGCCGCTACGACCGGCTGCTCGAGACCCTCGGCGGGCCCGCGATGCCGGCGGTCGGTTTCGGCTTCGGCGACGTCGTGATCGCCGAGCTGCTGGCCGAACACGACCTCGTGCCGGCCCTTTCGCGCGGGCTCGACGACGTCGTGTGTGCGCTCGGTGAGGCGCAGCGCCCCGCCGCGATCCGGCTGGCGACACGCCTGCGGGAGGCCGGCCGCTCCGTCGAGCTGGTGCTCGGCGATGTCCGCCCCAAGCGCGTGCTCGACGACGCCGATCGCGCCGGCGCCCGTCGCGTGCTCTTCTTCGGCCCCGACGAGGCGGCGCGCGGCGTCGTGCGCGTGCGCGAACTCGGCGGTGGCGGGGAGCACGAGGAGCCGCTCGAGGGCTGACGCCGGCGATGCCGCGGCCGATCTCGCTCGCGTGTGTCCCGGCACTCTTTCGCACGCGGCCGAAAACGCTATCTAGAGCACGTGAGAGCGCGCCGAATCGGGGGGAGCGTCTGGCTCTCCACCCTGCGCGTCCGATCGTCCCCCTAGCCACTGCCCGCCTGCTTCACCTCCGGGGGTCCACCGCGATGCGCACCTGGACGATCCGCGACAGCGCCGAGACCTATCAGGTCGCCAACTGGGGAGCCGGCTTCTTCGGCATCAACAGCCAGGGACACGTGCAGGTGACGCCGCATGGGCCCGACGGCCCGGCCGTGGACCTGCACGAGCTGGTCGAGGAGCTGCGGACCAGCGGCATCCAGCTCCCGATGCTGGTGCGCTTCTCGGACATGCTCGCGACCCGCATCAAGGGCCTCGCGCGCTGCTTTTCCCGCGCCATGCAGGAGTACGGCTATGAAGGGCGCTATCGCGGCGTCTATCCGATCAAGGTCAACCAGCAGCGGCACGTCGTCGAGGAGATCGTCCGCTTCGGGGCGCCACACCGCGTCGGACTCGAGTGCGGCTCGAAGCCGGAGCTGCTGATCGGTCTGGCCGTGCTGGATACGCCCGGGACGCTGTTGATCTGCAACGGGTACAAGGACCGTTCGTACATCGAGCTGGCGCTGTTGGCCCAGCGTCTCGGCCGGACCCCGATCCTGGTGATCGATCGCTTCCAGGAACTCGAGCTGGCGGTGCGCTGCGCCCGCGAGCTGGGCCTGCGGCCGCATCTCGGCGTGCGGGCGCGGCTCACGGCCCGCGGCACCGGCAAGTGGGCGGACTCGACCGGAGAGCGCGCCAAGTTCGGGCTGTCGGCGGCGGAGATCGTCGAAGCGGTCGACTGGTTGCGTGGCGAGAAGATGCTCGACTGCCTCGAGCTCCTGCATTTCCACATCGGTTCGCAGATCAGCGCGATCCGGGCCCACAAGGACGCCTTGCGGGAGGCGTGCCGGATCTTCGTCGGGCTGCACCAGATGGGCGCTCCGGTGCGCATGCTCGATGTCGGAGGTGGACTCGGCGTTGACTACGACGGCTCGCAGACCAACTTCCACTCCTCGATGAACTACTCCGTGCAGGAGTATGCGAACGACGTGGTGTCGTCGATCCAGGAAGCCTGTGACGAGACCGGGGTGCCGCACCCGGACGTGATCACCGAGGCCGGCCGCGCGATGACGGCGCATCATTCGCTGCTGGTCTTCGACGTTCTGGGCGTCTCGGAGCTGCGCCAGGCCGATGCTCCGGAGGTCGTCGGCGAGGACGAGCCGAAGGTCCTCCAGACCCTGTACGAGATCTACGGGCAGATGACCCGGAAGAACGCCCTCGAGTCCTGGCACGACCTGCTCGCCGCCAAGGAGGAGGCCGGCACTGCGTTCGCGCTCGGCTATCTCGACCTGCGGGCGCGGGCACGCGTCGAAAAGCTGTTCCAGGCCAACTGCGAGAAGCTGCTGCGCACGGTGCGCGACATGCCGCAGGTGCCGGAAGAGCTCGAAGACCTCGAGAAGGTGCTTGCCGACACCTACTTCGGAAACTTCTCGATGTTCCAGTCGCTGCCGGACCACTGGGGCTTCAAGCAGCTGTTCCCGGTGATGCCGATCCACCGCCTCGACCAGGAGCCGACCCGCCGCGGCACCTTCGCGGACCTGACCTGCGACAGCGACGGCAAGATCGGTCAGTTCATCGACCAGCACGACGTCCGCGACGTCTTGCCGCTGCACCCCTTCCGCGCGAACGAGCCGTACCGGATCGGCGTCTTCCTGGTCGGCGCCTATCAGGAGATCCTCGGCGATCTGCACAACCTCTTCGGCGACACCGACGCGGTACACGTGAAGGTCGAGCCGGACGGGCGTCTGCACATCGCCCACGTGGTGGGCGGCGATCGCGTGCGCGAGGTGCTCGAATACGTCGAATACGACCGTGACGGGCTGGTGGCGCTAGTGAAGGCGACGATCGACCGCGTGGCCGAGCGCGGCGAGATCCCGCTCGAAGAAGCCAGCCGGATGCTGAAGCGCTACGAGCAGGCGCTGGAAGAGACCACCTACCTCTCGCGCGAGTAGGCCGAGCAGGGACGGACCGCACGAGGAGCGGGCGCCGCCGGGGAATGCAGACCCGGGCGCTCGAGCGCCCGGACGATCTGCTCGCGCGTCATCCCGGTGGCGGAACGGTCGCGCGGCGACCCTCGCACGTCCGCACCCCCGGGGTGCGGACGGTTCAAGAGCGAGGACGGAGCTGCCGATTCTCTCCGCGGGACAGATCCTCGGGATCGGGAGGGAGCGGTGCGCCTCGTCGCCTGTGGCGGATGCCACACGCAGTTCGACGTCAGCCACGTGGACGAGCCCGTCTTCGAGTGCCGTTGCGGGACCGCCGTGCGCAACGAGACGTTGGCCGGCGTCGACGCGCGCATCCAGCGCTGTGGCTCGTGCGGCGCGATCCTCGCCGAGGGAGCCGAGTCCTGCGCCTACTGCCACTCCGCCATCGAGCGCGACGAGCGCGAACTCTCGCTGATCTGCCCCGAGTGCTTCGCCCGCAACGCCGAGACCGCCAGCTTCTGCACCGGCTGCGGCGTCGCGTTCCTGCCCGAACCGCTGCCGGACGAGCAGGAGGAGCTTCCCGTCTGTCCCACCTGCGAGGGCGCCGAGCCGATGGCGATCCGCGGGGTCGGCGGCGTCTGGGTCCGCGAGTGCGCGAAATGCAACGGTCTGTGGGTGCCGGGCGAACGGCTCGATGCGCTGATCCGGCGCGCCGTCGACAGCGCGCGGGAGCGCGCCGCCAGCGGCCTCTCGCGCACGGAACGGCGACCGCGCTCGATCGCGGTGCAGTTCTCCTATCGCGACTGCCCGGTGTGCGGCCACCACATGCAGCGCAAGAACTTCGGTCGGCGCTCCGGCGTCATCGTCGACTGGTGCGGCGCGCACGGGACCTGGCTCGACAAGGATGAACTCGAGCAGATCGCCGTCTTCATCACCGATGGCGGCCTGCGCGAGGCCGGAGCCGGAGCCGGGCTCAGCCAGGGCGGCCGGCTCAGCTACCAGCAGGCAAAGGCGCTGGTGTCGGTCGAGAACGAACTCGAAGAGGAGCGCCGGGCGCAGGAACGAGGCGGCCTCTGGACGACGTCGATCCCGAACGCCGGCGTGGATCGCATCCTCGGCTTGCTCGGCAGGCTTCTCCGCTAACGCCACCCGCGTGACACCCGAAAGGAAGACCAGATGGGACTCTTCGAAAAGCTTCGAGCCGAACTCATCGACATCGTCGAATGGGTCGACGACAGTCGCCACACGCTGGTGTGGCGATTCCCGCGCTACCACAACCAGATCAAGTACGGCTCCCAACTGATCGTACGGCCCGGTCAGTCGGCGGTGTTCGTGCACCAGGGCAAGATCGCCGACGTCTTCACGCCCGGTCAGTACCGGCTCGACGCGAAGAACCTGCCGGTTCTCTCGACGCTCGCCGGCTGGAAGTACGGTTTCGACTCCCCGTTCAAGGCGGAGGTCTACTTCGTCAGCACCCGCCAGATCGCCGACTGCAAGTGGGGGACTCCGAACCCGGTGCTGATCCGCGATCCGGACTTCGGGCCGATCCGGATCCGGGCCTTCGGCACCTACACGCTGCGCGCACAGGATCCGAAGCGGCTGCTCGAAGAGCTGGTCGGCACGGACTCCGTGTTCGAGTCCGAGGAGATCGCGGTGCTGCTGCGCTCGATCATCTCGAATGCGTTCGCGGACCTGCTCGCCAACGCCGACCTCTCGGTCGTCGACCTGGCGGCGAACTACCGCGAACTCTCGGAGAAGCTGCGCCGGCTCGTCCTCGAACGGGTCGACGACGAGTACGGACTCGATCTGCCGCAGCTCTGGATCGTCAACGTGTCGGTCCCGGAGGAAGTCGAGAAGGCCCTCGACTCGCGCAGCTCCATGCGCGTCCTCGAGGACCTCGCCGCCTACCAGCAGTACCAGATCGGTCAGGCGATCCCGACCGCCGCGGCGAACTCCGCCGGCGGCCTGGCCGGCGCCGGGCTCGGCGCCGGCATGGGCCTCGCCGTCGCGGGCCGCATGATGCCGCAGCTCGTACCCGGTGCGACGCCGGCGGCGCCCCCGCCGCCGCCGGCTCCGCCGGCCTGGCATCTCGTGCAGGGCGGGCAGGCGACGGGCCCGTTCACGTGGGATCAGCTGACCCGCTACGCGGAGGCGGGCATCCTGCGTCCCGACACCTTCGTGTGGACGGCGGGCATGGCGGCCTGGTCCCCGGCGGCGCAGGTGCCCCAGCTCGCGCCGCTGTTGCAGACCCCCGCCCCCCCGGTGCCGTGATCGCGCGCGGGGACCGTCCTCGCGTCGCTCAGTGGCAACGCGAGAAGCGGTGGCGCAGGACGGCGGTGAAGGCCGCAACGGCGTGGTGCAGCCGGATCTTCTTGCCTTCGGCGTAGCTGCGGGCCCGGTAGCGGATCGGGACCTCGTAGAACCGGGCGCCGCTGCGCCGGAGCTTCGCGGTCAGCTCGGCCTCGATCGCGAAGCTCGACTCGACCAGACGCAGCGGCCGGACCTGAGCCGCCCGCAGCGCCTTGTAGCCGGTGTAGACGTCCGTGAAGTTCGTGTTGAAGAGCAGGTTGGTGAAGCCGGTGATCAGCGCGTTCGCCTTGGTGTGCCAGAAGAAGTTGATCGCGCGCTCGGGCGAGGCGAAGCGGGAGCCGTAGACGGCGTCGGCATGGCCATCGAGGATCGGCCGCAGCAGCGCCGGGATGTCTCGGGGTTGATACTCGAGATCGGCGTCCTGGATCAGCAGGATCTGGCCGCGGGCTTCGGAGAATCCGGTGCGCACCGCGGCCCCTTTGCCGCGCGGCTGCGGATGCCGGAAACAGCGCAGCTCGGGAACCCGCAGCCGCAGCTCCTCGAGCACCGCGGGCGTCCGATCGCTCGAGCCATCGTCCACCACGACGATCTCGAAGCTCAACTCGGGACGAAGTTGGACGAGCAACTCCTCGACGACGATCGGAAGCGTCCGCTCTTCGTCGAGCGCGGGAATGACAATCGAAAGGGTCGGTTCCACCAATCGTCCTAGGCGTCCCGGCCGGCCGTCGGCCGGCAGCGGAACTCGCCGTACGTGACCAGCGCCCGCAGCGCCGACACCGCGCGGTGCGCGCTTGGATAGCAGACTCGCCCGGCCTCCCGGAGCGCCAACGGGCCGGCGTTTCCGTAGTCCCGATCGCAGTACACCAGCTCGGTGGCCGACAGTACCGGTTTGTCGTGGCGCCGGCTCACCTCCTGTGCGGCCTCGGCGTAGCGACGGTCCTGGCGCTCGTGGAACTCGGCGATGCGCGGCAGGCCGTGCTCCGGCCAGAAGGGTCCCTGGCGGAACAGGTTCGCCGTGGCGGCCTGGATGCCGAGGCCCAGGTGCAACACCGCGTCGATGTCGGGATGGGCACAGACGAGGTCCAGCACTTGCGGGACCGTCTCGCGCGTTTCGCCGCCGGCGAGATCGATCGGATTGTTGCGGCTCCAGCGCGCCGGCACCAGCGCGTCGATCGCAGCCTTCACGTCGGCCGGCAGCGGGACCAGTTCGAGCCCGGCGGCTGCACATGCATCGGCGGTCAGCACGCCCCAGCCTCCGACCGTCGTGAAGACGACCGTGCGGCGGCCGCGCGGCAAGGGTTGGATCGCCAGTGTCGCAGCCCATTCGAAGCCTTCCTCGACGGTCGGCGCGCGCAGGATGCCGAGTTGCTGGCACAGGCCGTCGAAGACGCGGTCGTCGCTGGCCAAGGCGCCGGTGTGCGAACGCGCCGCGCGCTGGCCCTCGGCCGCCGCCCCGCCCTTCACCACCACCAGCGGTTTGCGCGCGGTGAGCCGGCGCACGGCCGCGGCGAAGCGGCGGCCGTCGCCGACCCCCTCGAGGTAGGCGAGCACCCCCTTCGTCTCGGGGTCGGCGGCGAGATAGTCGAAGTACTCGGCAACTCCGGTCTGCGCCGAGTTGCCGGCGCTGATCGCCTTCGAGACGCCGACCCCCGTCTGCACCGCGTAGTCGAGGAATGCCGACAGCAGGTTGCCGCTCTGGCTCACCACGGAGATCGGCCCGGGCGGCGGGTTCGGCGCGACGATCTGCGCGCACATCGATGCCGGCGTCGACACGACGCCCTGCCCGTTCGGTCCGGCCAACACGATTCCGAGTTCATCGGCCGTCGCGACCAGCTCGTCCTCGAGCGCCTGCCCTTCGGGCCCGGCCTCGCGGTAGCCGGCGCTCGCGACGAAGGCCGCCCGGACGCCGACCTTCGCGCACGCGCGCAGCAGCTCGAGGTTCGCCTTCGCCGGCGTGCAGACGAAGACCAGATCCGCCCGACCGGGCGGCACCTCGGAAACATCGCGTAGCGTCGGGGCGCCGAGGATCTCCACACCGTCTCGGTTCACCGGGAACAGGTCGCCCTGGTAGCCGAACGCGCGCAGGTTGTGCAGCGTCACGAAGCCGAATTTGCCCGGATGCGCCGAGGCGCCGGCGATGATGATGCCGCGCGGATGGAACAGCGGGCGGAAGCGCGCCAGCAGCTCTTCGTCGGAGACGGCTGGGCGCGGCGGTGGCGCGGCGACCGGCGCGCCGAGGGCGACGAGTGCGTCCACGGCGATCGGCGCGCCATCCGCACGCACGATCAGCGGGTTCAGGTCCACCGATTCGACATCCGGACGCTCGGCCGCAAGCCGGCCGAGCCCGACCAGCACGTCCGCGAGCGCATCGAGATCCGCGGCCGGCTCCCCGCGGAACGGCCGCGTCAGCAGATGGCTCGCGCGCAGCCCGTCCGCCATGCGGCGCGCTTCGTCGCGAGACAGCGGCGCCAGCGCGAACACGACGTCGCGCAGCGCCTCGGTGAGGATCCCGCCGAGGCCGAGGACGACGCAGGGGCCGAACTGCGGATCGCGCACCAGCCCGGCGATCAGCTCGCGTCGACCGCGCACCCGTTCCGCGACCAGCAGCGCGACAGCACCGTCCTCGGGCCGGCGCTTCGCCCACAGCTCGTCCGCGGCGCGCCACACCGCCTCGGCATCGCCGAGCTCGAGCCGTACCAGGTCGCGCTCGGTCTTGTGCGCGATCGCGTCGCCGCACAGTTTCAGCACCACCGGGAAGCCGAGTTCCTCCGCCGCCGCGACCGCCGCGGCGGGATCCGCCGCGAGTCGCTCGCGCGCCACCGGTACGCCGTAGCCGGCGAGGAGCTGTTTGGAGTCGTGCTCGGAAAGCGTGCGGCGCTCGGCGTCGGGTGCATCGGACATGGCGGGCGCAGAAGCTACCGGGCTGAGCCGATGCCTGCCCGTGCCGTCCGCGCCGCTCCCGACGCGCCGGCAACCGGCACGCAGCGGGAAGCGGGACGGCGACATCGGGCGAGCGGCTCCGGGTTCGCTTTCGACTCGTGCAGCGAGCGGGGCGCAGAGCCAAGCCGGGACACAGCATCTGATACGCTGTCCCTGCCTTCGAGGAGGAATCTCGATGACGGCCGGTACGGAACGGGGACCGCTGGGGCGACTGGGGGTCTGGACCTGGGTCGACGCGCTGCCGGCGCCGCAGGCGGCGGCGTTCGCGAAGGATGTCGAGCGTTGGGGCTACTCGGCGCTGTGGCTGCCGGAGGCCATCGGCCGCGATCCGTTCGTCACCATCGCGCACCTGGCCGCGCACACCGAACGGCTGGTCTTCGCCACCGGCATCGCCAACCTGTACGCGCGCGACGCGATGACGATGAATGCGCTGGCCCAGACGACGGGTGAGCTCAGCGGCGGACGCTTCGTGCTCGGCATCGGCGTCTCCCACGCGCACCTCGTGACGGGCGTGCGCGGACACGAGTACGGCAAGCCCGTCACGACGATGCGCAGCTATCTCGACGCGATGGACAAGGCGCTGTACCGCGCAGTTCCGCCGCCCGCACCGGTTCCGATCTTGCTGGCGGCGCTGCGTCCGCGCATGCTGGCGCTGGCCGCCGAGCGCGCGCAGGGTGCGCATCCGTACTTCGTGCCGCCGGAGCACACGGCGCGCGCGCGGGAGATCCTCGGACCGGACCGGATCCTGGCGCCCGAGCAGAAGGTGCTGTTGTGCACCGACCCGACACAGGCACGCGCCGTCGCCCGCGCGAACATGAAGATCTATGCGGGCCTGCCGAACTATCAGAACAACCTGAAATGGCTCGGCTACACGGATGCGGATTTCGCCGGCGACTGCAGTGACCGGCTCGTCGATGCAATCGTCGCATGGGGCGATGAGGACGCGATCCGGCGTCGCATCCAGGAGCATTTCGACGCCGGGGCCAGCCACGTCTGCATCCAGCCGCTGCACCCGGACGGCCAGCCGGTTCCGCATCGCGAGGTGCTGGAGCTGCTGGCGCCCGCCAACGGCCGGCCGTAGCCGCGCCGTGAGGGCACGCCGCCGCAAGTTCTGGGGCTGGGGATACGAGGACGGCGGGCCGACGCCGGAGCAGGAGCATGGCATCACGAAGGCGCTGGCAGAGCGCTTCGGAGGTCCGCTCGAGCTGGTGGCGCCGCCGCGGGTCGACGAGATCGAGCTGCGCCCGCCGCGGGTGGCGATCCCGGAGGCGCTCGCCCCGGTTCTGTCGCACGACCCGGCCGACCGCCTCGCACACACCTACGGCAAGAGCTATCGCGACGTGATCCGGGCCTTGCGGCGATGCTTCGATCCGGCACCGGATCTGGTGGCGTTCCCGGCCGACGAGGGCGACGTCGCCGCGCTGCTCGACTGGGCGAGCGAAGCGCGCATTGCGGTGATTCCGTACGGCGGCGGCTCGTCGGTCGTCGGCGGCGTCGAGCCGGACGTCGGCGAAGGCTACGCCGGAACGTTGTCGATGGATCTTCGGCAGCTCGATCGCGTGCTCGAGATCGACCGCGTCTCGCGGGCCGCGCGGATCCAGGCCGGCGTCTACGGGCCGGCGCTCGAGGACCAGCTCCGTCCTCACGGACTCACGCTGCGTCACTACCCGCAATCGTTCGAGTTCTCGACGCTCGGCGGCTGGATCGCCACCCGTTCGGGCGGACACTACGCGACGCTGTACACGCACATCGAGGAATTCGTGGAATCCCTCCGTGTCCTGACACCGACCGGCGTCCTCGAGAGCCGGCGGCTGCCCGGCTCGGGCGCCGGACCCGACCCGAACCGGCTCTTCGCCGGCTCCGAGGGCGCGCTCGGGATCATCACCGAGGCCTGGATGCGACTGCAGGACCGGCCGCGTTTCCGCGCCTCGGCGGCGCTGCGCTTTCCGGGCCCAGACGGCTTCGCACAGGGCACCGAGGCGGTGCGCGCGCTCGCGCAGTCGGGGTTGTTCCCGAGCAACTGCCGGCTGCTCGATGCCCAGGAGGCCGCGACCTCGGGGGCCGGCGACGGCGACGTCGCGATCCTGTTGATCGGCTTCGAGTCGGCGGATCATCCGCTCGACGCCTGGATCGCCCGCGCCGTCGAACTGGCTCGCGATGCCGGTGGCGAGCTTCCCGACGGCGAACCTCGGCTCTCGGCCGGCGCCGGCGCCGGCGCCGGCGAAGGCGCGCGCACCGGCGCCGCCGGCGCATGGCGCAGCGCATTCCTGAATGCCCCGTACCTGCGCGACCTGCTGGCGCGCGCGTCGGTGGTGTCGGAGACCTTCGAGACCGCGGTCCCGTGGGACCGCTTCGCCGCCTTCGATGCCGGCGTGCGCCAGGCAGTCGGCGAGGCGCTGCGCGAACTCTGCGGCGCAGGAACCGTCTCGTGTCGCTTCACGCACGTCTATCCGGACGGGCCGGCACCCTACTACACCGTGCTCGCGCCGGGCCGACGCGGCGGCGAACTCGAGCAGTGGGACGCCATCAAGGCGGCGGCGGCCGACGCCATCGAACGACTCGGCGGAACGATCACGCACCACCACTCCGTCGGCCGCGACCACCGTCCGTGGTACGACCGCGAGCGTCCGGACGGTTTCGCCCGCGCGCTCGTCGCGGCGAAGCGCGCGCTGGACCCGGCCGGCGTGCTGAACCCCGGCGTGCTGCTGCCGCCCCAGCCGGGCCGATAGCCCCCGTCGCAGCGGCGCGCGGGAGCGTCCGGCGCCTGCCCGCTAAGATCCGGCGCCATGGCACGGATCAACGAGCACTACCGCAAGCTGTCTTCCGGCTACCTGTTCCCGGAGATCGGCCGTCGCGTCACGGCCTTCGCCGCGGCCGCGCCGGACGCGAAGATCATCCGGCTCGGCATCGGCGACGTGACGCTGCCGCTGGTTCCGGCCGTCGTCGACGCGCTGCGCCGCGCGAGCGAAGAGATGGGGAACCCGTCCAGCGTCCACGGCTACGGGCCGGATCAAGGCTACGACTTCCTGCTCGACGCGATCCGGGAGCGCGACTACACGCCGCGCGGCGTCGAGATCGATCGCGACGAGATCTTCGTCTCGGACGGCTCGAAACAGGACAGCGCGAACATCCAGGAGATCTTCGGCCTGGATCAGTGCATCCTCGTGACGGACCCCGTCTACCCCGTCTACGTCGATACCAACGTGATGGCAGGCCGCACCGGTGCGATCGACGAGCGTGGGTATTACGCCGGCATCCTGTATCTCGCGGCGACCGAGGCCAACGGCTTCGTCCCGGACCCGCCGGCCGAACGTGCCGATCTCGCCTACCTGTGCTCGCCGAACAATCCCACCGGCGCCGTCGCGACGCGGGAGCAGCTCACCCGCTGGGTTGCGTGGGCTCGTGCCAACGATGCCGTGCTGATCTTCGATGCCGCCTACGACGCCTACATCCAGGACCCGGCGCTGCCGCGTTCGATCTACGAGATCGAGGGGGCCCGTGGCTGCGCGGTCGAGATGCGCAGCTACAGCAAGCGGGCCGGCTTCACCGGGCTGCGCTGCGCGTACACCGTGGTGCCTCGTGAGCTCACCGGCGCCACCGCGAGCGGCGAACGCGTGGCGCTGCGCGACCTGTGGGCGCGGCGCATGAGCACCAAGTTCAACGGCGTGCCGTACCCGGTCCAGCGTGCGGCGGAGGCCGTGCACGGACCGGAGGGCCGCAAGCAGACCGCCGATCAGGTGACGTACTACATGGAGAACGCTCGACGGCTCCGCGCGGGGCTCGGCGCCGCCGGCTTCCGGGTTTTCGGCGGCGAGCATGCGCCGTACATCTGGATGCGCACGCCGGCGGGGCTGTCATCGTGGGGCTTCTTCGACGCGTTGCTCGCGCGGGCCCACGTCGTCGGCACGCCGGGGGCCGGCTTCGGTCCGTCGGGAGAAGGCTACCTGCGGCTCTCGGCGTTCAACGACCGCGCGCGCGTGGACGAGGCGATCGAGCGGATCCGGAAGGCATTCGAGACCTGATCCGGGGCCGTCTGCCGCACGTCGTTGCGCATCCGCTGCGCGCGCGTGCGAGCGCCGCGCGACCGGCGGGCCGCTCGGGATCGTCACTCCGAGGCAACCGCCGGCACCCAACCAACAGGACCGGAACGACGTCCCGGGAGCTCCCGGCGACGCGTGGAGGCCTGTCATGGTCGACCTTCAGCCCCGAAGTGGAATCCACGTGGCATCGATCGCCGGCTCGACCGGAGTCCGGATCGTGATCGCTGCCGGAATCCTGTTGCTCTCCCTCGGCGGGCCGCTCGTTGCCGCTGCGCAGCGCAGTGGCGAATCGTGGAATGACCAGCACATGCGAAGCAACTCCGCGCGACACCTGGATCCCAGTCCGCCGCGGCCGCCGATCCGGGGCACCAACCGTTTCGAGCAGAGTGCCCGGAATTCGACCCAAGCTCCGCCGACGACGGTGCCGGAGACCACCTTGCAGATCAGTCCGCACGAGTGGGCGCCAGGCGGGGCCTCTGCGCGTGCGGCCGGCGCGTCAGCGTCGTCGACCCGCAGCTCGGCGATCGGCGGGATCCGCGGCGGCGCCGCTCCGACGGCAAGAAGCGGCATCCACCAGCGCTCGTCGGGCGGTCGTTCCTCGTCCCTGCGGTCGTCCTCGTCGCGCCACGATCGGAGCACGCGCCGCTGACGCCCGCCCCCGAGTTCATCGTTCGCGCGTGGCGACGCCGCGGTACATGCAGGCCAGCAGCGACGGGCCGGGCGCCTGGAAGCGGTCCAGCGACGCGAGCTGGAAGCCGCCCTGCTCGACCAACGCATCCATGCGTCGGTCCATGTTGCAGCCGCCGGTGAGCCCTCGCCACAGCGGGTTGAGGCGATCCTGCCAACGCGCCGTCCGCGCCCGCTCGCTGCGTCCGTGCTCGATGAACAGGTACCGCCCGCCCGGCTTCAGGACGCGTCGCATCTCGGAGAGCGCCGCGAGCGGATCCGGGATCGAACACAGCGTCCACGTCGTCAGCACGCAGTCGAAACGTCCGGCGTCGAACGGCAGCTCGCCGTCTGCGCGCAGCACGGTTCTCTCCACCGGAAAGCGCGCCTGCGCGATGCGTTGCTCGACGATCGCAAGGCCCTCCGTCGGCATCGGGTCGAGGCCGGTGACGGATCGCACCGCCGGCTGATAGTGCGGGAGATTCCGTGCCGTGCCGAAGCCGACTTCGAGCACCTCCCCGTGGGCCTGCGAAACCGTCTCCGGGCGCAGGTCGTCGACGGAACGCATCATCCAGTCGAGCAGGCGGGGAGCAAGCCAGTCACGCACGCCCATTCGCGCCGTCCTTTCCTGCAAGATGCCCTTTCCTGACGGGCACCACGTGCCATCATGCTAGCGGAGATCGATCCCTCCGAAGCGCGGGCCGCCGTCCGAACCGAACGAGGATCCGCACGATGCACATCGAAGCCTTCTTCCACTCCGATACGTCGACGCTCAGCTACGTCGTCCATGACGGACGAACAGGCGTCGTCATCGATCCGGTGCGCGACTACGACGCCGCGAGCGGACACACGTCCTGGGCGTCGGCCGAGGAGCTCGCAAACTACATCGACCGCGAGGGACTCGCGCTCGCCTATGTGATCGATACGCATGCGCATGCGGATCACCTGTCCGGACTCCCCTACTTCCAGGAGCGCTATGGGGCCCGCTCCGTCACCGGCAGCCGGGTCGGCGAGGTGCAACGGACCTTCCGGGACTTCTATGGTCTGGGGGACGACTTCCCCGTCGATGGCAGCCAGTTCGATCGGCTCGTCGACGAGAGGGATCGGCTGTCCTTCGGCTCGCTCGAGGTGGAGGCCCTGCACACGCCCGGCCATACGCCCGCCCACATGTCGTGGCGGATCGGAGACGCCGTGTTCATCGGAGACACCCTGTTCATGCCGGACTACGGGTCGGCCCGCTGCGATTTTCCCGGCGGCTCGGCAGCCATCCTCTACGAATCGATCCAGCGCCTCTATGCGCTCCCAGACGAGACCCGCCTCTTCCTGTGCCACGACTACCAGCCGGGCGGGCGACCTCTCGCGTATCAGACGACGATCCGCGAACAGAAACGAACGAACATCCATCTCCGGTCCGATACGACCCAGGCGGAGTTCGTCGCGCTGCGGGAGGCCCGCGACGAGACACTCGACGCCCCGAGACTGCTGTTGCCGTCGCTCCAGGTCAACATCCGCGCCGGACGGCTGCCGGAGCCCGAAGCCAACGGGATCGCGTATCTGAAGATCCCGGTCGACGTCCTCGGGCGCCGCTGATGGACACGCCCTTCACGCCGATCGCCGGCCTCGTCGGCGGACTCCTGATCGGACTCGCGAGCGCCGGGCTGCTGCTCACGAACGGACGCATTGCCGGTGTGAGTGGCATCCTCGGGCGCGGCCTGTTTCCGGCAGCGACCGGCGAGCGTGGCTGGCGGATCGCGTTCCTCGCCGGGCTCCCCCTCGGTGCCGGCCTCGCGATCGCCGTGACCGGCGATCCCCACGGTTTCGCCATCACGAGCCGGCCGGCGCTGCTCGTCGCCGGCGGATTGCTGGTCGGCATCGGTACCCAGCTCGGCAGCGGCTGCACGAGCGGTCACGGCGTGTGTGGCATCGCCCGGGGCTCGCGTCGCTCGGTGACCGCGACAGTCACGTTCATGACCGTCGCGGCGATCACGGTCTTCGTGATGCGGCACGTGTTCGGAGTCCCGTCGTGAGGAGCGCCGTCGCGGCGCTGTGGGGGATGGTTTTCGGCGTCGGGCTCGCGATCTCGGGCATGACCAATCCGGCCAAGGTGCTCGCATTCCTCGATGTGTTCGGATCTTGGGATCCGACCCTGGCGTTCGTGATGGGCGCCGGACTCGCCGTGAGCGGACCGGCCTTCGCGTATGCGCGGCGTCGCGAGCGGGCCTGGCTGGGAGACGCCTTCGCCCTCCCGACACGCCAGGATCTCGATGCCTCGCTGCTCGGCGGAGCGGCGCTGTTCGGGATCGGCTGGGGCCTCGTCGGTCTGTGTCCCGGCCCGACGCTCGCGAATCTGGCCCGCGGATCGACGGAGATCCTGCTCTTCATCGCGGCGATGCTCGCCGGCGTCGCGATCGACCACGGCCGGGCGAGATGGGCGCGCGCGTCGCCTAGTGACGGATCTTCTTGTACTTGATCCGATGCGGCTGGTCGGCGTCGGCGCCGAGGCGGCGTCTGCGGTCGGCCTCGTAGTCCTCGAAGTTGCCTTCGAACCACTCGACGTGGCTGTCGCCCTCGAACGCGAGGATGTGCGTTGCGATGCGGTCGAGGAACCAGCGATCGTGGCTGATCACGACGACGCAGCCGGAGAAGCCGAGCAGCGCCTCTTCCAGCGCGCGCAGCGTGTCGACGTCCAGATCGTTGGTGGGCTCGTCGAGCAGTAGCACGTTGCCGCCGCTCTTCAGCAGCTTGGCCAGATGCACACGGTTGCGCTCGCCGCCGGAGAGAGCTCCCATCAGCTTCTGCTGCTCACCGCCCTTGAAGCCGAAGGCGGACACGTACGCGCGTGAGGGGACCTCCCGCTTGCCCACCTGGAGGACGTCCTCGCCGCCGGAGATCTCCTGCCACACGCTCTTCTTGGCATCGAGCGCGTCGCGATTCTGGTCGACGTAAGCGAGCTGCACGGTGTCGCCGAGCCGGATCTTGCCCGAGTCTGGCTTGGTCTCGCCGACGATCATCTGGAACAGCGTCGTCTTGCCGGCCCCGTTGGGGCCGATCACGCCGACGATGCCGCCGGGCGGCAGCTTGAAGCTGAGATCGTCGATCAGGAGCTGGTCGTCGTAGCCCTTCGTCAGATGCTCGACTTCGACGACGACGTCCCCGAGCCGCGGACCCGGCGGAATCGCGATCTCGACCGTCTCGGGCAGCCGCGCCTCTTCCTCGGCGCGCAGCTCTTCGTACGCGCGCAAGCGCGCCTTGCTCTTGGCCTGCCGCGCACGCGGCGACATCCGGACCCATTCGAGTTCCCGGTCGAGCGTGCGTCGGCGCGCGGAACTCTTCTTCTCATCGACGTCCAGGCGCGCGCGCTTCTGTTCGAGCCACGAACTGTAGTTGCCCTGGAACGGGTAGTAGCCCCCACGATCCAGTTCGAGGATCCACTCCGCGACGTTGTCGAGGAAATAGCGATCGTGGGTCACCGCGATGACGGTCCCGGAGTATTCCTTCAGGTGCCGCTCGAGCCACGCGACGGATTCCGCATCGAGATGGTTGGTCGGCTCGTCGAGCAGCAGCAGGTCCGGCTTCGACAGCAACAGCGCGCACAGCGCGACGCGGCGTCGCTCGCCGCCGGACAGCGTCTCGACCTTGGCGTCGGCGGGAGGACAGCGCAGAGCGTCCATCGCGATCTCGAGCTTGCGCTCGAGTTCCCAGCCGCCGGCGGCGTCGATGCGGTCCTGGAGCTTCCCCTGCTCCTCGACCAGCGCGTTCATCTCGTCGTCGGAGAGCGGCTCGGCGAACCGCGCGGAGACCTCTTCGAAGCGCTGCAACAGGTCGCGCAGCTCCGCCACGCCCTCTTCGACGTTCCCGAGCACGTCCTTGCTGGGATCGAGCTGGGGCTCCTGCGGCAAGTAGCCGACTCTCACCCCGGGGGCCGGGCGGGCCTCGCCGAGAAAATCCTTGTCGTCGCCGGCCAGGATGCGCAACAGCGAGCTCTTGCCGGTCCCGTTGGGGCCGACGACGCCGATCTTGGCGCCGGGGAGGAACGACAGCGTGATGCCGTCGAGCAGCACGCGGTCCGTGCCGACGACCTTGCGAAGATCGCGCAGCGTATAGATGAACTCGGCCACGAAAAGATTCCTCTTGCCGGAAACGGGCCCGCTAGTCTAACAAGGGAATCCATGGCCTCGACCCTCCCCTCGAGAATCCTCGGCTTCGGCATCGCGGGCGCGATCGCCCTGCCGTGGCTCGCGCTCCTGCTGCTGCTCCCGGGTTGCCGGCCCGACACGAGCCTCAACGCGCACGTGTTGGTGGTCGTCAACGGGAACAGCCCGATCTCCGTGGCCACCGGCGCGTACTACGCGGCGCAGCGGAAGGTGCCGGCGGCGAACATCGTGACGCTGAACAACACGACCACTGATCCCACGCTCGGGGACCGGGGTCACGAGATCGTGTCGCTCCCCCGGTTCGACAGCCAGATTCGCATCCCCCTCGAAACCCACCTGATCGACAACGGCCTCGTCGACCAGATCGAGATTCTCGTCCTCGCGCCGGGCGTCCCGCATCAGATGGCGCCGACGAGCTGTCCGCTCGACAACTTCTATCTGCGCGATTGCCCGCGCGCCTCCGTCGACGCTGAACTCGCCGTCCTGTTCTCGGATCTGGTCGGCAGCGGTGGACTCGGATCGGATGGCGAGGCGGCCAATCCGTACTACGACTCGGATCTGTCTTTTTCGGAGTGGCGGGCCGCCCACCCCGACGCGCCGCTGCGTTACCTGGTCGCGCGTCTCGCCGGCTATCAGACTGCCGTCGATCCCGAAACCGGCGTGCCCGCCGACGTGAAGGCGCTGATCGACCGCGCACGCCAGCACGTACTCGGCGGTCGGGCGCTCCTCGACGAGGATCCGACCCGCAGTCTCGGACTGCAGCCCGGCAATCTGCTGCTGCTCGGGCCGGCAGCCGCTGCGCTCGGCGCCCTCGGCCTGCCGGTGCAGCATGATGTCGCCAACACGTTCGTGTCGGATGCGCCGGACCTGGTCGCCTACGGCGCCTGGGGAAGCAATGACGGCGGGGATGCCGGGCCGCCCTTCTACGGCCGGATCGATGACAAGCTGTATCCGGGAACCTTCCTTCCGCAGTCGGTCGTCGTCGACATCGTCAGCACCAACGCGCGCAGCTTCATCGATCCGCCCAGCTACGGACAGTCGCTGGTGACGGACCTCGTGCGACTCGGCGCCACTGGAGTCGCCGGCAACGTCTTCGAACCCCTGCTCTCCGGCGTGGCGCGGCCGGAGGTCCTGTTCCGCCACTACTTTCGCGGCGTGCCGGCCATCGAGGCGTACTACCGCAGCGTTCCCTACCTGAGCTGGATGAACGTCTGGGTCGGTGATCCGCTGATGAGGTTCGCGGTGCCGCTGCCGGCGGTCGAGGACAGCGACGGCGACGGCCTCCCGGATGCCTTCGACAACTGCGTCTACGTCCCGAACTCCGATCAGCGCGACACGGATGGCGACGGCTTCGGGAATCTCTGCGACGCCGATGTCGACAACGACGGACGCGTCACGACCTCCTGGGGCGCGATCTTCCCGCCGTCGCAGCGGGGCGATCTCGAGCTGATCCTGTTGACGGCCGCAGCCGGCGCGTACGATGCCAACCACGACCTCGACGGCAACGGCGTCGTCGACGATCTCGATGGCTCGCTCGCCTCGATGCTGCTCTACCGGCCACCGGGACCGAGCGGCCTTGCGCCCTGATCGGGCGTGTCGAAGAGCCGGACGAGGCTGGACGTATCGTCTCGACCGGCAGCGCGCGCCTGCAGCTCCGCGTAGCGCTGGTCCACCAGGGCCGTCACCGGCAGCCGCGCGCCGTTCCGGCGCGCTTCGGCCAGCGCGATCCCGAGATCCTTCCGCATCCAGTCGACGGCAAAGCCGAAATCGAAACGCCGTTCGATCATCGTCGGCGTGCGCTGGCGCATCTGCCACGAGCCGGCGGCGCCGTCGGCCAGCACCGCGAACAACGCCGTGGGGTCGAGACCGGCTCGCTCGGCGAAATGCAGCCCCTCGGCCAGCGCTTCGAGCAGCCCGGCGATGCAGATCTGGTTCACCATCTTCGCGAGCTGCCCGGACCCCGAGGCGCCGAGCCGAACGCTCGTCCTCGCATAGCAACCGAGCAGTGGCCGGACGCGGGCAAAGGCGTCCGCGTCGCCGCCGGCCATCACGGTGAGCTGACCGCGCCGGGCGCCTTCCTCGCCTCCGGAGACCGGAGCATCGATCCACGCGATGCCGCGCGCGGCGGCCGACGTGGCCAGCTCGCGGGTGAGTTCCGCCGAGACGGTCGTGTGATCGACCAACACGGCGCCGGGGACCATGCCGGCGAGGGCGCCGTCCGGGCCCGCCACGACCGCGTGCAGCGCGGCGTCGTCGCCGGTGCAGACGAAGACCACCGCGGCGTCACGAGCCGCCTCGGCCGGCGTCGCGGCCGCGCGCCCGCCGGACGCCGCGACGAAGGCATGCGCTTTCTCGGCATCGCGATTCCACACGGTGAGTCCGTGCCCGGCCCGGACCAGGTGTCCGGCCATCGGCGCCCCCATCGCGCCTAGACACAGGAACGCGACGCTCTCGCCCATCAGGCAGGACGGCCGGCGGCCGCTCCGAAATCGAGGACCGACGGCTCGACGAGGTCGCCGAGCGCCAACCCTGTGGTCGCGGCGAACGGCTCCTCGTCGTCGCAGAGCCAGTCGACGCCGTTGCGGGCGAAGCGGCGGGCGGCCGCCGCGGTCCGGCCGTCTCCGCGCGCGAGCGCCCAGTCGGCGTGCTCGACGAGCAGCGCCAACGCCATGCTGCGCCCGACCGTCAGCGCGAAGCGCCGCAAGCCGGCCTCGTGCAGCGCGGCTCCCCGTGCGGAGGCGCCGGTCCACCACGCCTCGAGGTGATCGGCCGCCGCGAGCGCGGCCGCGGCCGGGGCACGCAGCACCGGGCTCTGTGCGGATCGCGCCCGTCCGCGGATCTCCTCGAGCGCCGGCGCGAGCGCATCGACGCGCCCTACCGCGCGCACCGCCTCGAGCGCCAGCACGTTGGTGGTGCCCTCCCAGATCGGATAGACCTGGGCATCTCGCAGCAGTTCCGGCAGTCCGGTGTCCTCGATGTACCCGGCACCGGCAAAGGCTTCGAGCACCTCGCTGGCGCCCGCGACGGCCTGCCGGCCGGTGCACAGCTTGGCGATCGGATGCAGCAGGCGCAGCAGCGCCTCGCTGCGCGCATCGCCCTCCCCGACCTCGTGTGCGCCCAGGCGGGCGATCGTGTGGAAGGTGAGCGCGAAGGCCGCCTCGGATTCGGCCGCCAGGTCGGCGAGCGTCTCGAGGTGCAGCGGCTTCTCGGCGAGCGAGGCCCCGAACGCCACCCGGCGTCGCGCGTAGTCGCGCGCCAGCGCGAGCCCGCGACGCAGGCTCGACGTCGCGCACACGGCGTTCCACGTGCGGGTCAGATTCAGCATGTGGGTCATGTTGCGGATCCCGTCGCCGAGCGCGGCGATCGGTTCCGCCGGCGTCCCGTCGAGGCGCAGCTCGGCGGTCGGGAGGTTGCGCGTGCCCAGCTTGTCCTTGAGACGCAACACATCGATGTTGCGAAGCCGGCCGTCTGCATCCCGCAGCTCGACGTAGAACAGCGCCAGGCCCTTGCCGCCGGGGCCGTTCCCTTCGGGCCGCGCCAGCGTGAGCGCCATCTGTGAGGTCAGCGCCGACGTGAACCACTTGATGCCGGACAGCCGCCAGACGCCGTCCTCGCCACAGCGGGCGATCGTCTCGGACAGCCCCACGTCCGAGCCGCCCGTGCGTTCGGTCATCCACTGCCCGCTGGTCCAGGCACGGGCGGGATCCCGCGAGGTCAGGTGCGCCAGGGCGCGCTCCCGCGTCGCGCCGAGACTCTGGCCGAGCCGCTCGAGCGTACGCGCAGCGCCGTCGCTCATCGCGAGCGGACACGTGTAGAACTGACTCGACGGGTGGAACAGGTGCACCAGGGCGAACTGATGCACGCGCGAGAACCGGCCGTGTGTCCGCTCGTACCCGAGCGCGACGAGACCGCGTTCGGCGGCGATGCGGGCGTACTCCCGCCAGGCCGCATTGACGCGCACCTCGTCGGTCCGCCGGCCCCACGCATCGAACGGCACGTACTCCGGCTCGTCGCACCGATGCCGCGCGGCGAGTTCCGCGAGCCGGCCGCCCGCGAGCGCACCCATCTCGGCCAGTTCCGGCTCGATGGCGCGTCGGACCTCCGGATCGACGGTCCGCGCGATCCAGCTCCGCAACAGCGCATCGTCCAGCCACGAGTCGGCCAGTTGCGGCGGGGCCTGCACGAAGAACGGGTCGCGGGGATCGGGGCGGGCGTCGGATCGCGGGAGGGTCGTCATGATGCGGTCGAGCATACCGCGCCGGAGGAGAGCTTCGACGTCGAACGCGAGAGCCTCGGGCAGCCGCCCTCAGAGGTCGCCGTACGGCCCCTCGGAGGCATGGCGCTCGAGGCCGGCCGCATCGACGGCGTCGTCGGGAAACACGGCGAACCCGACCCGCAGATCGGCGGGGACGCCGGCCTCACGAAGCACCTCGCGCGCGCGCCGACCCAGATCGCTCAGCAACCGCGCTGCCTCGCGGTCGGGTTCCGGAACCAGCGCCACGAACCGCTCCGACTCCGGTCGCGCGAGGACATCGAAGGGACGCAGCCCTGCGCGCAGGGCTCGTGCGAGGGCGACGGCGGTCGGCCCGAAGCTCGGACTCGCGCTGGTCCCCGCCGGAACTCCGGCCAGACGGAGCTCGAGCAACACCATCCGGTGACCGCGAAGCCGTGACCGCGCGAGTTCCTCTTCCAGACGTTCTCGCAGCGGCCGCGCCGTCGGCAGCGCCGTCTCGGGATCGACGTCGGGACGCTCGGGCTCCCGGAAGCCGGCCAGGGCTGCCAGCAGGTGCTGCCCCAGCCGCTCGAGCACCGCCTCGTCGGCCGGACCGAAGCGGTCCCCCAGGAGCGGTTCCTCGGGGACCTTGCCGAGGGCCGACAGACTCCCGATCGGCTGCCCATCACGGAGCAAGGGCATGATCAACGCCGTCGCGACGGCGACGGATTGCTCGGCAAGAGCCGGATCGGCGTCCAGGTCGGCGATGCGGACGAGCTTTCGATCGCGCATCGCTTCCGTTGCGAGGCGGCGTTCGAGTTCGGCCAGCGGGGCCCGGCGCCATTGACCGATCCCGCTCCAGGCGACGATCCGGAAGCGCCCGCTCGCGGCGTCGCGCAGCCGCAGGACGGCATCCTGCGCCTCGAGCAGCGTCACGACCGAGGAGGCGACGAGATCCCACAGCGTGCGCGCTTCCTCGCAGGCCGCAAGGGCGGCGGCGGCCGCTCCGAGGCGTTCGTTGCGCCTGGCCTCCCGCTCGAGACGTGCCGTGCGCAGCTGCGACGCCAGTTCCTCGGCCAGCGCCAGGGCCGCGCCCGACAGCCGCTCCGAGAGTCCGCCGGCCCGGTCCCCTCCGCCGCTGACCTCGAGCGCGCCGAGCAGGTCCTGGCCCGCCCGCAAGGGCAACGCGAAGCTACAAAGATCCATGTCGTTCGAGACCCCGCGGAGCCAGAGCATCCGTCGCTCCGCCACGGCCCGGCCGGGCAGCCCCTCGCCCGGCGCGAGGCGCTCGCGGCGGCCGAGCGGATCCAGCTGTGTCGACGACGCCTGCAACAGCAGGGCGATGCCGGAACCCGCCGGCTCCTCGGCCGATCCGGCCGCGGGCCGGGCGGACTCGGCCTCGGATCCGTCCCGCAGCCACAGCCGGGCCACGCCGCCCGTGAGGCCTTCCGTCAGCAGTTCGCAGGCCGCGGTGAGCCGGGCCGACAACGGCTCTGGCTGCGCGAGCGCACGCCGGAGCTGCGATTCGACGCGCAGGGACGCCGACTCGCGCAGGATGCCGTGCAGCTCTTCGGCGCGCGCGATGATCCGCGCATCGAGTCGTGCCAGCTCTTCGACGAAGGCCAGATCCTCTTCGGCGAACTGGTTCTGATGCCGTGCATGCGACAGGTTCAGCACGCCCAGCACGCGACCCTGGTGGACGAGCGGCGCCGAGATCGCGGACTCGACGTCGTCACGCTCGCGGACGATCTGCCAGCGCGTGTGGTCCGCCTTGCCGTTCAGCAACACCGCGCGTTCCGCCGCGAAGGCGCGCCCGGCGATGCCCTCGCCGGCCCGCACGCGGATCTTCGCGATCAGCTCCTCTTCGATCCCGAGCGCCACCGCGACACGCAGCACACGGTCGCCATCGTCCCACAGCATCAGCGAGCCGCGATCGGCGCCCGTGGCGGTCACGGCGACCTGCAGCACGAGGTCGAGCACACTCCGGCGATCGCGCGTGAGATCTGCGGAATCCATGATCTCGCGCAGCGCCGCCAGCAGATCCGGCTTCGAGAACGCGTCGGCCGGACCGAAGGCGTAGAGCATCCGGGCCAGCGCCGGCGTCGTGACCGGCACGCCGCGGGCCGCCGCCAGCCGCTCGCGCAGGCGCGGGGGGGCCCCCGCATCGATCACCGCGACGAGGCCCGGCAGGGACAGCGCCCGCTCGACCTCGACGCTGATCCGCCCGGCCATGCGCTGCGCGGCGGCCGGGTCGATCTCCTCGAGGACCGCGCGGGCGGCGGCCGGATCCTCGACGACGATCGCGCACACCTCGACGGCAGGATTTGCCTCGAGCAACGGCACCAGCTCGAGGCCTTCCCGCGAGTGACCCGCGATGACGAGGCGTTTGCGCAAGACCAGCATCCCCCCGCGCCGGCACTGCCATCGACCCCGACCCGGTCCCGCTGAATCGGGCAATCCCCCCGACGACTTGAAACCATCAAGCAGGCTGGCGTCAAGAAGGGGGTCGGGTTCGATTCGTCAACTTTCTCGCGGTCGGAGCGTTGCGGAGTGGGTCTGCCGACCCAGCTCGGTGGCCAAACGGACGGGAGGACGGCCGACCGCGCGCTCGAGACGCACCACTGCCAGCCGCTGCGCGGCCAGTTCCTCCGCCTGCGCGTGGGTCCGGCGGTCCAGCCACTCGATGCGCTCGTTCAGCCTGGCGAGAAGCTCATCACCCCGAGCGGCCCGCTCGTCGAGGCGCTGGATCATGAGCAGCAGGTCGCGCGCGAGCGAGTCCGTCGAGATCAGCGGCTCGGGCGGCGGCCGGCTCGACGTCCCCGACCCGGAGCGGGCCTCGCTTCGCACCGGCGGGGCGGCCTCGCTCTCCTCCTCGTGAGGCGCGCGCGGCCGTTCTTCTTCGTGCCGGGGTGGTTCCGGCCGCGCCTCTCCGCGAGCCCGGTCCGCACCCGAGCTCCTGCGGCTCATCAGCGACAACCCCACCCCCAGGACGAGCCCGACCACGGCCCCGATCACGAGCGAGCGGCCGTCGAAACGAAGTGCGATCGCCGCGGGAGGAGCGGCCGAAACCGGAGGAGGAGCCGGCACCACCGGCGGAGCCGGCGCCACCGGAGGAGCCGGCTCGGCCGGACGAGGTGCCTCCGGGAGCTCCGCCAGCAGCTCCGCGACAGGATCCCCTTGCGTCTCGACGCGCGCCGGCGCGCCGGCGCGCCCGCCCGGGATCTCGCCCTCCGGTACGGCCTCGGCTACCGCCGGGATGGCGACCATCAGCGCCACGATCATCCACGCGATCGGCAACTGCCCTCGGCGCAGACTCCGGATCCGTTCGTGGGGGATCGCTTCGACCAAGACACACTCCTTCGTCCCCGGAATCGGCATCCGGGACCCCAAAGGAGGGTGGCGCAAAGATCCCCGGCGTGGCGTCGGACGCAGAGGCGTGTCGCTCCGACGGAAACCCGCGCGCAGCCGAGGAGCAGACGAGCGGCAGCTCACCGGCAGCCATCCCCTCTCCGCGCTCGAACGGCTCCCGGCCGAGAGCCTCCCGACCCTCCCGCGACGCCGTCGGGTGCGGAGCGGGGCCCTGCTCACCCGAGCGCGCGTCAGTCCGTGCGCAGCCGAAGGTCCGCCGGAATCACCAGATCGTTTGCGCCGGCTTCCTCGAGCGCGCTTCGCAGCGGCTCGGAGAGCTGGTCCAGCCGCAGCCGGAGCTCGAGCGTCACGATGCGCACGGGCGCCTCGACGGAACCGAGGTCCTGTACGGAAGCGGCCCGCGAGGAGCCGCGCGGCTGCGCGGCCGCCAGTTCCTTGCGCTGATCGATGACCGCCTCGAAGGGAAGCTCATCGAGTCCGTCCGCCACGTCGAAGTTCGCCGGGGCGTCGAACGCCTCCTCGGGATCGGGCGTCTCGACGGCGTCCGGTCCCTCCACGGCCCCGAATTGATCCTCTTCGAGCATCACGTTGGCAATCGTGGCGTCCCCCAGCGCCGACGCCATCTCGGCCTCGGACAACGCGGTCGCGATCCCGGTGTCGGAGTCCGGTGAATCGTCGACGATCGACAGGGCATCCACGTCCCACTCGGTTTCGGGTCCCCCACTCGACGCGGCCGGCGGGAGAGGCGCCGCCGAAGACGGCTTCATCACGCCGCTGATCGGCTCCCGATCGAGGACGAAGGTGAGTTCGAAGCCTTCGATCGTGATCACGTCGCCGACCCCGAGACGGTGGACGTCGACACGATCGCCGTTCACCAGCGTGCCGTTGACCGAACCGAGATCGTGGACTTCGTAGTGGTCGCCGCGGTGGACGAAGCGCGCATGCTTTCGCGACACCTCATCCTGCGGGAGCACCAGGTCGGACTCACTCGAACGACCGACGACGAGTTCGTCGCCCTCCCAAGGCACGACACGATCGATCTTCCCGTCGCGCTGCACGATCAAGCCGGCGAACAGGGGGGCGGCCGGCGCCGCGGCCGGCGCGGACTCGATCGCCAGCTCCTCGACCTCCTCTTCCATCAGCGCCGCCGTCGGCACCTCCGCATCGTCCTCCGCGGCGACGAGTTCGGCCGTCTCGAACTCCTCGCGCGGCGGCTCCGGCGGCCGCGTCGCGGCGTCCACCAGCGCCCGCTCGTCGAGGCGACGCGAGCGCACGCGCAGCTCGTAATCCCCGACGACGATCCGATCGCCGGGCGCCAGCTCCTGGCGGCCCCGAACGCGGCGTGCGTTGACCAGGCTGCCGTTCTCGCTGCCGCCGTCTTCGAGGAAGACGCGGCCGGCATCGAGCTGGAGCTGGACGTGGAAGCGACTCACCGCCGGACTGTCCACGACGATGTCGTTCTCCCGCATCCGCCCGATGCGCAGCACCGGTCGGTCGAAGGGCACCGTCCGGCGCAGTTCTCCCTGAAACAGCAGATCGACGACGAGACCACTCATGTTGGGCCTTTTCGGCCCGCCGCCGGGGCGGACTTGAAGGGGGGGCCGCGGGATCCTCTGCTCTCCGGGAGCCGGACGGGGAACGCGGGGAATCCGCCCCGCCGAAACGAGTGGACCGGGAGCGCGGCCCCGGCGCGCGCCGCTGCTAGCCTGTGCGCCGTGCAAGAAGCCCGGATGTCGCTGCGGCGCCGGATCGCCTATGCGTCCGGCTCCGCCGGCTTCCAGATCACCGATCGCATCGTCGTCGCGATCGCCATCTTCTACTACCTGCCTCCCGGGGACTCGGATCTGGTGCCGCAGGTCGGCCAGGCGCAGTTCCTCGGCGTGCTGACCGCGTTCGGGGCCGCCCGTCTGCTCGGCGGGCTCGTCGATTCGCTCGCGGATCCGCTGGTCGGCTGGGCGTCGGATCGTTCCCGCTCCCGTTTCGGCCGGCGCCGTGTCTTCCTGCTGGCCGGCATCGGGCCGATGGTGCTGGCACCGGTGCTGCTGTTCTTTCCGCCCGGCTTGCCGGGCAGCGGCCTCAACTTCGCCTGGCTCACGACCCTGCTCGCGATCTACTACATCTTCTTCACGGCCTACGTCGGACCCTATCTCGCCCTGCTTCCCGAGATCGCGGTGAACGAGCGGGAGCGCGTGAGCCTTTCGACGCTGATGGCCATCGTCGCCGTCGTCGTCGTCGGCCTGTACGGCGGGGGGTGGCTCGCCGGCGTCGAGGCCGGCCGGCGCGGGCTGGGACTCGACACCGAACAGGCGTTGCGACTCGTCGTGGTCGGCTCCTCGGCGCTCGCCCTGGTGCTCTGCCTCGGACCGATCGTCGCGATCGACGAGCGCCGTCTGGTCCGCACGGCAGCGGTGATGTCGATGCGGACGGCCCTCGCCACGACGCTCCGCAACCGTCCCTTTCTCGTGTATCTCGGCGCCCAGATCCTGTTCGTGTTCGGGATCACACTGATCACCCCGATGGGACCCTACTACGCGATCGCCATCGCCGGCCGCGACGAAGGCTTCGCCGCACTGCTGGCGCTGCTCCCCGGTCCCGGCGTCTTCCTCGGCTTCTGGTGGATCGGCCGCGCTGCGGCGCGCCACGGCCCGAAGAAAATCCTGGTCGCCTGTGCGACGGCGCTCGGCGTGCTGTTCTCGCTCCAGGGATTGCTGGTGCCGGACGTTCCGGGTGGACCCCACGACCGCACCAACCTGCTCATCCTGTTCGGAGTCGGGGCGCTCTGGGGCCTGCCGGCCGCCGGCTTCCTGGTCCTCCCGCACGTGGTCCTCGGACAGATGATCGACCTCGACGCGGCGCGCACCCGCGCCCACCGCGCCGCGATGTACTTCGGGGCCCAGGGGCTCCTCACCAAATGGGTCTATGGACTCGCAACCGCCCTGCTGGCGTGGCTCTTCATCGCGTTCGGCAACAGCAGCGACCGCGCGCTGGGCGTCGTCCTCGTGGGCCCGCTGGCCGGGTTGCTCTGCCTGGCGTCGGCCGCCGTCTACGCGCTGTATCCAGAGCGCAGGGTGCTGTCCGAACGCCTCGCCCTCGAGCGAGTCGATCCCGCCTGAGCCGGCCGAGCCCCCGCCGCCATGCGGGTGCGGGACGTCCGGAAAAGGAGAGTTCCCCCGAGGGGTCCTGCTCGCAAGATGACAAACGTGTCACCTCGCACAGAAAAGGGCATCCTAAGCGCCGATGGGGGAAGGAGGTCTCCGATGCTTCGCTATCGAACCGACCGGTATGGAATGATCGCCTCGTTCGATGTCGTCGACGCGCTCCGGCGCGCCGAGTTGCGGCGTGCCGAGCGGGAACGACGCGAACTCGAGCGACAGGCTCGCGCCGCCGGCCGCACCGGCCTGATCACACGGCTGCGCGCACTCGTCGCCGCGCCGCGCCGCCAAGCGGCCTGACCTGTCGACCGCGCCGGCGGCTCGCCTTCGACACGATGGTCGCCTGCTCGCGCTGCTGGCAGCAGCCGCGCTGGCGTGCGCCCATGAGCAGGGCTTCGAAGCCCAGAGCAGTCCCCGCGCGACCCACGGCGTCGCGGTGGGAGAAGTCGGCGCCCGCGGCGCCGTGATCTGGTCCCGGACCGATCGTCCGGCGCGCATGCAGCTCGTGCTGCAACGAAGCGACGACCCGAGCGCTCCCGCCGTCTTCACCGGAGAAATCCCGGTCGACGGCGAGTCCGATCATGCCGGCCGCATCGCACTCGAGGATCTCGAGCCGGCGACGAGCTACCGGGCCACGGTGCGGTTCTCGGCGCCCGGCGCCGCCGACCCGCCGGGCCGCCCGGCGACCGCCCGGTTTCGCACAGCGCCGCTCGCGTCTGAACCCGCCGCGGTGCGACTCGCCTGGGGCGGCGGCCTCGCCGGACAGGGGATCTGCCGCGACGCGCGAGAGGGGTTCCCGATCTTCGATCGGATCCTCGCCGAGCGGCCCGATGTCTTCGTGGGCCTCGGCGACATGATCTATGCGGACGACGTCTGCCACCCCGTCGGTCCGCTGGGCAATGCCCAGATCCCCGGCGAGTTCGGGCCGGCCACGGACCTCGACGGATTCCGCGCCCACTGGCGCTATGTGCGCGACGACGACGGGCTGCGCCGCCTGCTCGCCCACACGCCGTACGTGGCGATCTGGGACGACCACGAGATCATCAGCGACGCCGGCCCGCACCACGATACCCGCGCGGAGCCTCCCTACCGCGCCCACGTCCCGCTGCTCCCGCTCGCCCGCCGGGCCTTTCAGGAATGGAACCCGCTCGCCGACGGTCAGTCGCTTCACCGCCGTCTGCGCTGGGGCCGGCATCTCGAGCTGTTCGCGCTCGACACCCGGCAATACCGAGACCCCAATCTCGCACCGGACGACGGCGCCGAACCCAAGACGATGCTCGGCGCCGGACAACGTCGCTGGCTCGAACACGCGGTCGCGTCGTCCGATGCGACGTGGAAGGTGATCGCCTCGAGCGTGCCGATCTCGATCCCCACCGGATCGCTCGACACCGGCCGCGATGGCTGGGCGGATCTCGGCCAGCACGGAGGCTTCGAACGCGAGCTGCTCGGAATCCTCGAATCCTTCCGGGACCACGGCGTCCGCAATCTCGTCTGGATCACCACGGGCGTCCACTTCGCCGCCGCGTTCCGCTACCGGCCGTTCGTCGCCGACCGCAGGTTTCGCTTCTTCGAGATCGCAACGGGGCCGTTGCACGCCGGCCTCTACCGGAACGAGCTCGTCGATGCCACGTTCTCCCCGCAGCGCCTGTTCCTGTTCGCGCCGCCGAAAGCACACAGCGTCTCGTCCCTCGACGAGGCGAAGCGCTGGTTCAACTTCGGGATCCTCGATGTCAGCGAGGACGGAAAGCTCGCCGCCCGCGTCGTGAATGGCGAAGGCGAAGAGGTGTTCCGGTTGACTCTGCCACCGCAGCGGACCCGCTGAAGGCGTCCCGCGACGTCGCGACTAGGCGGAGTGCCGGCGCAGCCGATCGATGCGCTCTTCGAGCGGCGGGTGGCTCGCGAACAGCCGCATCCAGTTCGCACGGCCTCCCCCACTGATCCCGAACGCACGCAGGGCCTCCGGGAGCGGCTCGCCGCTGCCGCGGCGCAGCCGCTCGAGGGCCGCGATCATGTTCGGCGCGCCGGCAAGCCGTGCCCCACCCGCATCGGCCCGGAACTCGCGCTGTCGCGAGAACCAGAACACGATGATGCTGGCGAGGATGCCGAAGACGATCTGGGCGACGATCGTCACGATCCAGAAGCCGGGACCGTGTCCTTCCTCGGTGCGGAACACGACCCGGTCGATGATGTGTCCGACCACCCTCGACAGGACGAGCACGAAGGTATTCACGACACCCTGGACGAGCGCCAACGTCACCATGTCGCCGTTCGCGACATGGCTGATCTCGTGGGCCAGGACGGCCTCGACTTCGGCGCGCTCCATGCGCTCGAGCAGCCCGGTGCTGACCGCGACCAGCGACGCGTCCCGGCGGGCACCGGTGGCGAACGCATTGGGCGCGGACGACGGGAAGATCGCGACCTCCGGCATGCCGATGCCGGCCGCCTGCGCCTGCTGCCGAACCGTCTCGAGCAGCCACGCCTCGGTGGAATTCCGGGCCTCGCTGATGACCTGTGCGCCGGTCGCGCGTTTGGCGATGAACTTCGAGATCGCCAGCGAGAGGAACGATCCGCCGAAGCCGAACACTGCCGCGAAGAGCAGCAGTTGCGGAAGCGCCAGATCGACGCCGTTCTCGGCGAGAAAACCCTCGAAGCCGACCAGCCTCAGGACGATCGAGAGGACCAGAAGAACCGCGATGTTGGTGGCGAGGAAGAGCAGGACACGCTTCACGAATGACTCCCTCCGGCGAACGAGCGTGCTGAGCGGGCCGCGGATCGGGCACGCAAGAAACCCGTGGCAAGGCGCGGTCGAGCTTGCCCCGGCTCCCTGCCGCTGTCCACTTCGGACTCCGGACGAGACCCCGAACCCGGCTGCTCCGCGCGAATCCCGCCCTCTGACGATCCAGCCGCGACGGGGATTCGATCTCGCGCAAGGCGAATCCGGATCCTTTTCGACTCCTTGCGCTCCTCGCTTGCCCACGGCAGATCCCCCGCAAGCGTTACCTGCCCCGGTTTCGGGCCACTCAACAACAGCGCCCCCCGAGCTGGAGCCACGGAGCCATGCCGATGCTGTCGCATTCGTCGAACCGCGAGATCCCCAACGCCTTCCTGATCCGTGCGCTCGCCCGCGGCGGATCGGAGCACTGCGAGGGCTGCGGCCACCGCATGTTCGTGAAGACGCGCACCAGCAAGTGCCCGTACTGCCGCGCCGGGTTCCCCCCGCAGCCGGTCGCGCGGCTCGCGGCGGAAAGTCGCCGACTGCCGTTCGTCCCGCGCGTGGGTGAGCACGTCGCCATCGACCCCCTGCTCACGCGAGTCCTGTCCCGGGTGATCGCATCGTGGTCGCGCCGACAGCGGCGCCTGCCCGCGCGACAACACCTGGCGCTCCACACGGGGGAGAGCGCACACGCCCATCCGGCACCCGGCTGACTCCGATCGGGCCGATTTCGTTCGTGCCATCCTGACGGCATGGCGACGAGCCGTCCGATCTCGCGCCGTCCCGACGAGGCCCGTTCCCGCGGCCCCGGTGACCCGTCGCGGGCGCGTCTCCTGCATCCCTTCGCCGACCCGCGGCAGGTCCACGCCGAAGGCGCGCACGGGATCGTCCGCGGTGAGGAGATCTACGTCGGGGACGCCAGTCGCTCGAGGTCTGCGCGCAGCTGCTCCGGATCGTGCGCATCGAGCCCGATGTAGCGCTGCACGATCTGTCCGTTGCCGTCGATCAGGAACGTCACGACCAGGTGGGCGATGGTGCCATCGGGCTGGCGCGCCGATCCGACCCCGTATCCCTTCAACACCGCCTCGATGGCATCGGGTGCGCCGGTCAGGAACGACCAGTTGGCGGTGTCGGCGCCGCGCTTGCGGGCATATTCGCGCAGTGCGGCGGGCGTATCCGTCAGCGGATCGAGCGACACCGAGACGAAACGCACCCGATCCCGCAGGGCCGGTTCGAGCGCACGCTGCACCTCGACGTGGAGTCCGGTGAGAATCGGGCACGGTCCGGGGCAGTTCGTGTAGACGAAATCCAGCAGCACGGCCTTGCCGCGCAGGTCCGCGAGCGAGAGCGGATTGCCATCCTGATCCGTCAGCACGAACGGCGGCGCCGGATCCCCGCGCGGAGCGACGGAATCGAACGACGTGCCCGCCCGATGCCCGGTTCCGGCGGCGTCTCCGAGCGGCGTCACGTCGATGACGTGATAGGCACGGCCCGTGAACTCGAGCCGGAAGTCGACCACCTGGTGCGGCTGGATCCGCGCCAGGACTTCCGGATCCGGAACATCGAAGCTCATCGTCATCTCGGGCATCAGGCCCGGGATGTCGTCGTGATGGATCACCACCTGGCCGTATTCCGGGTTCACCGACTCGACGACGCCATGGGCGTCGTAGACGCCAGGCCCGCCCTCGGCGCGGCGGCAGCCGGCGGCGAACGGTCCCGACGCGATCAGCACGAGCGACACCACGAGAGCCAGTCGGGAACGCGCTGCGCCGTCGGGCATCATGCGGCCCTCATCCCATCGGGTACCGGATCTCGCGGGAGATCCGATCGACTTCGGCGAGCACGTCGGCCGAGAGCTTCGTATCGGCGGCCGTCAGCAGCGGATCGAGCTGCTCGGGCGACGTCGCGCCGATCAGCGTCGAGCCGATGAAGTCACGAGTCAGGGTCCACGCGATCGCGAAGGTCGGCAGCGCGACGCCACAGTCCGCCGCCAGCGTCGCGACGCGCTCGACGGTTCCGAGGGTCCCGGCATTGACGAAACGCGCGATCATCGCCTTCGTCCGCGGGTTCCAGTCCCGGTAGCGCGTGAAGCGGGCGCCGTCCGGCCACGCCCCGCCTTGATACTTGCCGGAGAGCACACCGCCGGCGAGCGGGCTGTAGGCCAGCAGGCTCACCTGTTCGCGCCGGCACACCTCGGCCAGCTCGTCCTCGAAGCGGCGGTGGAGCAGGCTGAAGTTGTTCTGGATCGTTTCGTGGCGAGCCAGCCCGCTGCGCTCCGACGTCCACAGGCTCTTCATCAACCCGTACGCCGATTCGTTGCTGCAGCCGAGCGCACGCACCTTGCCGGCCTCGACGAGACGCGTGAGCCCGTCGAGGGTCTCCTCGACGGGCAGGCCGGCCTCGGGCCAATGGGTCTGGTAGAGGTCGATGTAGTCGGTGCCGAGCCGGCGCAGGCTGTCGTCGCAGGCGCGCGCGATCGAGTGGCGATCGAGGGCGGTGCGCCCGCTGCGCACGGGGGCCTGGAACCAGCCCCCGCTCGGGCCGGCGATCTTCGTCGCCAGCAGCACGGCGTCGCGCGGTTTGCTCTTCAGCCAGCGGCCGAGAATCTCCTCGGTCCGGCCGGCCCACTGCGGATCCGGCGGCACCGGATAGACCTCGGCCGCATCGAGGAAGAACAGGCCGGCGTCCCACGCCTTGTCGAGGATCGCGATGCTGGTCGCCTCGTCGGCCATCGAGCCGAAGGTCATCGTCCCGAGTCCGAGTTCGGGGACGACGAGGCCGCTGCGACCGAGCCGACGATGCTTCATGAAAACCCTCCTGGCGCTCGAAGGCGGGGGCGAGCCGGGTCCCCGCGCGAGGCTACTCGACGACGCCGGCCTTTCTCAAGGCGGTGCGCAGCGCCTCGACACGTTTGCGATTCGCGCCTAGATCCGAGTAACCGATGCGTGAGGCCGAGCGGACGTCGAGACGACGGCCGTCCGCCGCAAGGGCGAGTTCGAGATCGTCGACGAAGCGGAACAACAGGCTGGTCGCCTCGGCGCGCAGGTAGCCGGGCTGCTCGGCGACGATCCGGGTGCGCGGCATCGACGCCACCGCACGCGTCAGCTCCGGCCACACGTCGGTCGCCGGCGCACGCAGCGCCAACGGCTCGACCCGGTGAGCGGCGTCGGCCGCCTGGCTCGAGACGCAGTTCGGTGAACTCGGACACGGCGCGAGCGGAGCGCCGCGACTCTCGCTCATGCCTTTCCCTCCGGTGCAGCCGATCGCGACCAGCACGAGCCCGGCCACGGCCCGCCTCATTCCACGACTTCGACGCCGCGCCAGAACGCGAACCAGCCCGCAATCTCCTGTGCGGCCGGTTTCGGCTCCGGATAGGTCCAGCACGCATCGCTGTTGCGCGCGCCGTCGACGACGACGTGCCGGTAGCGGGCGACGCCTTTCCACGAACAGGTGGTCTGCGTCGGGCTCTCTTCGAAGAACTCGGTCCGCAGGCTCTCCGGCGGAAAGTAGTGATTGCCCTCGACGACCCGCGTGTTCCCGCTCTCCGCGAGCACCCGGCCCTTCCAGATCGCTCTCACGAGATCCTCCTGCCTCGTGGCGGCAACGCGCTAGCGCCAGCCGAGCACGTCGTGACCCCGGTCGGCGAGGCAGCGTTCGGTGTAGCGCCGCAAGACGGGATCGTCCCCCGAGCGCGAGCGGAACAGCGTGCGCAGCAGACCGCTGGTCGCGCCGACGGCCGCGCCGGTTGCCGCACCGCGGCCTGCGCTGCCGAGGATCGCACCGGCCACCGCTCCGGTCGCACCGCCGACGACGGCGCCGCCAGCGGTGCTCCGCGCCGCGTCGCGGCCGAGCGCACGCCCCTCGCGCGCATGGCGTCGCGCGAGCGTCAGGCACTCCTCGACGTCGCGCTCGATGCGGGCCTCGGCGCTGCCGCCGGCGTGCGCATTCGAGTACACGACGGGACGGGCCGCACAGCCCATGCTGAGGGCCGCAAGTCCGATGCCGAGCCCCGCCAAGCGCAGCCAGCGCGTCGATTCCATCGCTCCCCTCCAGTCGTCGCCGCGGACGACGCGAGCTACGCGCTGGCGCTCGGCCGCGACGACACCGCCTCGTACCAGCGCGCCAGGTGCTTCGATTCCGGTGCGATGCGGATGCCGGTCGGCTTGCCGAAGTCGATGCCGCACAGGGCCGTGATGTCGGCGATCGTGAAGTCGTCGCCGGCGACGAACGAGGAACCCGCCAGGTGCTCGTCCAGCCAAGCGAGGCGCTTGGTCACCGCGCCGCGACAGACCTCGCCGAATTCCGGCACCTGCGGGATGCGGCCCTTGAAGAAATCGTGGGTATTGCGGAACACCTGCATGATCGGGAACGCCACCTCGAGCTCCATGCGGCGCTGCCACATCTCGACGACGGCCTCTCCCTTCGCACCGACGCCCATCAGCGGCGGTTCGGGCTGGGTGCGCTCGAAGTAGCGGCAGATCGCCACCGTCTCGGCGATGCAGGTCCCGTCGTCGAGCTCGAGCAGCGGAATCCCGCCGAACGGGTTCTTCGCCAGGAACTCGGGTTTGCGGTTCTCGGCCTTCGCGAGATCGATCGGGACGGTCGGGACGGAGATTCCCTTCTCCGCGAGGAAGATCCGCACGCGGCGGGGATTCGGAGCGATTTTCGAGTCGTAGAGTTTCACGAGGGGTCTCCCGAGGGGCGCGTAAAGCGGGAGGGTATCCCTTTTTGCGCACCCGTGGAGACCCGACGGGGTGGCGATCGCCCTACAGCAGACCCCACGTGTAGAGCTTGGTGGCGATCCGGGCGGCCGTGCGCAGCATCTTCAGCAGCTGCTCGCCGGCCGGCCGCTCGCGATACTCGGGGCACAGACGGGCGCGCCGATCCGAGATGCGCCCGATGTGCTGCAACGTGTTCTCTTCCCACTTCGTGTTGTTGCGCTCGCGCGCCCGATCGACGACGGTGGCGTAGTGCGCGATCTGCCGCGTCATCCGCGAACATTCGCCGCGCGACACGTACGCGCGCGGCGCGTCGGCCAGCGCCACGACCGGCACGGCCAACAGCAACAACAGCGCGATCACGATGGTTCGACGCATCGGCGGGTCCTCGCGGTCCAGGCGGGTCCGTACCTCGGGCCTATCGGCGCGCGGGGCCGATCGGTGAAGCCCACGCTTGCCCCCCTCGGGGGAGGCGACCCCGCTCACAGGCTTGCCGAGAATCGGCCACTAGCGAACGCGCATCGCCGGGTGGGAGGAGCACACCCGGAGCCGTAATCCGGAGGCGGCCGTACCAAACCCGTACGCAGCGCCGAAGCTCGTCCGCCGAGGACATCGGCGCAGGGTGTGCTCCTCCCAC
>CAADGG010000073.1 GCA_900696485.1 uncultured Pseudomonadota bacterium
CGCGGCGATCCCGCCGCCGCCGGCCAGCAGGGCCAGCGCGAGGCCGATCCGAGCGGGCCAGCCGGCGCCGGCGCCCTCCGACGCCTCGGCGCCGGGGCCTGCGTCGCCGCGCGCGTGGGCGGCGGGCGCGGCGTCATGGGTTGCCGAGGCGAGCACCTCGAGCGGGAGGGGCGGGCCGGCGGCGCGCTCATAGCGTTGCGAGACCGGGTTGAAGTACGTGACACCGGCGGCCGGGATCGTCAGCCGGCCGGGCCGGCGGGGGGCCAGATCCCACACGAAGGTGCGACGCGCAGACAGGGTCTCCCCGCGTGCGAAATCGAGCTCCGGGGCCCGCGGAAACGCGTCGACGTCCGGAAGCTCGCGCGCCGGATCGAGCGGCGGCGCCGCGGACCAGACATTGCCGGCGCCGGTGATCGAGATCGCCAGCGCGACGCTGTCGCCGACCCGGACGAGCGGCGCGGACAGATGCATGCGCACGCGAACCGGCCCGACGATGCCGGTGAAATCCGCCGGTCGGCCGGCGTCCGGCAGCGGGTCGACGGCCAGGAAGGTGGCGGGCACGCCGGCCGCGAACTCGGTGTCGTCGGTCAGCGTGCAGCCGATCTCGGCGGCCGGAATCTCGAGCCGGCCGGCGGCGGCCGGGAACAGCGCGCGGCGTTCCTCGAACACGAGCCAGCCCGGTCCGATCTCGCGGATGCGCGGATCCGGCGTTCGGCCCGGCAGCCACTCGACGCGCCACGACGGGAAGGTCGGCGATCGCAGCCAGCGGACCGCGACGACCTCGGGCCGGCGCAGGATCCGGACCCGATAGCGCACCTGTTCGCCGACGACGGCGGAGGTCGGCTCCAGCAGGACGGTCGAGCGACACGGTACAGTGTCGATCGCGAACGCGACCGACGCGGCCAGCGCGCTCGCGCCGAAACCGGCGACGATGCCGAGCGTGCCGGCGCGCGGACTCCGGCGTCGAGCGTGCCGGCGCGTCACCACGCGGGAACTCCCGGTCGGCTCCGGCGGGGTTCCGCGTCGTCCTCGGCGGCAGCCCGCAGCGCCTGCGCCGCGGTGTCTTCGACGCCGGCCAGCCAGCGCTCGACGTCGTCGTCCCGAAGCTCCGGGGCAAAGCGCGCGGAGGCTGGCGCTTCGGCGCCGGTCTCCGGCGTCCGGGCGGTCTCCGGCGCCGTCGGCTCCGACGCGCGGCCCGGCGCCGGCTCGGGGTCCGTTTCGGCAGCCTCCGGATCCTCGCGCTCCGGGTTCGCACGCGAGCCGGGCGGCGGCGCGGGCGGCTCGGTCTCGAGCGCACGCAACGTCCACTCGAGGTTGAAGCGCGTGATGGAATCGTCCGGGCGCAGCGCGAGGGCGTCGAAGAAGGCATCTCGCGCACGCTCGAGTTCGCGGGCGTCGATCTCGAGCACGCCGAGATCGTACCAGGCCAGTGCGGCGAGGCCGGGATCGCGCGCGGTCAGCGCGGCGGCGCGCAATGCGTGCCGAGCCCCGTCGTGATCGCCGGCTTCGGCGCGCGCGACGCCGAGCGCGAGCAGCCGCTCGGCGTCTCCCGGCCGTGCGCGCAGCTGCGCCTCGAGCTCCGTCACCGCGCGCCGGGCCGACACCGGTTCGCGTGTGCCGCGAGAGGCCTCGTCGTCGGCTCCCGAGGCGACGAGGGCCATCGCGGCGGAGGCGACGAAGCCGGTGAGGACCGCACGGACGCACCGGTTGCGCCACCCCTCCGGCGCGGCTCGTTCGTGCGCGCGTGTCGAGGTGGCTCCGAAGCGGCGCAGCGCTCCGGTCCATTCGAGCCACAACAGCACGAACGCGAGCGCGGCCAGCGGGCGCGTCTGGACGGCCGGGACCCGACGGATCACGGTGTCGCCCGGGCCGCGTCCGGCGTCGCGTCGGATCGCGTTCGTGGCCGCCGCGAGATCGATCTCGCCCCAACGATCGGCGTCGAAGCGGACGCCATCCGCCGCGGCCGCCCAGCGCGCCAGCCGGGCCGCATCGCGTCGGGAGCGCACCGGCCTGCCGTCGGCGTCGCGCAGCGGGGCGCGACCGTCCGGCACGAGCCCGCCGGCATCGAGCCCGAGTGCGATGGCGATCCCGCGTGTGTCGGCCCGCACCAGGCTCGCGGCGTCGATCTCGCTGGCGCCGGCAGGATCCTCACCATCGGTCAGCACGACGAGGACGCGCGGCCGTTCGCTCACGACCTCGAAGGCGCCGAGCGCCGCCCGGACGCCCGCATCGAAATCCGACCCGCGGACGCTCAGCAGGCTGCCATCGAGGCCCGCGACGAACTCCGTCAGCGCTTCGAAGTCCGGCGTCAGCGGCGTCAGCAGGACCCCGCGACCGGCGAACACGGCGAGTGCCGCACGATCCGCGCCGTCGAGCCGCGCGAGCAGCTCGGCGGCGATCCGCCGCGCCCGCGCGAGTCGGCTCGGCGGGACGTCGGCAACGTCCATGCTCTGCGAGACGTCGACCAGCAGCACCACGTCGACGCCGGACGCCGGCACGCGTTCGCTGCGCAGGCCAGCCCGCGGGCCGAGCGCCGCGACGCCGATGGCGGCGAGCGCCAGCACGACGGCGAGGTCCCGCGCGAGGCGCCGGAGGCCGATGCCGCGAGCGCTGCCGAGCAGTCGCCGCGCCCGTCGCCGCGCCTGCCCCCATGAGATCAGGACGACGCCGACGACCAGCGCCGTCGCGCCGGCCACGTACGGGGCCCCTTCCGGGTGCGCGAGCCAGAAGTCGTTCATGGCGCGCTCACGGGATCCGCCGCACGAAGCCGCGGGCCCACAGCAGCTCGAGCGCGACGAGCACCCCGGCGCCGGCCAGCCACGGTTCTGGCTGCGGCGTGCGCCGCACGCGCGGCGGCGGCCGCCGGTCGACGCGCTCGAGGGTATCGATCTCGGTGTAGACGTCGTGCAGCGCCGCCGCGTCGTCGGCCTCGAAGGACCGGCCGCCGGTGGCTTCGGCGATCGCCGCGAGCGTCGTCGCGTCGAGATCGTGGCGCTCGAAGCGGGCCTCGCGTCCGGCCGCAGCGGGCGCTTCCATCGCGACGTCGCCGGTGCTGCCGATCCCGACCGTATGGACGCGCACGCCGCGTGCGGCGGCCAGCGCGGCAGCGATCGCCGGCGGCACGGCGCCGGCGTTGCTGCGCCCGTCCGTCAGCAGCACGACGAGGCGGCCGGCCACCGGCTCGGCGGCCCGGCCCGGCTCCGCGTCCGGCGAGACGCGCTTCACCGCCAGCGCGAGGGCGTCGCCGAGCGCGGTGGCGCCACCGGCCACGCCGGGCTCCGCACGCGCCAGCGCGGCCTCGAGCAGCGCCCCATCCGCGGACAGCGGGGACAGCGTGAAGGCCGTCTCGCCGAACACGACGAGCGCGATCCGGTCGCCTTCGGCCGCGCGCTCGCGCGCGAAGCGGGCGACGACGCTGCGCGCCAGCGCAAAGCGCGTGCGCCACGCACCGTCCACCTGCGCGTCGAGCGCACGCATGCTGTCGGAGGCGTCGAGCACCAGCACGAGATCGAGCCCCGCTCCGGCCGGTGGCGGCGCGCGGTGCTCGGTCACCGGCCCGGCCAGCGCGATCGTGAGCAGTGCCAGTGCGAGCGCGCGCGCGATCCCGGGAAGCCACGCGCTGCGATCCCGCCGCGCGCCGGCCGCGACGGCCTCGGACCACGCGGGCCACGGCAGCGCGTCCGGGGCGCGCCGCCATGCCCACCACGCGCCGATCGCCAGTCCCAGCGCGCCGACCACCAACCAGAGCGGCTGCTCGAAGCCATCGATGCGCAGGCCGAGTCGTGCGCCGAACTCGACGACGGACGCCCTCATCGCGGGCCCTCGCACGGCGTCGTCTCCGCGACCCAGCGGGCGGCGGCTTCGGCGAGCTGTCGCACGCGCAGCGCGGCATCGTCCGTTGCGTCGGGCCGGAAGCGCAACGCGTCGAGCTCGCGCAGCCACGCGAACGCCGCCGGCCAGCGCCGCGCGATCGCAAGCGGCGGCGTTCGGCCGACCAGCTCCTCGGTGGTCCGGCACTCGATCGCGAAGCCCCAGCGCTCGGCGGTGTAGCGACGCAGTGTGCGGCTGATCGCATCGGCCGAGCTCCGCCAGTCCGTGTCGATGGCCGCTGCGGCCACGGCGAGCTCGCGCTGGGCAACCGACCCCGGCGCCATGGCGACCTCTGCGGCGGGGCCGAGACCTCCGTGGGCGCGCCGGTGCGCATGACGCCGGCGATGCCGCACGAGCGCCAGCGCGCCGAGGAGCGCCAGCGTGGCGACCGCCCCGCCGGCCGCCGCGAGCCACGGCGAGACGGCGGCCGGCGCGTCGGGTAGCCGCCACGGGAAGGGCTCGAGGCGATCCGGGAACGCCGGCAGCACCGAGACGACCTCGTACGGACGGGGCGGCGTTGCGAGCAGCGTGCGTTCGCCTTCGGGACCGACCAGTTCGAGCGTCAGCGCCGGCCACGTGCCGCTGCCGACCTCGCGGGCGCGCAGGCGCAGCCGGGTGCGATGCGTCCAGCGCCCGCGCTGCTGGTCGATCGGCAGCGCTTCCACCGCGAGCACCCAGACGAGGCCGAGTACGGCATCGTCGGGGACCACGAGCGGACGCAGCGCGTGTTCCGGCGGCGTCACGACCGCGACTTCGATCTCCGCCACGTCCCCGACCCGAAGCTGCGGCGGTTCGATCACGACGGTGGCCTGCGGGCGCGGGGGCGCCATCGCCGTCTCCGGCCCGTCGGTGTCGTGCGTCGCTTCGCAGCCCAGAGCGAGTGCGGCCGCCAACACGAACCCGGTGACCGCAGGCGCGGCCGATCGGCCCGTGGCTCGCCCGGTCATCGCGCCGCCCGCCGGCCGCGGGTTTCGCGGGCGCGGAAGAAGCGCACGAGCGCGCGCAGAGGATCTTCGGGCGTCGTCAATACGAGCGGATCGGCGCCTTCGCGGCGCAGTCGGCGCTGCAACGCCGCTTGCCGCGTCGCCGCCGCGGCGGCGTAGCGGGCCCGCTGGCGCCGCCCGGTGCCGAGCAGCCGGCGCGGTCCGCCGCGCTCCGGATCCATCAGCCGCACTCCGCCCGCCGCCACCAGCGCGTGCTCGCGCGGATCGTCGATGAGGATCGCCACCAGATCATGGCGGCTCGCCAGCTGCGCAAGCGGCGACGCCGCGTCCCTCGCGAGCGTGCTGTCGAGAGCCGGATCGCGGAAGTCCGACAGCAACACGACGAGGGCTCGCCGGCGGGTCTGCGCGAGGGCCCATGCCGAAGCAACATTGAGACGTGTCATTCCGGGAGCCGAGGCGATCTGCTCGCTGGCCAGGCGGACGAGTCGCCAGCCGTGGACGTCGCCACGCGCCGGCGGCAGCGACGCGCGGATCTCGTCGGAGAAGGTGGCGAGCCCGACGCGGTCGCCGGCGCGCTGCGCCGCGGCGGCGATCAGCGCCGCGGCCCGCGCGGCGCTCGCCAGTTTGCTGCGCCCCTGCGACGCGAACGCCATCGATGCAGAGACGTCGAGCGCCACCAGCACGGTGTGCGCGCGTTCCTCGCGGAAGCGCTTCACCCACGGTGTGCCACTGCGTGCCGTGGCGTTCCAATCGATCGAACGCACGTCGTCACCGGGCTCGTACGGCCGGAGCTCGTCGAACTCGACGCCGCCACCGCGGAACGGGCTGCGGGAGCTGCCGACCAGCCAACTGCTGGCTTCGTGACGGCTGCGGATCCACAGCAGGCGCGCCGCCCGTGCGAGGGCAGCCGGCGGCGTCGGGCCGAGGCGCACGTCCATGGCGTGCCGCTAGGGAGTCGAGACGGCGTCGAGCACCGCCTCGACGATGGCGTCCGGCGCGATCCCGTCAGCTTCGGCTTCGTAGGTGAGCAGCACGCGGTGGCGCAGTACGTCCGGGGCCACCCGCTTGACATCGTTCGGTGTCGTGAAGCCACGTCCATCGAGCAGTGCCCGCGCCCGCGCCGCGCGCAGCAGGAACAGCGAGGCGCGCGGGGACGCCCCGAGCGCGACGAGGTCGCCGACCGGGCGCGACGCGCCGGCTTCGCGGAGCGTCGCGGCGACCGTCTGCGGCGCGCGCGTCGCGCGGACCAGCCGGACGGCATAGTCGGCGACCGCATCGGCGACGTACACCTCCGCCGCGGCCGTGCGCAACGCCGCGACGGTGGCGGCATCCGCGACCGCCGACACGGCATCCGGACGATCGGCGGCTCCGGCGGCGATCTCGAGCTCCTCTTCCGCCGAGGGATAGGAGACGATCAGCTTCGACAAGAAGCGGTCCACCTGGGCCTCCGGCAGCGGATACGTGCCTTCGTGCTCGATCGGGTTCTGCGTGGCCATCACGAAGAAGGGCTGCGGCAACGGGAAGCTCTCGTCGCCGATCGTGACCTGCCGCTCCTCCATCGCCTCGAGCAGCGCCGATTGCACCTTGGCGGGCGCGCGATTGATCTCGTCGGCCAGCAGCACGGGGCTGAAGATCGGCCCCCGTCGCACGCGGAAGCGGCGTTCCTCTGGCTCGTAGATCTGCGTCCCGATCAGATCGCCCGGCAACAGGTCCGGCGTGAACTGGACGCGCTGGAACCCGAGCCCGAGCGCCTGCGCCAGGGCCCGCACCGCCGTCGTCTTGGCGAGCCCCGGCACGCCCTCCACCAGGACGTGCCCACCGGCGAGCAGCGCCGTCAGGAGTCCTTCGAGGAGTGCGCGCTGGCCGACGACGACGCGGCCGACTTCGTCGAGCAGGCGCTCGAGCGGAAGCGAGGGATCCGTCTGGTCCATGGGGTCCACGAGGTCCATGAAGAACTCCGACGCGGCCCGGGCCGGGCGCGTTTCCCGCTGCGTCCGGATCGGGCGCGCTCAGCATCGAGGGGGGCGCGCGCGCGTCGAACCGGGATCCCTCCCACGAGCGGCGTCCTTCGGGGCATAGCGTATCGCGTCGACCAGCGACGTCGTCCGTGCGCCGCGCACCTCGCGCAACCGGACGACGCGCCCGCCCCAGGCCTCGACGTCGGCGCGGCCGACGATGGCATCGAGTGGCCAGTCTCCTCCCTTGGCGAGGATGTCGGGACGCAGCGCCCGGATCGCACGCAGCGGGGTGGCTTCGCCGAACAGCAGGACCCAGTCGACGCAGGCCAGCGCGGCCACGACCTCGGCGCGTTGGCGGGCCGGCACGATCGGGCGGCCGGCGCCCTTCTGCGCCCGTACGCTGGCATCGCGGTTGACGGCGACCACGAGCCGGTCGCCGAGCGCGCGGGCCTGCTCGAGGCTGCGCACGTGGCCGACGTGCAGCAGGTCGAAGCAGCCGTTCGTGAACACGACACGCTCGCCGCGGCGCTGGGCGGCCCGGACGGCGCCGGCCGCGGACGCGCGCGAGAGCAGCTTGCCGCGCGCCGTCTGCCGCGTCATCGGCGCGTCGCCTTCTCCGCATCCGCATCCGCATCCGCATCCGGGACGGGCGCGGGCGCGGGCGCCTGCGGCGGCGCCGGTGTGATCTCCTTCTGGTTGCCGCCCCCGCCGAGCAGGCGCCAGAGCGTTCCGACGCCGGAGCGGACGAAACCGGGCAGGCCGTCCGTGACGATTCCGACCGGTCCCGACGTCAGCAGCGTCGACGGCAGGATGCGCGCCGATGGTTGTTTCCACGGGCCACTCACGGCGAAGTACGCAGCCATCAGGTTCTCGTCCTTGCCGAGCAGGATGCGGTTCACCAGCGGCACCGCCCCGATGACGGTATCGAGCGTCTTGAAGAAGAACACGCCGACCACGGCGTTCACCGGGTTCGGCGCATGGACGATGTCGACGTCGCCGGTGGCGACGAGTCGAGCCGCCGGTCCGACCAGCGACAGCGTCTCCGCGCGGACGATCCCGCGGTCGAGGACGCCCGTGCCGTCGATCTCTTCGTATGGCAGCACCTCGCGCGAGCGGAACAGATTGAATGTGTCGCTCGCGGCGGCGAGGGCGAGCAGCAGGTTCATCCGCTTGCGGATCTCCCCGTCGCGCAAGGCGAGCGTCACCGGGCCGGTCAGCTCCAACAGGATGTTCTGGCGCGGAATCAGTCTTGCCGACACCTCGCCGGACAGGTGCACGGTGCCGGTCATCACCTCTGGGTCGAGCTCCAGATCCTCGAGCAGGTCCGAGAGCGAGGCGCCTTCGACGCGCAGGCGTCCGGCCGCCGCGACGAAATCGCTGCGGTCGAGGCGCAGATCGACGTCTCCGACGACGCGGCCGCGCGGGACCAGGTGCGCGTCGCCCTCGGTGATCCGGCCCTCGTCGCCCTCGATCCGGATGCGGCCGCTGACCTCGCTGGCGCGGAACTTCCCGAGCTTCTGCAGCTCGACCCGGAATGTGGCGCGGGCCCAGGCGGCGGGATCTTCGAGGTCCCGCGGCGCGGGCTTCGAACTCGGGACCGCGGTCGCCTCGACCTCGATGCGGCCGGGCGGGTCGCCGGATTTGCGCGCGCGTCCGGTGACCACGGCGGAGCCCCAGTGCGCCTCGACGATCTCGGCGTCGAAGCCGAACGGGACCGGCCGCAGCACCGCGTGCAGGCCGGTGACGGGTCGCAACAGGACCGGGTGATCGAGGCGGCTCGCTTCGATCTCGGCGCGCTGCCAGCGCGACGGGGCGCGCGGGTCGCGATCGCCCTTGGCCCAGGCTTCGAGCGTGAACCAACCCGGCAGCGGCGGCACCGCGCGCGGCGTTTCGCCGGCGGCGATCGCCTGCGCCACCGCGGCGACGCCGGTGACGGTGAGGTCGAGTGCGGGCAGCGGGCGGTTTCCGATGCGCGCGTGGACGTCGCGCAGCGTCAGCCGGTCGCGCCGAAGATCCAGGCGCCCGCGCAGTCCTCGGATCGGATCGCCGCCCCCTTGAGGGATCGTCACGCCCTCGAGTTCGAGCTGCAACGTGCAGCCGTCCGGCCACGCGTCGATGGGGTCCTTTGCGACGCGCCGCCAGCCGCGGCGGCTCACACCCTCACAGGCCAGCGACCAGGCGCTCAGACGGCCGGCGGAGATTCCGTCCGCGATGCGCGTCAGCGCCGGCTCGTCGGCCGCGCGTAGCGCCGCCTGGACGTGCTCGGCCGTCACCGGCTCCCCGCGCGCGCGGAAGTCGATCGCGGTGCGCTCGCCGAAGGGCCGGGCCGTTCGCACGTGGCCGCGCAGGCGCCAGGGACCCAGATCCAGCTCGAGGTCCGCCGCCTCGACGAAGCCCGGCGCCACGAGGAACGATCCGGCGACCCGGGCGCTCGTCAGCTCGGAGCGTCCGGTCCCGGTGTCGGGGCCGAGGCGGCCGCCGGCGCTCAGGTCCAGCGCCACCGCTTCGGCATCGATCCGGTGGTTCGGACCGTCGGGTCGCCAGGTGACGTGCAGGGAGGCGCGGCCGTCCAGTTCCCGGACCGCGTCTCGGACCGGCGCCCAGCCCGCGAGCCACGGGCGCGCTGCCGCGAGATCGAGATCGATGAGGCTGAGCTCCGCCCTGGGTTCCTCGAGCGGGGGGAGGTCTGCTCGCAGGTCGAAGCGGCTCGCAGCGGCGCCGTCCGCGAGCAAGCGACCGCTGGCGATCAGTCGGAGGCCGCCGCCGAGCCGCGTCTTTGCGAGCGAAGCCTCGAGCGCCCGGATGCCGACCTCCTCGACGGGGGCGCCGGCCTCGCGCCAGAGGATCTCGCCATCCTCGACGGCGAGCACCGGGAGCCGCGAGCGGACCGCTCCCAGTGCCTCGAGCGCCTCGCGCAGGTCGAAGGGTCTCGGGGGCTCCTCGGGCGCCTCGCCCGCTCTCGCAGCGGGCGCGAGAGCGAGCAGGCGCCGCGCGGCTTCCGGATGCAGGATGCCGTCGGGGCCGCGCACGAACTCCGCGCGCAGGCCCACGAGCTTGATCCGTCCGATCCGGAGTTCGCCCCGCAACAGCCGTGTCAGGTCGAGCGAGAACTTTCCGCTCGCCGCCTCGAGCCGGGCGCCGGAGCCGTCCGGGTCCGGCGCGCTGCGGACCCCGCGGACCTCGATGGCCGGCCCCCAATGGAACCCGAAGTCGAGCGCGTCGATCGTCACCGGGCCGATCTGTTCCGCCAGCCGTGCCTCGAGCCAGCGCGCGGCGTGCTCGGGCCCGTAGCGCGTGGCGACGAGGAATCCGGCGGCGGCAGCGGCGGCGAGCAGCAGCAGCGCCAGCGCGGCCAGCGCGGTGATCCTCGGCCCACTCAAGGGCGGACTCCTCCGGGCCCACCCTCGGTCCGCCCGCGGCCGTGAGTCCCGCCGGCGGCTCCTCCGGCGGCGGCCGATGTGCGTCTTGCCGCGCATCCAGGCGTCCGTTCAGCGGGTTCCCAAGCCCTCATCCGCGCTGCTCCGTCACGCTTCCCGGCGCCTCCAACCTTCGAATCTCGCTAAAGAAACCCGATCGTGAGCCGAAACGGGATCGACACCGGCGCGCCGCGCCAGGGACGACACGTCGAGAGGGGAGCTGCACGCACATGGAGAGCCTCACCGGGTCCGCCCGCAAGAACCGGGTGCGCGAGCTGCGCGAGAACCGCCTGATGACGCAGTCACAGCTGGCCCGCAAGGCGAAGGTTGCGCTGCGCACGATCCACAGCGTCGAGAAGGGCATGAACTGTCGCATGGATACCAAGCGGAAGATCCTCCTGGCGCTCGGAATGCGCTTCGAAGACAAGGATTACGTGTTTCCCGGCAAAGTAATGGCCGTGATGTCCGACGAGATGCACCACGGCTAGTCCGGTCGCCCCGCCACATCCCTTCCCTCGGACGGTCCGGTACCATCGGTCTTCGCTGCGAGGCACCGAATGGCGACCCAGGGCTCCGAACACAGCACGCTGCTGGCCGACGTGGCGGGCATCGTCTCGCGCTCGCACGACCTCGCCGAGACGCTCGGCAACGTCGTCGAGCGTGTGGCGAAGCGCCTCGAAGCCGACGTCTGCTCGCTCTATCTGAGCGATCCGGCGCGCAAGACGCTGGTCCTGCGCGCAACCAAGGGCCTGGCGCCGGAGTCCGTGGGGCATGTCCGGCTGCTGACCGGAGAGGGCCTCGTGGGTCTCGTGGCCCGCGAGGGTCGGCCGTTGGCCGTCGAGCATGCCGAGCAGCATCCAAACTTCCGGTTCTTCCCGGAGACCGGAGAAGACCGCTTCGCGTCGCTCATGGCGACGCCACTGGTCGTGCGCGGCGTCGCCATCGGGGTGCTCGTGGTCCAGACGGTGGCGCCGCGACACTTCTCGCAGCAGGACGTCGAGTTGCTGCACGCCTGTGGACAGATGATCGCCCCGGTGGTGCTGAACGCCGCGCTGCTCGATCTGGTGGCCGGGCCCGACGAAGAGCGCTCGCGGTTCGTGCAGCAGATGGCCGAGGGCGGGATGTCGATCGCCGGTCCGGCGCCCGATCGCGAGGAGCGCAACGTCGAGCTGCGCGGCACGGAGGCCTCGAGCGGGATCGCGATCGGTCCGGTCTATCTGCTCGAGGATCCGCTCGATCTCGAGCACGTCGATTACCAGCCGAGCGAGGACTCCGAGCAGGAGGCTCGCGATCTCCGGCGGGCCGTGGCCGAGGCCCGACGCGAGCTCGGCGACGTCGCCGACGAGATGGGGGACCAGTTCGGGCCCGAGTTCTCCGGCGTCTTCAACACCCACGTGCAGATCCTCGAAGATCACGGTTTCCTGAACCGTCTCGATCGCGCCGTCACCGAGACGGGGAATGCGCTGCAAGCGATCCGGCGCGTCGTCGAAGACTACCGCGCGCTGTTTGCACGCATCGAAGACGACTACTTCCGCGACCGGGGTCTCGACGTCGAGGACGTGGGCCGACGCGTGATGGCGAAACTGCTGGGGGTCCGACACCAGAACGTCCCGCTCTTGCCGGGCTCCGTGGTCGTGACATCGATGATCCTGCCCCAGCACTTCACGCTGCTCGAGATGGACAAGGTGGGGGCGATCGTCACCGAGCACGGCGGCGCCACCTCCCATGGCGCGATCTTCGCACGGACCCTCGAGCTCCCTTGCGTGACCGGGGCCCCGGACCTGTTGAAGCTGGCGCGGCCGGGCGAGATGGCGATCGTCGATGGCACGAGCGGACGGGTCTACCTCTCGCCCGACGAAGGGTTGCTCGCCGAGTATCGGCGCGCGCAGCAGCGCTTCGAGATCGCCGTCGAGCACCTCGACGCGCTGAAGTCCCGCCCGGCGGAGACCCGTGACGGACGGCGGGTCCTGCTCACGGCCAACGTGGGGTTGCTCGCCGATCTCCGGCTGGTGGAGCGGCACGGCGCCGAAGGGGTCGGTCTGTTCCGCAGCGAGCTGCTCGCGTTCGCACACCGCGGCATCCCGCCGGAGGAGGAGCAGCAGACGCTCTACGAGCGCGTCGCCCAGGCGCTGGCTCCGCGGCCGGTGACGATCCGTACGTTCGATCTCGGTGGCGACAAGGCGATGCCGACCATCGGCGTTCCGGGAGAAGAGAACCCACAGCTCGGCTGTCGTTCCGTGCGCCTCTCCCTGCGCCACCCCGAGGTGATGAAGGCGCAGCTCCGGGCGATCCTGCGTGCGTCGGCGGCTGGCAACGTGCGGCTGCTGCTGCCGATGATCTCTTCGATCGACGAGTTGCGGGAGGTCCGGCGGCTCGTGCACGAAGCCATCGACGGTCTCTCGCGCGCCGGTGAGCCTCACGATCCGCGGCTGCCGATGGGGATCATGGTCGAGGTGCCGTCGGCGGCGTTGATCGCCGACGCCCTGGCGCGCGAATGCGATTTCTTCAGCATCGGGACCAACGATCTCACGCAGTACGCGCTGGCCGTGGATCGCGGCAACGAGGCGATCGCCCATCTCTATCAGCCGCTGCATCCCGCCGTGCTGCGACTGATCGATCGCAGCGCGCGGGCGGCCCGCGAAGGCGGGATCCCCGTCTCGGTGTGCGGGGAGATGGCGAGCAACGCGCTCGCGGTCCCGCTGTTGGTGGGCCTCGGCATCGGCGAGCTCTCGGTGGCGCCGCGTTCGGTGCCGATCGTGAAGGAGATCGTCCGGGCGCTCGATTCGGCGCAGGTCGCCGAAGACGCGCGCTACGCGCTGGCGGCCGGCACAGTCGGGGACGTCGAAGCGATCGCCTGCGCGCGGCTCGAGAAGGCCGGGCTGCGTGATCACCCGAACCTCGGCGGTTGGATCACCGAAGCGATCCGCCGCGCCGGCGTGCGCGCCCGCTGAACGACGCCCTCCGTGACGGGCCAGCCAGGTCAACGCTCGAGGGCTGCCTGCGCGCGGCGGTGCAGGCGTTCGAGCGTATCCTCGAGCGCTTCCCGCAGCCGCTCGAGGTCCTCGCGGGAAGCGTCCGCCGGCACCCGGAGCGGCGCCCCGGTCTCGAAGTGGACGCGCGCGAAAGGCAGCGGGAGCAGCGTGCGATCCCAGCTCCGGAAGGTGATCGTCGGGCGCGCGGCGATCGCGACCGGGTAGATGGGAAGGCCGGCGGCGCGCGCCATCGCGATGACCCCGGGTTTGCAGCGGCCTGCGGGCCCGCGCGGGCCGTCGCACAGCACGGCGATCGTGCCGCCGTTGCGGGCAATGCGAATCGCTCCGGAGAGTGCGGCCGGGCCGCCGCCGGAACTCGAGCCGCGCGGCGACGGCGCAAAGCCCAGCCGGTCCAGCACCGCGACGATGCGGTCGCCGTCGCGGCTGCGGCTCACCGGGATCGCGATGCCGGCATCGCGGTAGCGCCAGGCAGCCGGGAACAACGTGCCGTGCCACAACGCGCCGACGGCCGGCACGCCGCCGGTCACCGGATCCGGGTGACCCGCCAGGCGGACCCGCCAGGTGGCACCGAGGACGCGCAGCAGTCCGGCGCCCAGGCGACCGCCCGCGGCGACGGTCGTGCGAAACCACCAGCTTCGCGGACGGGGGGGCATCAGGGCGCACCGTAGCCGGGGAGCCGGGGCGTCACGAATTGGCGACGAGCACGACGCCCAGCACGGTCGCCAGTGCGCCGGCGAGTCGCAGCCGCGTCGGCCGCTCGCGCAGCTGCAGCGCGCCGAGCGCAACGGCGAACAATACACTGGCCTGACGCGCCGCCACCACGTAGCTGACCGGTGCGGTGCGCAGCGCGTGCAGGATCAGGCCGTAACCGGCGAAGCCGATCGCGGCGGCGAGCAGCACGGTCCGTCCCTCGTGCCGCGCGAGCACGCCGAGTTCGCGCGCGCTGACCTGGCGGGCCGCGAGCGGGGCGAAGACCAGCAGACTCGCCGAACTCAGCAGGATGTACCAGGTGGCGGCGGGCGGGATCGAGCCGCGCCACGGGATCGCGTGCAGCTGCGTCATCGCCAGCTTGTCGAGGACCGAGTAGCCCACCGAGGCGGCCAACGTCAGCCAGGCGAACGCGGCGCCGGGCGCGAGCAAGCGGCGGGCACCCGGAAGCGAGCCGGTCTCGATCTGGACCGCCCACATCCCGGCCACGACCACGGCGATGCCGAGCCCGCCGATGAGCGTCACGGGTTCGCCGAGCAGCGGGACGGCGACCAGCGGTACGAAGGCCGGTGCCGAGCGGGCGATCGGATAGACGACCGAGAGTTCGCCGACCGCGAGCGCTCGCGAGAGCCAGTAGAAGTACAGTCCGTGCACGGCCCCGGAGCCGGCGACGAGCGCCCAGACCGATGCCGGCAGATCGCCGAGCGGCGCCAGCCAGGGCAGCGCCGTGGCTGCGATCGCGGACGGGACCAGTTGCAGGAGGTTGAAACCGACGGGGGACCGGCTGCCTTTGATCGACAGACTCCAGACGGCGTGGAGCAGCGCGGAGATCAGCACGAGAACCAGGTTCTCGGTCGTCACCCGGTCATCTCCCCGCGGGCGCGCTGGGTCACATGCTCCGGTTCCGCGCTGCACGCTCCGGGACCGGACGCTAGCTTCCGCCTCCATCCTCGGCTCGCCTGCGAGCCGCTCCGGCGGTGACGCCAGCTCCCTCTCTCCGACGCCGTGCAGCGCGGTATCCGTCGGACCGGGAGCAATCGGACCGGGAGCAATCGCAATCGGGCCGGGAGCAAGAGGGTCGGCAGCGAAGGGGTGAGGATCGAGCCCACGGGGATCCCGAGGGTTGGGATCGAGAGGATCGGGACCAGCGTGGCCCAGACAGCTTCTTCCACCGTTGCTCCCCCGGCGCCGGGCGCCCCGCCGACGGTGCTGGCCCGCGTGCGCACGTTCGCGAATCTCACGAAGCCGCGCCTGCTCCCGATGGTGCTGTTCACCGGCCTCCCGATCTTCGGGATGGCGACCGGGGGCTGGCCTTCGCTCGCGTTCGCCTGCCTGACGCTGCTCGGGATCGCCCTTGCCGCCGCCTCCGCCAACACGCTCAACGCCTTCCTCGAGCGCGAGACGGATGCGCGGATGAGCCGGACCCAGGGCCGGCCGTTGCCGGCCGGACAGATCTCGCCGCGGGTCGCGTTGCGCTTCGGCCTCGGGCTCGGGACGCTTTCGACGGCCCTGCTGTGGGCGCTCGCCGGGCCGCCGGCTGCGGGGATCGGCGTCGCCAGCATCTCGTTCTACGTCTTCGTGTACACGATCTGGCTGAAGCCGCGCTCGGCGTGGAGCACCGTGATCGGCGCCGCCGCCGGCGCGGCGGCGCCGTTGATGGCCGACGTCGCGGTGAACGGCACGATCACGGCCGCGGGCCTGTCGCTGTTCGCGATCGTCTTCTTCTGGCAGCCGCCCCATGTGTGGGCCATCGCGCTCTACCGCAAGCGCGAGTACGAGGCGGCCGGGCTCCCGATGCTGCCGAGCGTGATCGGAGACGACTCGACGCGCTGGCGGATGCTCTGGTACACGATCGGCCTCGTGCCGGTGACGCTGCTGCCGTGGGCACTCGGCTTCGTCGGTCTGCCGTACCTGGCGGTGGCGCTCGGCATGAATGCGTGGTTCATCGCATCGGTGGTCCGGCTGCTGCGCGAGCGCAGCGACGCCGCCGCGCAGCACGTGTTCCGGATCTCGCTGGCCTATCTGTTCGCGCTCTTCCTCGCGATGAACGTGGATCTGCTCGCGCAGCTCTGACTGGCGCGCGGCACGCGAGGACTCGCCATTTCTCCCGACCGATCACGAGCCACTCTCGGCGTCCTGTTCGGGGTCGTGATCGTCGATCTGATCGGCTTCGGCATCGTGATGCCGGTGCTGCCGTATCTCGTGAAGTCCCAGGGAGCCAGCGGTACGCAGCTCGGTGTGATCTCGATGGGATACGCCGCGGCCCAACTGGTCTGCGCGCCGCTCTGGGGCCGGCTCTCGGACCGGATCGGCCGACGCCCCGTTATGCTGCTCACGATCGCCGGCACGGCGCTGTCGCTGCTGGCGCTCGGCTTCGCGGCGTCGCTCCCGTGGATCCTGGCGGCGCGGGTGCTCTCCGGCGCGTTCGCCGCGAACATCAGCGTGGCGTCGGCGTACGTGGCGGACGTGACCGCGCCGTCCGAGCGCACGCGCTGGATGGGGCTGCTCGGCGCGTCGTTCGGGGTCGGTTTCGTGCTGGGGCCGGCGATCGGCGGTCTGCTGGCGCCGTACGGGTACGGCGTCCCGATGTTCGCCGCCGCCGGACTCGCCGTCCTCAACTGGGGCCATGCGCTCGTGTCGCTGCGCGAGCCGCCGGAGCGGGTGGCCGCGGCGCCGACGGACGGCCTTGCGAGCGGTCGCTTCGGCGAGCTCCGAGATCCCGCCGTGCGCCGCCTGTGCGTCGCGAACCTCGTCTTCTCGATCGCCGTCACGCAGCTCGAGACGATGTTCCAGTACTTCATGGACGATCGCTTCGGCTGGGACGCACGCGAGGTGGCGTTCATCCTGGTCGGCATGGCGGTCGTCATGGGGGTCGTTCAGGGCGGCGGCATGAAGGCGCTCTCGGCACGCGTTTCCGAGCGCGCCCTGGTGAGCGCCGGGAGCGCGGCGCTGGCCGTGGCGTTTCTCATGTTGCCGCGCATGCCGTCCGTCGCGCCATTGATGTTTCCCCTCGTCCTGGCCGCGGTGGGTCGCGGCGTTGCGCAGCCGGCGCTGATGAGTCTCGCCTCCCTCGCGGCGCCGCCCGCGCGGCGCGGCAGCGTCATGGGGGTCTTCCAGTCGGCGGGGTCACTGGCGCGCGTGATCGGGCCGCTCGCCGCCGGCCTGCTCTACGACCGTGCGATCGCGGCGCCGTTCCTGCTGGCGGCCGTGCTGCTCGCCGCGGTGGCGGTCCTCGGGCGCGGACTGCCGGGCCGGCTCGTCGGACCCGCTGCCGTCGAGGAGCCGGGGATCGCCTAGTGCCTCGCCGGCTGGCTGCTAAGCCTTCGACCATGGACCTGTCCTGGCTGCCGGCCGTCAATGCCACGCTGAACGCCATCGCGGCCGTGCTGCTGGTCCGCGGCCGCTGGCTGGCGCGCGCCGGCCGGCGCGATGCGCACCGGCGGACCATGATGGCCGCCTTCGCGGTTTCGAGCCTGTTCCTGGTGCTCTACGTGCTGCACAAGGCGTCGCGGGATTTCGAGAACACCACGTTCCAGGCCACGGGTCTGGCGAAGACCGCCTATCTGGTGCTGCTGTTCTCCCACGTATCACTGGCGATCACGGTGCCGCCGTTGGCGATCGCGCTGATCGTGCTCGGTCTGCGGGGGCGCTTCGAGCGGCATCGCCGGCTGGCGCGCTGGGCCTGGCCGATCTGGCTGTACGTCTCGGTGACGGGTGTTGCGATCTATTGGCTGCTCTACCGGATCGACCCGGTTTCGGCCTGAGGTCCGGTGCTGCGGCCGGCTTCTGGCCCGCTCTCCCCAGCGCCCGAAGCGCCGGCGAATTCGGGGCTTCGGAGCACCGGGCGGTGTCTTGTCGACCTCCCCTCGGCTTGCTACTCCCCATGCCGCACCATCGAAGCGGGACTCGGCGTGCGTCGCGGCTACTCTGCTCCGGCAGCCCCGAAGCCCGGATCTCGAGGCCGCTCGCGTTGATCTTGCGCTCGTCGATCTTGTTCTCGTTCTCGTCGAACCTGGCGGACCGCCCGATGCCCGATCCCACGCGATCCGGCGGCGTGCCAGACGCGGTGTCACAAGGCCTCCGGCCGCACGTCGAGGGATGGATGGGACTCCACCGGAACGTCTTCCGCTGCTTCGCCCGCCTGCTGCCGGTCCTGCTCGCGCTGGGGTCGCTGCCCCCGGGCCCGGCCCGGGCCGCCGACGAGGCGCGCGGGGCCCAGCTCTACCAGTTCTGTGGCCAATGCCACGGCGCGGCCGGGGCCGGGAACCAGACCTACCTCGCTCCCGCCATCGCCGGTCTGCCGGAGTGGTACGTGCTCGCGCAGCTGCAGAACTTCTTCACCGGCCGGCGCGGCATGCACCCGGACGATGTCGCCGGGCTCCGGATGTTCCCGATGGCCCGGGCCTTCCGGGGCGAGACCTCCGATGCCGACATGCAGGCCGTGGCGGCGCACGTTGCGACGCTGCCCGCGCCGACGCCGCCCACGACGCTCGCCAGCGGCGATCCGGTTCGTGGCGCCGGCTACTTCCAGGTCTGCGTCGCGTGCCATGGCGCCGACGCCAACGGCAACGAGGCGCTGAAGGCGCCGCCGCTCCGCCAGCAGCACGACTGGTACCTGCTCTCGTCCCTGCAGCGATACAAGGACGGCGTGCGCGGCAACGACCCGCGCAACACCGACGCCCAGATCATGCGCGGCATGGCCGGCACGCTGACCGATGAGCAGGCGATGAAGGACGTGATCGCCTACATCCGCTCGCTCGGCGGCCCGCCGGTCAGCGCTGCCTCGGCTTCCGCTCCGATCCCCGAGGGAGACTAGCGATGGCCAAGGAGTACGAGCCGGACGATCTGGCCTGGCGGACCTTCCTGATCACGGCGGTGGGCGTGTGTGGTTTCGTCGCCGTCGTGTTCCTCTTCATCCTCTGAGGCGAAGCGCATGCTCGAACGACTCCTTCCCGTCGCATCCACGTCCGCCGGCGACATCGATTTCGTCTTCTCGCTGATCTTCTGGCTGGTGGGCTTCTGGCTGCTGGTCGCGGAGTTGGTGTTCTTCTGGCTGATCGTCCGCTATCGCAGACGAGACGGGCAGCGCGCGCAGTACATCACCGGCGAGCTGAAGAGTGAGAAGCGCTGGATCACGATTCCGCACCTGCTGGTGCTCGCCTGCGACGTCTTCATCATCTTCTTCGCCGTGCGGGTCTGGTACGACGTCAAGCAGGCGCTGCCGACAGCGCCGGAGCAGCAGACGGTCCGGATCGTCGCGCAGCAGTGGGCCTGGACCTTCTTCCATCCGGGTCCGGACGGACAGCTCGATACGCCGGATGACATCGTCAAGGTGAACGAGTTGCACGTGGAAGTGGACAAGCTCTATCACTTCCAGCTCACGGCCAAGGACGTGCTGCACAGTTTCTCCGTGCCCGTGTTCCGGCTCAAGCAGGACGCGATCCCCGGCCGCGTGATCGTCGGCTGGTTCGAGCCCACGAAGACCGGCGAGTTCGACATCCAGTGCACGGAGATCTGCGGGATCGGCCACGGGCTGATGCCGGCGCGCATCCACATCGAGACCCCCGAACAGCACGCCTCCTGGATGGCCGAGCACGGTGAGATCTCCGTCGCGGCGGTCACGGGCCGCTAGCGCAGGCGAGGAAGACCCATGGCTGAATCGATTCCGGTGGCTCCGTCGCCCGCGCGCGCCCACGATCACGAGCATCCTGCAGAGCCGGGTTTCATCCGGAAGTACCTGCTGTCCACCGACCACAAGGTGATCGGCCTGCAGTACATGTTCACCGGCATGGCGATGGCGCTGCTCGGTGGCTTCCTGGCCTACGTGTTCCGGATGCAGCTCGCGTTTCCCGGCATCGACGTGCCGCTGTTCGGGGTCGTTTCGCCGAACGAGTACAACTCGCTGATCACCAACCACGGCGCGATCATGATCTTCTGGGTCGCCATGCCGGTGCTGATCGCGGCCTTCGGCAACTACCTGATCCCGCTGATGATCGGCGCGGACGACATGGCGTTCCCGAGGCTGAACCGGCTCTCGTACCAGCTCTTCCTGGTGAGCGCGCTGGTGCTGTTGGCCTCCTTCTTCGTCGAGGGCGGCGCCTTTGGCGGCGCGTGGACGATGTATCCGCCACTGTCGGCCAGCAGCGAGTTCAATCAGACGCCGCTCGGTACGACGCTGTTCATCTGCGCGGTCGCACTCGAATTCGTGGCCTTCCTGATGGGCGGCATCAACTTCGTCACGACCACGATGAACAGTCGTGCCCCCGGGATGCGGATGTACGACATCCCGATGGTCGTCTGGATGATCGTGCTCGCGAGCATCCTGTTCATGGCTTCGGTCGGACCGCTGGTTGCCGGCGCCGTCATGCTGCTCTTCGATCACACGCTTGGCACGGCGTTCTTCGACCCGCAGCGGGGCGGCGACCCGATCCTGTGGCAGCACCTGTTCTGGTTCTTCGGGCACCCCGAGGTCTACGTGGTGCTGCTGCCGGCCGTCGGCATCGTGGCCGAGATCATCACCGTCTTCGCGCGCAAGAAGCTCTTCGCCTACAAGACCGTCCTCTACACCGCCTTCGGCACCGGGGTGCTCTCGTTCACGGTCTGGGCGCACCATCAGTTCATCGCCGGCATCGACCCCCGCATGGCCAACGTCTTCACGATCACGACACTGCTGATCTCGGTGCCGATCGCCGAAATGATGTTCGTGTACATCGCGACGCTGTACGGCGGCTCGATCCAGCTGGCCACCCCGATGCTGTGGGCGCTCGCGTTCATCGCCGAGTTCCTGATCGGCGGTGTCACCGGCATCTTCCTCGGCGCCAGCGGCTCGGACATCTACCTGCACGACACCTACTTCGTGCTGGCCCATTTCCATTACACGTTCTTTCCGATCGCGATCATCGGAAGCTTCGCCGCGATCAGTTACTGGTACCCGAAGATGTTCGGGCGCATGTTGAACGAGACGCTCGGCAAGATCCATTTCTGGGGCACCGTGATCCCGTTCAACACGATCTTCATTCCGCTCTTCGTGCTGGGCGCCGCCGGCGAGCACCGGCGGATCTGGGATTTCGCGCAGTTCCCGGAGCTAGCCTCGGAGCCGCTGCGCAACCTCGACAAGGTGGCCACGGTCTCGCTGGTGATCATGCTGGCGTTCCAGGCGGTCTTCCTGTTCAACTTCTTCTGGAGCCTGCGCCGCGGCCAGAAGGCCGGGAAGAACCCGTGGCACGCGAACACGCTCGAGTGGACGACGGAATCGCCGCCGCCGCACGGCAACTGGAAGCAGATGCCGACGGTCTACCGCGGGCCCTACGAGTACAGCGTCCCCGGCCGCGATGCGGATTTCTGGCCGCAGAACGAGCCGGCCTGATCACGCGGCGAAGCCGCTGCTCCGAACCGAGAGGAACACGGATGTCCGCCCGACCGATTGCCACGACCCGATCTGCCGCCGGGATGCCGACCGGGCGGCTGGCCGTATGGTGGGTCATCGCCTCGGAGATCGTGATCTTCGGGGGGCTCCTGGGCTCCTACGTGATGTTCCGGCTCGGCCACGACGCGTTCGCGGATCAGGCGGCGCATACGAATACGTGGATCGGCGCCTTCAACACCTTCGTGCTGCTCACGTCGAGCCTGTTCGCCGTGCTCGGGCACAAGGCGGCCGACGCCGGCGACGGCCGCCGGGCGGCGCGCATGCTCTACCTCACCGCGGCGGGCGGGATGATCTTCCTGACGGCGAAGGCCTTCGAGTGGACGACCGAGATCCAGCACGGCTTCACGATCTCCGCGCACACCTTCTGGTCGTTCTATTACACGGCCGCCGGGCTGCACGCGCTCCACGTGGTGGCCGGCATCGTGATCATGCTGATCGTGGCGGCCCAGGCCCGGAAGAACCTCGAACTCCAGCGCGTCGAGCTGATCGGGCTCTACTGGCACTTCGTCGACGTGGTCTGGATCTTCCTCTTCCCGCTCCTCTACATCGCGAAGTGAAGTCATGACGAGCCAGCAAGCGCACGACTCCCATCTCGAAACCGCAGCCGCCGAGCCGCACGTGCATCACGGCAACTACGTCCGGATCTGGGTGATCCTGGTGGTGCTGCTGGTCGCCAGCGTGCTCGGCCCGATGCTCGGACATCCGATCGTGACGCTCGTCACGGCGTTCGGGATCGCGATCGTGAAGGCCTATCTGGTCGCGAAGAACTTCATGCACATCAACGTGGCGCCCCGCTTCGTGGGCTACCTCGTCGCGACCTGCCTGCTCTTCATGCTGCTCTTCTTCGCCGGGACGGCGCCCGACGTGATGCGGCTCGAGGGGACGCGCTGGGAGAAGCCCGGGTGGATCGAAGCCAATCGCTCCCATGAGGCGGGTTCTCGCGCCGCGACCGGACACTAGAGATCGGAGGCCATTTCGTGAATCCGCCTGCTTACGGCTCGGTCCGCGTCGTCGCCGAACAGCGCCGGGAGCCGCTCATCCCCAATGGCGTGATGGGCATGCTGATCTTCGTCGTGACCGAGGCGATGCTGTTCGCCGGCCTGATCAGCGCATTCACGATCACCCGCAGTTCCGCCGTCGTGTGGCCCCCGCCGGGCCAGCCGCGGCTGCCGTTCGAGGCGACCGCGCTCAACACCGCCGCGCTGCTGGCCTCGGCCGCCGCGCTGATCTGGGCGCGCCGGTGCTTCGACCGCAACCGCCGGACGGCGCGTCTGCCGCTCGCGATCGCCGTGCTCCTCGGCGCCTTCTTCGTCGTGTCCCAGGGGGCGGAATGGCTCGCGATGCTGCGGCAGGGACTGACGCTCACGTCGAGCCAGCTCGGCAGCTTTTTCTACGTGATCGTCGGTTTCCACGCGCTGCACGCGGTGGTCGCGCTCGCGGCGCTCGTCTACACGTGGGTGCGTTTGCAGCGCGGCTGGCTCGCCTCGAGCCAGCTCGGCACCGCGCAGGTGTTCTGGTACTTCGTCGCCGGCATCTGGCCGATCCTCTGGCTCGTGGTGTACCGATGACCGCTGCACGCAGCGTTCGGGCCGCCTCGGCCGGTGCCGTCGCCGTGGTCCTGCCGCGGGCCGCCTGGGCTTGCGCGGTCTGCACCGGTCAGGATGATGCCGCCGTCAGTCTGGCGATCCTGAAAGGCACCGCGCTGCTCTCGTTGCTGCCGCTGGCGCTGATCGGAGGGCTCGTGTGGTTCCTGCGCCGGCGGGCCCGCGAGATCGAATCGGCGCGAGGCGCTTTCCGCGAGCAGGAGTCCCCTCGCTGACTGGTTCCAGATGCTCCGGCGCCCCTACAACACCACGTTGACGAGCCGCCCCGGCACCACGATGACCTTTCTCGGCTGCCGGCCGGCGAGGTGGCGGCGGACGTTCTCGGCGGCCAGGGCAGCGCTGCGCACCGTGTCGTCGTCGGCGTCGGCGGGGACCTGGATCTCGTCCCGCCGCTTGCCGTTGATCTGGACGGCCAGCGTCATGGTGGTCGACGCGAGCAGGGCAGGGTCCGCGAGCGGCCACGCCGCGTAGGCGATGGATTCCGTGTGGCCGAGCTTCTGCCACAGTTCCTCCGCGAGGTGCGGGGCGAGGGGCGCCAGCAGCTTCACGAAAGCCTCTCCGGACCTCCGCGACAGGGGCGCCTCCTTGGTCGCATCGCGCGCGAAGACCATCAACTTGGCGATCGCCGTGTTGAAGCGCAGCGCCTCCAGATCCTCGCTGACGCCGTGGATCGTCTCGGCCGACAACCGTTCCTGCGTGTCCGGGCCGTGCTCTTCCGACAGCGGTCGGGCCGGTTCGCCCGGGAGATCATCGTCGACGAAGAGCCGCCAGACGCGCTGCAGGAAGCGGTGGACGCCGTGGATGCCCTCGGTCGTCCAGGGCGCCTCCTTGTCGAGCGGCCCGAGGAACATCTCGTAGAGCCGCATCGAATCGGCGCCGTACTGCGCGATGATCGTGTCCGGGTTGACCACGTTGCCGCGGCTCTTCGACATCTTCTCGATGACTTCTTCGAGTTCGATGTCGAGCGTGGGATGGAGCGTCCGGCCCTCGACCAGTCGGACCCGATCCGGTGCGACCCAGCGAGCCTTCAATTCGCGGCCGTCGTCGGCGGCGACGATGCGCTCCTCCTCGGCCCGCACGTCCCGGAAGGAGAGCACCCGTGGTCGGGCCGCCGGATCGTCCGTGACGTTGTCGTCGTAGTAGCGCCAGCTCGAGCCGAGGATCATGCCCTGGTTCACCAGCTTGCGGAACGGCTCCTTCGTGGAGACGAGCCCCAGGTCGTAGAGGAACTTGTGCCAGAAGCGCGCGTAGAGCAGGTGCAGCACCGCGTGCTCCGCCCCGCCGACGTACAGATCCACCGGCATCCAGGACTGCTCGCACTCCCGGGACCAGGGCTCCGTCTCGTTGTGCGGATCGACGAAGCGCAGGAAGTACCAGCAACTGCCAGCCCACTGCGGCATGGTATTGCGATCCCGTCGCGCCTTCTGCCCGGTCTCCGGGTCGACGGTCTCCATCCACGCGGTCGCGCGCTCGAGCGGCGTGCGTTGGTCGCCGGAGGGGCGGAAGTCGTCGAGCTCGGGGAGCCGCACCGGCAGGTCGCGCTCCGGCACCAGCTTCACCGTGCCGTCCTCGAGATGCAGCACCGGGAACGGCTCGCCCCAATAGCGTTGGCGGCTGAACAGCCAGTCGCGCAGCCGGGTCGTCACCCGGCCGCGACCCCGCCCCTCGGCTTCGAGCCAGGCGATCATCCGGCGCCTGGCTTCGGCGCTCGGCAACCCGTCGAGGAAGCCGGAATTCACGCTCGTTCCGTCGCCGGTCGTCGGCAGCTCCTGGCCGGCGACGTCGACGACGTGGACGATCGGCAGATCGAAGGTCTGGGCGAACTCGAAGTCCCGCTCGTCGTGGCCCGGCACGGCCATGATCGCGCCGGTGCCGTAGCCGGCGACGACGTAGTCGGCGATCCAGATCGGAAGCCGCGCCCCGGTGACCGGATGGACCGCGAACGCACCCGTGGCGACGCCGGTCTTGCGCTTGCCGTCGGCCATCCGGGCTCGCTCGCTGCGCCGGTTCGTCGCCTGCACGTACTCCGAGACGGCCGCGCGCTGCTCGTCCGTCGTGATCCGGGAGACCAAGGGGTGCTCGGGGGCCAGCACCATGTAGGTGGCGCCGAAGAGCGTGTCGGGCCGCGTGGTGAAGATCTCGATCGTGAGATCCTCGTGATCCGCGACGGGGAAGCGCACCTCGGCGCCCTCGCTGCGGCCGATCCAGTCGCGTTGCATCTTCTTGATCGGCTCGGGCCAGTCGAGTTCCTCGAGATCCTCGAGCAGCCGATCCGCATAGGCGGTGATGCGCAGCATCCACTGCTTCATCGGCATTCGCACGACCGGGTGCCCGCCGCGTTCGCTCTTGCCGTCGATCACCTCCTCGTTGGCGAGGACGGTGCCGAGCGCGGGACACCAGTTGACCGGGACTTCGGCCTGATAGGCGAGATCTCGTTCGAAGAGCCGCTGGAAGATCCACTGGGTCCAGCGGTAGTAGCCTGGATCGGTCGTGTCGATCTCGCGGGACCAGTCGTAGGAGAGCCCGAGCGACTCGATCTGGCGCTTGAAGGTCGCAATGTTGCGCCGGGTCGTCTCGCGCGGATGCACGCCGGTTTCGATGGCGTACTGCTCGGCGGGCAGGCCGAACGCGTCCCAGCCCATCGGGTGCAGCACGTCGTAGCCGCGCATCCGCTTGTAGCGAGCGAGGACGTCGGTCGCGATGTACCCCTTCGGGTGTCCCACGTGTAGCCCGGCGCCGGACGGATACGGGAACATGTCGAGCACGTAGTACTTGGGCTTCGCCGGGTCGCGTTCCGCCCGAAAGGTCTCCCGCTGGCGCCAGAAGTCCTGCCAGCGCGCCTCGATGGACTGCGGTTCGTAGGGCATGGCCGAACACGATAGCGCCCCGCATTCCCCCTGCCGCGCGTCGAGGCTACGCTGCACGCGTGAGCGAGAAGAAGAGTCCCGACCGATCCGTTGCAGAGCCGCCGGCCGAAGCGCCGCCGTTGCCGCGGCCGGCGGGCTCGGCGGGGGAGGCCTGGGCGGAGCTCTTCGTCGTGTCGGACGGAACCGGCGACACGGCGGCCGACACCGTCCGGGCGGCGATGCTCCAGTTCCACAGCCGTTGGCGGATGCGAAAGGTGCCCGACGTCCGCAGCGCCGCCCAGGCGCGGGCCGTCGTGCAGGAGGCGGCCCAGGCGAACGCACTCGTCGTCTTCACGCTCGTGAACCGTGCAGCCGCCCAGGCGTTGCGCGATCACGGGACTCGCTACGGGGTCCCCACCGTCGATCTGCTCGGTCCGCTGATCGCGAACATCGCCGAACACCTGCACCTCGAGCCGCGCCTCGAGCCCGGCCTGCTGCACGGCTTCTCCGACGAGTATTTCCGCCGGATCGAAGCCGTGGAGTTTGCCGTGCGCCACGACGACGGCGCCAATCTGCACACGCTGCACCAGGCCGACATCGTGCTGGTGGGACCGTCCCGAACCTCGAAGACGCCTCTTTCGATGTACCTGGCCCAGCGCGGACTGAAGACCGGCAACGTTCCGCTGGTGCCAGGAATCGACCCGCCCCGCGAGCTGTTCGAGATCGCCCATCGCAAAGTCTACGGCTTGCTGGCCGATGCCGAGCGGCTCGTCACGATCCGCCGCGCGCGGGTGCGCGGACTCGGTACGACGATCTCGATCGGCTACGCCGAGCCGGAGATCGTCGAGCGGGAACTCACCGCCGCGCGGCGTCTGTTCGTGCAGAGAGGCTGGCGGGTGATCGACATCACCGGCCGGGCCGTCGAGGAGACGGCCTCGCGGATTCTCGAGCTGCACCACGGGGGCTGGGCGATCGGCGTCGACTGACAGGCATGCCGAAAATCGGCCACTGGCGAACGCGCATCGCCGGGCGGGAGGAGCACACCCGGAGCCGTAATCCGGAGGCGGCCGTACCAAACCCGTACGCAGCGCCGAAGCTCGTCCGCCGAGGACATCGGCGCAGGGTGTGCTCCTCCCGCCCGTCTCCGAACATCGTCGGCCGATTTTTGGCAAGTCCGTGAAAGCCCGACGCCGGCGCCCCGGGCGGACACCAGCGGGGCGGGAGCCGACGGCGTCGGCTCCCGCCCCGCTCCGTCACTGATCCGACTCGCGGAGGCCGAGCTTCCGCTCGCGTTCCTTCTGCGCGTCGAGGAGCGCCCGTTGTTCTTCGCTCAGCAGCGCCGTCGCCACCTTGGGCCGCAGGATCGAGTAGAACGCCGGCACCACGGTGATCGCCCCCAGCATGTTGATGACCATCAGGATCACCAGCAGCTGTGCCATCTCGGCCTGGAAGCGCAGGTTCGAGAACGACCACAGGAAGATGCCGCCGACGATCGTGGTGGCGGTGAAGGTCACCGCCATGCCCGTCGTCCGGACGGCGCGCCGCACGGCCTCGTCGATGTCTTCGGTGTCGACGACCTCCTGCCGGATCCGGTCGACGATGTAGATGGCGTAGTCGACCCCGATCCCCACGCCGACCGCCTGCACGGGCAGCGTGTTGATGTTGAGTCCGACACCCTTGGCCGCCATGTAGGCCAGTGACAGCAGGGTCGCCGTCGACAACTGGAGCAGGATGATGAATCCGCTCGGGATCGAGCTGTAGGTGACCGAGTGCAGCACGAAGATCACGAACAGCAGCAGCGTGATGTTCGCCATGTGGCTGCGCTCGACTTCCTCGTTGATCGCAGCGAGGATGCCCATGATCCCCCCCGCCATCACGAACTGCACCCCGCGCGTCCAGGAGTTGGTCGGCTGGTAGCGCGGGATCGAGTCCACCGCCTTGATGTCCTGCACGATCAGCTCATCGGTTCCGATCGCGACGGCGCGAATGCCGTGCTCCTGGCTCTCCCACCACCAGCTGACGTCGCTCTCGGTCCAGTCGGCGAGGTCGCTCGGCCACGAGAAGAAATCTCCCTCCTCGACGCTGTCGCGTTCCATCTCGAAGTCCTCGATGGCGCCGTCCCGGAACTCCCCCAGCCACTCCGGCAGGCCGTCCTCGTCGGCGTGCTGAACCGCGAGTTTCTCGTAGGAGCCGTTGTCGCGGACCTGCACGTGCAGCGTGTGATTCCGGGTCGGCAGGATCGGACCGAGCATGTAGTACCAGAGGTCCGTCAGCGCATCCCCGTCGAAGAACCCCGCTTCGGGTTTCGCTCGATCCCGATCGAGGCGCACGATCACCTCGCCCATCGGGTTCTCCCGGATGAAATGCTCGGACGCCGCGACCACCTGCGTGATCGTCGTCCCCTTGTGGTCGGGATAGAAGAACGTGACGTTGGCGTCCCGGCTGTCGTCGGTCATGAACGGGCGCAGGAATCCCGGCGCCCCGTTGGTACGGAGCTGGAAGATCACCGTGCGCACGGTGCCTGGATGCTGCGGTACGAACTGCCACTTCGGATCGCCATAGTGATTCATCCGCCAGTAGCCGCGGACGATCGGCGCGATCGAGACCGATGCCCCCATGTTGGTATGGGTCGCCATCCAACGCTCGAACTCCGTCATGCGCTGGATCGGCAGCGGATCGGCGCTGGCGTTCTCGCGGTCGCCGCTCGAGAAGACCACGAACGAATCCACGCCGCCGAAGCGCTTGGCGATCTCGTCGGTACTGACGTTGAACTCGTGATCCGGCCAGAGCAACGGCGAGCCCGGCGTGGCCTGCCCGATCTGCGAGTGGAACATCGTCAGATACAACGAACCGGCGAAGAGCACGACGGTGACGCCGGCCACCATGTACTTGCCGACCGGATTCGTCGTCATCCAGCCGATGAAGTTGGTGAAGCGGATCATGAATTTCGGCAGGAAGTGATCGTGCTCCTTCGGCGCCGGCAGGTAGCAGATCATCACCGGGTGCAGGATCTCCACGGTGGCGAGGATCGAGAGCACCCAGAACGCGCCGAAGACGGCGAGCTCGTACATCTGCGGAATCGTCGTCAGCATGATGACGAGCAGGCCGGCGGTATCCGTCACGATGCCGAGGGTGCCCGGCACGATCAGCTCGGCCATCGCGATGGTGGCCGCTTCGACCTTGGCGACCTCCGGATCGCCGACCTGCGGCGCGAGGATCTCGTAGTCTTCGAAGAACCGTTCCGCCATCTGTACGGTGTGCGAGACGGCGCGCGCCGTGATGATCATCGGGATCACCAGGACGAGTGGGTCGAAGGTGATGTCCATCCAGCCGGTGAAGCCCGCCCCCCAGATCACCGTGGCGATCGCCGCGATGAACGGAATCAGCACGCCGTGCAGGCGGCGGAAGTAGGCGAGCAGCAGCAGGAACACGGTGATCACCGTGAGTCCGACGAAGAGGCCGATCTCGAACGCATGCTTGATGATCCAGCCGACGTGGATCGGTTCGCCGGACACGAAGAGCTGCAGGTTGCAACCCTCCGGCCACAGGGACTCGGTCTTGGCGCTCGTCACGAGGCGCCGGAGCGAACCGCCGATGCGCGTGACGAAGTTGCCTTCCTGGGCCGCGGTGCAGGCTGGGTCCTGGAGCTCCTGTTTGATCTGCTGCACGTGCTCGAAGACGGCGGTGTAGACCTCGGAGGTGCTGAGACGGTCCGTGATGAAGCCGGCGGTGACCAGCGCCCCCTTCTCGTCCCAGGACACCAGTCGCCCGTAGATGAACGGCGGGTTCTGCAGCACCAACCCGCGAAGCTTCTCGGACTCCTCCGCGGTCGTTGGGATGTTCTTCATCAGCACGTCGGACGTGATCGATCCATCGGGCTCGATCTGGATCGCCCGCGTGCTCGAGTGGGCGAGCGAGCGGATCTGGTCGTGGTTCACCGGGTAGGGCGGGTACTGGCGGTCGAGTTCCTTCAGGATCTCTCGGTCACTGCGGCCTTCCTCTTCGAGCAGGGAGCGCAATTCCTCCCGCTTCTCGATCTGGGAGTCGAAGCCGACGCCGTCGAGGCGGCGCGTGATCTCGTCGAGTGGCGCGAGCGTGTCGGGTGTGAAGATGTTGCCGTCTCGGACGACGACTCCGACGGCGACCAGCGAAGACGTGCCGAACTTCTTGGCGAACTTGTCCTGCGCATGGATGAAGGGATGGTCCGGCCACTGCGCGCGCGCACTGGTGTCGACGCGCACCGAGGGGCCCGGGAGCGCTTCGATGCCGGATGCGCGCAGGATCGAATTGAGGATCGGGTAGAAGAAGAACAGCGTCGATGCGATCAGCCCGATCGCGACCCAGAAGCGGTTGCGGACGATGAAGCGCGCGAACAACAAGGTCTTGGTGGGGCGCGCGTGGCTGATCGCAAGGATGTCGGGCGTGTCGGACATGGAGGTCTCCCGCTAGTGGCCTTCGGTACACGACGAGGAGGCCGGGCTACGAGAGACGCGCGAGCGCACCATTCCGATTCCGATCTCGAGTTCGGCTTCGGATCGCGATGACGACACGCGGACCCCGGGCACACCCGGCAGGAGACCGCCACCGATGGGGGGGTCGGCACACCCGACGGAACGCTATCTCTCGGGGCTCCCCCGGGTCAAGCACGGCGTGCGGCCATCGTCGTCGCGGGTGGGGGGTCCGGCCTCAGGAGGTACGATGCGCCAGCGCCCCCGCGTGTTCGTGACTCGCAGCCTCGCGGGTCCTGCGCTCGCGCGACTCGCCGAGCATGGCGACGTCGACGTGTGGCCTGAACCCACCGCCCTCCCCCCCGCCGTCCTCGCCAGCCGGGTGGCCCCGGCCGAAGGACTCCTGTGCCTGCTCAGCGATCGGGTCGATGCGGCCCTGCTCGCACGAGCGCCGCACCTGCGCGCGATCTCGAGCCTCTCCGTGGGGGTCGACCACATCGATCTCGCCGCCGCGACGGCCCGCGGTGTGCCGGTCGGGCACACGCCCGGCGTTCTCACCGAAACGACGGCCGATCTGGCCTTCGCGCTGCTGCTGGCAGCCGCCCGCCGAGTTCCGGAGGCCGATCGCTGCGTGCGCGACGGACACTGGCGGCCCGAACGAGTCTGGGAGCCGGACCTGCTGCTCGGCCGCGACGTGTCCGGCGCGACCCTCGGCATCCTCGGCCTCGGGGCGATCGGCCGCGCGGTGGCGCGCCGGGCGCGTGGCTTCGGGATGCGCGTGCTGGCGTGGTCCCGGACCCCGCGACCGCTCGAAGACCTCGCGGGCGGGGTCGAGCTCGTCGCGCTCCCGGAGCTGCTCGCGCAGGCGGACTTCGTCAGTGTCCACGTCGCGCTGGCGCCGGAGACGCGCGGGCTCCTCGATGCCGAGACCCTCGGCGCGATGAAGCCGGGGGCGATCCTCGTCAACACCGCCCGGGGCGGCATCGTCGACGAGGCCGCCCTCGCGGAGGCGCTGCGCACGGGTCGTCTGGCAGCGGCGGGTCTCGACGTCTTTGCGCACGAGCCGCTCGAGCGGACGAGCCCACTCCTCGCGCTCCCGAACGTCGTCCTGAGCCCGCACATCGGCAGCGCGAGCCGCGCGACCCGGACCCGGATGGCGGAGCTCGCGGTCGACAACCTGCTCGCAGCACTCGCGGGACGCCGCATGGTGGCCTGCGCCAATCCCGAGGTCTACGACGCTCACGAGCGTCCTGAGACAGGACACTCGCGCCCGGTCTCGAGATAGAACGTCGAGACAGAACGCGAGCCGGCGGACCTCGACCGGGTCCCCGATGCGGGCGATCCGACGCCCACCCAGAAGCGGACCCGAGCGCGCGCGTCGCCGGCTGCGTCCTTCCGGCCGGCGCGAACGGCGGGTCAGGAGCGCGCTTCGTCTTCCGCCGCAGAGACCATCAGGATCGGGCAGGGGGCGAGCCGGAGCGTGCGTTCCGCGACGCTGCCGAGGAAGACACGCGCCACCCCCGTCCTGCCGTGCGTACCCATCACGATCAGATCCGCGCCCAACTGCTCGGCCATCTCGCGGATCGTCTCCGCCGTCGCGCCGCCCGTCGAGATCTGGGACTTCACGGTGCCGGGCGGGTTCTCGATCGCGGCGGCGACCTCGTGAAGCGCGCGCTCGGCGCCCTCTCGCAGCTCGATCAGCAGGCTCGCGGGCAACGCCGCCGTCGTGCCCATCGTCGGGTAGGCCACGATGGGCGGTGACACGACGTGCAGCAGGTGGAGGTTCGAGCCGAAGCGCCGGCCCAGATCGAGCGCGGTCTCGAGCGCCTTCTTGGAGTGCTCCGAGAAATCGTAGGGAACGAGGATGGTTCGATAATCCGCCATGGCGATGCCCTCCGCCTCCGTGATACCACCTGTCCGTCGTTCCGTCGAGCGACGGGTCAGGTCTCGGTGCTGTCGTCGCTCTGCTCCCGCTCCGAACGCGGATCGAGTTCGCTGGCGACCGGTGTCGAGCGCGGGACCGACACGTAGGCCGTATGCGTCTCGCCCGGATACACGGGAACGTGAATCCGTCGCCACTGGATGTAGAGGACGAGACATCCGCATGCGGCGGCCAGGACGGCGAAGAGCCCGGCGGGGCCCAGTCTCTGCATGCCGGCGGCGCCGAGGGCCGGACCGATGACGGCGCCGACGCCGTAGCAGAGCAGCAGGATCCCCGCGGCGCCGATCCGTTCCTCGTTCTCGAGCCGATCGTTCACATGCGCCACGGCGAGCGGGTACAGCGTGAAGGCGAAGCCGCCGAAGCCCGCGATCAGCGAGAACGTGACAGTCGTCGATCGATCGGCGACGAGAACGATCGCGCCGCTCGCCAGGCCGGCGCCGACGCCGGCGAGCAGCAGCACGAGCCGCCGATCGACGAAGTCCGACAGGTGCCCGATCGGATACTGCAGGACGAGGCCGCCGAGGATGGCCATCGTCATCAGCGCCGAGGTGCCGGCGAGCGAGAGCCCGATTCCCCGCGCGAAGACCGGGGCGAGCCCATAGAAGGCCCCGAGGACCAGGCCGGCGACGAACGCGCCCATCAGGCCGATCGGCGCGGCCTCCCACAGCCGGGAGAAGCGGAACGTCGAAAGCGCGGGCAGCACCGGCGTCGGCGCGCGCGTCAGTGCGACCGGGACCAGCGAGAGCGCAAAGAAGATCCCGACGACACTGAAGAGGCGAAAGCCGGCCGGGTCGGCCGCGTTCAGCAGCAACTGCCCGAGGCCGAGAGCGAGGTAGAACGTCGCCATGTAGACGGCGAGCACCTGTCCTCGGTTCTCCTTCGTGGCCGAGGCGTTCAACCAGCTCTCGATCGCCATCAGCACGCCGGCCATCGCGAAACCGGTCACGGCACGCAACGCGATCCACGTCGGCGCATCGACGCGCAGGGCATGGGCGAGCGCGGCTGCCGCCATCACGGCGGCGAACACCGCGAAGGACCGGATGTGCCCGACGCGGCCGATGATGCGTCCGCACACGACCGATCCGACGACCAGGCCGGCGAAGTACGCCGACATCACCAGGCCGATCCGGGTCTCGCCGGCTCCCTCGAGATCGAGCCGGACCGCGAGCAGCGTCGAGAACAGGCCGTTGCCGATCATCAAGAGGGCCGCACTGCCGAGCAGTGCGGCGAGCGTGGGCAGGGTCTTCCACATGGGTAGCCGGTTTCCCCGGAATCGAGACGGACGGGAGGAACATCGGAGGGTCCTTCCCGCATCGACCTCGGGACCGTAGCGCCCGAGGCTTCGAGGTCGATGGCCGGTGGGCCGCCGGGCTCTATGCTGGGACTCGCGCGGCGGCCGGGCCGCTGGCTTCCGATCCCTGCCGGCCGCGAGCCCTGTCTGCGCGGAGGAGCTCGAATGGCCTATCCGCCGATCGAGAACTACGGCGTCATCGGCGACATGCACACGGTGGCGTTGGTCGGGACCGACGGCGCCATCGACTGGCTCTGCATTCCGCACTTCGATTCGCCGAGCGTGTTCGCGGCGATCCTCGACGACCAGAAGGGCGGCTCGTTCCGGATTGCACCGGTCGATGGCGACGTAACGAGCAAGCAGTCGTACTGGCCCGACACCAACGTGCTCGTGACGCGCTTCTTCACGCACGAGAGCAGCGCCGAGCTGATCGATTTCATGCCGGTCGCCGCGGCCGCGTCCGACGAGCCGAAGCGCCGGCGGGTGATCCGGCGCGTCACGGCCCTGCGCGGCGAGACCACCCTCCGCATGGACTGTCGACCCGCCTTCGACTTCGCCCGGGCCGCCCACCGGACGCGCCTGGTCGGGAACGGCGCCCTCTTCGAGAGCCCGGGCTTGCGTCTCGAGTTGTTGACGAGCGTCGAGCTGCGCCTCGACGGCGAAACGGTGGACGTCGAGTTCACGGTCCGAGAGGGCGAGAGCGTCACCTTCATCCTGCAGGAGATGACGGGTGACGAGCCGTGCGGGACCTGCTTGTCGGGCGACGAGACCGAGCAGGCGTTCCGCCACACGGTCCAGTACTGGCGTGGCTGGCTCTCCCAGTGCGGGTACAAGGGCCGCTGGCGCGAGATGGTGCATCGCTCCGCGCTGGCACTCAAGCTGCTGACCTTCGAGCCGACCGGCGCGATCGTCGCCGCTCCGACGTGCAGCCTTCCCGAGGGCATCGGCGGGACCCGCAATTGGGACTACCGCTACACGTGGATCCGCGATTCCGCCTTCACGATCTATGCCTTCATGCGTCTGGGCTTCACGCAGGAAGCGGCCCGGTACATGGATTTCCTGTCGCGCGTCTGTCTGGAGGCCGATTCCGACGATTCGATGCTGCAGATCATGTACGGCATCGACGGACGCAGGAAGCTGACCGAGGAGACGCTCGAGCATCTGGACGGCTACTGCGGATCCCGGCCCGTTCGCATCGGCAACGGCGCCTACGACCAGCTCCAGCTCGACATCTACGGAGAGCTGCTCGACGCCATCTACCTGTTCAACAAATACGGCTCTCCGATCTCGTACGAGACCTGGCTGACCGTCCAGCGGCTCGTCGACTGGGTCTGCGACAACTGGCAGCGCGAGGACGAAGGCGTCTGGGAGATCCGCGGCGGTCGCCGTCACTTCGTCTATTCGAAGTTGATGTGCTGGGTCGCCGTTGATCGCGGCCTGCGGCTCGCCGAGAAGCGCTCCTTCCCGGCGGAGCGCGAGCGCTGGGTCGGGACCCGGGATGCGATCTACCGCGAGATCATGGACAAGGGCTGGAGCCACGAGCTCCAGGCCTTCACGCAGGGCTACGACGGCGGGACCTTGGACGCCGCCAACTTGATGATGCCGCTGGTGTTCTTCCTGTCACCGACCGATCCGCGCCTGCTCAGCACGCTCGATGCGATGATGCGGCCGCCCCCGCGTGGGGGTCTGCTGTCGAACGGGCTGATGTATCGCTACCACGGCGAGCGATCTCCAGACGGCCTCGACGGGGAAGAGGGGACCTTCAACATGTGCACGTTCTGGCTGGCGGAGGCTCTGGCGCGGGCCGGACGCTTCGACGGGCAGCGGCTCGAGGAGTCGCGATTGCTGTTCGAGCGTATGCTGGGCTTCGCGAATCACCTCGGACTCTATGCCGAGCAGACCGGCCATCGCGGCGAGGCGCTCGGCAACTTCCCGCAGGCCTTCACCCATCTCGCCCTGATCAGCGCCGCCTTCAACCTCGATCGGGCGCTCGGGGGGGGAGAGGGCGGGGTGTGACCGGGCCGTCGCTGTCGACGTCACCGCGGCGGTAGGAAAGCGCCTCCGCCAGCGCCGCCGGGCCGACGCGTTCGTCCTCGGCGAGATCGGCGACGGTGCGGGCGGTCCGCAGGCAGCGGCGGGCGGCCCGCGCCGAGAGCCGCAGCCGCTCGACGGCGCGTCCGAGCAGGACGCGCGCATCCGGAGTGGCGGCGACGGCGGCATCGAGCGAGCGGTCCGGGATCTCCGCGTTGCAGCGTGCGCCGAGGAACCCGAGCCGCTCGCGCTGGCGTGCCCGTGCCGCGGCGACGCGGTGGCGCAGCGCCTCGCTCGTGACTCCGTTCGCCTCGTCCGCGAGATCCTTCCAGGCCACCGCCGGGACCGTGACGTGGAGATCGATGCGGTCGAGGAGCGGGCCGGACACCCGCGCCCGATAGCGACGCACGAGTGCGTCGGTACAACCGCATTCGCGCCAACGCGAGAAGCGCCAGCCGCACGGGCAGGGATTGGCGGCAGCGACCAGTTGGAAGTCGGCCGGGAAGGCGCAGGTGCCCCCCGCTCGGGCCACCACGACGCGGCGGTCCTCGAGCACCTGACGCAGCGATTCGAGCACGCCGCGATCGAACTCGGGGAGCTCGTCGAGGAAGAGCACGCCGCGATGGGCGAGCGAGATCTCCCCCGGCCGTGGCGGAGAGCCGCCGCCGAGCAGACCGGCCCGGCTCGCCGCATGATGCGGCGCTCGGAAGGGCCGTTCCCGGATGATCGGTTCGTCGCCGAGTCGGCCGGCGACGCCGTGGATGCGGGTCGCCTCGACGGCTTCTTCGAAGCGCAGCGGCGGCAGCAGTCCGGGGAGTCGGCGGGCGAGCATTGTCTTGCCGGACCCCGGCGGGCCCTCGAGCAGCAGCCCGTGGCCGCCGGCGGCGGTGATCTCGAGCGCGCGCTTCGCACGCTCCTGCCCGCGGACCTCGGCGAGATCCCCGACGCTCGGATGGGTGGAAAGCGTCGAGGGGGATGGCGGCGGCACCACCATGAGGCCGCGGCCAGTCTGGAGGAAACGCAGCAGGTTGGACAGATGCTCCGCCGCGCGGACCTCGACGCGTGGGGTCAGCGCAGCCTCCGGCCCGTTGACGGGCGGCACCACCACGTGCGTGCAGCCGGCGTCGCGCAGCGCCAGCGTCAACGCGAGCGCGCCGCGCACCGGACGCAGACGCCCGTCGAGCGCCAGCTCCCCGACGAGACCGGTTCGGGGTAGCGCCGCGGCGTCGATCGTCCCGGCCGCGGCGAGAATGCCGATCGCGATCGGCACATCGAGACCGGCTCCGCTCTTGCGCACCGAGGCCGGTGCGAGGTTCACCGTCACGTGACCCTTCGGAAACTGGTGACCGGTGGCGTGGATGGCGCCACGCACGCGCGCTGCGCTCTCGCGAACGGCCGCCTCCGGCAGGCCCACGATGTCGATGCGTGGCAGATGCGCGCTGATCCGGACTTCGACCTCTACGGCGACGCCGTCGACGCCCGAGAGAACGGCTCCCAGGACGCACGTCATGGCGGAGCTCCTCGGGACCGAGGGGCGATCGAAGTGCAGGCGCAGAGGAAGAAAGCAGGGTCTCTGTGCAGAGACCCTGCTTTCACCCTTTTCGGAGAGCCCCGCCAGGAGAGGGACTTCCCTCTCAGGGAGTGGCCGGAAGACGCCGAAGGTGGCAACGATTGTTCGGGCGAATCCCCGGCGTTCCCTTGCGTCGAACCGGCGCCGCCCATTACGCTCGGGCCTCGACCCGCGGGGGCGGCGGAGGCGATGATGCCGTCGGGCCGTGAGGAGTTGACGCCACCGGTCGACGCGAAACGCTCGCCGCGCAATTCGCCACGCGGAGACTCATCGCTCGCAGCATCGCTCGCAGAACAGCTCCGATCTCGCTCTCGATCTCGCGATCTCGGAACGGCATCGATCTCGGGATCGGAAATCCAGAACCACCGAAGAGGGGGACTCCATGTTCTCGAAGCTTTCCACCCGGCGTCCGGCCGTTGCGGCGGCGGCGATCGCGTTCGCCGTCGTCACCATCGGCTGTGAAACCGTTCCCGGCAATCGCACGACGCAAGGCGCCGTGCTCGGCAGCCTCGCCGGCGCCGGCGCCGGCGTGCTCGCGGCGGGTGAGGGGGACAATCTCGCCGGCGGTCTGATCGGGGCCGCCGTCGGCGGCGTGGCCGGCGGTCTGATCGGCCGCTACCTCGACAACCAGGCGCGCGAGATCGATGCGATCCCGGACGCCAACGTGGAGCGCCAGGCGGATCGCCTGCTCGTCACGTTCCCCGGCGACACGTTCTTCGACAGCGGTTCCTCGCGGATCGCGCCCGGCGCGGGCCAGCGACTCAACTCGCTGTCCCAGACGCTCCGCAGCTACCCGGAGAGCAACGTGGTCATCCGCGGTCATACCGACTCGACGGGCTCCGAGGCGGCGAATCTGCGTCTGTCGGAGGATCGCGCCAACAACGTGCGAAACTATCTGGTGAACGGCGGCGTCTCGCCGTCCCGAATCACAGCGATGGGCTTCGGCGAGCAGTTCCCGATCGCGACCAATGCGACCGAGGCCGGCCGCCAGCAGAATCGCCGTGTCGAGATCGAGATCGTGCCGCGGCGCGACGAGCTGCAGGAGTCCCCGCGCTACTGAGCCACCGCAGCCGACACGACCGATTCGCCCGGGTGGATCGCTCGGGCATGGCGCTTCTCGCGGCGGTGGTCACCGCGTGGCTCGCGCTGCTGGGGAGCGCGGCGGTGGCCGGTGCGGAGGTCCGCGTCACGATCGCTTCGCCGCGCGCGGGCGAACGCGTGGAGAATCGCGTCGACCAGGCGCCGATTCGCGGGGCCGCTTCGGCGGACGGCCAGCGTCCGGCCGACTTCGACGTCATGCTCGTGATGGACGTCTCCGGCTCCACCCGCGCGGCGAGCGGCGTCGATGTCGATGGAGACGGCGTCGTCGGTTTCAATCCGCAGCAGGAACTGCTGCCTCCCGGCGCCTATCCCGACGGCATGCTCTCGACCGATCCCGAGGATACGGTGCTCCACGCCGAAGCGGCGGCCGCGCGCGCGCTGCTCGCGGGCCTCGATTCCCGGCGCGTCCGCGTCGGGCTGGCGACCTTCGCCGGCGAGGTCGATCCGTCGAGCGGGCGGCGGCGAAGCGTGAACCAGCAGGACGCGTGGCTGGAGGTGCCGCTGACGCACGACTTTGCGGCCGTGCGGCGCGCGATCGATGCGGTGGTGGCGCGGGGCCCGTCCGGGGCCACCAATTTTGCGGCGGGAATCCGCCTCGGGGTGACCGAACTCGCGGGTCTTCCCGGCGCCCGCAGCACGCCCCGCGCCGGCGCCCGGCCGGTGATGCTGTTCCTCACCGACGGCGTGCCGTCGCTGCCGATCGGGTCGGGCGCCACCACGGATGCCGGAGACATCGAAGCCGCCATCTCGGCGGCGAAGCTGGCGCAGACCGGCGGGATCCGGATCAACACCTATGCGCTGGGGCCGCAGGCGCTCACGTTTCCGCAGGCCGTCACGGAGATGGCGCGCGTGTCGCTCGGAACCTATACGCCCGTGCAGAATCCGGGTGACATCGTCGCGCTGCTGCAGGGCGTGAGCTTCGCGAACATCGAGGACCTGGTGATCGCCAACCTGACGACCGGGGACTTCTCGACGGACGTCAAGCTCGAACCCGATGGTTCCTTCTCTGGTTTCGTCCCGGTCCGTACCGGCCGGAACCAGGTCCGCGTGACGGCGCTGGCATCGGATGGCAGCCGCGGCAGCGTGACGCTCGATCTCGACTTCGCGCGGACCCAGCTGACGGATCTCGAGCTCGCGCGCGAGCTCGAGCGGATCCGGCGCATGAACAAGGAGCTGCTGCTGCTGAAGGAGCAGAAGAAGCTCGAGGACTTCCGTCGTCGCGAGAAGAAGGAGCTCGAGCTCGAGGTGAACCCGACGCCCGGTTCGCGCTGAGGCCGATCCCCCCGCCTCGCGGGCCGACACTAGAGCGGTGTCAGATCCGGATTGGCAATCTCGCGCTTGACCAGCTTGCCCTTCTCGTAGAGCGACGTGATGTCGATCTGCCCGTCGCTGTTCTTGTCCTCTTCGCGCTTGACCAGGACCGTCTTGCCCCCCCACTGCTCGTACCACTCGAAGGTATCGGGGCGGGCGTCGCCGTTGGTGTCGCGTTCGACGCGCGTGACGACCTCCTGGCCGTCCGGACCGGTCTCGTAGTGGGACCACGCGTCGATGGCGCCGTCGTGGTCGCGATCCTCTTCGATACGGGCGATGCGGCGCGCCTCGTAGTAGACGATCCGGTCGATCCTCCCGTCGCCGTTCTGGTCGTGGCGCTCCTCCGCCAGCGAGCCGGCGTCGAAGCGGTAGAATGCGTCCGGGGTGCCGTTGCCATCGCGATCCACTTCGCGAGAGACCATCCGATCGGCTTCGTAGCGCTCCCAGACGTCCGGCTGGCCATCGCCGCTCTCGTCGAGCTGGCGCTCCGTCACGACGCCGTTCTGGTAGCTCGTCCAGGCGTCGATCCGGCCGTCGTAGTCCCGATCCGCTTCGATCCGCAAGAGGGCGCCCGTCTTCCGGTCGAAGTAGCGCAGTTCCTCCGGCGCGCCGTCGCGGTCGGCGTCGAGCGAACGCACCAGCACCGCGAGCTTCTTGTCATTGCCCCACTGGCCGCTCGCGATCTCGGCCTTCCGCTCGTCGAAGATCGATTCCGGCAGGTCGCGAGGACTCGGAGCGCGCGGCGCGGCGCGGGGATCCGCGCGTTCAGCGATCTCGGCCGCGGTGGGCTCGGTGGCCGTCGGGGGCGCCGTCGTGGCGGCCGGGCTGGTGACCGTCGGACGGCCGGCCGCCCCGTCCGGCGCTGGGTCCCCCTGCTCGCGATCGATCTCTTGCAGCAGCTCTTCCTGCCGGCGCAGCTCTTCCTCGATCTCCGTTTCGAGCGACGCCTGGCGCTGGAGTTCATCCTCGATCTCGGCTTCGCGCTGCGCTTCGGCGCCGCTCCGCCCGCCGCCGCCCATGCTGCCGCCGGGAAGCCCGAACGGCGCATCGCCCGTCACGGCACCATAGATCCCGGCCATCGTTCCGACCGCGAGAGCGCCGATCGGCCCCATCGACGCCCCGACCATCGCGCCGATCAGCAGCCCCTCCATCATGCTCTGCGCCCGCCGGCCTGCGCTGGAATTCTGAGGATCGGGGGGATCCGCGGGGTCGAGCACCGGATCGGGGATCGACGCGGCAGGATCGGAGGGGTCCGGGTCGGGCGCGGAGGCGGTCCCCGCCGGACGACTCGCGCAGCCGATCTGCAGCAGCAGGCCGGCGCTCGCCAGTGCGACGACGCCGCCTCGTCGCAGGGAAGAGATCCGGAGCAGGAGGAGCCGCTGGGGGGGGCGCACCATGCGCCGTCACCTTCGCAAAAGGGCCGCCTTTCGGCAGCAATCATCGAGTGGTACCACAGCCCGCAACGGACGGCCCGGGCCGGGATTCGCGCGGAACCGGACGAACACCAGCCTAGCAGTTCGTCCGCTCGGCCTCGTCGACCGCTTGCGACGCGCCGCAGCAAGCGCCGGCGCGTCGCCGCGTCCATGCGAATCCTCGGAAACACCCATGAGAGCTAGGGCTTGAAGGGTCGATTCGCGAGTGCTCGAACGGGCCGGATCAAAAGATTCTGGTCGACTCCTGGATCGAGTGCCGGTATCGTAACGCGCTGCATCGAGGGGCCGGCGCGACCGAATGGGCGTTCGGAGGCACCCACTCGAGAGGGCGAGACCAACAGGGCGAAGTCGGAAACCGGCCGGAACGACCGCCGCGACGCCGGGCACCGAGCGGGAGGCACTGCGTGGGTCTGACGCTGATCCGGAAGAGCCGGGGCACGCGCCCCAAGCGCGATCCGCGCATCGCCCTCGTGCTGGCCGGCGGTGCGGTGTCCGGCGGCGCCTTCAAGGTCGGCGGCCTCAAGGCCCTCGACGACTTCCTGGTCGGCCGGAAGATCACCGACTTCGACTCCTATGTCGGCCTCTCGGCCGGCTCGATCCTTGCCGTCGCGTTGGCGAGCGGTGTTTCGCCGAGCGAGATGATCCGCGTGCTCGAGGGCCGCAGTCGCCGCATGGATCAGTTGCGCCCGACCGATTTCTACAATCCCAACTGGCGGGAGTTCATCGGCCGGCCCGCCAAGCTCGGCTACGACCTGTTGGCGTTCCTGCCCGGCATCAGTGTCGACTTCCTGCGCGCGTTGCCGCGTCTGCCCGAGGCGGTGGGAACGCCGCTGCGCCGGTTCGTCAGCACACCGAGCTACGTCCACTTCGAGAAGGCCGCGCTCGCGATCCTCCAGCACGTCTCGCCGACCCGCGAGATCCCGGCGCTCACCAATCACATTCCGTCCGGCTTCTTCGACAACGCGAGCCTCGAACGCTGGCTGCGCCGGAACCTCGAGCGCATGCGTATACCCAATGACTTCCGCGCCTTCCAGCGCAAGCGCAACCGCTCGCTCTACATCACGGCCTGTGATCTGGATACCGCCGAGCGGGAACTGTTCGGCCCGGACGAGCGCTGCGATGCGACGATCGCCCAAGCCGTGCAGGCTTCGACGGCGCTGCCGCTGTTCTACAAGCCGGCGCGCATCAACGGCGTCGACTACGTCGATGGCGGGGTCCGGCACACGGCGAGCATCGACGTTGCGATCGAGAAGGGGGCGGATCTGATCGTCTGCTACAACCCCTTTCGGCCGTTCCTGAACCGGACCGATGCCGAGGGCGGTACGGGCCCCTATTTCGCGAACGGTCGCTATCTCGCCGACCGCGGGCTCAAGACGGTGCTGAACCAGGTGTTCCGCACCTTGTTGCACTCGCGGCTCAAGCTCGGCCTGCAGGGCTACCTCACCGATGATCGCTTCCAGGGTGACATCCTGTTGCTCGAGCCCCGCGAACGCGATGCCGAGTTCTTCAACGTGAACCCGCTGGCCTTCTGGAAGCGCGCCGACGCCATCCAGCAGGGCTTCGAGTCCGTGCGCATGACGCTCGAGCAGAACTTCGACGCCGTCTCCGATGTCCTCGGCCACTACGGTCTCGAGATGAGCCGCGACGCGGCGCGCAAGAAGGCCGACCGCGTGCGGGCCGAGCGCGGCTGGGTGCAGCCCGCCGCCGAGAAGGACGCGGCCGAACCGGACCCGGACGAGCGGGCGCCGCTGCGCCTGGTGCGCACCGAGAGCGCCTGAGTTCGACCTCGATCGGGAACCTCGCGGACCGCTCGGAGCGGGCGCCACACCGAAGGCCAGGCCAGGCCTTGCCCCCCGGGGTGAGTCCTGGTATACTCGTCCGGCCTTCTACACCTGTGCCCCCGAGCGCGCTCCCAGGAAGTCGTCCCGAAAGTTCTTCTGTTTCGTGGCGGTGAGAGCGTGCGGGTGAGAGGCGTTTGATGTGTACGCTCGTCGCCCTCCATCGTTGCACTGCTGGCGTCCCGCTCTGGGTCGCCGCGAACCGTGACGAATATCTCGACCGCCCCGCGGAAGGGCCGGCGCTGCGCGCGGGCCCGCGGGGTCCGATCGTGGCGCCGCTCGATCGCCAGGCGGGCGGGACCTGGTGGGGGATCAATCCGCAAGGCGTCTTCGCGGCCGTGACGAACCGTCCGGCGCGGCGGCTCGACACGACGCGCCGCTCGCGCGGCCGGCTCGTCGTCGATCTGCTCGCAGCGCCGTCGGCACGACACGCTGCCGAGCACGCCCGGTCCCTGGGCGCCGGTCTGTACAACCCCTGCAACCTGTTCGTCGCCGACGCCGACGCGGCGTTCGCGGTGGTCTACGAAGAGGCTCCGAGGCTGCTGCCGCTGGCGCCGGGCGTCCACGTGATCGGCAATGCCGATCCGGATGCCCGCGCGGTGGCGAAGATCCGCCGCACGATGGAGCGCGCCGAGCGCATCGCCGCCGAGCCGGAGGCGGCGATCCGAGACGGGCTGGCCCGACTCTGCCGGACTCACGGGGACGACCCCGATCCGAGGGGTGACCCCTGCGTGCATCTCGGCGGCTACGGAACGCGCAGTTCGACGCTGCTGCGACTCGGTTCGAACGAGGATCTTCTCGAGCACGCGGAGGGCCCGCCCTGCACGAGTTCCTATGGCGATTTCACGCCTCTCCTGACCGAACTGGAGCGCACGGCTGCGGCCGGTACAGGGGAGCTGGCGACGAGGAAAGCGAGTTGAGAAGAATCGGCAGCAACATCCGCAAGCAGAACACCGATGCGAAGAGCCATCGCATCATCAAGAACATCATCCGCTACACAGCCGAGGAAGCGCCGCGCAACGAGTACCCCAAGAAGATCGTGTCCCCGCCGAGTCCATCGCCATGTTGTAGCGACGAGAACCGCGAGATCGTGGGTTCGACCCGCGAAGTCGACGGTTTCAAGTTCGCCTACAAGATCTGCAAGGAATGCGGCTACGCGCTCAAGTTCTATTACCCGGCGAACACCGGGACCAGCGAGGCGGTCAGCAACTACCGCCAGTGGAAGCGCTACATGGTCCAGTGATCCGCCGGGAGGCGACGTGCGCGGGCGGCCGCTGGGTCCGCCCGCGCCGGTCGCCGGCGCGGAGCTAGACTGCCGCCGTGCCCGACGCCTTCCCCGAAGCGCGCCCGATCGAGACCCTCGCCGATGCCGCCGCCTGGCTCGAGGGGCTGATCAACGTCGAGCGGCTCCCGGATCTGCCGTACCGCCGGCTCAGCCTCGAGCCGATCGGCCGTCTCCTCGCACGACTCGACCATCCGCAGCACGGACTCTCCGTCGTCCACGTCGCCGGCTCGAAGGGCAAGGGCTCGACGGTGTTGCTGGCCGAGGCGCTGCTCGGGGCCCTCGGCGAGCGGGTCGGGAGCTTCACGTCGCCGCATCTCGAGCGCTGGACCGAACGCTTCCGGATCGCCGGACGCGAAGTGGACGACGAGCGGCTCACGGCGGCGGTGGCCCGGCTGCGGCCGCACGTCGACGCGCTGCGCCGCGAGGATCCGGCGCAAGCCCCGACCTTCTTCGACGCGACCACGGCGGCGGCGTGGCTGCTGTTCGCCGACGCCGGTCTCGATCGCGTGATCCTCGAGGTCGGGCTCGGCGGCCGTCTCGACTCGACCAACGCCGTCGATCCTGCCGTCACGTGCATCACGACGATCGAGCTCGAGCACACCGACAAGCTCGGCGGAACGGTGGCGGCGATCGCGGCCGAGAAGGCGGGCATCGTGAAGCCGGGTCGCCCACTGGTGCTCGGTGCGCTGCCGGCTGCCGCCGAGGCGGTCGTACGGGCGCGCGCCGAGGCGCTCGGGGCGCCGGTCACCCAGCTCGGCCGCGACTTCGACGTGCGATTGCGCGTGCCGGCGGCGATCGACGGGCTCTCGCTCGCGCTGCGCGACGGGTCGTTCCACGTCGACGCCGTGCTCCCGGTGCTCGGCGTGCAGCAGGCGGCGAACGCCGCGCTGGCGCTCGCCTGCGTGCGGCGTCTCGGCGCGCATGCCGACGCCGCGTTGGCCGAGGCGGTCGCGCGCGGCTTCGCGAATGCCCGTCTCCCCGGCCGCGTCGAGCTGGTCGGTCGGACGCCCTGGCTCGTCGTCGATGCGGCACACACGGCGGCGTCGGCGGCGGCGCTCGCGGCGGCGCTCGCCTGCGTGCCGCGAGCGGGCGTGCATCTCGTGCTCTCGGTGTCGGCCGGCAAGGATCTGCCGGCGATTCTCACGGCGCTGTTGCCGCTCGCCGGTCGTGTCACGTTGACGCGGGCCGAGCCGACGCGCTCGCTGGCGCCCGCAGAGATCGCTGCCGCCGCGCGTGCGGTCGCGCCAGCGAGCACGATGCGTGTCGTGCCGAATCCGCATCTCGCGCTGCGGGCGGCGCGCGCGTCCGCGGCCCCCGCGGATCTGGTGATCGCGACCGGATCGGTCTACCTGGCCGGGATCGCCCGGCGCGTGTGGAGCGAGCCGCCGGCGCCGGTCCGCGTCAGTCGCCGGACAGCGACTGCTGCAGATGTCGGAACACGGCGCCCATCGTAAAGCCTTCGTGCGGGGCCGGCGGCGGCGGCGGGCGGTCCCGCTCGAGCGCGCGCGCCGCACGGCGCAGGCTGGCGATCGACCGGCCGATGCGGCGCGCGGTGAGTTCGAAGTCCGACGGCCGGCTGCGCGCCCGCCACAGTCGCTGCAGGCGCACCCGCGCCTCGCGCTGTTCGCTCGCGAGTGTCGTGAGCTCGCGCGCGAGCGCCCGCCGCGCGCGGGCGTCGAGTCCGTCCGGCTGCTCGCGCCAGGCGATCCAGCGCCGGCCGGCGAGTCCCTTGCGGAGCGCCAGCAGCGAGGCGTCGGCCGCGTGGCCCAGTTCCTCGAAGGTGAGCGGATCGGCGCCGAAGCGGTCTGCGGCACCGGCCAGCCGCGCCCGGACGCGTTCGAGCCGCACCAGCGTGCGCGCCGCGGCGCGCGGCTCGACGCCGCGCACGAACCACGCCTCGTCGAGATCGTCGAAGAACAGGAACTGCAGCGGAGAGGCGTTGAAGACCTGGAAGCCGACGTCGTGGAGCCTGCCGAGCTCGCGGTACAGGCGCGCGGCCTCGCCGCTGTCGTCGCCGAACCACACGCGTCCGAAGGCGCGATCGAAGGAGGCTTGCGGCGTCGCGCCGCTCCATGCCTGCTGCGCCGCCCACGCATAGCCGAGCCAGGAGTTACCGAGCAGGTTGTAGTGCCCGCCGTCGCCCCAGTCCGTCATCAGCAGGCCGGTCGCGCCGTGACGCCGGCCGGCGTCGGCCCAGCGCGTCACGTTGGTGAGGGCGTTGTCCTGGCGTGGGAACAGGCAGTTCCACGAGGACGTGCCGGGGCAGACCCAGAACTCGCGACCCTGCTCGGCGAAGACCCGTACGCGGTCGAAGTCGAACTCCGCTTCGTACCACCAGTCGCACAGCAACAGGTCCGAAGGAAGCTCGGCGATGCGCTCGGGATGGGCATGGACGAAGTCGGCCCAGATCGCCGTGCGCCGGCCGTGTTGGTCCGCCAGCTCGCGAACCTTTCGCACGTGATCGAGAAAAAGGCCGCCGGGTCCGAGCGACGCGGCGAGCGGCTGCGATCGGCCGCGGCCGAGATCCCAGGCCTCGTCGCAGTTGGCGTGGAAGAGCCGCGAGCGGAAGTTCGGCAGGAACTCGTCGTAGAGGTCGCGCAGCAGCGCGTAGCTTCCAGGTTCGGCGCACGCGAGCGTCCAGCGGGCGTCGGTCTCCGCCAGCGACTGGTACTCCGGCAGTTGCAGCACGTGCTCCATGTGCCCGAGCGATTGCAGGTTCGGGACCAGTTCGACGTGCCGTGCGGCGGCGTAGGCGTCGAGCGCTCGCAGGGTCTCCGCCTCGAGACCGTCGGCCTCGGCGCCGATGCGCGGGTGGCGTCGCCAGCGGAACGTGTGCTCGAGGTAGAGCATCAGCACGTTCAGCTTGAGCCGCAGGCACAGGTCCACGAGCGCGCGAAGCTGGGCTTCGCTCGGCACCTTGCCGCGCGAAACGTCGAGCAGGATCCCGCGAAAGCGGAAGTCCGGCGCATCCTCGATCGCGCAAGCCGGCAGGCGACCCCGTCGGTCGAGGAGCTGACTCAGCGTCTCGACGCCGTAGCGTAGCCCGGCCGGTCCCGCGCCGACCAACTCCGCCCGATCGGGTTCGATGCGCAGGCGGTAGGCGTCTCCGGTGTCGCCGTCGCGTCGCAGCGCGAGGTGCGGGCCGAGGCCCTCCGGGCGCCGCGGCGTCTCGATGACCAGGCGGACCTGACACATACGCGCGACGGCGTCGCGCAGCGTGCAGGCGCTCGTGAAGTCGCCATCATCGCTGCCGGGCTCGAGCAGGATCGGCAGGCCGCTGCGAAGTGCGAAACGGCCGGCGTGGCGCACGGCCTGGCGCGGGGCCGGCAACAGCGGAGGCAGGGCAGGGACGCGGCTCATCGTGCGACGAACGCTACTCGAGTGCGCGCGGCGCTGCCGCGGCCCCGGCGTCCCGACGCGATGCGCCCGGACTGGCACCCAGCACCGAGGTGCTGGGGGAGGGGTTGCCAGTCCGGGCGCGGTGGACCGCGAGGCTCTGTGTTGTGACCGATGGAGAGAGCAAGGCCGGTGCCAAGTACGAAAGCGCGCGCGGGAGCACGGAATCGAGCAACCCCCAGGCAACAGTCTTCGCCGCCCCGGCAGGCGCCCGGCAAGCCGCGTGCAGCGGCTGCCGCGCGGTGACGCAAAGTTCGTCACCGGAGCCGCGCAGTTCGTCGCTGGGCTCAGGATCGAAATCGAAGTCGGCCCGCCGGCGCCGCGCCCGGCGGCTTCCGGCGTCACCGCGCGGCCGCGTGGGCCCCCGGCGCCGTCGCGCCCGCTTCGGTCGCCGCGGGGGTCGCGCTTTCGGGGCTCCGGGTTACCGTGCGGCCCATGCCTGATTCCGCTCCGCGCCCGCACGCGCTCCGGCATGCTGCCGCCGGCGTGCTGGAGCCGCAGCGCGTCTTCGTGCGCGCGGCCGCCGCCTTCGAGGCGGGCGGCGCCGAGAGCGTGTACGAGTCGGCGGCTTCGGTCGGCGAGGTCGCGTGCGGCCCGCTCCGGATCCGGCTCGACGTCGAGCCCGAAGCCGGCGCCGCGGCGGCCCGCTGGCATGTGCGCGTGCTGAATGCCGGTCCGGCTCCGATCCAGCTGCTCGCGTTCGGGCTCGGGTTCCGCTGGCGCCCGCCGACCGGTTCCCTCGACGACGGCGCGTGGCGCCTGCTGCGGCAGGGCTTCCAGTCGTGGTCGTTCGCCGGAGGCGGCCCGCTCGACGACGCCGGCACGCCGCCGTTCCCGTCCGGCCCCTGGCTGCGCGGCTTCCACCATGCCCACGCGAGCCCTCCCGAGGACCGGGTCGGCTGGCACGAGTCCGACGGCGCGCTGGTGGCCGGCGCCGGCACCGCGGGCCCGCACTGCCTGGCCGGCGTGTTCGAGAGCGGCCGCGCCTTCGGCACCGTCTTCGCGCGCCGCGCCGGGAGCGGGCTGCACCTCGAGGTGGAGCAGCGTCTCGAACGGCCACTCGACCCCGGCGAGGACGTCGAGCTCGAGCCGGTGCACGTGGCGCTCGGCTGCGACGCGAGTGTCTTGCTCGAAACCTTTGCCGCGGCCCACGGCACCCACGCGCGGGCGCGTCGTTGCGCGCCGTTCCAGGTGGGCTGGTGCTCGTGGTACCACTTCTTCCACGACGTCGACGAAGCGGCGTTCCTGCGCAATCTCGAGACGCTGGTCGCCGCTCGCGACGAACTGCCGATCGACCTCGTCCAGCTCGATGACGGCTATCAGCACCAGATCGGTGACTGGCTCGAGACCAATGAGAAGTTTCCGGGCGGCCTGCCGGCGCTTGCGCATGCCGTCCGCGACGCCGGCTTCAGCGCCGGCCTGTGGACGGCGCCGTTCTGTGTCGTTCCGGAGAGCCGCGTCTTCGCGGCGCATCCGGACTGGCTGCTGCAAGATCCGGACACGCCCGGCGCGCCACTGCGCGGGCTCCATCACGGCCTGTGGACGCCCGGAGGCTGGGTGCACGTGCTCGATCCGACGCATCCCGGCGTCGCTTCGCACCTCGAGCAGGTCTTCCACAGCCTGGTCGGGATGGGCTTCTCGTATCTGAAGCTCGACTTCCTGTACGTCGCGGCGCTGCGGGCCGGCGCCCAGGATCCGCGCGTTCCGCGCGCGGCCCGGCTGCGCCGAGGCCTCGAGGCGGTGCGCGCCGGCGCCGGCGAACACGCGTTCCTGCTCGGCTGCGGCTGTCCGCTGGGTCCGGCGATCGGCCTCGTCGACGGCATGCGCATCGGTCCCGATACCGCCCCGCACTGGGAGTCGCTGCCGATCGCCCGGATCCCGGGCATCGAGCCCACCGTGCCGTCCGGGCGCAACGCGCTGCGCAACACCCTGGCCCGCGCGTGGATGCACCGCCGGCTGTGGCTGAACGATCCCGATTGCCTGCTGGCGCGCTCGAAGGACTCGCAGCTCACCCGCGACGAGGTCCGCGCGTTGGCGATCTCGATCGCCGTCACCGGCGGCATGACGATCGTCTCCGACGACCTGCCGGCGTTGTCGCCCGAGGAGCGCGCATTGGTGCGTGAGACCGCGGAGCTGGCGCGCGAAGTCGACGAGTCGGAGCAGACCGGTGCGGCGCGAGTTCTCGAGCTCGGAAACGACGAGATCGGCCACGCCGTGGTGGCCCGCGCCTACGGGGACCGCCTGCTCGCGCTGTTCAATCCCGCGGACGAGGCCCGGAACTGCTCCGTCAGCAAGGCCGCGGTCGCCGCGGTGGTGCCCCGTCCACTCGCCGACGTCGCGCCGGAACCGCTGCTCGGCTCGCCGGACGCGACGGTTGCCGACGGACAGATCTCGGTGTCGCTGCCACCGCACGGGGCGGCGCTCTACCGCTTGCGCGGACGGCCGCCGCTGGTGGTCTTCTGCGACTACGACGGCACCTTCGCGGTGCAGGACGTCGGTTCCACGCTGGCGCGTCGTTACGCTGGCGAGCGGCGCCAGGAGCTGTGGCCGCGCCTCGAGCGCGGCGAGCTGACGGCCTGGCAGTACAATCTCGAGCTGCTCGACGGCCTGGCGTTGCCGGAGGCCGATCTCGAGGCCTTCCTGCGCACCGTCGAGCCGGATCCGGGCGCGCGTCATCTGGTCGAGTGGTGCGAGCAGAACGCGATCCCGTTCCGCGTGCTCTCGGACGGCTTCGACCGCAATCTCGACCGCTTGCAGGAGCTGCACGGGATCCGCTTCGCCTACGACGCCAACCATCTGCGCTACGAGCACGGAGTCTGGCGCATCGCGGCGGGGCATCCCGGCACGGACTGCCCGTGCGGCACCGGTGTGTGTAAGCGGGCCCGCATCGAGCTTTTTCGGAGCCGACACCCGGGTGTGCCGGTCGTGCACATCGGCAACGGGCGCGTGTCGGACCTGTGCGGGGCCGATGCGGCGGATCTGGTCTTCGCGAAGGACTCGCTGGCGGACGAGCTGGCCGAACGGGGCATCGCCTACGAGCCGTTCGAGACCCTGCACGACGTGGTCGATCGCCTCACGGCGCGGCTCGCGAAAGCCTGAGGAACGCGCTTGCCGGGAGCGGCGGAGATCGTGGTGGTCGGGGCGGGGTTCGCCGGCCTCGCAGCGGCGCAGCAGCTCACGGCGGCCGGGCAGCGCGTCCGGCTGCTCGAGCGCGACGCGCGCGCCGGCGGCCGGGCGGCGCTCGCGACGCCGCCGAGCGGGGCCGTCGATCCCACGGCGGCGCGCGTGACGACGGCGGACGCCGCGCTGCTCGACACGATCCGCGCCGCGAGGTTGGACGAACACAGCTTGCCGCTGCGGCCGTGGACGAGCGCGCAGCTCGCCGTCTCGGGCTCCGGCTTCGGGCCGGTCGGCGACGACGAGCCGGGCGCGATCGCGCGCACGGCGGGGGTGCGCTGGCTCGACGCGCTGCGGCTGCGGCGCCTGCCGCGGCTCGCGCGTCGCTATGCGCCGCACCTGGATCTCGGCCGGGCGGAGCAAGCGGCCCCGCTCGACGATCGGTCGCTGCACGACTTCGGCGAGCTGTACTTCGGACGCAGCGTGGTGTCACGCTGGCTCGAGCCGTGGCTCGCGGAGCGGGCGCCGGTGGACGAGCGGCAGGCGAGCCGCGTTGCCTTCCTGCTGCGCTGGTGGGCCGAGCGCAACGCCGCACCCGGCGCGCTGCGCGAGGCGCCGGGGTTGCTCGCGGAGCTGCTTGCAGCCCGGCTCGGCGTGCAGCTTCGCGCTTCGGTGACGGCGATCGAAGCGCGTTCCGGCGGCCGGCTGCGGCTCGCGATCGAGACGCCGGCGCGCGCCGAAACGCTGGAGGCCGACGCCGTCCTGCTCGCGCTGCCGGCGGCGGACACGCTGCGCCTCGTGCACGCCGTGGTCGGCACCGCCGAACGCGAAGCCCTCGGCGCCATGGCCGTCGAGGCCGCGATCTCGTGGACCGGTCGCGCCCGTCCGCTTCCGGTGTCGGTCCCGACGCGGGTGCGGATCCCGCGCGCGGCGGGCTCGCCGCTGGCGTCGGTGAGCTTCGAGCCGACGGCCGGCGGCGGCCCGGCCGACGTGGGCAGCGGGCGCGTCACGGCGATCGCCGGTCCGGCGTGGAGCGCTGCGCACCTGTCGCTGCCGGACGCGGCACTCGCCGAGGCGCTGACGCAAGCGGTGGCACGCTGCGTGCCGGGCGGTTTCGAGTTCGCCGGGGAGGGTCACGTCGCCCGCTTCCCCGCCGCCTGGCCGCGCTTCGAAGTCGGCGCCTTCCGGCGCCTCGCCCGCTTCCGCGCGGTGCAGGACGACCGCCGCGCCGGCGGACGCCGGCTGTACTTCGCCGGCGACTGGCTGGCGGCCGCGAGCCTCGAGGGGGCGGCTGTGTCCGGCCGGCGCGCGGCGCTCGATCTGCTCGCCGATCTGCGGATCTGACCCGACCGGCCCGCCGTTTCCAGGACCGAAACCGCGCCGCTCCGGCCCCGTCGCCGGGCGCCGCCGAATGCGGCTGCTACTACACGCCGGCGCGTCAGCGCAGCACGACCTCGGTGACCCCTTCGCCGCCGGCTTCCGGCGCCGCCGGTCCGAAGCGGGCGACGTACGGCGAGCCCTCGAGCTGGCGCCGGATCGCATCCCGCAGCGCGCCGGTGCCGATGCCGTGGACGATGCCGAGCTGGGCGCGACTCGTCAGCGCGGCGCGATCGAGCACACGCGTGAGTTCGGCCAGGGCTTCGTCGACACGCAGCCCGCGCAGGTCGCAGCGCTCGCTGCCACCGCGCGCCGGCGCGTCTTCGGGCCGGACGCCGGCCGCGTCGACGGCGACGCGCGGCGCGCCGCCGCGCAGTCCTCCGGTGTCAGCCGTCCCGGCGGGCGGGCTGCCGACGCGTTCGCGCGGCAGCGACACGCGCGCGCTGCCGAGCTGTACGGCGACCCGTCCGCGCCGGTCGGGCAGGGCGGCCAACACGCCGACGCCGCCGCCGGCGACGGCGACGCGATCTCCGGGCCGGGCGCGCTGCCAATCGACCGGGGTGAGGATCGCCTCCTCCGGCGTCGCGGCCGGGGCGACCGCCGCCGTCTGCGCGTCCTGCTGGGTTCGACTCGCGATCTCGAGCAGCTCGCGGCGAGCGCGTTCGGCCTCGCGGGCGCTCGGCGCGCGCTGCAACTCCCGGATCACGCCGGCCACGTCGTCGTGCGCGCGCCGGAACGATCGCTCGAGGTCGCGTCGCATGGCGGTATGGATCTGGTCGCGGCGGGTCTGGAGCTGCTCGAGACGAGCGCGCAGCTCAGCGCGTTGGGTTTCGGTCTCGGCTCGCAGTTGCGACAGCGTCCGCTGCTCCTCCTCGAGCCGCACCCGGCTCGTGTTCAGCTCCGCGAGCGTGCGCTCGAGTCGCCGATCGGTGCGGTCCAGCAGTTCGCCCGCCCGCTCCAGCACGTCGCGGCGCAATCCCATGCGCGCCGCGACGGCGGTGGCGGACGATACGCCTGGCACGCCGACGCGCAGCCGGTAGGTGGGGGCGAGCGTCTCGGGATCGAAGTCGAAGCTGGCGTTCTCGAAGCGCGCGTCGACCTGCGCCATCTCCTTCAGCAGCCCGTAGTGGGTCGTTGCGATCACGCGCGCACCGGCGCTCGCGAGCGCCTCGAGGACGGCCTGCGCCAGCGCCGCACCTTCGCCCGGATCGGTGCCGTCGCCGATCTCGTCGAGCACCACGAGCGTGCGGGAATCCGCCGTGTCGACGATCCGGGCCAGGTGGGCCAGATGCGCGGAGAACGTCGAGAGGTTCTCGCGCAGGCTCTGGGAGTCGCCGATGTCGGCGAGCAGCCGGTCGGTCCAATCGACGCGCGCACCGGACGCCGCCGCCACGTGCAGGCCGGCGCGCGCGCACAACACAGCCAGCGCGACGGCCTTCATCGCGACGGTCTTGCCGCCGGCGTTCGGACCCGACAGGATCAGCACGCGGATGTCGTCGCCGAGCCGCAGATCGTTGGGGACCGCCTGGGCCGGCGCGAGTAGCGGATGGCGCAGTTGGGGGAGGACGAAGACGCCCTCGTCACGGACCTCCGGCTCGACGCCGCGCCACTGCTCGGATAGCGCACCGCGGGCGAAGGCGAGGTCGATCTCCTCGAGTGCGACGAGACTCGCGGACAGCGCCGGGCTCTCGCGGCCCACGTCGTCGGCGAGCGCCCGCAACACGCGCGCCGTCTCGCGCTCGATGCGCAGCTCCGCCTCGCGCAGCCGGTTGTTCGCATCGACGACCGTCTGGGGTTCGATGAACAGCGTCGAGCCGGAGGCCGACGCGTCGTGCACGATGCCGCGAATGCGCCCCGACGCATCCGCCCGCACCGGCAGCACGTAGCGATCGTGACGGACGGTCACGAAGCGATCCGAGAGGTACGGCTGGATGGAGGGATCGCTCAGCGCCGCATCGAGCCGGTGCTGGATCTCGCTCGCGAGGCGCCGGGCCTCCGCGCGCGCGGCGGCGAGCACGGGAGAGGCGGCATCGCGCACGTGGCCTTCGGAGTCGAGCGCCGAGCGGATCGCGTCGGCGAGCGGCTGGTGCGTTCCGAAGCGGCCGGCGAGCGCGGCGAGGCGCGGGGCGATGTCCCGCTGCGCCTCCAGGAACTGCGCCGTCGCCGTGATCGCTTCGCTCGTCGCGGCGATGTCGAGCAGTTCGCCGGCCGCGATCGCGCCGCCGCGTTCGGCTCGCTGCAGCGCGGCGTCGATCTCGGCGACACCGCCGAGCGGCGGGGCGGCGTGCGCCGCCAGCACGCGCGCCTCGCTGGTCTCGGCCAGTCGTTCGCGCGCGGCTTCGCGGGTGCTGGCGAACAGCCCCGTCCCGTCTTCGCAACGCCGCCGGGCGGCCGCCGTCCGGACCTGCGCGCGCAAGCGCTCGACGACGAGCGGCCATTCGAGCACGTCGAGGGTCTGGCGGGAGGCATGCACGGCGATGGGGTCTCGACTGGCCCGCCGTACCGGACGGGGGCCCCGCAAGGTAGCAGCCGGCGGGCCCGGGGGCGCCGTCTGCCGAACAACCGCGCGAGTTCGTCCGCCGCGAGCGGATCGCGCGATGTCCACAGGCCGAGGCGCCGTGCGGCTTCGCCGAGCAGCTGCGGCGCGCTCCAACCCGCCGCGCGCAGCGCATGCAGCCCGGTGTCGCCATCCGCCTTGCTGAGCTTCTGCGCGGCGGACTTCATCAGCAGCCCGTGATGCGCGAAGACGGCGGGCTCGGGACGGCCGAGCCAGCGCGCGAGCCGGATCTGACGCCCGGTCGACGGCAGCAGATCGAGCCCGCGGATCACCAGCGCGATGTCCTGTTCGAGATCGTCGACCGCCACGGCGAACTGGTAGCTCCAGTTGCCGCGCCGGTCGCGGATCAGCGGATCGCCGCATTGCTCCCACGGCACCTGCGTCTGGCAGCCCAGCAGAGCGTCGGTGAAGGATTCCGCACCGGGGGGCATCCGAAGCCGCCAGCCGACGCCGTCGCTGAGCGCGAGGCCGCGGTCCCGGCAATGACCCGCGTAGCGGAGTTCGCCGGCGGGAGACCTCGCGAGCTCGGATCCCGCCGCCGCGGCGACGTCTCGGCGCGAGCAGTCGCAGCCGAACAGCAGGCCTCGCTCCGCCAGCTTGGCGGCCGCCGCGCGATAGGCGGCGTCGCGGTCGGACTGGCGTCCCGCGCACGGCCCCTCGCGATACTGCGCGGCCGGGAAGACGTCCGCCTCGAAGCCGAGCCAGTCGAGATCCTCGAGCAGCGCCTGCTCGTAGCGCGGCTGGCAACGCTGGCGATCGTGGTCCTCGATGCGCAGCAGCACGCGCGCCTCGAGCGTCTGCGCGAGGCCCCACACGTAGACGGCGTTGGCGACGTGCCCGAGGTGCAGGAAGCCGGTGGGGGCCGGCGCGAAGCGCGTCCGTGGCGCCGCCGGCAGCCGCTTGCGCAGCGCGGCCAGATCCGGTCGCCGCCGCCCGGCCGGATTCGCCGCCGCCTCGGGCGTCGCGCTCAGATCGCGCGCATCCCGGTCGCGTGCTCGCCGAGGATCAGCATGTGCACGTCGTGGGTGCCCTCGTAGGTGCGGACGGTCTCGAGATTCATCATGTGGCGCATCGCGCAGTAGTCATCGACGATGCCGTTGGCGCCGAGCAGATCGCGCGCCTCACGAGCGATCTGCAGCGCGATGTCGACGTTGTTGCGCTTGCCCATCGACACCATCACGTGCTCGAGCTGCCCGGCGTCCTTGAGCCGGCCGAGTCGCCACGCGAGCAACTGCCCCTTGGTGATCTCCGTCAGCATGAACACGAGCTTCTGCTGCGTGAGCTGCTTCGAGGCCAGCGGGCCGCCGTCGACGATGCGCTCCTGCGTGTAGCGAAGGGCCTCGTCGTAGCAGGCCAGCGCCGCGCCGAGGGCGCCCCACGCGATGCCGTAGCGAGCCTGGGTCAGGCACGAGAGGGGGCCTTTGAGGCCCCGGACGCCCGGCAGCAGGTTCTCCTCCGGGACCTCCACGTCCTGCAGGAACAGCTCCGACGTCACCGACGCGCGCAGCGAGAACTTGCCCTTGATGTCGCGTGTCTCGAAGCCGGGGCGCCCGCGTTCGACGAGGAAGCCGCGCACGCCCTCGTCGCTCTGCGCCCAGACCACGGCGACGTCGGCGAGGGATCCGTTGGTGATCCAGCGCTTGGTGCCGTTCAGCAGCCACGCGCTGCCGCGCCGGACCGCACGCGTGCGCATCCCGGACACGTGGCTGCCGAAATCCGGCTCGGTGAGGCCGAAGCAGCCGATCGCCCGGCCAGCCGCCAGCTCCGGCAGCCAGCGCTGCTTCTGGGCATCCGACCCGTAGGCATGGATCGGATACATGACGAGCCCGCCCTGGACGGACGCGAACGAGCGCAGCCCGGAGTCGCCGCGCTCGAGCTCCTGCATCACGAGCCCGTAGGCGACGCTGTTCATGCCGGCGCAGCCGTAGCCCTGCAGATTCGCGCCGAACAGCCCGAGCTCCGCCATCTGCGGGACCAGCGCCATCGGGAACGAGCCGTCCTGGCGGATGTGTTCCTGGATGCGCGGCAGGAACTCCTTGTCGACGAAGTGACGCACGCTTGCGCGTGCCAGCAACTCCTCCTCCGAGAGCAGGTCGTCGAGGCGCAGGAAATCGACGCCCTGGAAATCAGCCACGGCAGTCCTCCGAGCAGCGGATCCATGGGGGATCCGAGCGCACCGAGTTCAGCATAGACGAAGGGCGCGGTCACTCCTCCGCGACCGCGCCCTCGTCCACGCTCGAAGCGGGAGCCGTCAGGCGGCCTTCGTGGACGAGGCCTCCTGCGTCTTCTCGAGTTCGCGCAGCTTGCGGTCGATCGCACGCAGCTTGCGGTCGATCCGCTCGATCTCGTTCCGGGTCGCGAGCGGGAGCGCGTCGAAGAACGTCGCGACGCCGGACTCGAATCGGCTCTGAGCCTCGGCCCGCAGCGAGCCGGCCCGCTTCTGGGCCTGCTTCACGAGCGGCTGGCGCGTGATTTCCTTCTGGACCCGCGTGATCTGCTTCTGCGCCTGCTTGCCGAGCGCCTTCCGGCGCGCGGTCAGCTCCTTCTCGATCCGCCGGCGCCGGGTCGCCACCTGGCGCTGGAGCTTGCGGAACTCGCGGTCTGCGCGGTGGACGGCAGAGCGGATCTGGTCCACCCCCTCCTCGAGATTGGCCTGGAGGCTGGATCGGCCTCGTTGGGTCTGTTGAGCCATGACGGTTTCTCCTTGGTCGTCTGGAAACCGCCGGAACATAACACGGTGCGTCAGTGCGTCAATCCGCGCCGGAGGGACGCATGTCGCCGTGCAGACAGGCCCTTTCTCATCGATCCGGCCACGGATCGATTCCGGGATCAACGCAGCGCAGCATGCGAACGGAGTCGCGTTCCCTCTCCGGGGTGGAGCCGGGGCTACCAGCGGAGGATGGCCGACGCCCACGTGAAGCCCGAACCGAAGGCCGCCAGCGCGATCAGCTGTCCGGGCTCCAGCCGGCCGGCGCGCGCGCCCTCGTCGAGCAGCATCGGGATCGACGCGGCCGAGCAGTTGCCGAAGCGCTCGATGTTGCTCGGGCACTTCTCCGGAGGGATCCCCATCGCCTGCGCGACGAACTCGTTGATGCGCAGGTTCGCCTGGTGCAACAGGAACCACGACACGTCGTCTTGTTTGACGCCGGCGGCGTCGAGCGTCTCGCGCAGCACCTCCGGCATGCGCGTGACGGCGTGCTTGAAGACGAAGCGTCCTTCCATCTGCGGGAAGTGCCGGCCAGCGGCCACCTGTTCGGCGGTGATCCGCAGCGGGTAGGATCCGGAGCCGGGCGCCTCGATCCACAGCCGCTCGGCATGCTCGCCCTGCGCGTGCATGCGCACCGCCAGCACGCCCGCGCGATCCTCGGGGTCCGGGTTCGCCTCGACGATCACCGCGCCGGCGCCATCGCCGAACAGTACGCTGACGTTGCGGCCGCGCGTCGTCAGGTCGAGGCCGGTCGAGTGCACCTCGCAGCCGACCACCAGCACGCGGCGCATCATGCCGGCGCGGATGTACGCGTCCGCCGTTGCCAGCGCATACAAGAAGCCGCTGCACTGCGCGCGCAGATCGAAGCACGGGATCTCCGGCACGCCGAGGCGGCGGTGCAGGAAGAACGACGTCCCCGGGAAGTCGTGTTCCGACGACAGCGTCGCGAGCACGATGCCATCGAGATCGCCGGGTTCGAGACCGGCGGCGTCGAGAGCCCGACGGGAAGCCCGCTCGGCGAGCTCCGACGGCCGCTCGCCTTCACGGATGTGCCGGCGCTCGGCGATCCCGGAGCGCTGGCGGATCCATTCGTCGCTGGTGTCCATCAGCTTCTCGAGGTCGTGGTTCGTCACCACGTGTTCGGGCACACCCATGCCGGTACCGACGATCTTGCTGCGGATGGTCATCGCATTCCTTCCTCGAGCCGCGTGGACTCTTGAGTCGGTCCGGGGTCAGGCGCCGAGCGCCGCCAGCCGCTGCCGGCCGCGTTCGTCGACGTCCTCGGTCCACAAGCGCTCCTCGACGCGTTCGAGCAGCTCGTGCAAGCCGAGACCGCGCAGCGCCGAGATCGCGATCCCGTCGTGGTGCGCGGCGATCTCCTGCCCCTCGCCGGCCGGCAGCCGGTCGATCTGGTTGAAGACCAGCAGCTCGGGCGTGGCGCCGAGGTCCATCGCCTCGAGGACGCCGCGAACGGCGGTGATGCGCTGCTCGGCATCCGGCGTCGAGGCATCGACGACGTGCAGAAACAGGTCCGCATCGCGCAGCTCCTCGAGCGTGGCGCCGAACGCGTCCTGCAGATCCGGCGGCAGGTCGCGGAGGAAGCCGACGGTGTCGGTGATGATGACCTCGCGCTCGCGCGGAAAGCGCAGCCGTCGCGACGTCGGATCGAGCGTCGCGAACAGCTTGTCCTCGATGACGACGTCCGCGTTCGTCAGCGCCCGCAACAGCGTGCTCTTGCCGGCGTTGGTGTAGCCGACGATCGACAGGACCGGCACGCCGCGCCGGTTGCGCCGGCGGCGCCGGCCTTCGCGTTCGCGTCGCAAGCCGCGCAGCTCGCGCTCGAGCCGTGCGATGCGATCGCGCACGCGCCGGCGGTCGACTTCGAGACGCTGCTCCCCCGGCCCACGGCCGCCGATCCCGCCGCCCAGTCGCGACAGCCCGAGATCCTGCTGCGCGAGCCGCGGCAGCCGGTACTTCAACTGCGCGAGCTCCACTTGCAGTTTGCCGTCCCGGCTGCGGGCGTGCTGCGCGAAGATGTCGAGGATCAGCTGCGTGCGATCGATCACGCGCAGCTCGAGCTTTTCGGCGAGGTTGCGCGCCTGGGCCGGCGAGAGATCACGATCGAAGATCACCAGGTCCACGTCGTGGCGGAAGGCCGCGACGCTCAGGTCCTCGAGTCGTCCCGCGCCGATCGCGTAGCGCGGATCCGCCTGCGGCCGCTGCTGCGTGATCACGTCGACGACGCTGACGCCGGCGGTCCGCGCGAGTTCGCGCAGTTCGGCGATCGAAGCGTCGGTCTCCGCGCGCGATCGCCCGGCCCCGATGGAAACCAGCAGGGCCCGGTCTCCGTCCCCGATCCGCTGCGTGCGATCGCTGCGCGACAGCTCCTCCTCGAGCGCGGCGATCCAGTCGCCGAAGTCCAGGTCCAGGCGTGCCGGCGCGATCGGCGGCAGCCGCTCGATAACGTTGCCGTCGGCCGCCGCCGGGCGCAGGTGGGCGACGTGGGCATCCCCCGGGAGTCCGCTCTCGGCGACCTCCACGGCCACCATGGCGTCGAGCCGTAGTTTGGCGAGGTCGCTGAGGTCGTCGTGCGTGAGCGTGTCGTCGCCCAACTGGGTGCGGATGCAGCGCAGGCCGCGCAAGCGGCCGTGGCCGGCGCGCAGACGACCCCAGTCCGGCAGCTCGAGACGGCCGCGCGCGTTGCCGACCATGGCATGGGTCACCGCGCCACGGCGGTCCACGAAGACGCCCACCGGCCGCCGGATGTCGCGGCTGATCTCGGTGAGCTCGCGGGCGAACTCCTGTGTCACCAGCCGATCCGAGGGGAGATGCCGGCGGTAGAGGCGCTCGAGCGCGCGGACCTGGCTGGCCTTGAGGCCTTGGGTGTTGCCGAAGATGCGGATGGGTGCGGCTCTCCGAAGTTCCCGGTCCGAAGTTCCCGGTCGACCGAGACGCGACCGGAAGGTAACCCAGCGCGGGCGAGGCATCTGCCGCCCCGCGGGGACAAGGGTCCAGGCCCGGCGGCGGATTCCCGGCCGGACCGGGGCCCGATGGGGTTATGATGGCCGGCTGCTTTTGCACCGATGAGGCCCTTACGTGGCACTCACCGGAGCGCGCCGCCGGATGGCGGATCACTCACGGGGGACGAAAGATCGATGGTCGCGAGTGAGCGTCCGCTGGCGGTGGTGATTCTGGCTGCCGGCCAGGGCAAGCGGATGAAGTCGGGCCTGGTGAAGGTCCTGCACGAGGTCGCGGGCCGGCCGATGCTCGCGTACTCGCTCGCGCTCGCCGACGCGCTCGACGCCGAGCGGGTCGTCGTCGTCGTCGGGCGCGATTCCGAGAAGGTGCGCGACGCCTTCGCCGGGCGCCCGCTGTTCGTCAACGGGCGGGCCTGCTTCGTCGAGCAGGAGGAGCGGCGCGGGACGGGCCACGCGGTCCAGACGGCGCAACCGGCGCTCGACGGCTTCGCTGGGGACGTGCTGATCCTGTGCGGCGACACGCCGCTGCTGCGGCTCGAGACGCTCGAGCGCATGCGCGCGCAGAAGGCCGACGCGCGCCTCGACCTGCTGATCCTGTCGGCGCCCGCGCCGATGCCCGGCGTGCTCGTGCGCGGGACGGATGGGCGCGTCGAGCGCATCGTCGAGCTGGTCGACGCGACGCCCGAGGAGAGACAGATTCGCGAGGGCAATACCGGCGTCTACCTGGTCGCTGCCGAGTTCCTGCGCAAGGCGCTCGAGCAGCTCGACGACCGGAACGCCCAGCACGAGTTCTACGTGACCGACATCGTGAAGATCGCCGTGCGCGAGGGCCGGGCGCTCGATGCGCTGTGCCTCGACGATGCGGACGAGGCGCTCGGCATCAATACGCGCGCCGAGCTGGCGCGCGCCAGCGCCGTCGCGCGTCGCCGCGTGGTGGAGCGGCTGATGGACGACGGCGTCACCTTCATCGATCCCGAGGCCGTCTGGCTCGACGTGGACGTCGAAGTGGGACGCGACACCGTGATCGAACCCGGCGTGATGATCACCGGCCCGTCGCGGGTCGGCGAGCGCTGTCGCGTGCGCGCGCACACGGTGATCGAGTCCTCGGTGCTGAGCGACGACATCGTGATCGGCCCCAGCGCCCACCTGCGGCCCGGCTGCCGGATCGAGGCGGGCGTGCGGATCGGGAACTTCGTCGAGGTGAAGAACAGCCACGTCGGCCCCGGCGTGAAGGCCGATCACCTGTCCTACATCGGCGACGCCGACGTCGCGGCCGGAGCCAGCTTCGGCTGCGGCTCGATCACGGTGAACTACGACTGGCAGCACAAGCACCGCACGACGATCGGCGAGGGCGCCGTCATCGGCTGCAACGCCAATCTGGTGGCGCCGCTCCGGCTCGGCGCACGCGCGTACGTGGCGGCCGGCTCGACGATCACCGGCGACGTCCCGGACGGGGCGCTCGCCGTGGCGCGCGAGCGCCAGCGCAATGTCGAGGGATGGGCGGATCGCAAACGCCCGCGCAAGGCCAAGCTCGAGCCAGGCAAGGAGTGACCGCACATGTGTGGAATCGTCGGCTACATCGGGCGCGAACCGCGCGCCACCGAGATCCTGATCGACGGGCTGCGGCGTCTCGAGTACCGCGGCTACGACTCCTCCGGCATCGCGATCTTCGAGAACCGCAGTCTCTCGATCCGGCGCGCCGTCGGCAAACTCAGCAACCTCGAAGCCGTGCTGCGCGATCGTCCGCTCGCCGGCCGCGTCGGCATCGGCCACACGCGCTGGGCCACGCACGGCAAGCCCTCCGAACGCAACGCACATCCGCACCAGGCCGGTCGCGTCGTCGTCGTGCACAACGGCATCATGGAGAACTACCGCGTGCTGCGCGACGAGCTCGAGGCCGACGGACATGTGATCGCGTCGGATACCGATACCGAGCTGATCGCCCACCTGATCGATGACCGACTCTCGGCCGGCAGCGACCTGGTCCGCGCCGTCCGCGAGGCTTGCGGCCGCGTCGTCGGCTCCTACGCGTTCGGCGTGCTCTCGGAGAGCGACCCGGACCACATCGTCGTCGCGAAGCACGGCGGCAGCCCGATCGTGCTCGGCCTCGGCGAGAAGCAGAGCTTCCTCGCCAGCGACATTCCGGCGATCCTGCCCTACACGCGCCAGATGCTGTTCCTGGAGGACGGCGAGTTCGCCGTGCTCTCCGAGGACGGCGTGCAGGTGCTCGACGGGGCCGGCCGCCCGATCGACCGCGAGCCGCGCGCGATCGCCTGGGATCCCGTCTCCGCCGAGAAGGGCGGCTACGACCGCTTCATGCAGAAGGAAATCTACGAACAGCCGCGCGCGATCACCGACACGATCGGCACGCGCGTGCTGGAGATCGAGGGCGATCTCGACTTGAACGGCATCGACCTGTCCCCGGAGCGCATCGCCGGGATCCGGCGCATTGCGCTGGTGGCCTGCGGCACCGCCTGGCACTCGTGCCTGGTCGGCAAGTACATGATCGAGCAGCTCGCCGGCATCCCGTGCGACGTCGATCTGGCCAGCGAGTTCCGCTACCGCGGCCCGATCCTCGGCGAGGACACGCTGGTGATCCCTGTCTCGCAATCCGGCGAGACGGCCGACACGCTGGCCGCGCTGCGCGAGGGCAAGGCGCAGGGCTCGCGCGTGCTGGCCGTCTGCAACGTGCGCGACGCCACGATCGCCCGCGAGAGCCACGACGTGCTCTACACCCACGCGGGACCCGAGATCGGCGTTGCCAGCACCAAGGCGTTCACGACCCAGGTGGTGGCGCTGTACATGCTCGCGGTGAAGCTCGGCCTGGTGCGCGGCAAGCTCACGCGGGAGCAGGGACGCCAGCGCGTGCGGGATCTGATGCGCCTGCCGCGGCTCGTCGAGCAGGTGCTCCAGCTCGACGCCGAGGTCGAGCAGGTGGCCCGCAAGTACATGCACGCGCAGGACTTCCTGTACCTCGGCCGCGGCGCCATGGTGCCGATCGCGTTCGAGGGCGCGCTGAAGCTCAAGGAGATCTCGTACATCCACGCCGAGGCCTACGCCGCCGGCGAGATGAAACACGGCCCGATCGCGCTGATCGACGAGAAGATGCCCGTCGTCGTGATCGCCAACCGCAGCCCCATCTACGACAAGGTGGTCTCGAACCTCGAGCAGGTCCGCGCGCGCGACGGCATGGTCATCGCCATCGCCAGCGAAGGCGACGACAGCATCGCCGAGAAGGCCGACGACGTCCTCTACGTCCCGGACCTCGGCGAGTACCTGACGACGGTGCTCGTCACCGTCCCGCTGCAACTGCTCGCCTACCACGTCGCGATGCTCAAGGGCACCGACGTCGACCAGCCGCGCAACCTCGCGAAGAGCGTGACGGTGGAGTAGCGGGGCGAGCGGGGGCTCGTCCGCGGCGATCCAGCAGGACAGAGGGGCGGTCAGCGCCCGATGTCCGTCGAGGCCTCTCGACGAACGACGATTCCTTCTGCCGGCAGGAATCGTCGAAGCCGCCCAGCCTCTCGCGAAATTCCTCGCCGACATAGCCTTCGATTCACGCTGGTTTCGGGTCTAGACGTGTGTCCACGGCTACGCCGCCGCCTCGCCAACCGGCCGCTGCGAGCCGGAAGATCTTCCGGCCTAAATTGGATTGTATCCGAAATAAGAACGTGTCAGGATACGAATGCCGAGCACGGATTCGAGACTCCGGCGGTAGATCGCCGCCGGGCGCTCCGGTCCATCGCGCCGGTGGAGGAGACATCCATGAGACGAATCGCCCTCGCTCTGGTCAGCAGCCTGCTCGCGAGTCAGACCGCCTCTGCGGACCCTTCCTGGTCCACGATCGGCATCACCACGACCGCTTCGAACGCCCCCCAGGTCGTGGCCGCGACCGACAAGCTGATGGGATCGGAGGTCGGAAAGACCTTCCCGGGCAAGCTGCTGCTGCAGGTCAACGCGGCGGACGGCGCCAACCCCGCCACCCACACCTTCGTGCCGATCTACAAGACAGTGGCCGATCGCGAGGCCTTCGTGCAGAAGCTCCAGGGCAGCCCCGCGTGGGCCGAGTTCCAGACCACGCTCGAGAGGATCTCGCAGCCCGGCGGCACCGTGATGTACCAGACGCTGAAGCACTGGGGCAACGTCAACGACACCGATGACGTGTGGATGGTCCACGCGTTCACCGTCGAGGATCCGGCCGCCTTCGTGACGGCGCTGGACGCATTCATGGCCTCGGCGACCGGGCAGAAATTCCCGGGGCAGGTCTACCTCTCGGGTGTGGTTGCGGGGGGCATGACCCCGGTGACCCACATCATCTCGGTGGGCTACGAGAGCGAGACCGAGATGGCCGGCTGGACTGCCGTGCGCGACGCCAGCGCGGACTGGGCGACCTACCAGCAGGCCTCACGCCCGACCGGCAAGTATCTGGGCGGATCGCTGGCGCGCGACATCAAGACTTGGGGCACGGCGACGCTGGCGGAGATCGTCGCGCCCTGAGACACATGCGGATGGGCGGGTGGCACGCGGGCCCCGCCCATCCTTCTCCCCTGTCGCTCCGGTGCACGCCGACGGCGAGCGGCGCGCGATCTAGACGGCGGGGTCTCGGCCCCGCCGCGAGTGCCAGAGGGCGAGGACCTCGACGCGGCCAGCCTCGGCGTTCACTTGGTAGTAGAGGTGATACCCAGTACGGCTGAGCAGAAGGCGGCGAACGCCCTCCTTCTTGGCGTTGCGGGCTCTCGCTCCAATGCCAGGCTGGGCCGCAACGAGTTCAAGGGCTCTCTCGAGGTCGTCAGCGAGAGCAAACGGAGCTGCCGGACGATTGGCTCGCCACCACGCCGATGCCCGCCGGATCTCCGTCGCAGCTCGATGAGTCGGCTTTACAGGAACTCGTGCTGTCAAGGGCTACTGGCGGAGTTCCCGGAGGAGGGCCTCCGAATCGACGAACTGCCCTTTGGCTGCCTGCTCGAGGGACTCTTCGAGGGCGATCTCCTCGTCGGAGGTCAGCTCGAATGTCTCGTCGGGCTCAGGGACAAGGACGGTGACGACGGACCCCTCTTCCAAGGAGTCACCGTCGAGTTCGAGCTTGCCGTGGATCACCTTGCCGGTCGCGATTCGCATGATGCCGATTCTAGCAGAGCCTTAGCTCGTGCGGCTCCGAACCGCGCCGTCCAACCAATGTTCGCTTGCGCGCTCCGATTCGATCTGGAGGCGGCCTCGCCCTTGCGCGCGCGCGGTCCCTGCATGCAATAGAGCGCAACGCCGTGCGGTGACTGGAGTTCGGCGATCCGCTCGGTCACCTGGTCGAACGGGATGTTGACGGCGCCCGGGATGTGCCCGGATGCGCACTCCTCGGGAGTCCGGACATCCGCCACGAGCGGCGCGTTCCCGGCTTGTCGTTGGGCGTGCAGCGCAGCGGGCGAGCCATCGGTTCTCCCTTCTGGAAGACGGCTCGATCGGACGACGTCCGGGTGGTCTCGGCCGGCGCCGACCTGTCCGAGCCGAACCCCATCTGACCCCATCCGGGCCTCGTTGCGGAACCACTCGGGCTTCGACGGCCGCCGGCTTTTCGCCGTGCGGTCGGCCCGCGCCGGCCCCGCGAGTCGCGTTATGATCCCGACCTCCGCCCGCCCCGACCGGAGGCTTTCGCCCTGTCCGACCTTGCCGATTCCCCCGTTTCGCCGCTCCTCGCCGGCCTGAACCCCGAGCAGCGCCTCGCCGTCGAGACGGTCGAGGGACCGTTGCTGGTGCTCGCCGGGGCCGGGAGCGGCAAGACCCGCGTGTTGGTCCATCGGGTCGCCTATCTGATCAGCGCGTGCGGGATTCCGCCGGAGTCGATCCTGGCGGTGACGTTCACGAACAAGGCGGCCGGGGAGCTGCGGGAGCGCGTCGAGAAGCTGCTCGGACCGGATGCGGCGGGCGTGTGGGTCGGGACGTTCCACTCGACGTGCGTGCGGATCCTGCGCCGGGAGGCCGGGCATCTCGGGCTGTCGCGAGGCTTTGCGATCTACGACGAGGGCGATGCGCTCGCGACGGTGAAGGAGGCCCTGCGGCGCCGCGGTCGCGATCCGAAGACGAGCGACCCGAAGCGACTGCGCTGGCGCATCGACCAGTGGAAGAACGCCGGGGTGCTGCCGGCGCGCGCGTCACGCGAGGCGACGGATCTCGACGGCGAGGAAGCCGCCGAGACCTACGCGGTGTACCAGCGCCTGCTGCGCGAGGCCAACGCGCTCGACTTCGGCGATCTGATCCTGCAGGTGACGGAGCTGTTCGAGCGCTTCCCGCAGGTGCTCGAACACTACCAGCGGCGCTGGCAGTATGTGCTGGTCGACGAGTACCAGGACACCAACAAGGTGCAATACCAGTTGGTGAGTCAGCTGGTTCGGGCCCATAGCAACCTCTGCGTCGTCGGGGACGCCAACCAATGCCTGCCGCCCTCCGCGAAGATTGCGACCTCGGCCGGGGAGCGCCGCGTCGACGAGATCCAGGCGGGCGAGGCCGTCGTCGCGGGCGGAGGCTGGGGATCGGCAACGACGGCGCCGATCGGCAGGGTGGTGTCTCGCCCCTATTTCGGGCCGATGCTCTCGATCCGGATGCGGTCGGGACGAGTGCTGGAGGCAACGCCCAACCACCTGTGCTTCGGACGTCTCGATCCCGTTCGCGGGCTCCACTACGTCTATCTGATGTGGAGCCGAGGCCTCGGGTATCGGATCGGCGTGACCTCGGGTGTCCGCTCGACGAGTGACGGGACGCTCGTCAATGGCATCCAGATGCGCGCTTCGCAGGAGGTCGCCGACCGGGCCTGGATTCTACGTGCCAGCAACGACTCGAGAGAGGTTCGCTTCTACGAGCAGCTCTACGCCGCGCGCTATGGCCTTCCCACCTGTGTCTTCCACGTCCGCGGACGCCGGATGGCGCTGACTCAGGACCACATCGATCGTCTGTTCCAGGAGATCGACACCGAGATCGGCGCGAATCAGCTCCTCGACGATCTATACATGGATCCCCGCTACCCACACCATCATGTCGCAGCCGTGGTCCGCGGTGACTTCGATCGGAAGATCGTGTGGTTCACGATGTTCGGGGATCCGCGGCCCCATGTGCTCCGTCCCTGGCACGAGCATCGGATCCAGCTCGTCACTTCGGATCCCGGCCTCCGGGAGGCGGCGACGGCGGCTGGATTCCCGGTCCGTGACGGTTCGAGGGGGACCTGGAGGATCGAGACCTCGCGCAAGCACCACGATGCTGCGCTCGATCTGTCGGAATCGATCTGCGCTCTCGGCGGTCTCCACCTCGTGTCGCGGGCTCGCCTCACCCGCGAGAAGGCCTACTTGATGATGCCCGCATCGCATCTCCGTGAGGGCATGGCGGTTCCCGTTCTCGACGGCGAGCAGGTGATCGAGGACATCGTGGAGGGGATCGAGCAGACCCAGTACGACGGAGAGGTCTTCGACCTATCCGTGGAGGATCTGCGCAACTACAGCGCCAACGGCGTGATCGTCCACAACTCGATCTACGGTTGGCGGGGAGCCGACGTCCGCAACATCCTGGACTTCGAACGGGACTATCCGGACGCGAAGGTCGTCGCACTGGACCGCAACTACCGCTCGCGGCGGCCCATCCTGGAGGGTGCGTCGGCCGTGGTGGCGAACAACGGCGCGACGCGCTCGCTGAAGCTGCGCGCGGAGCTCGGGGACGGCGAGCCGATCCGGTTCTTCGAGGCGCTCGACGAGCGCAGCGAGGCCGGCTTCGTGATCCGCGAGATCCTGACGGCGGCGCGGCGCGACGGCCGATCCTTCGGGGACTTCGCGATCTTCTACCGCACCAACGCGATGTCGCGGCCGTTCGAGGACGAGCTGCTGCGCTACGACGTGCCGTACGTGGTGGTCGGCGGCGTGCGCTTCTACGAGCGCGCCGAGGTGAAGGACGCCCTCGCGTACCTGCGGCTTGCGCTGAATCCGGCCGACTCGGCGGCGCTGCGGCGGATCGTGAACGCGCCGGCGCGTGGCATCGGCAAGACCACGATCGTGCGCGCCGACGAGATCGCCGAGCGCGAGGCCGTGCCGACGCTCGAAGGGCTGCGCCGCTTCGCGGACTCCCGCGCGGCCGGCCGTGCGGCCAGGCCGATCCGCGAGTTCCTCGGGCTGATCGACGAACTCGGCGCGCAGGTGCGCGGCGCGGCGCCGTCCGAGGCGATCGCGCGCGTGCTGCAGAAGAGCGGCTACCTCGCGGCCCTCGAGCGCGAGGGCACGCCGGAGGCGGAGGCGCGGCTCGAGAACCTGCGCGAGCTGGTGGCGAGCGCGGAGGACTTCGTCGCGGAGAGCGTCGAGGCGGACGAGCCGCGCTCGCCGATCGAGCTGTTCCTGGATCAGGTCGCGCTGGTCTCGGACGTCGACCAGTGGGATCGCCGCGCCGAACGCGTGTCGCTGATGACGGTGCACGCGGCGAAGGGGCTCGAGTTCCCGGTGGTGTTCGTCGTCGGGCTCGAGGAGGGGATCTTCCCGCACGCGGCGTCGGCGCGCGACGACAGCGGGCTCGAGGAGGAGCGCCGGCTGTTCTACGTGGCGATGACGCGTGCGATGGAGCGGCTCTACCTCTCGTGTGCGCAGGAGCGGCGCCGCTACGGGAGCCATGCGTTCGCGGTGCCGTCGCGCTTCCTACGCGAGATCCCGGCCGAGGTGCTGCAAGGCGACGTGCCGGAGTCGCGCGACGCGCCGCGCTTCGGCGGCGGCCGGCGCGACGACGCCGGCCTCGATTACTCGTATGCGCAGAGCGAGCCGGAGGGCGGCGGGGCCGCGATTCCGCGCGGCCTGCGCGTACGCCATCCGGTGTTCGGCGCCGGCACCGTGCAGGACGTCTCCGGCGCGGGCGCCGGCCAGAAGCTGCGCATCCGCTTCGATCGCGTCGGCCTGAAGACGTTGGTGCTTCGTTTCGCCAATCTGGAGCCGCTGTAGGTGGCGTCGATCTTCGAGAGCGCACGGCATGCGCGGGCGCTGGCCGCCGCGGTCGATGCGTTCGCGGTGGCGCCGCTGCTGCGCGCCGGGCTCCGGCTCGGCCTCGCCGATGCGCTGCGTACGCCGCAGGAGCCGCAGGCGCTGGCGGAGCGGCTGGGCCTCGAGTCGGATCTGGTGCTCGCGTGGGCGCGCATGTTGCACGCGCAGGGGTGGCTGAGCCGGCGCGGCGAGACCTACGAGCTGGCAGGGCCGTTCCAGTGGCTGCTCGATGCGCCGGAGGCGGCGTCCGCGGCGGCGCTGCTCGAGCAGGTCGTCGACACGCTCGGACCGCAGCTGGCCGCGCTGCCGGAGCTGATGAAGGGCGCCGAGCGCCCGCTGTTCGGCGATCGTGAGCAGGCGCTGCGGATGGCGGCGATCATGCGGCTCTTCGAGCCGCGCGCGCTGCGGGCGCTGACGAAGATCCCCGGCGTCCGTCATCCCCGCCGGATCCTCGACATCGGCTGTGGACAGGGGCACTACCTGGCCGACCTGCTGACCCGCTTTCGCGACGCGCTCGGCGTCGGCATCGAGCTCGACCCCCACGTCGCCGAGGCCGCACGCCGCCGGCTGGCCGAGGCCGACGTGACGCGGCGCGCAGAGATCCGAGTCGGCGACTTCCTCCACGCCGAGCCACCGCCGGGTCGCTTCGACCTGATTCTGCTGAACCACAACCTCCACTACTTCTCGCCGGCACAACGCGTCGCGGTGTTGCGCCGCGCGCACGATCTTCTCGACGAGCGCGGCATCGTCGTCGTGCAGACGCTGGTGCGGATCGAGGGACTGCTGCCGAGTTTGCTGGGGCTGCAAGGGCCCGCCGCGTTGTTCGATCTGGCGCTGCGGACGCATCGCAACCTGTACGGGTTGCCAGCCGTCGACGAACTGCACGCGGCGCTGCGCGAGGCCGGCTGCGCGCAGACGGGCGAGGTGCCGATCCTCGCCGGCGGCGCGGTCCGCTTCGTGTGGGGCAGCGACGGCGCCTAGCAGGCTGCGGAAAATCGCCGTCCGCGGGTGCGGATCCAGCGATTCGAAGGAGTTTCGTCGCACCGATCGCGCGGAATCACCGCTTGTTTCCACTCGATCGGGCTTCGAAGTCGCGTTCGAGAG
>CAADGG010000074.1 GCA_900696485.1 uncultured Pseudomonadota bacterium
AGACGGCGGATCGGAGGCGTTTTGCCGCCGGCCGCACGCGGTACGCGCGCGCCCTACCCCGTCCCCCCGGAAATCCGCTCCGCCCTCCCCGCCCACTCCTGCTCCCGCAGCTTGAACTTCTGGATCTTCCCCGTCGAAGTCTTCGGCAGCTCGGTGAACTCGATCGCTTTCGGGCACTTGAAGTGCGCGAGGTGCGCGCGGGTGAAGGCGATGAGGTCGGCTTCGGTGACGGTTTCTCCGGGGCGGAGGGAGACGAAGGCTTTGGGGACTTCGCCCCACTTCTCGTGGGGCATGGAGACGACGGCGCATTCGAGAACGGCGGGGTGCTTCACCAGGGTATGTTCGACTTCGATGGTGGAGATGTTCTCGCCGCCGGAGATGATGATGTCCTTCTTGCGGTCGCGCAGTTCGATGTAGCCGTCGGGGTGGACGACGCCGATGTCGCCGCTGTGGAACCAGCCGCCGGCAAAGGCCTGTTCGGTCGCTTCGGGGTCGCGGTAGTAGCCCTGCATGACGTTGTTGCCGCGCATGACGACTTCGCCGAGCGTGCTGGCGTCGGCCGGGACGTCGCGCATCTGGTCGTCGACGACGCGCAGGTGCGTCGCCACGTGGTACGGCACGCCCTGGCGGGACAGGACGCGGGCCTTGGCTTCGACGTCGAGGGTCTCCCACTCGGGCTGGAGCTGGCAGTAGACGTGGGGGCCGTAGGTCTCGGTGAGTCCATAGAGATGGATGACGCGGACTCCGAGCTGCTCCATGCGCGCCAGCAGCGTCGGCGAGGGCGGCGCGCCGCCGGTGGCGACGCGCACCGGGGGGTCGAAGCGCACACCCTGAGCGTCCGGGTGTTCGGCGAGCAGCAGCAGCACGGTGGGCGCACCGTTGAAGTGCGTGACACCGTGCTCTCGGATGAGGCGCAGGATCTCCGGCGGGTCGACCTTGCGCAGCATGACGTGGCTGCCGCCGGTGGCCGTGACGGCCCACGGGAAGCACCAGCCGTTGCAGTGGAACAGCGGAAGCGTCCACAGGTACACCGAATCGCGGCTCAGGCCGTGGACGATGATCTCGCCGAGCGCGTTCAGATACGCGCCGCGGTGCGTGTATAGGACTCCCTTCGAGCGGCCGGTGGTGCCGGACGTGTAGTTGATCGAGGTGATCCGGTCCTCGTCGTCGAGATCGTTCCGGATCGGCAGCACCTCGGCGCCGTCGCTGAACTCGGCCCACGTGGGGCCATCGAGCGGCGCGCCGAGGACGCCCGCCACCGGGTCCTCGAGATTCACCAGCGTGGGCCGCTCCTTCAGCGATGCGGGGATCGCCGGCGCGAGCTCCGGATCGACGACGACGACCTTGGCGCCGGAGTGATCGAGGATGTAGCCGACCTCCTCCGCTTGCAGTCGCGTGTTGATCGCGACGAGCGCGGCGCGGAGCTGGAGCACGGCGAAGTGGGCGGCCAGCAGCTCCGGGACGTTCGGCGCGAGGAACGCGACGCGGTCGCCGGGGCCGACGCCGGCGCGACGCAGCGCACCGGCCATCCGGCCGATCTCGATGCCGAACTCGGACCAGGTCCAGCGGCGGTCGCCATACGCGACGGCGTGTTGGTCCGGGAAGACGCGGAGGGTGCGCTCGAGGAGGGTCAGCGGGGTCAGGGGGTCCCGGTTCGGGGCCGGCCGGTCGGATCGGTCGGATCGGTCGGACGCGCTCATGGGGCGGGATCATACCCGCCCGCGCCGGGTGCCGAGGCGCGGACGGGTCGATCCCGGCGATCACCGGCGCGCGGCCCGGCGCCGGGTCCTCGCCGAGCCGAACAGCGCGTCCAGCGCCGCGAGGCCGCTCGCCCACGCGTCCGGTTCCGGCACCAGGCGGTAGACGTCGCCGTTCGCGTAGTCCGCGGCGTAGCGGCGCCCGCTGCCGTCCTCGCCGAACGAGGACAGGCGGCCGATCTGGGGCATCAGCCCGGGCGACAACTCCTCGACGAGCAGGCCGCCGACGCCGTCCGGCGTGAGCGTGCGCAGGAAGCCCTGGCAGGGATCTCCGAAAAGGTATTTGCCGCGCAGCGCCACGACGGGGCCCCGGTGGACGAAGCCGCCGATCACCGAGCCGGTGCACCCAGACGGGTTGGCCACGTGCGCGTAGCCGTAGGCGAGCGGCGTGAGCGTCGGGCTGCCGCACGCCGGAGACGGCGCCGGGTTCGTCGAGTTGCACACGCTGCCCTCCTCGACGTCCCAACCGAAGTTCGGTCCGGCGCCGGCGAGGTCCTCCTCCGCGACGAAGTCGACCTCCTCACGCGTCACCTCGCCGACGTCGCGGCCGCTTGCTCGACGGTCACCGGGGACACGACGCCGGAGATCCCCTCGAGCGAAAACGGCATCGGCTCGGCGAGCGTGAAGCGCTCAGCGGAGGCGGGCCATGCCAGCGCGGCGACGGCGAGGAGCGAGAACGAGGTTCAAAACGGGCGCATGGGGGACCTCCTGGTTTGGAGGTCACTATGGACTGCGGGGAGGGGGCGGCGGTATCCCCGGAGTTGGGGACACGGGGGAACTTGCATGGGAGGGTGCTGGACGGGGCGGAGGGTGGCTGGGGGGGGCACGTCCGCTCGGGGGGGGCGCGTCCTGATGGACTTCGCTCGGCTGCGCCTCGCTGCGCGCGCCGGCGGGGCCTGGGGCTGGCGCTTGCGCAGAAAACCCCGGAAGCGGACCTGGTCTCGGGTCGTGCACCCTGGTGGCCGGGTCCCGTGGGCGGCTACGGCTTCCGCGCTTCCGGGGTCGGTGGCGCTGGGACGTCGCGTCCCTAGCAGTTCACCGAGACTGCATCAGCGATTCGGAACGGCGATCAGGACGCCGCCACCTCACTCGCCGTAGCGTCAGTACATCTACTCACGAATCACCTCCTCGTCTCGGCGTAGGACGCACCCAGCAAGGCCCAGACCCTGCATCGGGTCCCGCGGTAGTGGCAGTCGCCGTGCCCGCCGCCGCGGGGCGCCCCGCACGACCGACCCCATGTCGATCGAAACGGAACTCGAGGGTGAGTGAGACCCTCTGGTCGTCCGGAGCGTATCATGCTCTGCACCCGGCTGGCCAGCGCCCCGGCCGACGCCCGAGCGGCTAGAATCCGCGGCCATGGCCGGCCCGCCCTCGCATGCCGTCGCGACGCTGCTCGTCTCGTGCCCGGATCGCCGCGGGATCGTCGCGGCGCTGGCGCAGCTGCTGTACGGGCACGGCGCCAACATCCTGGACGCCGACCAGCACACCGACCCGGTCGCCGGGATGTTCTTCCAGCGCATCCGCTTCGACCTCGCGGAGCTGCGCACGGATCACACGTCGCTCGAACGCGCGATCGCGGAGGCGGCGGAGCGCTTCGGGATGACGTGGCGGCTCGCGCAGGCGGACCGCATCCGGCGCATGGCGCTCTTCGTGTCGAAGTACGACCACTGCCTCTACGACCTGCTGCTGCGCCAGCGCGCCGGCGAGCTCGCCTGCGAGATTCCGCTGATCGTCAGCAACCACCAGGATCTCGCGCCGGTGGCCGCGCAGTTCGGGATCCCGTTCGAGGTGTTCCCGATCCGTCCCGAGACCAAGACAGATCAGGAGAAGCGCGAGCGGGATCGCCTCGACGCGCTCGGCGTCGATCTGATCGTGCTCGCGCGCTACATGCAGGTGTTGTCGCCGGAGTTCACCGATGCGTACCCGGCGCGCATCATCAACATCCACCACTCGTTCCTGCCGGCGTTCATGGGCGGCAAGCCGTACCACCAGGCGCATCTGCGCGGCGTCAAGCTGATCGGCGCGACGGCGCACTACGCGACGCCGGATCTCGACGAGGGACCGATCATCGACCAGGACGTCACGCGCTGCTCGCATCGCGATACGATCGCCGACCTGATCCGCAAGGGTCGCGACCTCGAGAAGCAGGTGCTGGCCCGCGCGGTCCGCTTGCATCTGGACGATCGCGTGCTCGTGTACGGCAACAAGACGGTCGTCTTCGATTGAGCCCGTCCGCCTCGGTCGCCCCCATCCGGCGTCTCGGCGCCGTCGCCTGAGCCGCGGCGTCCGCGCCGCGAGCGGAGGATCCCCGCCATGCGAGGCCGTCTCGTCATCCTGTTCTTCGCATTGTTCGCGCTGGTCGCGAGCTGGTTCACGATCTGGGCGACGTGGCGCTACCAGAAGCTGGCCCAGGACATCGCATGGCTCGAGGACCGCAGCTTCGACACGCTGACGATGCTGACGATCGGCACCGGCAGCGCGTACGAGAACCCGAATCGGCTCGGCCCGGTCTCTGCGGTCGGGATCGGGACGCGGATCGCGCTCGTCGACGCCGGCCGCGGCGTCGCCGAGGCGCTGCGCCGCTGTCACATCCGCGCGTCACAGCCGGAGGCCGTGTACCTGAGCAGCCTGCTGCCGGAGAACATCGTCGGCCTCGACGATCTGCTGGCGACCGGCTGGCTGGCGGCGCGGGAGGTGCCGCTCCGGCTGATCGGCCCCCCCGGCACGGAGGCGCTCGCCGCGGCGATCCTCGCGGCGCAGGCGCCGGGGACCGACGCGCTGGCGCGCGAGGTCGGGCTGCCCCGGGCCGGCGCCACACTCGACGTCGTCGAGGCCACCGACGGCTGGAGCGAGACGCGCGACGATGGCGTGACGATCCGCGCCGCTGCCGTCGGCACGCGGCCGCTACCGAGCCTTGCGTGGCGCTTCGAGACCCCGGCGGACGGCGCTCACGCCGCGCTCGCGCTGGTCATCGCCGGCAGCGGACCGGAACCCGCCGCGCTCGAGGCGCTCAGCCAGGGCGCCGGACTGCTCGCCGTCGAGGGTTTTTTCCGCGCGTCGGTCGACGCGGTGATCGAGGCCGGCGACCCGGACGCCGAGCGACTGCGCCGCGAGGCCGATCTGCACCTCGCCACCGGTGACGTCGGCCGGCTCGCCGAGCGCGCCGGTGTTCCGCTGCTGGTGCTGACGCGCCTGCGGCCGCCGCCGATGTTCGCCCAGCAACTGAAGACGGCGATCCAGACGAACTTCGGCGGCCGCGTCGTCATCGCGGAGGATTGCGACTCGTTCAGCGGCGGCGGCGACTGAACACCCGCCGCGTTGCGCCCGGTCCTAGATCGAGATGCCCGGCTCCGGGCTCTCGTCCCACGGCGCCGGGTCTTCGGGGGCGGCGCCCCAGCCGGGCGGATCGGGACGGTCGTCGGCGGCGCGCTCGCCGGCGAAGCGGCGGCGTTGCTCGCGAAAGTACGGCTCGTCCGGCGCCAGCTCGATCGCGACGTCGATGGTCGCGAGCGAGGCCCGCTCGTCGCCGCTGCGCCACTGCGCTTCGGCGAGCGTATCGAGGATGTTCGGATCGCGGCCGCCGGTGGCGTGCACGGCGCGCTCCGCGAGCTCGACGGCGTCGGCCAGCGCCCGGCGGCTCGGCGCCTCGGCCGTGACGATCAGCCAGGCGGCGTCGTTGAGGATCACCGGCGGAGAGCCCGGGACCTCGAGCAGACGCTCGGCGTGGCTCTCCCACGCGCTCGTGCTCACGAGGAAGCGGCCGGCGCTCGCGAGCGACGCGGCCCAGACGGCGAGCACGAGGCTGGCGGCGAGCAGCGCGTCGCGACGCAGGCGTTGGCGACCGAGGCGCGGGCCGGCTCCCATCGCCGCGGCGGCGGCGCCGGCCGCGAAGCCCGCCACGTGCGCCACGCCAGCGATGAACGGCAGCACCAGCGGCAGCAGCGCATCGAAGAGCAGCGCCCCGACGAACAACCGCCGCGGCAGCCGCCAGCCGGCCGGAAGCTGTTCCGGGCGCCGGTACTCGAGCCACAGCGCCGCGCCGGCCAGGCCGGTCACCATCCCGGATGCACCGACCAGCGCGTCGTAGCCGGCGAGCCAGGCGCTGGCCATCGCCGCGCCGCCCGAGAGTCCGAGCACCAGCACGGTCCGGAACGCCCCGAGCGGCCACTCGACGATCGCCCCGAGCGCCAGCAGGCCGAGCACGTTGAAGGTGAGGTGGGTGACGTCCGCGTGCAGCAGGTTGGCCGTCACGAGTCGCCACGGCTCCCCGTTCGCCGCGAGCAGCGGACTCATGAAGCCGGCGTGGTGCACGATCGGCCCGAGCAGCACCTCGAGGGCGAAGACCGCGAGGCACAGCGCGACGATCGTCGGCGTGACGCGCAGCCGCTGCGGACGGCGCAGCAGCGCCTCGGCCTCGCCGATGGCGGCCAGCTGCGCCGACGCCTGCGGCTCCGGACCCGCCGCGATCCGCGCGAGCAGTTCGCGCGCGAGCCGTTCGGGTCCGCTGGCCTCGGCAAACCAGCGCCGCGGCAGCACCCAGATCCCCTCGCGCGTCCCGATGCGGAGCTGACGGACCCCGAGCTGGACATGGGTGATCTCGTCATAGCCGGTGAAGCGCTCGCTGCCGGTCCAGCGGGAACTCGGATGCCGGAAGCCGCCGGCGTGCAGGACCACCTCGCCGCGTCCCGGGCGCAGCGGGAAGCGGACCTCTCCAGGAGCCGTGTCGATGCCCATCACGCGCCGGAGGCTAGCGCCGCCGCGCAGGCAGGGTCAGGACTTCTGCGGGGCGGGCAACGACGGCAGCCGGCGCGAGAAGATCAGGAACACCAGCGCGAACGCGCCGAGGAAGCCGGCGGCGATCCCGACCTGGACGAAGCCGAGGAACGCCAGCGTGTCTGTCGGCACCAGCGACGGCCACACCAGCACGTTGCGCTCGAGCCAGAAGCCGAACAGCGAGATCGCCGAGACGCTGCCGAGGATGACCGGCATCCGCTTCGGGCGCTGCCCGAGCAGCACCCAGAACGGAACGATCCAGCAGCACGCCCAGACCACCATCGACAGCTTGGCGTAGGGCTCCTTCAGGCGCTCCCAGAAGAACTCCATCGCCCAGGTCTGCGACAACTGCAGCTCGTTGATCCCGGACTTGTCGACCATGAACTGGCTACCGAGGCGGGCATCCAGGAACTGCGTCTCCTCGGGCAGGTTCCCGTACCAGATCACCAGGTACTGCGAGAAGAACAGATACATCCAGAAGATCGAGAACGCGAAGATCATCTTGCCGAGATCGTGCAGGCGATCCTTCGTGATCTGGCCCTCGAAGCCGAGCGAGCGTTGGTGCAGGATGGCGAGCAGGGCCGTCGCGCACACCGCCGACAGGTAGCCGCCCCACGCGAAGTACGCGCCGAACAGGTTCGAGAACCACGTCGGAGTCAGCGACATCACCTGATCGAACGCGATGAAGGACCAGCCGAACGTGAAGGACAGGCACACGATGGGCGCCAGCACCTGGAGCTTGCGGCCGCAGCGCTCGCGTTCCGCGTCGTCCCCCTGCCAGTTGGACGCCCACGTGCGCAGCAGGCCCGAGCCGCCGCCGGCGGCCGCGACGCCGCCGAGCGCCGGACGGAACGAGTAGTAGAGATACGCGACCGACACCCCGGCGAGCCAGACCAGGATGCCGAGGTCCATCCAGAAGAGCCGACCTGCGCTCAGGTAGCCCTCCTTCCCCGGCGGCGGACCGTGCAGCCACGGCGAGTAGACGCTCTCGCGCCCGAGAAACCCGATCAGGAAGAACACCACCGTCAGCGGCACCCAGGCACCGAGCGATTCGGCGAGGTGCCGGAGCGGCCCCGGCCAACGGGCACCGACGAGGACGAAGCTGGCGGACAAGCAGATCGCGCCCTGCGCGAGCGCGCCCCAGTAGAGGTAGTTCACGTGGAAGGCGCGCCAGGCGGTGTCGGCATCGCTGGCCAGACCGACGACGAACGCGAGCACGCCGATCGCCACCAGCGCGAGGCAGGCCCCGAGCAGGGCCGTCGGGATCGGACGCGGGCTCACGCGCCCGGCAGTGACGTCGGCGGCGGTCAATTCGCACCTCCGGAGGCCGGCGCCAGGCCACCGTCGGCAGGCACCGCGTCGCTGGCCGCCGGCGCCGGAGCGCTCGCGGTCTGCGGCGCCTGCGTCGAACCGGGCACCTGGCCGTTCAGGTATCGGACGTAGTTCACGATGTCCCAGCGGTCGCTCGGCGGGATGCGCTTGTAGTTGGGCATCCGCCGCACTCCCTGCGCGATCACCGAGTAGATGTGGCCGTCGCTGAAGCCGCTCATCAGGGCCTTGCCGACGGGGCCCGCGACCGGCATCACCGCCACGAAGGGGCCCTTCCCGTACGGCGGACCCGCCACCGGCCCGTCGCCCAGGCCGGTCATGCCGTGGCATACCGCGCAGTAGACGTCGAACTGCGCACGGCCGTTGGCCAGTGAAGCGAGTGACGGCGGGTTCGGATTCACCAGCTTCGCGCCCTCGGCGAGCGTGAGTTCGCTGGCCTTTACCGGCATGCCGACCGGCACGGTGCCTTCCGGCGGCATGAAATTGCCGAGCGCTCGATCTGCTTCTCCGGGACGGCCCTGCAGCTCATAGGCCTGTACCGCACGCTGCCACTTCATCTGCGGCCACCACTCGTTCGACATCTGCTCCCAGCAGCCGGTCGAGCCGAGGGTGACGACGACGAAGGCAGCCGCCTGGAGCAGCGCCACGCGCTTGCGAGAGCTAGGCCGGGACAATGCCCACCTCCTTGGCGTGGTGGCTACGCATCAGCCCATCCACCTCCGCCACGTCCCGCTCGGGGACCTCGACGGCGATGCCGAACTCATCACCCGAGAAGCGCGCGCTGTACGCGGGATCGAGCTTCACCGACGGGAGTCGGCCAATCACCAACAAGCCGATCAGCGTGAAGACGCCGCCGAACAGGATCGTGAGTTCGAAGGCGATCACGGTGTAGGCGGGAATCGCCGCGTAGGGCTTGCCGCCGATCACGATCGGCCAGTCGAGCGACATCCAGATCGTCAGCGCGTAGCCGGTGACGACCCCGAGCAGGCCGCCGATCAGCGTGAAGTAGCGCACCTTGCTGGGCTTCGGGTCGACGGCCTCCTCGACCTCGTCGAAGGGGGCCGGCGAGTAGACCTCGAGCTTGGCAAAGCCGCGCCCGCGGAGCCGCGTGACGGTCTCGGCGACGTGCTGCGGGCTGTCGTAGACCCCGACGAGGGTGGGCATCTCAGTGCGCCTCCTGCATGCGGCGCAGCCGCTGGCCCTCTGATTCATCCGCCGCGGCGCCGTGGCCGTGGCTCCGTGCGTGAATCTCGAGCTCCTTCACCTCGGAGATCGGGATCACCGGGAACAGTTTCAAGAACAGCAGGAAGGCGGTGCTGAAGAACGAGAAGCTCCCGATCACGATCAGCAACTCGGCGGTGCTCGGCGTGTAGTGGCCCCACACCGCCGGATTGTACTCCCGAGACAGGCCGGTGATGATGATGACGTAGCGCTCGAACCACATGCCGATGTTGATCAGCGTGGCGACGACGAAGATCGTCGGCACGTGCGTCCGTGCCCGTTTGAACCAGAATATGTGTGGCACGACGCCGTTGAAGATGATCATGATCCACGCCGAGATCCAATACGGCCCGAACGCGCGCAGCCAGAAGCTGGTCTGCTCGGCCTCGACGCCGCTGTACCAGGCGATGAAGTACTCGATCCCGTACGCGTAGCCGACGATCACCGACGTCAGCAGCAGGAAGCGGGTCATGTTCTCGAAGTGGTAGTCGGTGATGATGTGCTCGAGACCGAAGATCCGGCGCACCGGGATCATCACCGTCAGCACCATCGCGAAGCCGGAGAAGATGGCGCCGGCCACGAAGTACGGCGCGAAGATCGTCGCATGCCAGCCCGGCACGATCGCCACCGCGAAGTCCCAGGACACGACCGAGTGGACCGACAGCACGAGCGGCGTCGCGAGGCCCGAGAGGTGCAATACGGTGCGGGTATGGGCCTTCCACTGCCGACTCGTCCCCCGCCAGCCGAGCGCGAGCGTGCCGTAGAGCACCTTGCGCCAGCCGGTGGTGCGATCGCGCGCGATCGCGAGGTCCGGCACCAGGCCGACGTAGAGAAAGATCAGCGAGATCAGCGTGTAGGTGCTGATCGCGAAGGTGTCCCACAGCAGCGGGCTCTTGAAGTTGACCCACAGGGCGCGCTGGTTCGGGTAGGGGAGGATGAAGTAGGCCTTCCAGATCCGGCCGACGTGGATGCCGAGGAAGAGCTGGGCGGTGAACACCGCGAAGATCGTCATCGCCTCGGCGGAGCGGTTGATGGCGTTGCGCCACTTGGCGCGGAACAGCAACAGGATCGCCGAGATCAGCGTGCCGGCGTGGGCGATGCCGACCCAGAACACGAACGTGACGATGTAGACGCCCCAGAAGATCGGATGCGAGTAGCCCGCGATGCCGAGGCCCAGATAGATCTGAAGGATCCAGGTCAGCGCGCCGGTCACCAGCCCGGCGGCGCACAGGCCGAGCAGCAGCAGCCAGCCGAGACCGGGCCGCCCCATGAACACGGCCATCACGTCGCGGTTGGTCTGCGAATCGGCCAGCAGCGGCGTCGGCCGGATCATGGCGGCAACCGATTCAGCGGGCGGCGGAGGCGGCGGCGTCATGCTCTATCCCTCGACCGGTCCGCGCGTGATCTTCGCGAGATAGGTCACGGCAGGCCGGGTGTTGAGTTCATGCAGCGAGCGGAAGCCGCGCACGGGATCGTCGGACTTGCGAACCACAGTGCTCGATTCGTCCTTCAGGTTGCCGAATGTGATCGCCTGCGTGGGGCAGGCCTGCGCGCAGGCCGTCGTGACCTCCCCGTCGGCGATCGGCCGCTGCTGGTCCTTCGCCGTCTGGCGGGCCGACGCGATGCGCTGCACGCAGAACGTGCACTTCTCCATCACGCCCTGTCCGCGCACGGTGACTTCGGGATTCAGCATCAGCGGCATCGGCTCGGGCCAGTTGTGGATGTGGTTGTCGTACCAGTTGTAGCGGCGCACCTTGTACGGGCAGTTGTTCGCGCAGTAGCGCGTCCCGATGCAGCGGTTGTAGATCATGCCGTTGAGGCCGTCTTCGTTGTGATAGGTCGCGATCACCGGACACACCGGCTCGCACGGCGCCGCGCCGCATTGCTGGCACAGCATCGCGGTGTGGCGGACATCGACGGGGCCGATCGGCTCGTCGGGCAAGATCGGATCGAGACCCGCCCCGCCTTCCAGGCTGCCGTTGCCGACCCAGCGCTCGATGCGCAGCCACGACATCAGGCGGCCGCGCCGGACCTCTTCCTCGCCGACCACCGGGATGTTGTTCTCGATCGAGCAGGCCGCCACGCAGGCGCTGCAGCCGGTGCAGCGATCCATATCGATCGCCATGCCCCAGCGGTACAGGCTGTTCGGGTCCGAATCCTTGGCGGGCTCGAAGTCCTTCAGGTGACCGTGCTCGCCATGCGCCGCACCGTCCCCGTGGCCGCCGCCCTCGGCGGCCGCCGCGGACGCCGCCGGGGCGCCGTGTCCGTTCGCCGCGAGGGCCGCCAACGGTGTCGCCAGCCCGAGGCGCCGGCCGCGCTGGTCCTGGCTGTGCTGCGCGAGCGCAAAGCGGTAGTGCCCGCCGGTCTTGCGCGCGCTCGCCTTCGCGACCAGCCACGCACGTCCACCCGATTCGTCGGTCAGCGACGGCAGCGCTTCGATCACGTTGACACCGCGGCGCTCGCCGTCGCGCGTGGCCCAGCGGCCCACGCGGTGGCCCTGCCCCACCGCGATGGCGATCACGTCGTCGCGGATGCCGCCGCGCGGGTACGCCGGCAGCTCGAGCTTGCCGGCCACCGTCTCGACCTCGATCACGTCGCCGTACTCGACACCGAGCTGCTCGGCGGCCGCGGTGCTCAGCTCGGCCCACGAGGCCCAGGTGATCTTGGTGACGGGATCCCCGATCTCCTGCAACCACGGCAGGTCGGCGCCGCGGCCGTCGTAGAGCAGCGGCGACGGCACCGCGAGCAGCATGAACTGCCCCGGGCCCTCGAGCAGCGGTTCGGCCACCTCGAGCTGGAGCGCGTCGCCGGCCAGCGAGATGCCGGCCGAACGCGCGTCCCCGAACACGCCACCGACCGACAGCAACTGCTTGAAGTCCGCGCCGGACGCCGTCCAGGCCTGTTCGACGAGCGTGCGGAAGCTGCCTTCCGGCATGCGCGCGGCGACGCTGCCGCCCATCGCGCGTCCGACGTCGAGCAGTGTGTCGACGAACGCGCGGGTATCACGCAGCGGGCGGACCGTCGGCTGGACCAGCGAGCGCACGCCGGGGCGCGGAGACGCATCGCCCCAGGACTCGAGCGGAGTGTGGTCGGGAAGGATCAACTGCGCGCGGGCGGTGGTCTCGTCCGGCCCCGACGCGAAGCTCACGACGAACGGCACCTGCTCGAGCGCCTCGGCAAAGCCGGCGGCCGCCGGCAGCGAATAGACCGGATTCGCGCCGTGCACGAGCAGCACGCTCACCTTGCCGGCCTTCATCGAATCGATCAGGGCCAGCGCCGCGCGATAGCTGGAGCGGCGACGGCCATCGTCCGCCGGGAGCTGGACGGCGCCGCCGATGGCGCCGAGCGCCCAGTCGAGCAACAGCACCGCGCCACAGGTGGCGGTCGCACGCCGACTGGCGAGCGCGGCTCCGGGCGGCAGGGCGACCGGGGACTTCGCCTTCGCGAGCGCCTTGCCGATCCGCTCGATCGCGTCCGCCGGCACGCCGGACTGCTGGGCCACGCTGGCCGCATCGAAGCGGGCCAGCGCCGGGGCGAGCACCGCGCGACCCGCCTCGGTTCCGCCGCCGTTGCGCAGCGCGACGTTGGCGAGTCCGAGCGCCAGCAATCCCTCCGTGCCGGGCTTCGCGGCCAGCCACTCATCGGCGTTGGAAGCCGTCATCGACAGACGCGGACCGATGTAGACGAAGCGCGTGGCGCGGCGGCCCGCCTCCGCGGCGTCGCGCGCGGTCGCGAGCTGCCGCGCGTGCTCGACGGGGGAAAGGCCCGTCTCGAGAAAATCCGAGCCGAAGTCGAGGATCAGGTCGCTGCCGGACAGATCGAAGATCGGCTCGGTTTCGACACCGAAGAGGGTCTTCGTGGCGCCGACCAGCGCCTCCGGCGCAAACGGCTCGTAGACGACACGGCCGCCGGCGCCGACGGCCTCGACCCAGCGATCGAGGAACTCACTGGCCGTCGGTCCCATCGTCCCGCCGAGCACCCAGCTGCGGCCGCCGGCCTTCGCGAGCTCGGCGCCGAGCAGCGCGATCGCCTCGTCCCACTCGATCGCGGCGAGCTTCCCGTCTGCGCCGCGGCGCATCGGCTTGGCGAACCGGTCCGGGTGATAGGTGCGGCCGATGGCGCTTTGACCGCGCGCGCAAAGGGAGCCCCGATTGACCGGATGGTCCGGGTTGCCCTCGAGCTTGATCGGCCGGCCTTCCCGGGTCTTGACGTGCAGCCCGCACGCCGCGGGGCACTCCAGACACGTCGACGCATAGTAGACGGGGATCCCCGGGGTGATCTCCTCCGGCTGGACGACGTACGGGATCAGCTTCGACACCGGATCCGAGCAGCCGACGGTGGCCGCGGCCCCGGCACTGGCGCCGACGATCTTCAGGAATTCGCGACGGTCGAACTCGGGCATCCAAACCTCGTGATTCGGAGTCGTGATCCAGAGTCAGGATCCTGCGGACTCTGAGGGTCCACGGGACGCGGGTCCAGCGGGCGCGCGCCGTCGCGCGCCCGGATCTCTCAGTAGTGGCAGGTCAGGCAGTCCTGCGACGCCTGGTTCTCCCGATGGCAGTTGACGCACCAACCCATCTCGAGCTTCTTCGACGGCAGCAGCCAGGGCCACCAGATCGTGTCGCTCGTGAGAGAGAGCTTGTCCATCTCCCCGACCGGGCCGTGGCAGCGTTCGCACGGAACCTCGGCCGCCACGTGTCGGTTGTGTTTGAACTGCACGTGCTCCGGGGAACGGTGGATCTGCTCCCACGGAATCGGCTCCTGGGCGTCCCAGTACTGCTTGAGGATCTGGATCCCCTCGAGGTCCTGCCCGAACTGCGTATGGCAGCCCATGCAGGTCTCGACCGACGGCACGCCGGCGACGGCCGACCGGTCGGTTCCGGAATGGCAGTACAGACAATCGATCTGGAACTGGCCGGCGTGCAGCGCGTGACTGAACGGAACGGGTTGCTTGGGCCCCGGCGCAGCGTCGTCCCAGGCGAGTTCCTGGGCCCGCTTGGCGGCAGGGCTCGATTCCGCCTGGGCGGACACGTCGCGCGGGCTCGGCAGGCCGAAGACGAGGCCACCCGCCAGGCTGGCGGCGATGGCCGCCTCGACGATGCGTCGGCGCAGTTGGATCGGGCTCACGCTCCACCGCTCCCCTGGCCCGTTCGTCGGGACTCGCCCGAGAACGTCCCTCGCGTCCGGATCCCCTCGCAGCGAGATCGCCCCAGACGAGATTCCAGCTCACTCCACGTCAGCTCACTCAACGTCAGCCTTCCGATCGAAGTCTTCGCGCCAGCCACGCGAGAGGAATCCACGGATCGACGGCATCTGTGCGCCGGAAAGCCCTCGAACGAGCACCGACGCGCACCGGCCCCGGGGCCGCGGGCGCACTGTCTTTAGAACGTTCCGATCGTCGCGTCAACGGTCCACGCGCCACTTCTCGCGAGTGATTCTGGAGTGTGGCATCCGATCCGGCGGAGCCGCTTGCCGGCGGCTACTATCGGCGCGTCTCGGGGCGGATCCAACCCGCTGTCGACGCTGTGGATTGCCACGGAGTGGCGCGCCGGGCGCCGGGCCGACCTCGCGGGCGATTTCACTCGCGGGCGATTTCGAGACGACACGGAATCCAGGACACGGAATCGGAAACACGGAATCGGAAACACGGGATCGGTCCGAGGTGTCGATCCGATCCGGGACACCCGACCCGGCCGGACCCTCGACGCAGAGCCGAGATGCAGAGCCACAAAGAGGGAGGCGAACCACCATGGCCGACGCATGGATCCTCGACGCGGTGCGAACCCCGCGCGGGCGCGGCAAGAAGGACGTGGGCGGCCTGTCGGGCATCCACCCCCAGGAGCTGCTCGCCCAGGTGCTCGAAGCGTTGCGGCTGCGCAACGGCTTCGAGCCCCGCGACGTGGAGGATGTCGTCGCCGGCTGCGTGTCGGCCGTGGGTGAACAGGGCGCCTGCATCGCCCGCATGGCCGTCCTGGCGGCCGGCTGGGACGCCACGGCCGCCACCGGTGTCACGCTGAATCGCTTCTGCGGCTCAGGCCAGCAGGCGGTCAACTTCGCGGCGATGGGCGTGCTGTCCGGGCAGCAGGATCTCGTGATCGGCGGCGGCGTCGAGTCGATGTCGCGCCAGCCGATGGGCAGTGACGGCGCCGGCATCGACGGTCACAACCCGCATCTGCGCGAACTCCATCCGTTGGTGCCGCAGGGGATCTCGGCGGATCTGATCGCGACCCTCGAGGGGTTCACGCGGGAAGACGTGGATCGCTTCGCGGCCCAGAGCCAGGCCCGCTGTGCGCAGGCGCAGAAGGACGGCCGTTTCGAGAAGAGCCTGCTCCCGGTGCGCGACCGGGACGGCGGGATCGTGCTGGATCGCGACGAGCACCCGCGCGCCGGCACGACGCTCGAATCGCTCGCCAAGCTGGAGCCGTCGTTCGCCGGCCTCGGCCAGTACGTGCAGAAGGGCGATACGCTGTCCTTCGACGAGAAGGCGAAGGCCCGCTACCCGCAGGTCCAGGAGCTCTCGCACGTACACCACGCCGGCAACTCGTCGGGTATCGTCGACGGCGCCGCCGCGGTGTTGGTCGCGTCGCCGGAGTACGCGAAGGCGCACGGCCTGCGCCCGCGCGCGCGCTTCATCGCCACCGCCACCGCCGCCGAAGAGCCGGTGATCATGTTGACGGCGCCGACGCCGGCGTCCCAGCGTGTGCTCGCCAAGGCCGGCATGACGATCCGGGACATCGACCTCGTCGAGATCAACGAGGCCTTCGCGGCGATCCCGCTCAAGACGATGCGCGACCTCGACATGGATCCGGAGCGTGTCAACGTGAACGGCGGTGCGATCGCGCTGGGCCATCCGCTCGGCGCCACCGGCGCGATGCTGATCGGCACCATCCTCGACGAACTCGAGCGTCGCGATCTGGCGCGCGGCCTCGTCACGATGTGCATCGGCGGCGGCATGGGCATCGCGACGATCATCGAAAGGATCTGACCATGATCGACTTCCAACCGAGTGACGAGCAGCAGCTCGTCATCGACACCGTCCAGCAGTTCGCGCGCAGCGAGATCCGCCCGGTCGCCCGCGAATCCGAGGAGACCAGCAAGCTGCCGGAGAAGGTGCTGACCGCGGCGCACGAGCTGGGGCTCGTCGCGAACGCGCTGCCGGAGTCGGTCGGCGGCGGGGGCGAGCGCAGTGCGATCACCGGCGTGCTCGTCGCCGAGGAACTCGCGTGGGGAGACCTCGCGATCGCGCTGGCGATCCTGTCGCCCGGGCTCTCGGCGCTGCCGATCGCCGAATGGGGCGACGACGAGCAGAAGCAGGCACTCGCCCGCTTCGTCGGCCCGAGCTTCGTGCCGGGGGCCCTGGCCCTCGTCGAGCCCCGCTTCGACTCGGACCCGTACCGGCCGGCGACGCTGGCGCGCCGCGACGGCGACGGCTTCGTGCTGGACGGCGCCAAGTGCTTCGTGCCGTGGATCGACGGCGCGGATCCCGTGCTGGTGGTGGCGAACGAGGGCGGCTCGTCGCAGATCTTCCTGGTGCCGCGCGACGCGGACGGGCTGCACGCCGAACGCGAACGCAACATGGGCATCCAGGCGCTCCCGACCGCCGAGTTGACGCTCTCCGGGGTTCGCGTGCCGGCCTCGGCGCGGCTCGGCGGCGAAGCCGGAGCGAACGTGCGCCGGCTGATCACCCAGGGCCGAGTGGCGCTGGCGGCGATGGCGGTCGGCGTCGCCCGCGCGGCCTTCGAGATCGCGCGAGATTACGCGAAAGAGCGTCAGGTCTTCGGCGTCCCGGTCGCCACCAAGCAGGCGATCGCCTTCAAGCTGGCGGACATGGCGATCGAGATCGACGGCGCCCGCCTGCTCGCGTGGGAAGCCGCGTGGAAGCTCGACCGTGGCGAAGACGCCACGCGCGAAGCGCTGCTGGCGCGCCGCCAGGCCAACCGCGTGGTGCTCGAGGTGAGCGACGGCGCCGTCCAGGTGCTCGGCGGGCACGGCTACATCCGCGACTACCTGCCGGAGCTGCACTTGCGCAACGCCCGCGGCTTCACGTCCTTCGAAGCACTGGCGCTCGTCTAGTGTCCTGAGACAGGACACTGGCGCTCACGACGCATCGGCCGCAGACCGGCAGCCACAGCAAGAGGAATCCAGCATGCCCATCTCCTTCGATCCGAATCCCGCCACCGTCCAGGGTCGCGAAGAAATGCACGAGATCGCCGTCGAGCACATGCGGCCGTGGTCGCGCGAGTACGACGACCGCGAGCACGAGATGCCGTGGGAATACGTGAATCCGATGTGGGAACGGGCCACCGGCCGGAGCGGCAAGGGCGACAGCGGACCGGGCGACGGCATGGTGACGGTGTGCGTGCAGACGGAAGAGCTGTGCTGGGGCGACGCCGGCCTCTATCTGCGCACGCCGAGCCCCCTGCTCGGCGGTTCCGCCGTCGCCGCCGCCGGGACGCCGGCGCAGCGCGAGCGCTTTCTCACGCCGTTCCGCGAGGGCAAGCCCAAGTGGGGGGCGATGGCGATCACCGAGGCCCAGGCCGGCTCCGACGCCGCCGCGATCGAGACCACCGCGGTGTTCGACGAGGCGACCGGGGAATGGGTGCTGAACGGCACCAAGATCTTCTGTACCGCCGGCGAGGGCGCACTCGAGCACGAGGGCGGCCTGGTCGTCGTGTGGGCGACGGTGGACAAGAGCGCCGGCCGCGCCGGTATCAAGTCCTTCGTCGTCACGGCCGGGACGCCCGGCATCACCGTGGTCGGCTGCGAGAAGAAGCTCGGCATCCGCGCATCCGACACCGCGACGTTGCAGCTCGAGAACTGCCGCATTCCGGCCGACAACCTGCTCGGCAAGGCGGAGGTCAAGAAGCCCGGCGCGAGCCCCGCCGGCGACAAGGGCTTCAAGGGGGCCATGGCCACCTTCGACGCGAGCCGCCCGATCGTCGCGGCGATGGCGGTCGGCGTCGGCCGGGCCGCGCTCGACTTCGTGCAGGAGGAGCTGGGCCGGCAGGGCGTCCCGATCCGCTACGACGCGCCGCCGCGCGAGCAGACCGCCATCGAGCGGGACGTCATCGAGATGGAGGCGGAGCTGCAAGCGGCCCGACTGCTGACCTGGCGAGCCGCCAAGATGCTCGACCGCGGGCAGCGCAACAACCTGGAAGCGTCGATGGCGAAGGCGAAGGCGGGCCTGGCCGTGACGAAGATCACGCAGAAGGCCGTCGAGCTGCTCGGACCGCTCGGCTACTCCAAGAAGCTGCTGGTCGAGAAGTGGATGCGGGATGCCAAGATCAACGACATCTACGAGGGGACCCAGCAGATCAACCAGCTCATCATCGCGCGCCGCATCCTCGACTATTCATCGAGCGTGCTGCGTTAGGAGGCCTTCCGTGGCGACCGTCAGCTCCGATCTCGTCGACATCCTCGTCTGCCCGGAGACGAAGCAACCCGTGGCTCTCGCGACGCCGGAACTCCTCGCCGCCGTCAACGCGCGCATCCGCGCCGGCTCGCTGCGCAATCGTGGGGGCCAGCCGGTCAGCGGTGAACTCGCCGAGGGTCTGGTCCGCGAAGACGGCCGGATCCTCTACCCGGTCGACGACGGCATCCCGGTCATGCTGATCGAGGAGTCGATCGAACTCTGAGCGCCGGCCGGCGGCCCGCGACGTCGCTACTGCGCAAACTCGCGGCGTTTGAGTTCGCGGACGTACTCGGACAGCTCGGGGTCGCCCGTCACCATCGCCGAGCTGCGTTCCTCGCATTCGCGCGCGGCCTTGCGCAGCGGCTCGAGATCGACGTCGATGCCGAGGAACGGCAGGCCGTGCTCGAGCAGCGCCAGCGCGCCGCGGGCGTTCGGCGTGACCTCGATGTAGTGCGGCAGGCCGGCCCACAAGCCCGCCACCTGGCAGCCGCGTTCCTGCAGGCGTTGCCCGAGCACGCCGAGCATGCCGATCGGGCCGGCATAGCGCACGGGCTCCACCGCGAGCTCACGCAACAGCGCGGCGTCGCTCGCGACGGCCGTCACCTCGACGGGTCGCGAGTACAGAACGTCGTCGAGGAAGGCCCCGAAGAGCAGGATGCGCCGGATGCCGAGCGTCTCGACGAGATGCAGCACGTGATCCGACCAGCCCCGCCAACGCAGATGCGGCTCGACGCCGTGGCAGGTGACGAGATCGCGACCGGCGAGCCGGCCGTGGGGCCGCGCTGCGGCGAATCCGAAGCGGGTCGTCGGCCACTCGAGACTGCGCGCCACGCCGTCCTCGATGACGGAGAACGGCCGGCGGACGGTGAAGTCGAAGTAGTCCTCCGCATCGATCTCCGCGAGCGGGACCTCCCCGAGTTCGCTCGCGACGAAGCGCACGGCGGTCGTGGCCGCTTCGCTGGCATCGCTCCAGCCTTCGAGAGCCATCAGCAGCGCGGCGTCGCGCAGCGCGGGTCGCACGTGGAAGCGGAGCGGGCTTTCGATCACCTGAGGAGAGTGGCAACCCTCGGGCGCCCATGCAAGGCGCTCGCTCCCCGGATTGCCGGAGAACCGCCGGAGCCGGAGTCGCACCCGTCAAGAAAGGGGTCGGGTTCGTTCGTCAACTTTTCGGGCCCGAAAAGTTGACGAACGAACCCGACCCCTTTCTTGACGACCCCTTTCTTGACGGGTGCGACGTCAGCGTACGAACTTGTAGCCGTGTCCGCGCACCGAGAGGATGTGACGGGGCCGTGACGGATCTTCCTCGATGTAGCGCCGCAGCCGCGCGATGAAGCTGTCGACGACGCGCGTGTTCGTGTCCGGCCGCAGGCCCCAGACCACCTCGAGCAGCTCGCCGCGCGTCACGGCCCTCCCCTCGCGCTCGATCAGCGCACGCAGCAACGCCGCCTCGCGGATCGTGAGCTGGATCGTCTCGTCGCCACGCTCGATCTCGAAGCGGTCGAAGTGGACCCGGACGTCGGCGAACGAGACCTCGCGCAGTTCGTCCTCCCCCCCCGATCCCCCGTCCCAGCGCCGCCGCCGCAGCAGTGCGCGCACGCGCGCCAACAGCTCGGCCAGGATGAACGGCTTGGTCATGTAGTCGTCGCCGCCCTCCTCGATGCCGCGCACCACGTCGCTGGCGGCGTCCTTGGCGGTGAGGATCAGGATCGGCACGAAGTTGCCCGCGGCCCGCACGCGGCGGGCGACTTCGAGGCCGTTTCGCTCCGGGAGCATCAGGTCGAGCACCACCAGGTCATAGCGGCGCTCGCCGCCGAGCAACCGGTCGACGGCGGAGCGGCCATCGACGGCCACGTCGACCTCGTAACCCTCGGCTTCGAGGTTGAAACGCAGGCCCTCGGCGAGATGCGTTTCGTCTTCAACGATCAGGACGTAGGACATGGAACTCCGGTGCGAGCGGGTACTCGCGGCGTTGCGGCGCACTGCGCAGCGAGACGATGAAGTGGCTGCCGCGGCCCGGCCCTTCGCTGCGCGCCTCGACGCGTCCGCCCTGCCGCTGCACCAGCCAGCGAACGATGAACAAGCCGAGGCCGAGGCCGGCCACGCGCCGCTGTACGTCGAGGCCGGCGCGGTAGAACGGCTGGAAGATCCGGCGCAGTTCCCGGGGCGCGATGCCGACACCGCGATCCTCGATCTCGACGCGCACGGAGCCGTCGCCCACGGCGCGCGCGCGCACCCGCACGTCGATCTCGGGTCCCGAGTACTTGACGGCGTTGTCGATCAGGTTGCGAAACACCAGCGCCAGCTCATCGGGCTGCCCGAGTGCGACCGGCGCGCCTTCCAGATCGAGACGCACGGCCTCCGGCCCGAGGCGGTAGCGATCGCGCAGCTCGGACACACAGGCCGTCAGGACCTCGCCGACCGCCACCGGCTCGCGCTGCGCACGCCGGGTCCAGGCGGCGGCCCGCGCGGCCGCCAGCACCTGCGTCACCGTCCGCTCGAGCCGATCGACGTCGGCCCGCATCCGGTCGAGGAACTCACGACGCTGCGTAGGACCGGGATCGCGCAGCACCAGCGTCTCGACGTAGAGCCGCAACGACGCAAGGGGGGTCTTCATCTCGTGCGTGACGGCATCGAGGAAGGCCTGCTGGCGCTGGCTGTGCCGCATCTCGCGGACCAGCCACGCGCACAGCAGCAGGAGGCCAGCGATCAGCGTCGCGAAGAACAGCGAGCCTGCGACCAGCAGCGCCCAGTGCTGCGCGGACAGCCGCTCGGCCACGGGCCCGAGATCGCTGACCACGATGACGTTCCACGCCACCGCCAGCGTCAGCGCGAGCACGACGAGCACGATCCCGATCGTGAGCGGCAGCCAGATCGAGCGGCGCACCAAGGCCTCCCCGGGAACAGGATCGAAGGGTACGATACTCGGCTCGAAGAGGCGCTTCGAGCCGTGCTGCCTGTCGAACGCCCCCCCGAGGAGGACCCCCTTGCCCTGCCCGCTCCGCTCGCCGGCGCCGCCCCGATGGATCTACGCGGCGTTCGCCGGCGCGCTGGTGGCCGTCGTGTCCGCCGGTGCGTGGCCCCGTGCCGCCGGCGCCGGCGCGCTGCCGCCGGAGGGCGCCTGCCCGGTCGTCGCCGGGGCCAGCGTCGGCGACATGGATGATGCCGGTGGGGTGCCGCTGCGCGAGGGCACCGCCCTCCGGCTCGGCGATCTCGCGCTGGTGCGCCAGTTGCTGCCCCCGGAGATCTGGAAGTACCGCGGCGCGTTCTTCTACGAAGGCATGCTGCTCGAGATCGGTCCGTGCTTCCGGCGCTATCCCACCGGCGAGTGGTTCGAGACGGCCACCCGCGAGCATGCCGGCAAGGCGCGCCTCGACGAGAAGGGCAACCTGCGCGATCACGAGGCCGGCCTGCCGTTCCCGATCGAGTCGATCGACGCCGGCGACCCGCAGGCGGGGCTGCAGTGGGCATGGAACTTCGAGCTGCGCTATCGCGGCGCCGGCCCGGTCGGCCGCTTCCGGCTGCTCGATCTACCGGACCGGATCGGGAGCCCCGAGACCTACATCGGCTCGTTCTTCCAGATCGTGACGAGCAACCGCGCCGACCTGGTCGACTCCGAGTACCGGATCCCGATGGCGAAGAACAAGCTGTGGACCGCCGGCGGACGCTTCGAGGAGCCGTTCAATGCCCGCCACCTCGCCTGGCGCCAGCTTCGCTCGCGCGAGGCAATGACCGACTACTCGGAGCCGGACGACACCTTCGTGTACGTGCCGACGATGCGGAAGTCCCGCCGGGCCGCGACGGCGTGGGTGGACGGTCTCTACACACCCCAGTACCGGGTGAGTGGGGACTCCGGCGGCGGCCCGGTTCCGTTCGGCTCGGACCAGTTCGGCCCGAGCGGGTCGATCCAGCCGACGGCCGGCCTGTCGATCGCCGCCACCGAGAACCTGCGCCGCGGCTTTACCGGCCTCGCGATCCGGCCCAACGCCTACGAGTGGCGGCTCGTCGCGGAGCGCCCCGTGCTGGCGCCGCTCAACGCGACGGTCCCGGGTTGGCCGCGCTTCGACGACCGCAACTTCGGCCCGAGCGGCCTCTCCGTCGCCACCGACACCTGGGACATCCGCCAGGCGGTGGTGATCGAGGGGCGCGCGCGCAAGGTCGTCGACGACGTCGGCTACGTGCGGCTGTGGATCGATGCGCAGACCGCCCAGCCGCTCTATGTGATGACCGAGCGCCCGAACCGGCTGGCGCTCGACGTCGGCCAGCTCGTGCACCGCTGGAGTGGCGAGAACGAGCAATACCCGGCCTGGCCGGACGGCAAGCCGGCCAACGTCTTCGATCCGGTGGCCGCCGTCTTCTTCGACGTCGCCAGCGGCCGGGCCGGCTGGCGCCGGGAGTCGTACGACATCCGGTCGCTGCCGGTCGACGAGTCCGACCTGCGCGAGATGACCGGCGTCGAAGCCCTCGACCGCCGCGGCCGCTGAGCGCCACCGGGCCGCGCGCCGGGCGAGATCAGAACGTGTAGCGCAGCAGCAGGAAGACCTCGTCGCGTTCGGAGATCGGAGCGAGGCCGTTGTAGCGGGTCCGGGCGCGGAAGTCGCCGCCCAGGTTGGTCGGCAGGGGCTGACGGAGGGCGACCGGCAGCGGCTCGGGTCGGCCATAGAAGGCGGCCATCCCGATCGTCGCGCTGAACTCGTTGGTGAAGCGGTACGAAACCTGCGCGATCGCGCCACCCGAGGTGCTGCGGATGTCGTGCACCCAAGTAAACGACGGCAGCAGGCGGTCCTGGAAATAGCCAGTCAGCACCGTGAAGGTGCCGAGCGCCGACAGCGGACCGTTCGTGACGAAGCCGTCCTGCCGGTAGCCGTCGATCCAGCGCAGGAACCACTGGGTGTTGAAGAAGAACGTGCGTCCGGGATTCAAGAAGCGGATGAAGGTCGGGCGGTCCATCGAGATCGTGAGGCCGTAGGTGTCGTGGCGTGAGAATCCACGTGCTTCGTCGACGACGGCATACGGCTGGTCCGCGGTCCACGTAGCCTCGATGCTCCAGTTGGTCTTCGTGCGGTCCTCGGCGAAGTCGAAGGCGAAGCCGAGCACGTTGCGCTTGAAGTACCGGAACGCGAGCTCCGAGCCGCCGTGCCACGTGAAGTCCCGGCGTCCGAGAGCGCCGTTGCCGCCGGCACGCACTTCCGGCCGCGTCGAGCCGGCGATGTCGAAGACGCCGCGCACGAACGCACATGTGATCGGATCGGAGATGTCGCAGTCCGGATCGTTCCCGGTGCCAGCGCCGAGCGCGGCGAGGAACTGCAGGAAGTTGTACGAGAGCGCGGCCATCTCGTTGCGGAAGGGCTCCCCGGTGCGCGGGTCGATCAGGGCCCTGGCGGCCTCACAGCCCGGCACGCCCGGCCCCACGCAGCCGTCGACGAGCGGGTCGTAGGCGAACCGCGCCGGGATGGCGGGGTCCGTCGAATCCGGTACGCCGTTCCAGTTGATGTCGTCGAACGGCCCGCGTGCGCCGGCGACGATCACCGGCAGTCCGTCCACCGGCCGTGTCGCCACTGCGCCGCCGGCCTCGAACTGCGGGAACGACTGGAGCAGCACACTGGCTTCGGCGTTGAAGAGGTCGATGCCTTGTTTGTCGCAATGGGTGTCGTAGAAAGCGCCGCAACCGAGCAGCGCCTCCTGCTGATCGGTGAGATGGCGGCTCAGCGAATCCTCGCCGAGGAAACCGGCCCCGGGCCCGTCGTTCGGATCGATGTTGAGTTCCACCAAGGCCACACTCGTGCCCGCTCCGGCGATCGCTCCGGCGATCAGTTCGCCGTTCGCCGAGCCGGCGAAGATCCCGCCGAGGGCGGGCGGCGGCGTGATCGGTCCGAGGATCGGCGCATCCGAGTTGAGCAGGTCCAGCAGACAATCGTCGGCGAGCGCGGGGATCACGCCGGCGGCGATGCCCTGCGTCACCGAGCAGACGACGTCGAAGAGCTGCCGGTTGCCAGGATGCAGCCGCAGGATCTCGTCCGGCGTCTGGGTCGGCAGCAGCGGCTGGCCGTAGCGATCGAGCGGGAGGCCGGTGGCGGGATCCACGCGGCGCTCGAACGGCGCGAAGAAGTCCACCGTCGGCGCGTCTTCGAAGCCATAGAAGTCCGAAAGCTGGAAGCTGAAGCGATCCCAGCGCCATTCGACGCGGCCGCCGACCTCGATCCCCTGCGCGCCGTCGTGATCCCACGGGTCGGGTGGCCGCAGCTCCCCGGCGACGCCGGCGCCGGCGAAGCCGTGCGCCCACAACCCGAAGGTCTTTCCGCACACCAGCCACACGGTGTACGGCTCGCCGCAGCGACCGAGGTCGAGGGGCTCGAAATCGTCGAAGTTGGCGGCCAGCTCGAGCCGGACGTCCTCGAGCGGCCCGACGTCGTAGAACGACCAGACCCCGCGCACGGACCAGAGCGAAAGTCGCGATTCCTCGAGGTTCGGCAACGACGAGAGTGCCAGATCCTGCGGGTTGAACTGGTCGGTGGTCCGGAACAGCTCCGTCTTGCCCCAGACGATGCTCTGCTTGCCGGCCCGGATCCACAGCCGGCTGTCGAACAGCTCGAGGTCCAGGTACGCCTCCTTCAGCTCGCGCTCGTCCTGTCCCTGCCCGTGGTTCCACGTGAGGTCCTTCTGCGAAAAGTTCTGCTCGAAGTCGTCGAACTCGTCCGCCCGGCGCAGGAAGGCGTCGGACGGGACGAAGAGTCCGTGCGGATCGAGGCCGCCATCGCGGCGCGGAGCGCCCACCGCCGGCCGCAGCGGCAATGGACGCGTCGGGTTCGGAATCGACTCGAGCGAGCCGACAGCATCGATCCGGGCGTCGAGGTTCCACGGCCCGAGCACGAAGCTGCCATGGCCGACGGACGCATCGATGTCTTTCACGGCGAACCGCGCGTCGTCGAGCGGCGCGAACGTGGAGTCCACGCCGGTGGCGCCGAGTTCGACGAGGTCCTCCAGCGCCGAGATGGCGATCTTGAAGTCCCCGAGACGGTTGTCTCGGTGCAGCGCCCGGCTGTCCTTGACCTCGAGCTGCCCGCTGAACGGATTGGTCCGGGCGGTGGTCAGGTTGCGCGGCGCGCGTTCCGCGCTGTTGCCCCACCATTTGTCCGTCGGGGCCACGCCACAGCCATTGTAGATGCAGTCGTAACGGACTTCGACGCGCGAAAAGAACGAGACGAGGTCGAAGGGACCCAAGCCGTCGGGCGCCAGGTCGGCCTCGAACTCCAGGTTGAGCACGTAGGCCCACTGACTCGGTACGAACTGGTCGGCGTCGTAGTTCGAGCCGAGCGTACGAACCTGCAGCTCGCCGAATCCGTGCAGCGCGAAGGATGGACGTGTGCGCTGGGCGGCTGCCCCACCCGGCACGAGTGTCACCAGCAGCGTGCACGCCAGGAACAGCGGCGGCGCGAGCAGCGGACACGACGGACGTGAGCGGACCCGGCGGATCCGCCCGCGCACAACTAGAACGTGTACCGCAGCCGCATGAAGAACTCGTCGCGTTCACGCACGACCGCCAGACCGTTCTCCACCCCTTGCGTGTACGCGCCCCGCCCCGCCTGGTTCCCGACGGTCCCGAGCCCCTGGATGGGGATATCCGTCGTCTGGAAGCGGCCCCAGAAGAAGTTCATGCCGACGGTGCCGGAGAAGTTCTCCGTGAAGCGGTACCCGATGCTGGTCAGAGCCGCCCCCGAGTTCGAGCGCCGGTCGTACACGAAGGTCACGCCGGGCAGCAAGCGGTCCTGGAAGTAGCCGGTCTGGATGGTGAAGGTCCCGAGGATGTTGTACGGGCCGTTGCTCGTGAAGCCCTTGTCGTAGTCCGTGATGTACTGAAAGAACCACTGGCTGTTGAAGAAGAAGGTGCGGTTCTGGTTCAGGAAGTTGATGAAGGTCGGCCGGTCCACCGAGATCGTGAGGTTGATCGTGCCGGATTCTTTCACGCCGTCCATGCGGTCGTTGTTGGAGAACCGCTGGCGGCTGATCCAGGTGAGTTCCGTGCCCCAGTTGGACTTCGTTATGTCCTCGGCGAAGTCGAACGAGAAGCCGAGCACGTTGCGCTTGGTGTAGCGGAGGATCGCCTCTCCGCCGCTGTGCCAGATGAAGTCCCAGCGTCCGAAGCCCTCGTTCCCGCCTGCTCGCACGCTGTTGCGGTGGGCGCCGGTGATGTCGTAGAGGCTCCCGATGGCGGAACAGAACTGCGGCTGCAGGAACGAGCACTTGCCGCGGTTCGGCTCGGTCGTCGGATCCGACGGATCGAAGAACGCGAACGGGTTGCTGAAATCGAACTCGTTGTTCTCGGATGTCAGCGCGTCTCGCGCCCGCGACGAGAAGGCCACCAACAGCATCTGGTAGTTGAACGACAGTGCGGCCATCTCGCTGACGAACTGCTGGCCGGCCGAAGCCAGGAACTCGGGCGGGATCGTGAGTCCGGCGATGCTGCCGTCCTGGTTCACGTTGTAGTCCGGGTTGGGCGTGACACCATCCGGCAGGAACGGACTGCGCGTACCGGGCACCTGTACGACGCGGCCGTCGACGACACGCGTTGCCGGCAGGCTCGAGCCGTTCTGCGCGAAGCCGATCGTGCCGGGCTGGGCCTCGCCATTGCCGGCGTGCCAGTTCGCGTACCCGGATTCGATGAACTCGGGCGTATAGCTGCCGGGGAATCCGACCCAGGACTGCATCAGCACGCCGGCATCCGCGTTGAGCAGGTCGATGCCATCAGCCTCGCAATCCGTGCCCCAGAATGGACCGCAACCGAGCAGGGCCTCCTGCTCGTCGGTCAGCACCTGGTTCAGCGTCGGCCCCAGAGAGGTGAACACGTTGACGGGCGTGCGGGCGGCGACGACAGGACCAACGGCGCCGTTCGTGCAGTTGCCATCACCGAGCGAGAAGAAGCCGTCACACGGATCTCGATTCGTGATCGGCACGAATGGCGGGTTCACGCCGTTCGTGAAGCCGACCTGGACGGTGATTCCGGCCACGGGATTTCCGACGAGCGCATTCGTGAGCAAGCTGGCAACGGTCGGGAACACGAACGTCTTGGCGTCGGAGCGGGGGATCGGCGTCGGATTCGTGGTCGCCGTGAAGGCGTTGTTGGGGCTGTTGAACACACTTTGGCCACAGGCCGTCAGATCAGCACCGTTGAATCCGATGCTCGTGGCGCAGATCATCGAGAAAAGCTGCAGATTGCTGCCGAACTCGTCGATGATGTCGCGGCGATCGGTCGCCAGGCTCTCCGGGCTGGTGTTCGGGACGATCCCCTGCCCGGGAAGCACGAGCCCCGCGCGCGCGTTGGCGCCGTTGGCCACGAAGGCGGGATCGTCCGCCCGCCCGTTCAGCGAGAGGTTCGAGCGGATCGGAAGACAGGCGTCTTCCTGACCGGTCGTGCAGCTTCCTCGGGTCGAAGCCCGGATCGGCCGTCCGGTGGCGGAATCGACGCGGCGCTCGAAGGTCTGGATGATGTCGGCGTACGGCAGATCGTCGTAGCCGAGGAAGTCCGAGATCTGGAAGCTGAAGCGGCCGAGCCGGAACTCGACGCGGGCGCCGAACTCGAGGCCCTCGATGTCCTGCCACGGGCTGTCCGGGCGATCCTCGCCGGCGAGGCCGTAGCCGGTGAGCCCATGCACCCACAGGCCGAGCCGCTTGTTGCACGCGACGAGCGCGGTGAACGGCTCGCCGCACTGGCCGATGTCGGACGGCTTGAACTGATCGAAGTTCAGCGCCACCTCGAGCCGGACGTCCTCCGCCGGTCCCACGTTGTAGAACGACCAGACGCCGCGGACCGACCACAGCGCGATGCGCGCCTCCTCGAGGCTCGGCAGCGACGCCAGCGCGAGATCCACGGGGTTGAACTGGTCCGTCGTGCGGAACAGCTCCGTCTTGCCCCAGACGATGCTCTGCCGGCCGGCCCGGATCCACAGCTGGCTGTCGAAGAACTCCATGTCGAAGTAGGCCTCTTTCAGCTCCCGCTCCCAGCCCTGGCTGTCGCCGCGATTCCACGCGAGCTGGCCTTCGCTGAAGTTCTGGCGGGGACTGTCGAGGTTCCGGCTCCGCTGAGCCCGCTGGAAGCCGCGGCTCGGGAGGAAAATGCCGGTCGAGCGCGTGCCGCCGCCGCCGTTGAGCGTGCCGAGCGGGAACTCCGCGGCGCGGCGGGCGGGCAGCTCGGCAGACCCGAACGGCGGGATCCCGAGGCTCGGGTCCGAAAGAACCGGATTGAAATCCTGCGAGCCGAACGGATTCGGCTTGCCGGCCAGTCCGCCGCGCTCGTTGGCGTCGCACTTGGGGTTGATCGGCCCGATGATGTGGTTGCCGACCCCGTTCACGCCGCCGGGGAACGCGCGGATGCCGAACTTGCAATCCATCTGCTGGGAGAAGACGAAGAACGCAGGGTCGTCCCCCCCACGCTCGAACTCCGCATTGGGACCACGAACGTCGAACAGACCGGAGAGACCGGGCACCTGATCGGGACGCGCCGGCTTGCGGCTGTTGCGCGGCTGTTTCAGCGCAATGGTCGGGAATGCGAGCGGCTGGCCGGCCACGGCCCGCCCGTCCTCCGTCGGCTCCGAACGCTCCTCGAGAAAACGCGCCGTCTCGCGACGTTCGTTGAACGGACCGCTGGCCGTATCACCGACGAAGATCGAACCGGTGAAGCCACTCGCACGGCCGCTGGTCTTTACGCCGGGCAGGTGGTTCGCGCGATTCCCGAAGGCATCCGCCGACGGGAAGATCCCGCACGCGCGGGTCCACACGCAGTCATAGCGGGCTTCGAGGCGCAGGAAGCCGGACAGCACGTCGAAGGGCCCCCAGCCGTCCGGTGCGAAGTCGTACTCCGTCTCGATGTTGAGGACGTGCTGCCACGCCGCCAGATCCAGATCGTCCGCCGCGTCGAAGTTGTTGCTGAGTGCGCGGACCTGCTCTTCGAAGAAGCCGTGCACCTGCAAGCGTCCATCGAAATACTCGAAGGCGTGCGCCGGCGACGCCAGCCCGACGAGCAGACCGACGGCGAGCATCGCGCGCGCCAGATCTCGAGCCGAAGTGGCTCGAAGCGAAGTTCCCGACCGGCCACAAGATCCGCGCATCACCCCCCCCTTGGCACCGTCGGAGAACCCCGTTTCGGGTCCGTCACCGCCCGGTGACGCGTGACCGAGACTGGATTCCTCGTCGTGCGAGCCCGCTGGCCGCGAATGCCGAGGTTCCCCTCGGCCGGTCGCGCCGGCAAGCTGCTTCCCCCACTTCGATCTCTCGATTCCCGGGCGGACCCGGTTCGGATCAGGGCGGCACCCCGCTCGCCCTCTCCCACGCTCTCTTTCACGCAGTCTTTCACGCAGTCTTTCAGGCAGTCTTCTACGC
>CAADGG010000075.1 GCA_900696485.1 uncultured Pseudomonadota bacterium
CGGATCAGCGCAGCGAGATCGAGCCGTTCGAGGTGCGGATCTTGATCGAGGTTCCGCCGCGGCCGAGGGTGCCGGTCAGGCGGCCGCTGCTCGAACGCGTGCAGTGGCCGAGTGAGCGCTGGTTGCGGATCACGCCGTTGTCGACGCGCAGATCGACGTCGGCGTCGACGTCGTCCGGCAGCGACAGGGCGATCCTTCCGTTGCTGGTCGCCAGCACGACCCCGCCGCCCAGCTCGTCGATCGTGGCCTGGATCAGTCCGTTCGACGACGACGCATCGAGTGCACCGCGGTGTCGCTCGATCTCGATCTTCCCATTGCTGGTGCGCGCCAGCAGCTTCCCGACGACCCCGGAGCACAACACCTTGGCATTCGACGCGTGGATCTCGACATCGCCGGTCACGTCCTCGACGCGCACCGCGACGTTGCTCGAGCGGACACGCACGCTGCGCTGCAGACCGGCAATGCAGACCTTGCCGTTCGACGCATTGACGTCGATCCGGGTGCCGTGCGGCACGCGCAGTTCCAGGTTGATGTGTCCGCGTCGATTCCAACGCCGCGGCACCTCCACCTCGAGCTCCGTCCCGAAGTCCGTGTCCGAACGCGCCAGCCGGATGTCGCGAGCCATGCTCTCCGCGGCCGTGATGCTCTCGGCGCGCGCGACCTTCTGCATCCGGACCTCGACGTCGCTGCGCTCCTCGCCGAGGATTCGCGTCATGCCGTTGGCGTTGTCGAGCCGCAGCGCACCAAGGCGCGGCGCCGGCAGCGTCATCGTCTCGAGCACCTCGACACGCTCGCTCCACGGAATCCCGGCGAGCAGGGATCGCAAGAAACCGCCGAAGCCGCGTCCTGCACGATGGGCACAGCCCTCGCCGCACGGCCCGTCGTGATCGAGCGACGCGGCGTGGCCCATGCAGCCGGGATCGCCGGTCCGGCTCTTCACGCCACGCTCCGATCCGACGGCGCCGCCAGGCAGCCGAGCAACCGGGAGAGAACCGCTCCGCCCGGTCCGCGCAGCGAGATCGTGGCCATGGCCGAGAGCTCACTCTCTTCCGGGTTCACCTCGATCACGACTCCGCCGGTCCGCAGCACGTCGAGCGGAAACTCGGCCGCCGGATACACCGTTGCCGACGTCCCGGCGACGAGCATGCAGTCCGCCGCGGCGACGGCGCGGAAGCAGGCGCGCAACACGTCGGCCGGGATCGGCTCCCCGAACGAGACGATGTCGCCCTTCACGATCCCGCCGCACTCCGGACAGCGCGGCGGCAGGTGCTCGGGATCGACGGCGATGCGATCGGGCTCGAAGCGCGCATGGCAGCCGATGCAGCGCAGCAGCCCGTGGTTGCCGTGGATCTCGAGCACCTCGCGATGGCCGGCGAGGCCGTGCAGCCCATCGATGTTCTGCGTGATCAGGGTGCGGAGATGCCCCCGGCGCTCGAACTCGACCAGCGCACGGTGGCCGGCGTTCGGCCTGGCGTCGCGCACCGCGTCTTGCAGCACGCGGGCCCAGGCCTCGCGCGGCGACAAGCGTTCGCGCCAGGCGGCCGCCGGGTCGTGCAGGAAGCGCTGGTAGCCATCCAACGGCGGCTCGCCGTACTTCGTCCAGATCCCGCCGGGACCCCGGAACGGCGGGATGCCGCTCTCGACCGAGAGCCCGGCGCCGGTCAGCGCCACCGCATGGCGGGCCTCCGCCAACAGCTCGGCCGCGCGCCGGATCTCCGCCTCGAGCGCCGGCGTCGTGCAGAAGTCCGTGTGCGCGGACAGACTCATCGGCATGGCCCTCAGTGAAGCCGCGGACCGCCGCGATCGTCATCGCGGCGCCGCTCGCGCCAATCCTCCTGCTGCACGGCCCGCAGTCGGCGTCGCATCCGCCAGCGGCGGATCTTGAACTTGATCTGCCGGAGCGACAGCAGCGCCGCGGTCTCCCCTTGGCTGCGCAGCAGCAGCCAGCCGACCAGCACGCCGCCGAGGTGTCCGATGTGACTCACATTGGACGGACCGGAGAGCATGCTGAGGAGGAACAGGATCGGGATCAGCCAGATCGCACGGAAGGCGACCGGCGGGAAGATGAACATGATCGTGCGGTCGGGCCACGTGAACGAGTACGCGAGCAGCACGCCGTACACCGCACCGGAGGCTCCGAGCGTCGGGACCATCAGGGTCATCGGATCCCGCGCCCCGGCCAGCACCGGGATCCACGGATACGTCACGATCAGCAGCCCGGCGCCGACACCGCAGATCAGGTAGTAGCGCAGGAAGCGCTGGGCCCCCCAGGTCAGCGCGAGCTGGGATCCGAACATCCACAACGCGAACATGTTCATCACGACGTGGCCGAGGCCGCCGTGCAGCCACATGTAGCTGAACGGCTGCCAGACGAACCCGCGGGTCCAGAAGTCCGCCGGCGACGCGGACAGCGGCCCGATCGGGACCATGCCGGCGGATTGCGCGACGAACACTGCCGCGTTCGCGATCAGAAGTTGTTTGATCACCGGGGGCACGATGGACGGGCCGAAGCTCATCCCGGCCGGTGAGGATCCGCGTCCGTACAATTTGCTCCTCGTCGCGACCGGGTCGTGACCGAATCGGGCGCCAAGCATCCAGGGTCGCATGCGGGTTGCGTGCCGGTTGGCCGAAACGGACCGACACGACTTCCGTTTGCCTGGCCACCGATTCGAAGCTGCCGGCTCGAACCGGGTCAGACACTGTTCTGGCGATGCGGGCCGGGCGCGGGCACCCGCGATCTCGAACAGCGTAAGTGGCCGTGACAGAAGGGTCAATGCACGCGACCGGACGATCGGTCCGGCGTCGCACGAACGCGCCCGCCGCGGGTTGCGCCGTCAGGCCCCCGCCAGCTCCGTCATGACGCGCTCGGCCGCTGCCCGATCGAGGCCGGAGAGGTCGAGAATCGGCAGATCAATGCCGAGCTCGCGCCGGATCGCCGCGATGCGAGCGCGGCATTCCGGGACCGGTCCGGCGACGATCGCCTCCCGCAGCTCTGCATCGGAGATCCCGGAAAACCAGGGATTCCAGCGCCGAAACCCGGCGTGCACCGCGGCCGCGCCCGGGTCGGCGCCGGGGCGCGTGAAGATCCACATCGAGCGACCGATCGCCCCAGGGTCGCGACCGCGCGCGCGGCACGCGGCCGCCAGGTGCTGCGACGCGTCATGAACCCTCGAGGCGACCGGCGGCAGATTCACATCCCAGCGATCGGCATGGGCGGCCAGCGCCGCAAGCAGACGCGGGCCGCGGCCGGCGACCTCGAGCGGCATCCGGCCGCCGCGCGGCACGGGACGCACGCGGGCCCCATCGAGGCGGACGTAGCGCCCGGCGCTCGTCACCGTCTCACCGGCCCACAGCCGGCGCAGCGCAACCAGCATCTCCTCGAGCCACACGATCCGCTCGGCCGGCGGCGGGAATGGGAGTCCGAAGCTGGTGTCGAGCGGATGGCCGCCGATCGACAGCAGGCAGCGCAGTCGGCCCGGCGCGATGCGCTCGGCCGTCGCGACCGCCTGCGCGAGCTTCGCAGCGTTCCAGTGATGGACCAGCCGGATCGAGCCGATCTCGATGCGTTCGGTGGCCGCGAGCAGAGCGACCGTCACGGTCCAGCCGTCGAGGACGTCGTGCTCGGCCCGCGATGGCAGCATCGAGACGTCACCGTCGACCCAGACGGCGCGATAGCCGAGCGCGTCGGCGCGCCGGACCAGCGCGAGCAGATCCTCCCACGCGAACTGGTGCCAGACCAGCGCGACCCCGAGATCCGGCATGGGGCTCAGCGCAGCCGCCCGAAGCGGCGGGCGGCGTGGATCAGCGCAAGGGCGCTCTTGGCATCCGTCAGCTCGCCGCGCCACACGAGATCGAGCGCGTCGGCGAGCGGCATCGGAACGACCTCGATGACCTCGTGCTCCTCCCGCGCATGCGGGACCTCGGTCAGGTCGAAGGCGGCGAACAGGTGGATCCGTTCGTCGGTGAAGCCCGGTGTCGTCCAGATCTCGCCGAGCCGCTCGAGCCGCCCGGCGCGGCGGCCGGCTTCCTCTTCGAGCTCCTTGGCCGCGCAGCGCTCGGGCGGATCGCCGTCGAGCTTGCCAGCCGGCACCTCCCAGATCGTGCCGCCGGCCGCGTGGCGGTACTGCCGGATCAGCAGCACGTCGTCGGCGCTTTCGAACGGCACGACGCAGGCAGCGCCGGGGTGCCGCACGATGTCGAGCTTCGCGATCGCTCCGTTCGGGAGCTCCACCTCTTCCGCCCACACGGCGATCGAGCGGCCCTGATAGGCGAGATGTCGGCTCATGCGTGTCGGCTCCTGGCGGCCGGGGCGGCTCGTGCGCGCCGCGCCGATTTCCGGGACGCCGACGGGCGCGCGCTCTCGCGCGCCCGCGGCCACGGGCAGTCGGTGGCGAGCGGACACGCGTCGCAGCGCGGCTCGTGGGCGACACAACAGACCCGTCCGTGGTGGATCACGCGGTGCGCGTACGGCGTCCACGCAGACGGCGGAAGCCATTCCATCAGCTCCTGCTCGATCCGGACCGGGTCGTCGGACGTCGTGAGTCCGAGCCGGGCATGGACCCGTTTCATGTGCGTATCGACCGGCAGCGCCGGAACGCCGAATGCATTGCCGAGCACGACGTTCGCCGTCTTGCGTGCAACGCCCGGAAGCGTCAGAAGCGCCTCCATCGAGTCGGGAACACGGCCGCCGAAGCGCGTCGCGATCTCGTGCGCGCTCCCCTGGATTGCCCGGGCCTTCTGGCGATAGAAGCCCGTCGGCCGGATTCTCTGCTCGATGTCCGCGAGCGGTGCGGTCGCGAGCGCCTCCGGGGTCGGATAGCGGGCGAATAGCGCCGGAGTGACTTCGTTCACCTTCTTGTCGGTACACTGGGCCGACAGGATCGTCGCGATCAGCAGCTCGAAGGGGCTCCGGAAAGCCAGCGCACAACGGGCCTCCGGATACGCCGCTTCGAGCGCACGCGCGATGCGGCCGGCGCGCCGGCGCCGTTCCGCGGGGGTCTCCGGCGACATCGGGACGCAGCGTAGCAGGAGAAGGCATGGCGAGGCGGGAAGAGAAGGGCACCACGATCCCGTGGTTGGGGGAGGCCGGCGAGCAGGGAGAAGCGCTCGAGGGCTTGTTCATCGCCGGGGAGACGCCGAGCCACAGCGGCGCGGTGATCGCACCGCCGCACCCGCTCTACGGCGGCAGCATGGACTCGCCGGTGGTGTCGGAGCTGGCGTGGGCGTGCACGCGGGCCGGCCTCGCGTCGCTGCGCTTCAACTGGCGCGGCGTCGGCGCGAGCACGGGAGAGCCGAGCGGAGACCTCGGAATCGGGGCCGAGGACTTCGCCGCGGCGCTGCTCCAGATGGCGCGCACCGTGAGCGGTCCGCTGCTCGCCGCCGGCTACTCGTTCGGCGCCGGCGCCGCGCTACGCGCCGTGGACGAGCAACCCCGCGTCACCCGACTGCTGTTGGTGGCGCCTCCGCCATCGCTGCTCGATGATGCCGCGCTGCGCCGCGGCGAACGCGAGATCCTGATCCTCACTGGCGAGCGCGACACGCTCGCGCCCGCCGCCGAACTCGCCGAAATCGCGGAGTCCACGCCGCGCGCCCGCTTCGTGCCGATCCCCGACACCGATCACTTCTTTGCCGCCGGCCTCGCGCAGCTCACCGCCGAGGTCACGCGCTGGCTCGACGCGAAGGGCGGCGGCGACTGAACGGCGCTCGCACCGACGACACGTTCGCTTGTCGCTCGGCGTAACGACGCGGCGGCTCAGGAGACGAGAGCGCCGGACGTGCTGGCCAGCAACCGCGCGGCCGCTCTCGGGTCCGGGTCTTCGCCACCTTCGGGAAGCCGCTCGAGAAGGCCGCGCAGCAAGACGCGACTCGCATCGCCGAGTCGACCGGTCTCGCGCCGTTCGAACTCCGCCCAGGAGAGAGCGGCGCGCAGTTCGATCGATAGCGCGCCCATCTCGCGGGCCACGCCGATCGCGGCTCGAAACGGGTGTCCCACGGCCTGCCGATCCCGGGGCTCGGCGAGCGATCGCAGCAGGCCTTCGGCGCGGTGCCTTTCCGCCTCGAAGATCTCCTGACCCGTCGCACCGATCAGCCGCTCGACATCGCGGAGCGTGCTGAAGCCGTCTCGGACCTCGCCGGACGCGGCGAGGATCTCGACGCGCAGACACAGCCAGTACGGAAGGCCGAGCCCCGAACCCGTCTGTCGCCACGCGGCGATCCCGCGGTCGAGGGCCTCGAGCGCTTCGCGCGGCGGCACTTCGTACTGAAGCGCCCAGCCATCGACGATCTGCACGAGTGCGAGCCAGAGCGCCATGCCCTCGTCGCGCGCCACCGCCTCGAGTTCGCGCGCCGCCAGGCGTGCGGCCGGCGCATCGCGTCGCAGCAACTGGACGATGGCGCGGAAGGCCAACGCGATCGCGTGCGACGGGGGATGGCGAAGCCCGCGGCCCCGTTCGACGGCCTGCTCGACGCGCTCGACGGCGCGACGCGGGAGACCCTGGAACCACAGGGCCCACGACAGGTATGCAAAGCTCAGCACCACCGGATCGTCGCCCGCGGAGTAGTCGAGACGTAGTGGCTCGGAGAGGTCGTAGCCGGCGAGGCCCGACTCGATCAGCGCGCACGACTCCTCGGGGAAGCCGCGGTAGAAGCGGACGTGGCCATACGCGCGATGCCCCTGGAGGCGGGAGAGCGCGTCGCCGCTGCGCTCGGCGGCCGCGAGGAGGCGCGTACCGATCTCGCCGGCCTGCAACATGTCTGCCCGCACCAGGTTCAGCGACCAGAGGCCGAGCAGGACCGGAAAGAACAGATCCGCTTCCCCGAACGAGCCGGTCAGCTCCCGGATGCGCAGCAGGTTGCGTTCGAGTTCCGGCGCGCCGTACCCGTCGACCGCTGCGAGCGGAACGTTCAGCGGCAAGCGAAGCATCAGTTCCTGGACGTCCCGCTCCGCGGAAGGGGCGATCCGCTGCAGCAGCTCGAGCCCGCGGCGCAGCAACGTCGCTGCTTCTCCGTTCGCGAAGCGACGCGCTGCTTCCTCCCCGGCGAGCGTGAGATATCGGACCGCCCTCGATGCATCCTCGCTCCGCTCGAAATGGTGGGCGAGTTCGGCGGCGACCTGCAGCTCGTGGCCCTCGAACGCCCGCTCCTTGCGCAGGCCGATCTGCACGTGGAGCCGACGGCGACGACCGGGACCGATGCGCGACTCGAACGCGTCGCGATGCAGCGCGTGGCGGAACGCGAAGCGAGACGCCATGGTCCCATCGGGCCAGTCGCTCGCACCGCGCGCGACGAGGAAGCGGCCGCGGCGAGCCAGCGCCTCGCAACGTTCTTCGATCTGCGCCAGACGCGGTCCGGAGTCCGTCGCCAGAGCCGCTGCCGAAAACTCCATCCCGGCGATACTCGCGAGTTCGAGCAGCTCTCGGTCGTCCGGATCGACGTGCTCGATCTCCTGCTCGAGCAGGCGCTCCAGCGTGCCGGGCGTCGGAAGACCGGCGAGCGCGCCATCGAGACGGAACCGTCCCTCGCGCGAAACCACGACCCCGCGATCCAACAAGTCGTCGACCACGCTCACGACGAACAGCGGATTGCCTTCGGTCCGATCGAGCAGGAATTCCGCCAGCGCCGAGCGCTGGCGCGGGGGCACGGTGCCGCCGAAGCGGCGGTCCAAGTACTCCTCCAGCGCGGCCGCGCCGGCCGGCCGTACTGGATCATCGTGCTGTAGTACATCACCGAGCCGGCGAAGATGCGTCGCATCTGACTGGCCGGATCCCAGCGGAAGATGCGACCTCCGTACTGCGTCGTGCTGCGCCCGTTGATCGAGTAGATCCGATCCTTCGAATCGGTCGTCAGGTACTGAGGCGGGAAGCCGGTGCTGTCGAGGTCCGCATCGTACTCGTGGCCCGGGTAGAGACTGTGGAAGAGACCGCCCACGACGGCGCCGTTGCGGTCGACGCGGTCCGGGTCCGGCTGCGCGCTGACGACGCCGCCGTACCGCGTGATGTCCGGATCCGCGAGCACAGGAGGCTTCTGGAAGACCTGGCGCGGATCCTTCACGAACACGTGGACGGGCGAGAACTCGCTCTCGAGGATCTGGATGCCCTGCACGAACGCCGTCACCGGATCGAAGACCGCCGAGGTGATGCCGATCGCCGCCATCGTGTCGCCGGCCGCCTTGAACGCGACCGACTTCGGCTCGAAGGCCGCCCGGCTGCGCTCGCGCGCCTGCTCGCGCGTCTGCTTCGTCGGACCGACCTTCTCCAGCTCGCGGCGGGTGGTGTCGCTCAGGTCCGCCCGGATCTTGGTGTCGACCGAGGCCTTCCGGCGGAGCTCGGAGTCGCGGACCTGGACGAGTTCCTCCTTGATCTGCTGCTTCCACTGCGCCCAGTTCGCGCCGCCCCGGAGGTTCAGGATCTCGTCGACGCCGCTGTCGAGCGTCGCGCGCGCCGTGGACATGCGGCCGCCCGACTGGCTGATCTTCCCCTGCTCGACGAACTCGCGGTGACGAACCTGGGTCGCACCGGCCGCGTCGTTCGGGACCGTGATGTCGACGAAGCCGCCCGTCTGGGTCACCGGATCGACGACGAAGACCGTGGTCGTGGACGTGCCGCCGACGCCCGCCGCCGCCTTCGCCTCGACGTCGGCGCGGAAGTCCTGCAGCTCCCGCCTCGTGAGCCGGTACTCCTCGGTCAGCAGCGACTCGACCTCGAGCACCTCGTGCGCGCCGGCGACGCGCTGCACCTGGGCCAGCGTGGCGGCATCGGGAGTGGTTCCGCCCGGCAGGTTCAGCACCTGCCCCACCTGCTGGGTCGCCGGAGAGCCGGCGACTCCGTACGAGTCCGGAGCGAAGCGACCGCTGGTGGCCAGCTCTTTCAGGTCGATGACCTGGTCCACCTCGGGACCGATGAGACTGAGCAGGAAGCTCTTGGTTCCGTTGCTCTGGGTGAGCACCCGCGTCGACGCCTCGGCGTTGGCGTTGAGGGCGACCGCGGCCTTCGCCTGCGCGTTGCCGACCCGGTCGTTGAAGATCGCCACCTCGGTCCCGAAGACGCTGTTGAAGAACTGGTCGTTCTCACCGATCAGATTGGCGATCTCGGCGACGTTCAGATTGAACGGGACCTTGGTCACGACCTCTTTGCCGAAGTTGAGCACGTCCTGCGTCGGATTCGGCGGCGGGCTCGTCGACTTGGGGTCGAACGCGATCTGGGTGGTTTCGTCGAGCGGGGTCGTCTCGGCCCGGCGGACGAACTGCACCGTCGCGACGCGCAGGTAGTTCGCTCCGTCGTCGAGAACCGCGGCCGGGATCACGAAGCGGTACTTGCCGTTGCCGAGCGCCTCGGGGCTGGCTTTGAGGCGTCGCGCCTTCTTCTCCTCGACGGACTGGAGGTCGGGGAACAGGTAGAGCTGGTACGTGTAGTTCAGCAGATCCGGGTTCAGACCGAGGCCGTTCACGCCGCTGCTGCCGCCGCCGCGCAGTTCCCGGTTGACGCTCTGCGAAACGCTCTGGTCGAACTCGAGGATGAATTTGTCGCCTTCGACGCGGCTGTTCGTCGGAAGCGGCGGCTGCGGAGACAGTTCCTGGAGCGTGGCGGCGAGGAACATCCCGAGGATGTACTTCTGCCACAGGATGGCGAGGAAGCCGTCGAGGATCGCCGTGACGGCGCCCGTGGCAGCCGCCACGCCGAGCAGGCCGCCGCTGGCCGATCCGGTCAAGATCGCGGTCCCCGTCGACACGGCCACGATCGCTGCGGGAACGACGGCCGCGAACACGGCCTCCGCTTGCGCCGCCTTGTGGGTCTCCGCGAAGATCTTGCGGAACGTGCGGCCGTCGACGCCGCGGTGGCGGAAGCTGTTGGGCGGCGTGAAGGTCGCGCCCTGCGCGTGCGCGGGCGCGCCGAACACCCAGTCGAGCATCGTGCCGAGCACGCTGCCGAGCGCCCGCGACCCGTCGCCGCGGGGAAGCGCCGGAAGCGCCGTCACCTGGGTCGGATCGATGCCACGATCCAGCAGATCCGTATCGATGTCGTCCTCGATCAGCTCCGTGGTCTCGAGCAGGAAGCTCGAAAGGAGAAGGAACGCCTGGAAGCGCGTCAACGGCGTATCGCGCGTCAGGATCGGCGGCGACGCGGCGAGTGTGTTGCCGGGATTGAACAGCACCAGCGCCATCGCGTTGGTGGGATCGTTCGGGTCGTCGTACGCGTCGATCACGGCTCGCTGGAGCATGGCGATCAGATCGAGCGACACCGGCGGAGCCGGGCTCCACGTGAAGAGGTCGATCATCGTGTCGACGAGATCGCCGAGCTTGATCACCTGCCCGCTCACGAGCGCCAGCGCCTGCGCCTTCACCCCCTCGGTCGTCAGGCTCATCAGCCCCGGGCCGGCCAGCTGCGGGTTCAACTGCTCGCCGTTCTCGTCGAGCACTCCGACTTCGACGCCGCCGACGACGATCAGCGTGTCCTGCACCAACGCTTCGGCCTGATCGACGTCGAGCAGCGCGGCCGGATTGCTGACACCCCGGTCGATCACGCTGGCCAGCACACTGGCGCGCGGCAGCGTCCCGCCCGGGTTGAACGGGCGCGCCAACGCCGAGAGCCCGATCGGCACGTCCAGGTCGACGACGGCGTTCGGACCGAGCGCCACGGCGACGTCGAGGATCTCGAAGTTGGGCGCCGTCACGAGGATGCGAGACGCTCCGCCCGCGATGTCGTCGAGATCGAACGAGCCGTCGGCCGCCGTCGTCGCGACTGCGTTCGTGCCCGGAACGGTGACGGTTGCGCCGGCGACGGGCTGGTTCGTGAACGGATCCACGATCCGGCCGGTGAGTCGCGCCGCGCCGGGCCGCACCGAGAACGCAACGACCGACGGCACCTGACTGCCGCCGGTGTTCGCGACGACCTGCCGAACGCCGACGGACGCGTCGCGGGCGACCGAGACGTCCGCCGCGAGCCGCGTCGGCGAGAGGACGCGCACGTCGTCGACCGTGACTCCGGCGCCGAACCGGACGCTGACCTGGCCCGCTTCGAATGCCGTGTTGAGGCCGTCGAGAACGACGGTCGCGGAGCGACCCTGTCGCAGCTCGGTCGGCGCCAACCCGGTGACGAAGACGAGCGGCGCGGGCGCCGGAGGCGGCCCCGCTTCGCCGACGACCGAACCGGTGATCGGAGTACTGCGCGCGAAGCTCGGGCTCTGCGCCGGATCGACGACGAGATGCAGCGACACCGCCGGCGGCGGCGCGTCGACGACGTCGATCTGCACCGTGGCCTGGCTTTGGGCATGGCCGTCGTCGGCGACGAACTCGACGAAGTAGCTGCCCTGCTGTTCGTACGACGGCGTGAAGTCGAAACGCGCCGTCAGCTCGTTGAAGATCGCGTTGGGAAGGGAGACGCCGGGCGCCGAGATCGCGACCGGATCTCCGTCGGCGTCGGTCGCCTCGATGCCGAACGACAGGGACTCTCCCTCGGCAACCGTTTGCACGCCGGGGGCCGAGATGACGGGCGCTGCGTTCGGCCGCGTGACGTCGATGCGCACCAGCGTGACATCTCGCTCGCCCGCCAGGCGCGCCTCGAACTGCACGTCGAAGCGTCCTTCCTGCTCGCGCGTCGGCGTGAACCGGAAAGTTCCCGCTTCGAGCGTCGCGTGCGCGGGAAGCGGCGTCGCCAGCAACGCGGCCTTCGGATGGTTCGCGGTGACCGGCAGCGTCAGCGTCGTTCCGGCCGGTACGGTGAACTGACCGGACGGCGAGAGCAGTTGCACGGAGTCCGCGATCACGTCGAGCGTGTAGGTCTGGGTCCCCCGGTTGCCCGCTGGGTCGCGCACCTCGACGACGACCGAGCGCTCGCCGACGTCGGTCGGCGCCGGCGTCCACTGGACGGCGCCCGACTGCGCGCCGATCGTCATGGCGGCCGGTGCGCCGGCGCCGAGGGACCACGTGAGGGCCTGGCCCTCGGGATCGAAGCCCGTCGCGGGGTAGTCGTACGTCTGTCCGGGCTGCGCGAAACGAACCGGCACCGACGTGACGCTGGGCGGGGCGTCGAACGACGCGACGTCGATCGAGAACGTCTGGACCGTCGCGTTTCCCGCCGGATCCGCGGCCCGCACCGTGACGGCGTGCGTGCCGACCTGGCTTGCGAGCGGCCACCAGCTCAGTCGCGCCGACGCCGGATCGAAGCGCATGCCGAACGGCAGCTCGGTCGCGTCGATCGTGACCGGCTGCCCCTCCGGATCGATCGCCGTGACGTCGTAGTACCACGCGACGTTGTCGAGCGCCTCGACGACCGGCTGCGACGTGAAATCGGGCGGCTGATCGGTCGTCGGAGCCCCGCGGTCGTTCGGTGTCCCGGTGCAGCTAGGGGACGCGGGCGCGGCGCCGGCGGCGTTGTGCGCGACGACTGTGTACGTGTACGGGACGCCGTTCGCGAGACCGAAGTCCGCGAAGACGGTGTTCGTGACGGTTGCGACGACGGCGGGTGCGGCGCCGCCCGACGCGCGCAGCACGTCGTAGCGGGTGGCGGAATTCGCAGCCGGCCACGTGACATCGACCTTGCCGGGCTTGGCGCGGCACGTCGGAATCCCGACGGCTGGCGGCGGCGTCGCCGAGTCGCAGCCAGCGGCGAACGCCAGCAGCACAGTGAAGGCGCACGCGATCCGCACCCGTCTCCGCGTGCGACAGCGGACGCGCACGGGACCCGCAAAGGACCCGCTCGGCCTGGCGACCTCCACGGCGTGCACGAAGCTGACCTCCCGGAACCACGGAGGCGTTCACCTCACGGGCGACCGGTTTCTACCTCAGGGAGACCGGCGGAACCTGCGCCGAATTACGTAGCGGCCCGGAGCGAGCGCTGTGATAGGGTGTTTCACCCCTGTACGGGAAGTGAGCGCCGTCGTTCCTCCCGTCGTTTCGCCGGCATGCGTGACGCCGCATCGGTCTTGGGAGCGGGGTCTTGGCCTTGGGAGCGGGAGCGGGAGCGGAGGACATGTCGTTGGCATCGAGCGCGAGGCGCACCGTCCGGCCGGGCCTGCGTGGGGGCCGCGTAGGTTTGCTGGGGGGAGTCGTGCTCGCCGCCGCGGTGTCGATCGCCGGCCCCGAACCCGCTCGGGCCATCGGCATGACTCCGTTCGGACCCGGCGGAGCGGGGGGCACCACCCATGCCCAATCCCTCGAGATCGGACCCGGCGGCGTCGTGTTCGAACTGGATGCGTTCCTGCACGTGGGCGGAACCGCCACCCAGCTCTCGCAGGCGGGCGCCACGGTCTCCGGGTTGGGCTTCCAGTTCGCCGCCACGCTGTCGGCCGACGCCACGGACCTGACGCTCTCCTACTCGTTCTCGAACGACACGGCGGCGACGATCGACAACGTCTCGTTCGTGTCGTTCCTCGACGCGGAGATCGACGAACCGCTCAATACTTTCTTCAACGAGTTCGCGACGATACGCGGAACCCTGGCCGCCGGCCAGAACTTCGAAATCGACGAGCCCGGCTTCGCGTTCGGCAACATCTTCGCCAACGCCGCGGCCAACGCCCTCGACGGCACGAACGCCCTGCCGCCGGGCTCGCCGGACGACGTCGCGATGGCGCTGCAGTTCTCGATCGGAACGCTCGGAGTCGGCGAGACGGCGATCGTCGAAGTGATGATCTCCGAGGATGGAGACTCGCTGGGCAGCTTCGCGATCGATCACGAAGACGGCGATCCCGCCTCGACGACGCGCATCAGCTATTCCGGAGCCGTTCGCCTGAGCTCTCCGCCGGACCCCGTGCCGGCGATCCCCGAGCCCGGCGCGGCGTTGAGCTTCGGGCTGGGGCTGTGTGTGCTCGCGCGTGCCCTGCGCCGACCGAGGCGCACCCGCTCATCCTAGCGTTAGGTTTGCGTGAGGGATCCCGCCGCAGCTCCACTGCGGAGCACTCGCCGTCATAGGCTGGTCGCTTCTGGGTGCTGAGGCGGATTCCCCATGTTGCATTTGAGCCGCACGGAGCGTGCGGGCGTCGATCGCGCGGCAGACGCCGTCCGAGACGCCCGCGGTCTGGCCGAGTTCGAGTTCGCTGCGGTCCACGGGGTCGCGGGCGTCGTCGCTGCGGATCGCGTCGCATATCAGGAATCCGGCCTCGCGGACGGCCGCGTCCGGTATCACCCCGCCGACGCGGCGACCCGGAGCGCCTGGCTGCGTCTCGAGCCGGCCTTCGAACGGCACGTCGCCCAGCACCCGGTGGCGCAGCACTACGCGGATTTCGGCATCGATTACCCCCGCAAGATCAGTGACTTCCTCGACCCGGCGGCATGGCACCGCCACCCGCTCTATCAGTCGTTCTACCGTGAACTCGGAGTCGAGTGCCAGATCCTGGTCCCGAACCTGCCTCCGGGCCGCCGGCAGAAAGGCGAGCCTCTCCCCGCCGTCAGTCTCGACCGGGCGCGGCGCGACTTCAGCGAGCGCGAGCGCGCCGTGCTCGCGCAACTGATGCCCCACCTGGTTCAGGCGCGCGCGCGGGCGGCCGAATTGGATTCGCTGCGCCGGCGGCTGCGGATCGACGCGCTCGTCCTGGCTCGGCTCGGGAAGGGCATCGTGGAACTCGACGCGTGCGGTCTCCCGACGCGCGTGGATTCCGTCGCGGCCGAAGCGATTACGCGTGCCTTCGGCGCCAGCCCGGGAACCCTGCCGCGCGACGTGACGTCTTGGTTGCGCAGCGGAGCACCCCGCACGCAGTTGGTCCGCGAGTGCAGCCGGGAGCGCATCGCGCTGCACGACCTCGGAGCGATGGCGGGCCGCCGCGTCGTCCTGGTCGAGGTCTCTTGCAAGGACGAGCAACCCGGGCGCCTTCGCTGCCTCGGGCTCACCGAGCGCGAGGCGCAGGTGCTCTACTGGGTGTCCCAGGGCAAGAGCAATGGAGACGTCGGAACGATCCTGGGCATCCGCGAGCGCACGGTCGCCAAACACCTCGAAGGCGTCTATCAGAAGCTCGAGGTCGACTCGCGCACGGCCGCGACGCTGCGAGCGCTCGAGATCCTGGAGGCGCCGAGTTCCTAGCGGCTTCTCGCCCGCTGCGATCGTCGATGTCGCCCCCGCCGGGGAAACGTCCGGGCCCGGGTCCGACGGCCGGTGTCACTCGACGTACCCCAGCGAGCGGAGCCGCTCGATCTCGTCCGAGCTGCCGGTGGCTTGCAGTCGTGCGATGGCCTGGGTGATCTCGGGGTCTTCGGGGAAGCGCTGGGCGCCGGCATCCAGCACGCCGATCGCGCCTTCGGCATCGCCGGCCTCCTTCACCTGTCCCGCCGTCTGCACGTAGAGCGAGCCGCCGACCTGGGCCGGCCACGACGCGGCGAGCCGGTCGAGCCGCGCGAGCACGGCGGCGGACTGGGCGCTGCGCGCCTCGCCCTCGAGGGCCGCGAGCTCGAGGCGCCATGCGACCGGGCCGTCCGCACCGGCCGCCAGTCCCTCCCTGGCCGCCACGGCCGCTTCGGCGTACGCGCTCGCCGCCAGGTGCTGGCGAGCCTTCTCGAGCTGCGCTTCCGGGCCGGCGGCGCCACAGGCAACGGCCGCGAGAAGCGGCGCCAGGACGGCGATGCGGAACTTGGCGGTCAACATCAGGAAGGGACCTCCGAGGTCGAAGAAGGGTTTCGGGGAGGACCCCGACCCGGAAACCCTATCATCTCGACCCTCGTCTCACCCGGGGGAGAAACGCTATGGTCCCGGGTTCGCTTGGCTCCGGGAGAGACCGCCGTTGACCGATCCTGCCCACCCCGCACGCGGCCGCGCGCTGCGACCCCGACGCCTGCTGGTCGCCGCCGGGCTCGGCCTCGCGGTCGGCCTCGGGCTGCTGCTCGGCGCGTCCCCGGCCGACGCCTACATCGGCCCGGGGGCGGGCTTCGCGTTCGTCGGCGCGACGCTGGTGCTGCTGAGCACGCTGCTGCTGGTGGTCGTCATCCTCCTCACGTGGCCCTTCACGCTCGTGTACCGGCTGATCCGGATCGGCAACCCGTACAAAGGGGCGGCCGCCACCCGGGTCGTCGTGCTGGGGCTCGACGGGCTCGACCCCGGCATGACGCTCCGGCTGATGCGCGAGGGCCGGCTTCCGCACTTCCAGAAGCTCGCGGAGCGGGGCGTATTCCGGCCGCTCGACACCGCCAATCCGTCCATCTCGCCGGTCGCGTGGTCCACGTTCACGACCGGCGTCGACGCGAGCCGGCACGCGATCTACGACTTCCTGACCCGCGATCCGTGCACCTACGGCCCGATGCTGTCGTCGACCGACATCCGCGCGGCCGGGAAGGTCGTGAACATCGGGCGCTACGTGGTCCCGCTCGAAAAGCCCCGCATCAAGCTGCTGCAGAAGTCGCAGGCGTTCTGGAAGCTGCTCGGCGACCGCCACATCTTCAGCATCATCCAGCGCGTCCCGATCACGTTCCCCCCGGTGCCGTTCCGCGGCCTGCTGCTGAGCGGCATGTGCGTGCCGGACCTGCGCGGCAGCCAGGGCACCTTCAGCTTCTACAGCACGGCGCAGAACGAGCACGGCCACCCGGCGCGGACGGGGGGCGAGCAGACCGTCCTGCGCCGGCAGGGCAACCGGATCCGGACGCGGATCGTCGGGCCGGAGAACAGCCTGCTGCGCGCCGGCGGCCGCATGACGCTGCCGATGACGATCGACGTCGCCGCCGACCGCCAGGGCGTCCGGATCGAGATCGACGGCAGCGAGCCGTTCGATCTGCCGCTGCGCGGTTATTCGCCGTGGGTGAAGCTGGTGTTCCGCCCCGGCCTCAAGGTCAAGGTCCACGGCATCGCGCGCTTCTACCTGAACTCCGTCGAGCCCGACGTCGATCTCTACATGACGCCGATCCACATCGATCCGGAGAATCCGGCGATGCCGATCAGCCATCCCCAGATCTACTCGGTGTACCTCGCGAAGATGCAGGGCCCGTTCGCGACGCTCGGTCTGGCGGAGGACACCTGGGCGCTGAACGAGCGCGTGATCGACGAGAAGGCCTTCTTCGAGCAGGCGATGGCGATCTACGAGGAGCGCGAGCGGATGTTCCTCGACGCGCTCGGCCAGACGAAGAAGGGCCTCGTCACGACCGTCTTCGATACGACCGATCGCGTGCAGCACATGTTCTACCGCTATCTCGATCCGACCCACCCGGCCAATGCCGGCAAGGACACGACCGAGTGGGCCGACGCCATCCCGCAGGTCTACGAACGTGCCGACGCGCTGCTCGGGAAGGTCTGGAGCGAGGTCGAGCGTCCGGACACCGTGTTCATGGTGATCAGCGATCACGGCTTCACCAATTTCCGCCGCGGCGTGAATCTGAACACGTGGCTCCGGGAGAACGGGTATCTGGCGCTGAAGCCCGGCCACGAAACGAGCGGCGAGTGGTTCGAGCACGTGGACTGGTCCCGGACCCGCGCCTTCTCGCTCGGGCTCACCGGGATGTTCCTCAATCGCAAGGGCCGCGAAGCGAGCGGCATCGTCCGCGAAGGCGCGGAGTACCGGGCGCTGGTGGCGGAGCTCTCCGAGAAGCTCGAGGAGCTCGTGGATCCCCAGACCGGCCGGCACGCGATCCGCAAGGTCCGAGCCACCGCCGAGACCTTCGACGGACCCTACCGGCTCGACGCGCCCGATCTGCTGATCGGCTACGAGGGCGGCTACCGGAACTCCTGGGAGTGCGCGACCGGCGCCGTCACCGGCAGCGTGTTCAGCGACAACACCCGGAGCTGGTCCGGCGACCACTGCGTCGACCCGGACATCGTGCCCGGCGTGTTCTTCTGCAATCGGCGCATCGCGACGGAGCGGCCGCGCCTGATCGACATTCCGCTGAGCATCCTCGAGCTGTTCGGCCAGAAGCGCGCTCGCTACATGCAGGGCGACATGATCTTCGCCGCCGACGCGCGCGTCGGCGGCGGCTTCGATCCGAAGCGCCTCGACCAGTCGGGGGCGGCTCCCGGCGCCCAGGTCCGGCTCGAGCGGGACGCGGCATGAGGCGTACGTCGGCGGCGCTCCTCGCGACGGTCCTCGCGCTGGCGGCGTGCGGAGCCGAGCCGCCGCGCGTCGTGCCGGATCGCCCCGGAGTCTTCGTGCTGGGCGTCGACGGCCTCGATCCGGTGATCCTCGACCGGCTGATCGAGGAGGGGCGCATGCCGCACTTCGCAGCGCTCGCCCGGGACGGGAGCTACCAGCGTCTCGGCACGTCGAACCCGCCGCAGAGCCCGGTGGCCTGGTCCAACTTCGTGACGGGCCGGGACCCCGGCGGCCACGGCATCTTCGACTTCGTCCATCGCGACCCGGCGACCTATCTCCCGATTTCGTCCGCGACGCCGCCGGTCGACGACCCCGGCAGCGCGCTCGAGTTCTTCGGCTGGGTGATCCCGCTGTCGGCCCCGGAGGTCGTCAACAACCGCAGCGGCACGCCTTGGTGGGACCTGCTGGTCGCGCACGGCGTCGACACCGAGGTGTACCGGATCCCCGGCAACTACCCGGTGCCGGAGAGCACGGCGAAGGTGCTGTCCGGCATGGGCACCGTCGACATGCGCGGTGGCTATGGGACGTACACGCTGATCGCGGATCGGCCCGTCGAGGCCGATGACCCGAAAGGCGACATCCAGCGGGTCAGCGTCCAGGACTTCGACCTCGACGGCACGCCGGATACGCTCGAAGCGACCCTCAAGGGTCCGCCGGATCTGTTCCGGCTACGCCCCGGCCAGATTCCCGGCGCCGGCGACTACCTGACCACCCGTCTCTCGGTGCACCTCGATCCGGAGTTCGAGACCGCCGTCGTGAAGGTCGGCTCGGAGACGGTCCTGCTGCGCGAGGGCGAGTGGTCCGATTGGATCGGCGTGCAGTTCGAGGCGCTGCCGTGGGGCCTGATGACGCTCCACGGCGCCGTCCGCCTCTTCGCGATGGAACTCCGGCCGGGCTTCGAACTCTACGCCTCCGCGGTGAACTTCTCCGCGGCGAGCCCGCCGCAGACCTTCACGAGCCCCTCGGACTGGGTCCAGCAGCTCTACGGCGAACTGGGGCAGTTCTACACCGTCGGCATGCCGGAAGAGACCTCCGCGCTGCGTGACGGCGTCTTCAGCGACGACGACTACGTGCGGCAGGTGGCGCTGGTCCAGGAAGACTCCCGCGCGATGCTCGAACTCGCGCTCGATCGTTTCGACCCGGGCGATGCGACCTTCGTCTACCTCTCCGACATCGACCTCCAGTGTCACATGCTGTGGCGCCATGCCGATCCGAAGTACCCCGGCCACGATCACCCGGCCCGGGATCCGGCGATCGCCGCCGACCACGCCCATCACATCGAGGGCTTCTACGAGGACGTGGATGCCGTGCTGGGCCGCGTGCAGCAGCGGTTGCCCGACGGCACGCGCCTGCTCGTGATGAGCGACCACGGCTTCCAGCCGTACACGAGGAGATTCCATCTGAACGCCTGGCTGCGCGAGCACGGCTACCTGGTGCTGAACGACGACGCGCGGACCGGACGCGTCGGGCTCACCGACGTCGACTGGGCGCGCTCGCGCGCCTACGGCCTCGGCTTCAACGGGCTCTACTTGAACCTGGCCGGCCGCGAGTCACAGGGCAGTGTCCAGCCCGAGGAGGCCGGCGCCCTGCTCCGAGAGATCGCGGCGGCGCTCGAGGCCGAGCGCGACCCGGAGACCGGCGAGCCGGTGGTGTTGCGCGCCTATCCCGCCGCCGAGGCGTTCCACGGCGAGCGTGTCGGCGAAGCGCCGGACCTCGTCGTCGGGTACAACCAGCCCTACGCGAACTCCGATCCGTCCACGCTCGGGGAGATCGCCGAGACGGTGCTCGACGACAACACGTCGCGCTGGTCCGGCAACCACCTGATCGACCCGAGCCTCGTGCCCGGCGTGCTGCTGGTGAACGCCCCGATCGTCGAAGGGACGCACGACCTCACCGACGTCACGGCGTCGATTCTCGATCACTACGGGCTGCCGCCGGCGCAGGGCATGGTGGGCACGTCGTTCCTGAGCGCCGGGCAGCACGCCCGTCGTCCCGCTTCCCCGAGCGCCGTCGGCTCGGGCGGCTGAGAAAGGACCCCATGTTCGGTGGCAAGACCGTCAAGGTGAAGCTCGACCGCGACCTCGTCGACAAGCTGCGCAAAGTCGCCGACGTCGCCGGCTACGCGACCGTCGACGAGTTCGTCACGCACGTCCTCGAGAAGGAGATGCTGCACTTCGAGGACGCCAAGGACGACAAGGACATGCGTGAGCGCCTCAAGGGGCTCGGCTACATCAGCTGACGGATGGCGACCTGGAACGCTCTCACGAGCGCGATCTTCGACGCGCTGCTGGCTCCGTTCGGGCACGACCCGGCCTGGTTCGACCTGCTGCTGTGGCCGGTGCTCGCCGGCGTGCTGGCGCTGCTGGTCTACAAGCGCCTGAGCAACCAGAAGGGCATCCAGCGGGCCAAGAACCGCATTGCCGGCCATCTCTACGAGATCCGGCTGTTCCGGCACGATCCGCTCGCCGTGCTGGCGTCCACCGGCAAGATCTTCTTCCGCAACGGCATCTACGTCGGCCACAACCTGATCCCGCTGGCCGTGCTGCTGGTGCCGATGCTCGCGATCCTCGTCCAGCTCGAGGCCCATTACGCGTTCGCTCCGGTCCCTGTCGGTTCCGTCGAGCTGCTCTCGCTGCGCCTCGATCCGCAGGCCGACGTCGCACCCCGTACGGTGCGGCTCGAGCTGCCGCCGGGCGTCGCGCTCGACGCGCCGCCGGTGCGAACCGCAGACGGCGAGATCTTCTGGCGCCTGCGCGCCGAGACCGCCGGGGACCATGTGCTCGCGCTGCACGTCGGCGACGAGACGCTGACGAAGGGCTGGGCCGTCGGCGGCGCCGCGCGCAAGGTCCCGGTGAAGCGCACCCGGACCTGGGACGCGCTGCTCTACCCCGGCGAGCCACCGCTCCCCGAGGGCTCCGCGGTGGAGACGATCGCCTTGCGCTACCCGGAACGAGACCTCGGACTCCTGCCGGGTGGCGAGGTCGGGATCCTCGCGACATTCTTTGGCGTCTCGCTGCTCGCCGGCTTCGCGCTCAAGGGGCGCTTCGGAGTCACCCTCTAGCCCGCGGAGAAACGTTCGTGACCGGCTCCCACCCGATCCGCCACTGGCTCCAGCGACGCCGCTCCGGGACCCCGGTCTACATCGTGTCGGGCCTGCCCCGCTCCGGCACCTCGATGATGATGCGGATGCTCGAGGCCGGCGGCATTCCGCCGTTCACCGACGGCGAGCGCAGCGCCGACATCGACAACCCCGTCGGCTACTACGAGTTCGAGCGCGCCAAGGACCTCGAGAAGGATCCGGACAAACGCTGGGTGCGCGATGCGCGGGGCCATGCGCTGAAGGTGATCTCGTTCCTGCTGCGCCACCTGCCCGACGACAACGTCTATCGCATCGTCTACATGCGCCGGCATCTCGACGAGGTGCTGAAGAGCCAGGACAAGATGCTCGATCGGCTCGGCAACCCGAATCCCGGCGGTTCGCTCGACGCGATGAAAGAGGCCTACCGCAACGACATCGTCGCGGCCCGGCTCTACGCGCGGAAGCAGCCCTTCATGGAGATGATCGAGGTCGACTACCGCGCGAGCATCGAGCACCCGGCCGACAGCGCGCGGATCGTCAACGCGTTTCTAGGTGGAAAGCTCGACGAGGCGGCCATGGCGGCGGCGGTGAACGAACAGCTCTATCGCAACCGGGTCTGAGAACGAGGTGGCGGAGGTCGTCCTCCTCGATCGAGAACGCCGCGTTCATCCGGGAGAAGCGCTTGCCTGATCGCCCTCGCCTGCACGCCGGTTGCGCCGCCCGTTCCGTTGCTGCGGTCGCTCTGGGGGGCCTTGCTCTGCTGCCGATCCTCGTCGCCTGCGGCGACGCGCCGGACCCGGCCCCGCCCGGTCCGCGGCCGATCAAGATGCTGCAGGTCGGCGGGCAGGCCGGCGGCACGCTGGCCTTCCCCGGCGAGATCCGGCCGGCGCAGCAGGCCGACATGGCGTTCGAGGTGCCCGGAAAGATCGTGGCGTTCCCGGTGCGCGAGGGCGACGTCGTCGAAGCCGGGGCGCTGCTCGCGCGGCTCGACCCCCGCGACTACGAGGCGGAGCTCGCCAAGCGCCGCGCGCAGCTCGAGAAGACGAAGACGGACCTCGCCCGCTACCAGACGCTGTTCGAGAAGGACGTCTCGCCGCTCATGGAGGTCGAGCGGGCCCGGCGCAACTACGAAGCCACGCGGGCCGACTTCCAGCAGGCACAGAAAGCCGTCGAGGATGCGGAGCTGCGCGCGCCATTCTCCGGCGTGGTGGCGCGCAAGCTGGTCGAGGACTTCGCGAACGTGCAGGCCAAACAGGCGGTGCTGATCCTGCAGGATGCCTCCTCGCTCGAGATCCGGGCGAGCATCCCGGAGCGAGACTTCGCGCGCGTGGAGCCCGGCCTCTCGCTCGAGGAGCGCAATCGCCGGGCTCGGCCGCGCGTCGAGATCAGCGCGCTCGGCGATCGTTCGTTTGCGGCCCGCATCACGGAGTTCTCGACGACCGCAGACCCCGCGACGCGAACCTATGAAGCGCGCTTCGCGTTCGCCGTGCCGCCCGACGTCAACGTGCTTCCCGGCATGACCGCGCGCGTGGTCCTCGAGACGACGGACGCGGCGCAGCCGCCGCACGGCCTGCGCATTCCGATCCAGGCGGTGGTCTCCGATCCGGACGGCACGTCGTTCGTCTGGGTCGTGGATCCCGAGACGCTCGCGGTGGCCCGCGCCCCGGTCTCGCTCGGTGCGCTGCGTGGCGGCGAGGTCGAGATCACGCAGGGCCTCGCGCCGGGCCAGATCGTCGCGATCTCCGGCGTGCACGAGCTCCGCGACGGCACGGTCGTTCGGCGCTTCGAGCGCTGAGGGCGCGCCGGTGGGTTCCGTCGCGCGGTTCTTCATCGAGAGACGCATCGTCACGGCGGCGCTCACGGCCGTGCTGCTGCTCGGCGGCATCCAGGCCTTTCGGGGCATGAGTCGCCTCGAGGATCCCGAGTTCACCATCAAGGACGCGCTCGTCGTGACGCCGTATCCCGGCGCCTCGGCGACCGAGGTCGAGGAGGAGGTGACCGACGAGATCGAGCAGGCGGTCCAGTCGCTCGGCCAGGTGAAGGAGATCGTCTCGAAGTCGGACCGCGGTCTGTCCACCGTGACGGTGACGATCCGGGACCAGTATCGCGGCGCCGCCCTGGCGCAGGTCTGGGACGAGCTGCGCCGCAAGGTGAACGATGCGCAGGGGGGACTGCCGCCGGGTGCCGGGCCCAGCCGCGTGATCGACGACTACGGAGACGTCTACGGCGTGTTCATCGCCGTATCCGGCGCCGAGTACGACTACGCCGAACGGAAGCAAGTGGTGGACCGGCTGCGCCGCGAGCTGCTGCTGGTCACGGATGTCGCGAAGATCGAGACCTTCGGCGAGCGCCAGGAGGCGGTCTACGTCGAGCCCGATCGCGATCGCATGTCGCAGCTCGGGATCCCGCCGCAGGCGATCGCCGAGGCGCTGCGCCAGAAGAACGTCGTCGCGGACGCCGGTCGCGTGCGGGTGGGACCGGAGTTCGTCGTCCTCGAGCCGACCGGCGTCGTCCGGACGGTCGCGGACTTCGAGGACATCCTGATCACGTCGGGCTCCGAGCGTCAGGTCTTCCTCCGCGACGTGGCGGAGATCTGGCGTGGCTACGTCGAGCCGCCGACGACGCTGCTGCGCTACGACGGTGCGGAGGCGATCGGCCTCGGCATCTCGACGACGTCGGGTGGCAACGTCGTCGAGATGGGCCGAGCCCTCGAGCGGCGCTTCCAGGAGCTGCTGTCGGAGATCCCGCTCGGGATCGAGATCGATATCATCTCGCTGCAGTCCCGGGCCGTGACGCAGGCCGTGTCCGGATTCACGACGAGTCTGCTGCAGGCGGTCGCGATCGTCGTCGTCGTGCTGCTGTTCTTCATGGGACTGCGCAGCGGACTGATCATCGGCTTCGTGCTGTTCGTGACGATCGCGGGGAGCTTCCTCTTCCTCGCGCCGTGGGGTGTGGCGCTCGAGCGCATCTCGCTCGGCGCGCTGATCATCGCGCTCGGCATGCTCGTCGACAACGCGATCGTCGTCGTCGACGGCGTGCTGGTGCGCGTGCAACAGGGCGAGGAGCCGAAGCCGGCATCGATGGCGGTGGTCGCCCAGTCCGCACTGCCGCTGCTCGGTGCCACCGTCATCGCGATCCTCGCCTTCGCGGCGATCGGCACGTCGGACGACAGCACCGGGGAATTCTGCCGCTCGTTGTTCCAGGTCGTGCTGGTCTCGCTGCTGCTGTCGTGGGTGACGGCGATCACGCTGACGCCGCTGCTGTGCGTCGCCTTCCTGCGCGCACCCGGACCCGGCGAGGCGGCCGGCGCCGCCGCCGAGCGCGGCTTCCTCCGGCGCTACCGCCGTTTCCTCGCCCTTTGCATCCGGCGCCGGGGCCTCACGGTGCTGGCCGTCGGCCTGCTCTTCGTGCTGGCGCTGCGCGGATTCGGCCTCGTCGAGAAGAGCTTCTTCCCGCCGTCGACGCGGTCGCAGTTCATGGTGGACCTCTGGCTGCCCGAGGGCACGCATCTCGAGGAGACGCGGCGCGCCGCCGAGCGGGCCGAGGAGATCCTGCGCGAGCAGGAGGGCGTGACGCACGTGACGTCGCTGGTCGGCAAGGGAGGGCTGCGCTTCCTGCTGACCTACACGCCGGAGAAGCAGAACAGCGCCTACGCACAGCTGCTGGTCGACATCGAGGATGCCGCGCGGATCGATGCCCTGCTCGAGCCCGTCGAGCGCCGGCTCCTGGACGAGATCCCCGCGCTGAGCCTCACCTATGCGACCAAGTTCCAGCTCGGACCCGGTTCGAGCGGCAAGATCCAGGCGCAGTTCTCCGGGCCCGATGCGGCCGTGTTGCGCCGGCTCGCCGACGACGCCGCGGCGATCCTCGAGGCGGATCCCGACGCCAAATCGATCCGGACGGACTGGCGGCAGCGCGTGAAGGCGATCCACGCGGAGATCGCCGAGGAGGAAGCCAGCAAGGCGGGCGTCGGCCGCGAGGACGTGGCCCGCGTGCTGCGGCAGGCCTTCGAAGGCGAACGCGTCGGCGTGTTCCGGGACGGCGACCTGCTGCTGCCGATCGTCGTGCGTGCCGAGCAGGGCGAGCGGGACGACGTGGCGAGCCTCGCGGCGCTGCAGATCTGGAGCCCGACGGCGCAGCGCACGATTCCGCTCCGCCAGGTCGTAGCGCGCTTCGAGACCACGTCCGAGGACCAGATCGTGATCCGCGAAGACCGTACACGCACCGTCACCGTCTTCGCGGATCCGCGCGAGGGGCCGGCCAGCGTGTTGTTCGCGCGCGTCCGGCCCGACATCGAAGCGCTGCCCCTGCCGCCCGGCTACGGGCTCGAGTGGGCGGGCGAGTACGAGGACAGCCGCAACGCGCAGGGGCCTCTGTTCGCCGCACTGCCGGTGTTCCTGGTCGCGATGATCCTCGTCACGATCGCGCTGTTCGACTCGCTACGGCTGCCGCTCGTGATCTGGCTGAACGTTCCGCTGGCGCTGATCGGCGTCGTCCTGGGGTTGCTGCTGACCCGCCAGCCCTTCGGCTTCATGGCGCTGCTCGGCTTCCTCAGCTTGATCGGGATGCTGATCAAGAACGCGATCGTGCTGATCGACGAGATCGAGGCCCAGCGAAGCGCCGGCAAGGCGCCGCTGCCGGCGCTGCTCGACGCCGGCGTGAGTCGACTGCGCCCCGTGGCGATGGCGGCCTCCACGACCGCGCTCGGCATGTTGCCGCTGCTCGCCGACGCCTTCTTCGTCGCGATGGCCGTCACGATCGTGTTCGGCCTGATGATCGCGACGGTCCTCACGATGGTCGTGCTGCCGGTGTTCTACGCGATCCTGTTCCGGATCGATTCGAGAACGGCAGACCGATGAGGCCACCGGCCGGCGTCGCCGCCCGTCCCGAGCGCCTTGGCAAGGCCCGGCACCTGGTTCAAGAGCTGCGTCCGCACTCGGACGAACCCCGCCCGCGCCTGGATCCGGATCCGGTCGCGTCGCGCTGGCTCACCCCGGTGCACGATGGACCTCAGCAGCGAGGGATCGACTCGTCCCAGCCGGGCCAGCCGCTCCGCATCTACGCCGTCGCTCTTCGAGTCGTTCTCGGCGATCCGTCACACCCGCCGCGGGTTCGCGACGATCGTCTCGTGGCCAAGTCGCGTCACGGCTCGGCTTACCCACGGCGAGTGAGTCCCGACCTCGAGCACCACGCGGCTCGGCGGAAACCGTTGCGAGCCGCACCGACAACGCCGCTTCCGTCGCCCGCACCCGGAACGCCTCCACGACCTCGCCCGAACCATCCCGCACTCGGCCCTCCGTGAACCGATCCCGGAGGTCGAGCCGGATCGTCAGGCCGCCGTCCGTCGTGACACGCTCGCCCATGCCAGCCTCCCGATTGGGACCCGCTTCAGCGGTGAGCCCGCGGTGTTTGCAGACCTTCACGGTGCTGCGTTCAGAGGACTGGCCTTCTCATCCCGTCTCGTTGGACAGCACTCCGCGGGATCGCAGACTTCTGCGTCTTGCCTCGAGCACTCATCACTGAACACGTTGACCGCGCAGGCGGGAACTGGCTGATAGTATCGGTCCGTGCCCTCAAGCGATGGGGTCTTTTGAGATGTCAGATCTCCTCTCCTACTACGCAGAAGCGAACTCGTTTACCCGGATCGACCGTCTTCTCGATGAGATCGAACCTGTCTCGACCGATATTGATGCGGTCGTTCGTCTGGTGCAGGGTCTACTGATCCACGAAGCGCTGGCGTCCTTCTATGGCGCCGCCTTTCCTGAGAGAAGAGTTGCCGAGAAGCAGCTCCATGGGGCAAACGCCATCCTTGAGCGAGCCAAAAGGCTCAATGCGAGTTCGTTGAGAAATGTGCGTCCACCCGAAGAACGCGTTGTCGGCGTTTGCAGACACTTCACCACGTTATTCGTCGGTGTCTTGCGCTCTAAGGGAATTCCGTCGCGCGTCCGCTGTGGATTCGCCACATACTTCGAGCGTGGCAAGCATGTCGATCATTGGGTAGGTGAGTATTGGCACACTCGGGATAGACGATGGGTGTTGGTGGATGCCCAATTGGACGACTTCCAGCGGAAGCTCTTCGGTGTCCAAATTGATTCACTCGATGTGCCGCGAGATAGATTTCTCGTAGCGGGCGATGCTTGGAAAGCTTGTAGAAATGGGGCTGACCCCCAGACCTTCGGTGTCGGTGGAACCGAGATGTGGGGTCTAGTAGAGGTCTTCGGGAATGTCTTCCAAGACATCGCGGCCCTTCAGAAGATTGAGCTTCTACCGTGGGAGTGGTACGGCCTGGCGGCCACTGACAAGAGCGCGGCGTATAAGGAAACCGATCTGGTTGACCAGCTGGCTTCCATTTCCAGCTCGGCGGACCATGGTGCTATAGAAGCGTTGCGGCGACTGGTGGCCATCGATGAGCGGCTGCGCGTACCGCCTGAAAAGTTGCGCGAGATCGCGGAGACCGACCTTGCTTTCTTCACCGCGAACTAGACCCTATGGAGTGACCGGTTCCATTCGCGACGCCCGTGCTCAGTCTAATGAGTACGGTCCCGTGAGGGCCTATTTCCGCGGGTTGCCGCCCGGAGGCGGTAGAGCCGCAGACGAAAGAGCCGGCCACTCCATCGGATCTAACGGATCGGCGTTCAGCGACTAGAAACAGCACTGACCGGACCCGACCCTGCCGACACAGTATGCCGCGAGACCGCAGCCAAGGTCAATCGGGCCGAACTGTTGCTGGTCCGTCTGCAACGCCTTGGGCAGCGGATCGCGGCGTTTCGATGATCTCGACTCCTCGCATCATCGACGCCAATCGCCTCCAACTCGCTCTGGACGCTTGTATTGAATCGCTCGGGCTGCTCGAAGGGTACGTTGTGTGCCGAGTCCTCGAACCAGATCACCTTCTTCGATGGCGCGCGAAGTGCCTCGAAATAGGAAGATGCCACTTCGGCGCTGACGTGGTGATCATGTCGGCCGAGCATGAAGACCACCGGAACACCGAGCTCCGGGACGGATTTCGTGAGATCGAGGTCGATCAGCTCATCATTCATCGCCTCGAGAGATACTTGGTTGCCGCGTATCAGCCGAGGGATCTCCCACGGTGTGACGAGGCCGGCAACAACACCGCGGAGCAGAATCCACATTCGACTGGGCTCTTCATGGAAGACCGCGCCATACCTCCCGGCGAGGCGCTCCATCGCGAGCACGTTGGCGGCGCTCCCGTGCGGGGGCGCGCCGATGTCACGCAGTTCGGCGAGTACGTCCTCCTGCTTGCGTCTGGACGCCTCCTCGTAGACGAAGTCATATTGTGCGCGTTGCTGTGCGCGAGTCGAAACCAATGGCGAGACCGCGACGACCGCGTTCACCTCGTCAGGATGCGAGTGGGCGTACAGCAACCCCAGCGCTCCACCCCAGGAGTGACCGATCAGCGTGACCTTCTGCGTCCCGAGTTCACGCCGGAGGTGACTCACGACAGCGTCGAGGTCGACTAGATGGCGCGCGACGGTGAGTTGGCTCGGGTCGGCATTCGGATCGAACGAACGCCCCGCACCGCGCTGGTCGAGGTATGCGACGACGAAGTGGTCCTCGAGTGCGCCATTGAAGTACCGGAAAAGGGGGCGCTCGGCCGCCCCCGGTCCTCCATGGAGCCAGACAACGATGGGAGCACTCCGGTCCACACCGCGGGTCAGCAAGAAGAGCTCGGCGCCATCGATGGCGACTCGTTCCGAGGTGGAGATCGAGCGCTCGTCGGCGCATGCGCGACCTGAGGCATGACAGGCCAGCGCGAAGAGCGCCACCCACACGCAAGTCACCGACGCGTTTCGGACTGAAGTCGTCAAGGAGGCGGGAGATCCCCTCCGGCGGCTCAACGGCTCGCGCATCGGCTGCCGCCCCCCGTGGAGCAACCGTACACCGCCCGGCGGCCCGACGCGAAGCTGCCCAAGCCAGCCCGAGACTCGAACGGCCGCCGGCCCGCGGCGGGCGCGGACTCGAAGCCACGGGAGGACAGCTGCATGCGCTTATGCCGCTGCCCTCCTCTTCTTGACCACAACGGAAACCTCGCACCCGAGGACGTGGAGTAGCGAGACCATCTGATTCAGCGACTTCGTGGTGTTCGCCGGATCGAGCAACCGATAGAGCTGGGGGAGCGAGGTCCCCAGACGACGCGCGACCTCGCGCCGACTGAGGCCGCTTTGCTCGATGCGAGCCCGGGATTGGACCGTGAGTTGGTGGAGGAGCAGCTCGCTCATGGTGTGGGGGTCCTGGTTGTACTCGAGCACGGCATCGAGATGCACCGAGCCCTCTGCGCCCGACTCGAGCACATAGGTGACCGCTTCCTTGGCGAGTTCCTTGTCCGGGTACGCTTCGCGGATCCGGTTGGCAGAGGTGGGGCGGGGCGAGAGCTGGAAGAACGGGAGCGGCAGGACCGTCCCATTGGCAGCCACGATCTCGAGCTGTGCCTTGCGCTGGTTGACGACGACGCGCCGAATCTTCAAAGGGCGCCCTCCTTTTGGAGTTGCTTGACAAGCCGGAGGATCCGAGCATTGGCCTTGCCCTTCATGGGCAGCCAACTGTCGAGATCCCACTTCACGACCAAGTGACCATCCCTGTAGACGTGCACGTGGTGCGGGGAGTGATCTCCCTTCCGGGCAAGGAACACGAAGCCGCCACGCCGGATCTTCGGCACGCACTGATGATACCACGACAGGTAACAGAAGCAACTCGAACGACAGCCCCCGCCAACCACCGCGATCCGTGGCTGCGGCATAGTGGACCCGGCGCTCAGCTGCGGCCAACAGTGCTGCCGAAGGTCGCTGAGCTACCCGAGTTGAATGCCAGAAGGTCGCCAAATCCCAACTGGAACGCGCTGTTGGCCGTCAGCTGCAGCGCCTTGATCCTCATCGAGGCCCCCTCCTGCGCCTACTCCACTCGGAGTAGGCCGGACGGATCGGAACCCCCCGTTCGTTCGGGAGAGGAGCCATGCGATTCTGCCCCAAAACCCATCAGCACTACGGCGGGATCGATCTTCACGCCAAGACCATGTACCTGTGCCTCCTCGACCGCGAAGGCCGGATCCTGCTCCAGAAGAATCTCTGGAGCCGCCCCGCGGCGTTCCTCGGAGCCGTCGCCCGTTCCGCGACGATCTCGTCGTTGCCGTCGAGTGCATCTTCACCTGGTACTGGCTCGCCGATCTGTGCCTTGAACGGACGAGCGAGGGAACCGACGAGTTCCTGGGACACGGGGACGTAACGAGCCCCGACACCGGGTCCCGATAGGTATTTGGTGAAGACTCGAAGAAGCCTGGAACCCGAGAATCGAAACGAAGTCAGAGATCACGAAGGGACGACGCGCTCGGAGCGAACGCGGGCCTTGATCGACAAGCGTCAGGGGACGCCATTGCCTGTTGACAACCGGGGGCCTGATGGGTGTTGGGCAGCGCGCTCTGGCGGCCGAGAAGATCCTCGTAGCCCGCTTGCTACGATCCGATCGTGTTCTTCGAGTGAGGTCCGCACAAGGCCGAAGCGAACCTCGAGTCGCATGGAGTCAGTTTCGAGGAAGCCGCCACAGTCCTTGACGACCGGTCGCCGCCGGGTCTCCCTCGCTCTCGTCGTTCGTCGCCCGCGCCGTCGAGGCCGGGATCGCCGGGTCATGTAGGCGGGGGCGGGATGCCCGCAGGCGCGACAGGGATCCGGATCTGGATCCGGGCGCCGCCGCCCGGGCGGTCGTCGATCGCAATCGAGCCGTGCGCGGCCTCGACCAGGTCCCGGGCGATCGCGAGGCCGAGGCCCCCCGGCCGCCCGTCGCCGGCGGAGAACCACGGCTCGAAGACCCGTGCGCGCAGCGCCTCCGGCACGCCGGGGCCACGATCCTCGATCGTGATGTCGAGGACGGATCCGGCTTCACCGGCGCGATCCAGCCAGCGCGCGACGAATCGCACGTCTCCTCCGGTCGCACTGGCCTCGAGCGCGTTCAGCGCGAGATTGAGCAGCACCTGCCGGAGCGCATCGCCGGACATCGCGGCCGCCGGCAGCTCCGGTTCGAGGTCGGTCACGACGTGCACGCCGCGTTCCGACGCCTGCTGCGCCACGAGCTGCACGACGGCGAGCAGCGCCGCCGCCGGGTCGCAGCGACGGCCGGTCTGCGCGGAGGCGTCCGTGGTGTCGCCGCGGGCCTGCTCGAGCAGCGCATCGAGCAGGCGCTCCGTGCGATCCACCTCTTCGCTCACCAGCGCGCGGAACGGGCCGCAGAACTCCGGATCGTCGCCGCGGGTCGGCAGCAGTTGCAGCAGCGTCTTCACGGCCGTGAGGGCGTTGCGCACCTCGTGGGCCGTCTCGGCGGCGAGGCGACCGACGCCGGCGAGCCGATCGAGGCGTTGCAGTTCGGTGTCGATCCGCGGGGACGACGGATCGCTCGCGGCGGGTCGTCGCCGCCGGGCGCCGCGGCGGGCCGGCGCGGACGCCGGCGTTTCCCAGACCTCGCGTTCCACGGCGCTAGCGCTCCGCGCCGGGGCGGCGGCGTCGCAGCCGCCGCGCGGACACTAGAAGTCCATCCGCAGCAGGCGCCGCGACTGCTCGGCGTCGGCGGCGTCGGCCGCCGCCTCCTGCGGCTCGCTGCCGGCGAGGAAAGCCTGGAAGGAACCCCCGCTTTCGACCGCGAGCTTGCCGGTGGCAGGATCGACGCGTGCGTACGAGACGCCTTCAGGCACCGGGAAGTCCCGGACCGGACGTTCCGCGTGCGCGGCTTTCATGAACTCGATCCAGACCGGCAGGGCGGCGCGGCCGCCGGTCTCCTTCGTGCCGAGGACCTGGCGCTCATCGAAGCCGACCCAGACGCCGGCAGCCACGTCGGGCGAGAAGCCGACGAACCAGGCGTCTCCCTGGTCGTTGGTCGTCCCGGTCTTGCCAGCCAGCGGGCGGCCGAGCGCGCGTGCGCGACCGGCCGTGCCGCCCGGATGCTCGACCGGCGCGCGCAGCAGGTCGGCGATCAGGAACGCGTGCGCGGGATCGAGCGCCTGGCGCTCACCGTCGGCCGGCGGGGCCGGCGCGCTGCCCGGTGCGGCCGGCGACTCGAGCGACACGTTCTCGAGCAGCAAGCGGCCATCGCGATCGACGACCCGGCGGATGAAGATCGGCTCGACGCGCTGGCCGCCGGCGGCGAAGACGGCGTACGCCGACGTCAGCTCGAGCAGCGTCACGGGGCTCGTGCCGAGCGCGAGCGACGGATACGGGTCGATCGGCGAGCGGATGCCGCAGCGCCGGATGACGTCGATGATGGGCGGGATCCCGACGTCCAGCAGGATCCGGACCGCGACGTTGTTGAGCGACCGGGCGAGCGCTTCGCGCATCGGCAGCGGACCGCGGAAGCGGCGATCGTAGTTCTGCGGCTTCCAGACCTCGCCGGTGACGGGATCCACGTACACGACCTGGGCGTCGTTGACGATCGTGGCCGCCGTGAAGCCGTGCTGGAGGGCGGCCGCATAGATGAAGGGCTTGAAGGCGGAGCCCGGCTGACGGCGCGCCTGCACCGCGCGGTCGAACTGACTGCGTGCGGCGTCATAGCCGCCGACGATGGCGATCACCTCCTCGGTGCCGACATCGAGCGCGAACAGCGCCCCCTCGACCTCTGGCGTCTGGTCGAGCACGAGGCGCATCGCGGCCCGCGCCGGTCCGGCTGGCTTCCGGGTCGGAGCGCTTTCGGCCTCGGACTCGTCCGCGACGCGGAAGCGGGCCACGTCCCCGACCGAGAAGACCTGCGAGATCCGCGAGCGCGGGACCGAGACCTGCCGGACGTTCCGCCGTCGCGCCCACGTCGTGTCCTCGAGGTGCACGTCCCCAGACACGCCGGGGGCGACGGCCACGCGCGCCCGCTTCGCAGCGTCGTCGACGTCGGTGACGACGCCGAGCAACGGCGTCCCGGCCGCGAGCGGCGCGTGCGCGGCCTCCGGCGTGCCGGCGACGGCAAGGTCGTTCTGCGCGCCGAGCGCGATCGCTTCGGCCGCGACGTCGCGCACCCGGCGCAGCGGTCCCTGCCAACCCTGGCGCCGATCGAGCGCGACCAGCCCGTCCCGCAGCGCCTGCTCGCCGGTCCGCTGCAGGTCGAGGTCCAGCGTCGTCTCGATCTGCAGGCCGCCGCGCAGCACCTGATCCCCGCCGAGGCGGTCGAACAGCACGCGGCGAACCTCCTCGGTGAACCACGCGGCCGTCGCGAAGTCCTCGCGGTGCGGCAGGCCCGACAGGACCGGGGGCGTCTCCACCGCGGCGCGCCAGCTGGGCTCGTCGAGATGGCCGAGCTCGTGCATCCGGCCCAACACGTAGCGGCGACGCTCCTCCGCACGCTCCGGATTCACGTTGGGCGAGAAGCGTGACGGCGCCTTCGGCAGGCCCGCGAGCAGAGCACCCTCGGCGACGCTGAGCTCGCCGACCGACTTGCCGAAGTAGGTGCGCGCGGCCTCGCCGATCCCCCACGCGCCGGAGCCGAAATAGATCTGGTTCAGATAGAGCTCGAGGATCTCGTCCTTGTCGAGATGTTGCTCGATGCGCCGCGCGAGGATCAGTTCCTTGATCTTGCGGTCGTAGCGCCGCTCGGGGGTCAACAGCAGGCTCTTCACCAGCTGCTGCGTGATGGTGCTGGCGCCCTGCTCGATCTCGCCGGCCGTGAAATTGACGTACGCCGCCCGGACGATCGAGCGGATGTCGATGCCGCTGTGCTCGAAGAACGCGTCGTCCTCGCCGGACACGAACGCGAGGATCACGTGACGAGGAATCTCGTCGAGCCGTACCAGCCGCCGGCGCTGGTCGAAGAACTCCCCGATCGGACGCCCATCGCGGGCGTAGACGGTGCTCGCCAGCGGCGGCCGGTAGTGGTCGATCCGCTCGATGTCCGGCAGGTCCCGGATCATGACCTGGTAGAGCAGGAAGGCCGCCCCGGCCGCCGCGGCGACGCCGAGGCCCGCCAGCGCGATCAGCCCGACGGTGATCCGCATCAGGACCCTCGCCAGGGTTCGCAGCAGGAATCGCATGGTCATCCCCCGGGACTGCGCTGCAGGCTAGTGTCCTGTCTCAGAAGTTCGCCGTCGCATGATCACGGCGCTCCTCCTGGCTGGGTGTGCACCGAGATCGCGTCTCCGGGCCGCTCGCAAGGCGCGCGACCGAGGCATAGCCGTCGCTACGGCGAGGGAGCGCAACGCGGCGAGCGGCCCGGAGACGCGGTCGAATGCAGGCGAACTCCTGAGATAGGACACTAGCAAGAGCCGCCGGAGCTGACGACGCGGCGGACGTGGCTCGGCGCCCGCTGTCTGCGCTAACGCTTGGCGGCACCCCGGAGGCAAGCACGTGTCGCCTGGAACGCTCTCGATGCTGTTCGTGATGGACCCGATCGGGTCCATCGACATCGCGAAGGACACGACTTTCGCCCTGATGCTCGCGGCCCAGCAGCGCGGACACCGCGTTCTCTACTGCGAGCTCGCGGAGCTCTCCGTCGACGATGGCCGCGCCGTCGCGCGGATCCAGCCGGTCGAGTTGCGGCGTGAGCCCGGACGTCACGCCACACTCGGCGCGCCGCGCACCGTGGTGCTGGACGATGAGCTGGATCTCGTCTGGCAACGCAAGGATCCTCCCGTCGACCAGGATTTCATCACCGCGACGCAGATCCTCGCGCTGTGCAAACGCGCGCTGGTCCTGAACCGACCCGACACGGTGATCTGGGCCAACGAGAAGCTGTACGCGCTCGGCTTTGCCGACTTGATGCCGGAAACGCGCGTGACACGCCGGATCCCCGAACTGGTCGACTTCCTCGCCAAGCGGGGCGGCGAGATGATCGTGAAGCCGCTCGGGGGCAAGGGCGGCGAAGGCGTCTTCCATGTGCGTCACGACGACCGCAACCTGTTCTCGATCCTCGAGACCGCGACCGGCTTCGGAACCTGCTGGGCGATGGCGCAGCAGTACCTCCCGGCCATTCGCGAGGGCGACAAACGCATCCTGCTCGTCGACGGCGAGCCGCTCGGCGCGTTGCTGCGCGTGCCGGCCGCCGGCGAGACCCGCGCGAATCTGCACGTCGGCGGCAGCGCCGTCCGGGCTCCCATCGACGCCCGGGATCTCCGCATCATCGAACGCCTCCGGCCCGCCCTGCAACGCGATGGCCTGTTCTTCGTCGGCATCGATGTCATCGGCGGCATGCTGACGGAGGTGAACGTCACGAGCCCCACGGGGATCCAGGAGATCGATGCGCTCGAGGGCGTCTGTCTCGGGGACCGCGTGATCGCGGCGGCCGAGGCGCGGGCGCGCCGGCACCGTGCGGCTCGCGGCCTCTGACGCCTGCTCGCCAATCCGGCGTCGAGTCGCAGCTCCTCGCGCTAAACCATCGAAAATTCATTGACACCCACGGGGGATGGGGGCACACTTCCGGCTGTCGCCGCGGCTCCGACACCCCAGCTCGCGGCCTCTCCTCCAGTGCCTGTGCAGCGCGCTTCCTCGGGATCCAACCGGAGGAACCAATCGATAGGAGAGTGACCGCTCATGGCTACCAAGATTGCGAAGACCGGCATCACCCGTGAACGCGGGTGGCTCTATTACCTCGACAAGAAGGGCGACGTCAGTCGGGCGAAGATGGCCCGTGGCGGCGGCAAGACCCGGAAGGCCAAGCCGCAGGTCGTGACGAAGGTCGGCGTGACGCGCGAGACCGGCTTCCTGTACTTCATCGACAAGGACGGCGATGTCGCGAAGACACGGATGGCGAAGCCGGGCGCGCGCCGCAGCACCGCCAAGCGCAGCGCCAAGCGGGCCAGCAGCGCCCGGCGAACCGGCGGCGCGAAGCGCGCGACGCCGCGCAAGGCGACGCGGACCTCGCGCAAGCCGGCGGCTCGCCGCACGACGCGGCGAGTGCGGCGCTAGCCCCAGCACCGGGTCGGCAGGCCGGATGCGTCCGGCCTGCCGACCGCGCGGCCCTCGCGCGGACGCGAACTCGGGCATCGGGAATCCCGGTTATGATCCCACGCGTGCCGGACGAGCAAAGCGACACGCGGAACACACTTCCGCTCCCCCTCGAACGCGGCGATGAGCCCTACTCGCTGCTGATCGTCGACGACGAGGTCGGCATCCTCGAGAGCCTCGAGCTGACTCTCGGTGACGACTACCGTGTGTTCACCGCGACGACGGGACAGCAGGGCCTCGAGATCCTCGACCACGAGCCGATCGCCTTGGTGATCGCGGATCAGGTCCTGCCCGGCATGACCGGCGTCGAATTCCTCGAAAGGGTCATCGATCGCAATCCGACGGCGATCCGGATGATGCTGACCGGGTACGCGGATCTCGCGTCGATCGTCCGCGCCGTCAACGAGGGCCGGATCTATCGCTATATCGCGAAGCCCTGGGATCCCGATTCGCTGCGCCTCGACGTGCGGCGTGCGCTCGAAACGTACGGGCTCGCCACGGAGAACGTCCAGCTCGCCGCGGCGCTGCGGGACGCCAACGAGCGGCTGCGCGCCGAGAATCTGTACCTGCGTCGCGAGGTCGAGCGCCGCTACGCGTTCGAGAGCCTGATCGGATCGAGCGCAGCGATGCACCGGGTCTTCGAAGTGATGGAGAAGGTCGCGAGCACCGATGCCACGGTGCTGATCAGCGGCGAGACCGGAACCGGCAAGGATCTCGTCGCGCGCGCGATCCATTACTCCGGATCGCGCAAGGCCGCCCGCTTCGTCGCGCAGAACTGTGGGGCGCTGCCGGACACGCTGCTCGAGAGCGAACTGTTCGGCCACAAGCGGGGCGCCTTCACCGGCGCTCACGAGGACAAGAAGGGGCTCTTCGAGCTCGCGCACGGCGGTGCGATCTTCCTCGACGAGATCGGCGAAACCAACATGAGCATGCAGGTCCGCCTGCTACGCGTGCTGCAGGACGGAGAGATCCGGTCGCTCGGAGCCTCGGACGTGCGACACGTGGACGTGCGCGTGATCGCGGCCACCAACCGGGATCTGCGCAAACTCGTCACGGAAGGACGTTTCCGCGAGGACCTGTACTACCGGTTGAGAGTCGTCGAGATCTGGATTCCGCCACTGCGCGAGCGTCGCGAGGACATCCCGGTGCTGGCCCATCACTTCCTCGAACTCGCCACTGCGCGCATGGGCCGGCGTATCAAAGGCTTCACCAACGCCGCCATGGATCGGCTGGTGGCCGCCGAATGGAGCGGCAACGTGCGCGAACTCGAGAACGAGATCGAGCGTGTCGTGGCGCTGGCCGGGGACGCCGACACCGTCACGCTCGACATGCTCTCGGAGCACGTCCGCGGACGGCCCGCCGCCGACGAGGGGACCTCCGACGTCGAGCTTCCGGTCTTCGACTGGGACCTCAATCGCTCCGTCGACGAACTGAAGCGGCGCATGATCCAGCGCGCGCTCGCGGAGGCCGGCAGCAAGAGCAAGGCGAGTGAACGCCTCGGCATCCCGCGCCAGTCGCTGCAGAAGATGATGAAGCGCCTCGGCATGAGCGACACGGGCGGGGAGTGACACCCGCGCGCGTGAGCGCGCCGCGTGCCCGGGCCGGTCAGGGCCGCGCGGCGTGCGCGCCCTCCCGCACCTCGACCTGCGCCCGGGTGAAGGCCGGCGCATCGTTGCGTCGATAGGGCCAGGGGTTTCCGCCGAGCTCGCTCAGCAAGGCCCGGACGAAGGCGTCCTGCTTGCGGCGCGCGGCCTCGATCGGCAGACCGCGATTGAGCACGGCGAAGTACACGAGTCCGTGACGTCTGGTGTGCAACGCACCGGCCAGCGCGCAGGCCCCGTACGAACCGTAGGTTCCCGTCTTCGCGACGACGACGCCACGCTCGTCCGGGCCGTCGAGGCGGCGGCGGAGCGTACCGTCGTCGATGCCGGCCACCGGCAGCACGTCGGCGAGGTCGTAGCCGTACGGCGCGAGTTCACGCTGCAGCATGCGGAGCATCGCGACGGCCGCGCGCGGACTCATGCGGTTGGCGCGGTGCGCGCCGGCCCCATCGCCGAGCCGCAGCTCGGCGCGCCAGGCTTCCGGCAGCGTGGCGCGCACGTTCGCCTGGACCGCTTCGATGCCGCCGGTGGCCTCCGCCAGGCGCGAGAAGATGTTGTTCGAGTAGCCATTGAGCGCCTTCACCAGCGGCACCAGCGGTTCGGAGCGGTGCGTGACGAGAAGCTGCCGGCCGGGCGCGGGCGACGCCGGGGCGGCGGCCGTGAAACGCAGCCGGGGTTGCGCGGTCAGGTCCGATCCGGTCGCCTCGCGTACGGCCTGCCAGGCGGCGGGCGGAACTCCGCCCTCGAGCGCGCGGCGCAGGCGCTGCGCCACCGCCGTCGCCTCCCAGTTGAACAGCAGCGGTCCGGTGACGACGAGCGTACCGGCCACCTGGCGGAGCCCGATCTCGTGCAGCGTGAGCGCGACGAGCAGCAGGTTCTCGTCGACGAAGAACGGATCGCCGGAGCCCTCGACCACCAGCGGTCCGGCGACGGCTCCCGCGCGCACCGGGCCGCCGGCCAGGAATCGCGTCTCGAAACGATGCTCCGGTCCGAGTTCGCGGAGCAGCGCCAGCGTGGTCGGAATCTTCGACACCGATGCCGGATGGACCGCGCGTGCCGCCTCCTGCGCCACCAGCACGGTCCCCGCTTCGGTTTCGACGTACACGCCTTGATCGGCCCCGACCAGCACGCGCGCGCGTTCGACGAGGTCGGCAGCGGCCGCGAACGGTGCGAGCACGGTGAAGAGCAGCAGGGACGCCGCGAGGCGTCGCACCGATCGGCCCGCGAGCGCTTCCTCCTCATGCGTCACCCGGCCGGCGTGCGTCACAGCCCGCGCCACCTGCGCAGCCAGTCCCAGGCGTTGCCGACGATGGTATCGAGCTCGGAATGACGCGGCGTCCAGCCGAACGCGTCGCGGAAGCGACGCGAGTCCGCGACGAGGACCGCCGGATCCCCAGGCCGTCGAGCGGCCTCCTGCACCGGGACCGGGCGTCCGGTGACACGCTCGACCGACGCGAGCACGGCGCGGATCGAGTGCCCCCCGCCGGTCCCGAGGTTGAAGCAGCCGCCCTCGCCGCCGGCCAACAGCGCCTCGATGCCGAGTCGGTGCGCGTCGGCGAGGTCACGGACGTGGATGTAGTCACGGATGCAGGTGCCGTCAGGTGTCGGCCAGTCGCTGCCGAAGATCTGGAGCGCCGGACGCAGGCCCGCCGCCGCTTCGAGCGCCAACGGGATCAGGTGCGTCTCCGGATCGTGACGCTCGCCGAGGCCGTTGTCCGGATCGGCGCCGCTGGCGTTGAAGTAGCGCAGCGCCATCCACGAGAGCCGGTGCGCGCGCCCGGCATCCGCGAGCATGCGCTCGATCATCAGCTTGGACGCGCCGTAGGGATTCTCCGGGCACAGCGGGACGTCCTCGACGATCGGCTGCACGTCCGAGCTGCCGTACACCGCGGCCGTCGAGGACAACACGAAGGCGCGCACGTCGTGGGCCAGCGCGGTATCGATCAACACCGCCGAGGCGGCCATGTTGTTGCGGTAGTAGCGCAGCGGCAGCGCCACGGACTCCGGCACGGAGATCGACGCCGCGAAGTGCAGCACCCCGTCGAACGGCCCGTGCTCGGCGAAGACGCGTCCCAACGCGATCGGATCGCCGACGTCGGCGCGGACCAGCGGAGCCCCCTGGACGGCGTCCTCGAAGCCGGCCCGCAGATCGTCGAGCACGACCGCCTCGTGGCCGGCCTGCCGGAGCGTGCGCAAAGCATGGCTCCCGACGTACCCGGCTCCCCCCGTCACGAGCAAGCGAGTCATTTTCCTCCCGGGCCTCCCCCGACGCCGGCCGCCCGTGGTATGGTGACGGTCTGATGGCGAGCGTCGAGTCCACCACGCCCGAAGCGTGCGGTCCCGTGGACCTGATCCACACGGCCCGTGTCGAGTCCCCCATCGGCGTCTTGCACCTGGCGTCGACCGCGCAGGGGCTCGCGTATCTGGGCTTGCCGCGGGCCGGTGGTCGTGGCTTCGCCGGCTGGCGGGCCCGTTTCGCGCCGAGGGCCCGATGCGAGGCGGCTTTCGCTCCGCACCGCGAGGCGATCCGCCAGGTCCTCGAGTACCTGGACGGCAAACGCACCCGCTTCGAGCTGCCGCTGGATCTGCGCGGGACCCCCTTCCAGCGCGCGGTGTGGCATGCGCTGCTCGAGATTCCCTACGGCCAGACGCGGAGCTACGGCGACATCGCCCGCGCGCTCGGGCGACCCGGCGCGATGCGCGCCGTCGGGAGCGCCAACGGGGCCAACTCGGTGCCGCTGATCGTGCCGTGTCACCGCGTGATCGCTGCGGGCGGCAGACTCGGCGGCTTCGGCGGCGGCCTCGAACTCAAGCGCCGGCTGCTCGCGATGGAGCAGTCGCTTCGGCACCAGGACAGCCTCCTGTAGTCCCGTTTCGCGTCGAGCGAGCCGCGTTACGCACGCTCGAGGGCCTGCGCGAGGTCCGCGATCAGGTCCTCGCCGTCCTCGACGCCGAGCGACAGCCGAACCAGCGAGTCCGTGATGCCGAGCGCATAGCGCTCGTCGCGCGAGAGATCCCAGTAGGACATCGTCGCCGGCAGCTCGATCAACGACTCGACGCCGCCGAGACTCGGGCCGATGTACGGAATCCGCACCGCGTCGACGAAACGCTGCGCACCATCGAAGTCGCTGTCGATCTCGAACGTCACGACGCCGCCGAAGCCGCGCATCGTGGCGGCCGCGATCGCATGGTCTGGATGGCTCGGCAAGCCGGGGTACCAGAGGCGTCGCACTTTCGGGTGCGCTTCGAGCCATCGCGCAATCCGCAGCCCGTTCTCGTTGTGACGCGCCATCCGCAAGCCCAGCGTCTTGAGTCCCCGAAGCAGCAGCCACGCGGCATGCGGATCGAGAATCCCGCCCATCACACCGACGGCGTCGCGCAGCGTCCCGATCATCGGGGCGGGACCGATGGCGCACCCAGCGAGCAGGTCGTTGTGGCCGCTGAGGTACTTCGTCGCGCTGTGGATGACGAGATCCGCACCATACGACAGCGCGCACTGGTTCACCGGTGAGGCGAAGGTCGAGTCGATCACCACCTGCACGCCGCGGGCGTGGCACACGCGCGCGGCCTCCGCGATGTCGATCACGCGCAGATACGGGTTGGTAGGGCTCTCGGTGAAGAACAGCTTCGTCTCCGGCCGCAGCGCGTCCGCGAGCTTCTGGGTGTCGGCCGGTTCGATCACCGTCGTCTCGACCCCGAGCTTAGTCAGGTACTGGCGGATGAACTGACGCGTCCGGCGATAGCAGTCGCTCGTGACGACCAGATGCGAACCCTGCGGCAGCAGCGCCAGGAACATCGTCGTCGCCGCGCACATGCCGGAGGCGAACAGCACCGCATCGTCGCCGCCCTCGAGCGCCGCCAGCTTGCGCTCGACGGCCCGCCAGGTGGGATTCCCGTAGCGGCCGTATTCGTCGCGGGGAAGCCGCCCTTCCTGGTACGCCCGCACCTGCTCCGAGTCGTCGAAGGTATAGGTGGAGGTCTGGAAGATCGGCGTCGTGATCGCGTCGCCGTGGCGATGGGCACGTTCGCGTTCGCCAGCATGGACCGCTCGCGTCGAGTCGCCCGGACCGTCGCTCGATCGCGGTCCGGCGGACAGGCCCTCGCCCGCCGGGGGTCGCCGCTCGTTCATGACCGACTCTTTTCGGTGAGGGCCCTTAGCAGTCGTCCGGGCCGGACCCGGGGGCCTGCAAGTGCCGGAAATCGCCCAGAACCAGAATCCAGTCCAGGGTACGGACGGCGACCGAGGCCGTCAACTGATCCGCGGCCGCTCCCGCCGCGCCGGCGCGCCGCACGGCCACCGGCAGCGCGGCTACGGCGCCGGCAGCTTGCCGAGCAGGATGTCGCGTCGCTGCGTCTGGTAGTCCGTCTCGCTGAGCTCACCCCGCCGGCGAGCCTCCTCGAGATCCGCGAGGGCGCGTAGCGCGTCCGGGGAAAGCCCCTCCGGCGGAGGCGCCGGACCCGGACGGTTGGCGGCGTCCTCTTCCGGCGTCTCCTCGAGCAGGATCGTCCGCCGCACGATCTCACCGCCGGGACGAATCCGGATCGCGCTGATGTCGGAGAACACGGCCGCGCGCCAGTCGGCCGCGACGAGTCGCGAGCCCACCGGCGTGAAGCCGTCGCCGCCGAGCACCTTCTTCTTCGACTCGATCGTCGTGAGTTGCGGCTCGCGCGGTTTGTCGCTCGGGTTCCTCGACATCACCTGACCCAGCTCGCCGAGATGGACGAACAGCCTGTCGTCCTTCATCCAGACGATCAGGGACGTCAGATGGTCATTGGTGAACACGCGAAGGCTCTTGCGGCGCTCGACGGCCATCACCACGACCTCTTGCGACGCGTCGGCCTTGCCGAGCGCTTCGGCAATGCCCTGGCCGATGCTGTACAGCAGGCCCGTGGGCAGAGCGGCTTCGCGGCCGGTCTTGTCTTCCGCGTCGTCTTCTCGCACCTGGATTCGCGCCAGGATGTTCGTGACGCGGACCGGCGCGATCGTCACCGGATGCGAGAAGCCCCGATCGACCGGCTCGCCTCCTTTCATCTGTTGGCGCAGGAAGACGCGCACGCCCTGCTGGTCATACACCGGAGTCTGGATCTGCCGGCCGGCGCAGCCGAGTGCGAAGACGAAGAGAACGGCGACGCCGAGGGCGCCCGCGAGCACCCGATGCGCGTGGCAGTGCGTGACCCGGGACCGCGCGATCGAGCCTTGATTCATCACGAACCCTCCCGGGGACTGCTGCGGACGGGGATCCCGGTCACCTGTCGCATGTCGCCGGACAGCTTGACGAACGCGACGAGCGCCGCCAACAACAGAAGCCCCTGGACCGCCAGGCCCTCGAGTGTCGGGTGCAAACCGAGCCAGTCGACGCGCGGTCCCGGCACGGTCGTGATCGGGAGCCACGCGGCCTCCTGGAGCGCGGCGATGCCGTGTCCCGCGAGCACGATGCAGAGCGCGTAGAGGAGGCCCGAGCTGGCGGCGAAGAAGTGGCGTAACGGCAAGCGGCGCCCGAACCGGAAGACTCCCACCGCGAGGGTCGCCAGCAGGACGATGCCGGCGCCGATGCCCGCGGCGAGCGGGCGGGCGCCCGCCGGCCCCGCCTGCGCCGCGAGCGCCTGGTAGAAGAGCACGGTCTCGAAGCACTCCCGGTAGACCGCCACGAACGTGAGCCCGGTCAGCGCGGCGAGGCGGCCGGTCGACGCGGCCTCGCGAATCTGGCTGCCGAGGAAGGCCTGCCACCGTGAGGTCGCGATCTTGGAGACGAGCCAGTAGCTGACGTAGAACAGGATCGCGGACGCGAACAGCGCGGAGAGTCCCTCGATGACCTCGCGACGGGCGCCGGAGATCTCGATCAGCCGGCCCGCCGCCCACCAGGTGGCGGCGCCGGCCACCAGCGCGCTCACCCAGCCGGCGTGGACCCACGGCAGCGCGTCGCGGCGGCCGGCGCGCGAGAGGACGCCGGTGATCGCGACGACGAGCAGGATCGCCTCGAGCCCCTCGCGGGTCAGGATCGTCAGCGAGGCCAGGAACGTCGCGCGCGGGCCGAGCCCGCTGCCGTCGAGGCGGCGCTCGGCGCGAGCGAGATCGGCCGCGAGCGTGGCCCGCAGTGGCTCGATGTCGTCGCTGGGCAGCCCGGCGCGCAACTGCTCCCGGTAGCGCAGGAAGTTCGCTTCGATGGTGCGCGCCAGCGTGGGATCGACGACAGCCAGCGAAGGCTCCACGTGTTCGTAGCCGTCGAGGTAGGCAGAGATGGCCAGTTCGACGGCCTCGACCGACTCACCCGCGCGATAGGCGGCCCAGGAATCCTCGACGCGGGTGATCGCGATGGCGAGCGGCAGCGCACGCCCGTGCAACAGCTCCGGATGACCCAGCAGATGCGCCACGATCGCCGCACCATCCGGGTCCCCGTCGGCCAGCTCGGCGGGGGTGCGCTCGATCAGCGCCTGGAGGCTCGACACGTGCGCGGCCACGCGAGCAGGCTGCTCGGCAGCGAGTTGCGCGCCACGCGCACGTTCGGCGGGGGTGGCCGGGAGCGACGCGGTAAAGAAGGCGAGATCCCACCGCGCATCGTCGGCGAGGACGGTGGCGAACGGCGCCATCGAGGTCCCATCGATCCCGAACGTGATCGTGCTGTAGAGGGCGAACGGGGAGAGGGACCGCATGCGCGCCGGATCGTGCAGGTCGGACGCGGGGGGATCGAGACCGACGTTGGCGGGGCCGTCCCCGCGACCCTCGGGGCCATGGCACGACGCGCACGTTTGCGCGTACAGGGACTGGCCGCGCGCCACGTCCGGGGGCCGACTCGGGAGCGCACGGACCCCGAACCGATCGCGCAGTCCGGCCGCCAATGCGCGCGCGCGCGCCGACACCTGCGCGCCCGGGTCGCGCACGGCGATCGCCTGTTCGAGTTCCGCAGCCTCCACGGCGAGCGGGGCGGCGTCATCGACCCCGAGCGCCGTGAGGGTCTCGCGAACGCGCGCCGAGAACTCGATCTGCTCGGCATACTCGAGCTCGTTGATGATCGCGCCATCGGCCACCGTCTCCGGATAGTCGACGGCCATGTAGTCGAGCAGGTGAACGGCGCGCGTCGCGCGCTCGTCGGGCGCCGGAGCTTCTGCCGACGCGCCGGCGGCGGCCAGCAACAGGACCGCCAGAGCCAGGGAAATCGTGCGCACGCCGGCTCCTCGCCTCCCCGCGCGATCCGCGCTCGGTCGGCGCCGGATGCGACAGCCGCCCGGGGTCGAGTTGAAATCGCATTTCAACACCGCCGCAGATTAGCGACCCGGCCGGCTTTCAGCCCACGTCAAGAAAGGGGTCGGGTTCATTTCGTCAACTTTTCCCCTCCGGGGAAAAGTTGACGAAATGAACCCGACCCCTTTCTTGACGGGCTACTTGCGCTGGTAGTTCCAGTCCTTCTCGCCGCGGAGCTGGCGAGAGAGCAGCTGGGCGGCGCCGGCGCGGGGTTCGACCCGACCCTCGAGCAGCGCTTTCACGCCCTCGGCGATCGGGAGTTCGACGCCGACCCGCTCGGCGAGCTGGCAGGCGGCGTAGGTCGTCCGGACGCCTTCGGCGACTTCTCCGAGTTCGTGCAGGATGTCGTCGAGACTGCGCCCGGCACCGAGCGCCAGGCCCACGCGCCGGTTCCGCGACAGATCGCCGGTGCAGGTGAGGACGAGATCCCCCATGCCGGCAAGCCCCATGAAAGTGAGTGGATTGGCCCCCATGGAGACACCGAGCCGGGTGATTTCCGCCAGGCCGCGAGTCATCGTCGCAGCGCGGGCGTTCGGACCCAGATCGAGCCCGTCGGAGACCCCGACGGCGATCGCAACGACGTTCTTGAGCGCTCCGCCGAGCTCCACGCCGAGCACGTCGGTGTCGGAATAGCAGCGGAACCACGGGCACGAGAGATGACTCTGGACCGCGATCGCGTACGGATCGTGCCGGCAGGCCACCGTCACGACGGTCGGCTTGTGGCGAGCGATCTCGTGCGCGAAGGACGGCCCGGACAGATACGTGAGCCGCGGATGGTGGATCGGCGGCAACACGTCCTCGAGCACGGCGTCCATCGTCTTGGCGGTATCGAGTTCCAGCCCCTTCACCGTCGAAACGATCAACGTCTCCTCGGGCAGCCAGGGGGCGGCCTGGGTCATGACGTCTCGCACGGCGTGGCTCGGCACGGCCAGGATCACCATCTCGGCGTCGGCCAAGGCGGCCTCGAGGTCGGCCGTCGGCCGGACCGAGGCCGGGAACTCGATCTCCTTGAGGTAGCGGGGGTTGCGGCGGTCGCGGGCGATCGCGGCGGCGAATGCCGGGTCTCGCGCCCACAGCGTCACATCGTGGCCTCGGTCGGCACAGAGAATCGCCAAGCAGCTGCCGAAGCTTCCCGCGCCCAACACGGCGACCCGGACCGTCATGCGCGCAAGGTACCATGCCGCGGCGCGAAGCGTCTCCGCCGGGCTGCCGGAGCCGGCGCTCGGGTGAATGCGCCAGAGCCTTGAAGCGCCCATCCGCCACGGCTAGTTTCCGCGCGCCTTTCCACTGCAAATCCCGAAGCTTCAGCGTATCTCCGTCGTTCTCGTCGTCGTTCTTGTCGTCATTCTCGTCGTCGTTCTTTCTGTCGTTCTTTCGGTCGGGATCGCTGTCGCTTCGCGTGCTTGCACCCGTTTGCGCCGTTCGTTCGTCGGTTTCGGCCGGTCGACCGGAGCGTGGATCGTTCCGGTTCGTCTCTCGATCGCTCCAAGGGGGGCAACATGCTTGCCGAGTACACCGGCGCCGTCGTGATCCTGCTGGTGTCCACGATTCTCGCCGGCGCGCTGCTCGGCGTGCACCTGCTCCTCGGTCCGCGGCGCGAGTTCGCCGAGAAGAACGAACCCTTCGAGTGCGGCGAGAAGCCGATCGTGTCGCCGAAGCAGCGCTTCACGGTGAAGTTCTACATCGTCGCGATGCTGTTCCTCCTGTTCGATGTCGAGGCGATGTTCTTCTATCCGTGGGGCGCCCTGTTCACCGAGCTCGGCTGGTTCGGCTTCTGGGCGATGATGCCGTTCCTCGGCATCCTGGTCGTCGGCCTCACTTATGAATGGGGCAAGGGCGCGCTCGAATGGTGATCTCCGACGCCGTCCGCAGCGCGATCGATGCCGAGATCGCCAAGTACCCCGAGAAGCGCGGCGCGCTGCTGGCCGCTCTCCACCTGGTGCAGCGGGAGCACGGCTGGATCGCGCCGGAGACCGCGAAGGCGATTGCCGAGATCTTCGAGATCCGCGCCATCGAGGTGATGGAGGTCGTCACCTTCTACAACATGTTCCTCGATCGGCCGCAGGGGCGACACCAGGTCCGCGTCTGTACGAACCTGCCGTGTTCGCTGCGCGGCGCTCGCGAGCTGGTCCATACGCTCGAGCAGCACCTCGGCGTCGAAGCCGGAGAGACGACGCCGGACGGCAGGATCCACCTCGGCCACGAGGAGTGCCTCGGCGCCTGCGCCTGGGCCCCGATGATGCGCATCGACGACACGTACTACGAGAATCTCGACGCCGAGCAGGCCAAGAAGATCCTCGATTCGCTGAAGTAGGTTCCGTGCAGAAGGCTCCCTTCATCACCAGCTATCTGACCGAGCACACCGCCGACGACGCGTTCGCGACGCTCGCGGGGTATCGCGCACACGGCGGCTACGAGGCGGCGCGCCGGGCCCTGACCCAGATGTCGCCCGAGCAGGTGGTGGAGTTGCTGAAGGACGCCGGCTTGCAGGGGCGCGGCGGCGCCGGCTTCTCGACCGGCATGAAGTGGTCCTTCATGCCCAAGGACAGCGACAAACCGAAGTACCTGGTCTGCAATGCCGACGAGTCCGAACCCGGCTCGTTCAAGGACCGCCTGCTGCTCGAACGCGCGCCGCACCAGATGCTGGAAGGCATCCTGATCGGCGCCTTCGCCACCGGCGCCGACAAGACCTTCGTCTACGTGCGCGGCGAGTACGCGCACCCAGCCAACGTGCTGCAGCGTGCCCTCGACGAGTGCTACGCCGCCGGGATCTTCGGTGCGAACTGTCTCGGGACCGATCTCCGACACGATGTCGTCGTCACACGCGGCGCCGGTGCGTACATCTGCGGCGAGGAGACCGGGCTGCTCGAGTCGCTCGAGGGAAAGAAGGGCCAGCCGCGCAAGAAGCCGCCGTTCCCGGCCCAGTTCGGCGCGTTCGGCATGCCGACCACCGTCAACAACGTCGAGACCTTCTCCCACGTCCCGCACGTCGTCGCGAAGGGAGCCGACTGGTTTCGCGGCTTCGGCACCGAGAAGAGCCCTGGTACGACCATCTTCGGCGTTTCCGGCCACGTCAAACGCCCGGGCCTCTACGAGCTGCCGCTCGGCACGCGCCTCGACGAGATCGTCTTCGAGCACGCCGGCGGACCGCCGGATGGTCGCAAGGTGAAGGGCGTCATTCCCGGCGGCATGTCGATGCCGATCCTGCCCGCCTCGCAGCTCGACGTGCCGATGGCCAACGAGTTCCTGCGTGAGCGCAAGACGATGCTCGGCACCGGCGGCGTCATGGTGATGCACGACGCCACCTGCATGGTGCGCGTCGGTTGCATCATCACGTACTTCTTTCGCGACGAATCGTGCGGGCAGTGCACGCAATGCCGCGAGGGCACCGGCTGGCTGCACAAGATCATGCAGCGCATCGAGCGCGGAGCGGGGTCCCCGGCGGACCTCGACCTTCTGCTCGATGTGGCGAGCAAGATGGAGGGACAGACGATCTGCGCTTTCGCGGACGCCGCCGCATGGCCGGTCCAGGGGCTCCTGCGCCACTTCCGCGAGGACTTCGAGGAGCATGTGAAGCAGGGGAAGTGCCCGTTCCCCGAAAGCTTCGAGCTGTAGAGGGAACTGGTGCCCAAGATCACCGTCGACGGCGCGAGCTATGAGGTCGCCGAGGGCCGCACCATCCTGCAGGCGCTCGACGATCAGGGCGTACTGATGAACGGCGTCGACATCCCGCACTACTGCTGGCATCCGAAGCTCAGCATCGATGGCAGCTGCCGGCTGTGCCAGGTGGAGATCGAGGGCATCCCCAAGCTGCAGATCGCCTGCAACACGCCGGTGCGGGACGGCATGGTGATCCATACCCGGAACGAGCGTGTCGAGAAGGCCCGCGAAGGCGTGATGGAGCTGCTGCTCATCAATCATCCGCTCGACTGCCCGATCTGCGACAAGGCGGGCGAGTGCAAGCTGCAGGACTACGCCTTCGAGTACGGCGTGCCGCACGCGCGCACGCGCGAGCCGCGTCGGGCCGGCAAGAAGCGCGTCGACCTCGGGCCGACGATCGTCTTCGACCAGGAACGCTGCATCCTGTGCCGCCGCTGCGTGCGCTTCTGCCGCGAAGTGCCGGGCACCGGGGAGCTGTCGGTGTTCTCGCGCGGCGATCAATCCGTCATCGAGACCTTCCCCGGCGAACCGCTCGACAACGACTATTCGATGAACGTCGCCGACATCTGCCCGGTCGGTGCGCTCACGACCAAGGACTTCCGCTTCAAGATCCGCGTCTGGTTCCTCGAGGACGTGCCGGGAATCTGCACCGGCTGCGCGAAGGGTTGCAACGTCCATCTGGGCGTCGCAAACAACCGCGTGTACCGCTACGTCCCGCGCCGCAACGACGCCGTCAACGGCACCTGGATCTGCGACGAGGGACGCCTCAGCTACGCGCGGATCGGCGCCGACGACCGCATCGCCGGACACGAGGTCCGGCAGCCGGACGGCCGCGCCCTGCCGGTGTCGATCGACGTCGCGCTCGAGGAGGCCGCCGAACGCCTGCGTGGAGTGATCGATCGCAAGGGCGCCGGCGCCGTGGGGATCCTGGCCTCGCCGCACGCGACGAACGAGGATCTGTTCGTCGCGCGGCGCTTGCTCGAGGCGCTCGGCAGCTCCCAGGCGGGCGTCGCGGTGCGGACGGGACGCAGCGATGCGCTGCTGATCCAGCCGGAGAAGGCGGCCAATGCCGAAGGCTGTCGGCGACTCGGATTCGGCCCGGCCGAGGCGCTGCTCGAACGCGCGCGCGGCGGCGCGGTGGCGGCCTTGCTCGTGCTCGGACACGACGCGCTGGCGACCCAGGGCCCCGAGCTCCTCGAAACGCTGCGCGGCCTCGACGTGGTGCTGCTCGCCGACAGCCATCGTTCGGAACTCGAGCGCGTGGCGCAGGTGGTGTTCGCAACCCGCGTGGTGGCCGAGAAGCACGGAACGCTCACGAACCACGCCGGCCGCGTGCAGCGGGTGGTCCCGGCGGTCGAACCGAGCTTCGACGCGCACGCGGAGGGTGAGATCATGTGGCGACTCGGGCGTGCGCTCGGCCTGCCCGGCTTCGACGGGGCGTGGGATCTGCAGGCCGTGTCGAAGGCGCTCGCCGAGACCGTGCCGGCCTTTGCCGGGATCGACCTCGCGTCCGTGCCGCCGGACGGCGTGCCGCGGGCGGACCGCTGATGGAGGAGCTGCTCCCCGCGATCCTCAAGACGCTCTTCATCATTGCCATCGCCGTCGGTGCGTTCGCGCCGATCATCACCTGGGTCGAGCGCAAGCAGAGCGCGGTCATGCAGGATCGCATCGGGGCGAATCGCGCCGACATCGCCGGCATCACACTGCTCGGCTTGCTGCACCCGCTCGCCGACGTGCTGAAGCTCCTCACGAAAGAGGACGTCGTCCCGCGTGGCGCCAACCGCTTCCTGCACATGGCCGCGCCGTTGATCGCGGCGATTCCGGTGATCGCCTCCTTCGCCGTGATCCCGTACGGCGGCCTCTACGAATTCGGCGAGACCACGATCCATCTGGTCGTGGCCGATCTCGACTGGGGCATCCTCTACATCTTCGCGATCGCTTCGATCGCCACCTACGGCACGGTGATCTCCGGTTGGGCCAGCAACAACAACTGGTCGCTGCTCGGAAGCCTGCGCGCGTCGGCGCAGATGATCTCGTACGAGGTCACGATGGGGCTCTCCATCGTCGGCCTGTTCATGGCGTTCCAGACCCTGCGACTCACCGACATGGCCGTCGCGCAGGACGCGAGCTTCCGGCTGCTGGGCTTCCTCGAGCATTTCGGCTGGATCCAGACGCTGCCCGGATGGCTGTCGTGGATCCAGCTCCCCAATTGGGGCCTGTTCCTCCAGCCGCTCGGCTTCGTGATGTTCCTGACCTGCGTGATGGCGGAGAACAAGCGCCCGCCGTTCGACCTGCCCGAAGCCGAATCCGAACTGGTCGCCGGCTACTTCACCGAGTACTCGGGCATGCGTTTCGGGCTGTTCTACATGTCCGAGTTCATCGAGGTGGTGGTGATCGCCGCGCTGACGACGGCGCTGTTCCTGGGCGGCTGGGCGATCCCGTTCCTGCCCCAGGAGACCCTCATCGGCGCGGTCAGTCCCGTCTTCGGCACCGGCGTCGCCACCGGCCTGTGCATGGTGCTGCACGTCCTCACCTTCTTCCTGAAGGTGATCGTGATGATCTGGCTGCAGATGCAGATCCGCTGGACGCTGCCACGCCCGCGCTACGACCAGGTGATGGACCTGTGCTGGAAGATCATGCTGCCGCTCTCGCTGGCGAACATCGTCGTGACCGCGTTGGTGATCCTTCTGATCACCGGAGGCACCTCGTGACGGCCCAGGCCTTCTTCTTCTACTTCGCGGCGGCGCTCGCCGTCGTCTCGGCACTGGGCATGGTGCTGAACTTCCGCAATACGGTGGCTGCGGCCATGAGCCTCGTCGTCACGATGATCGGGCTCGCCATCGTCTACGTGGTCCTCGAGGCGCACCTGGTCGCGGCGCTCCAGATCATGGTCTATGCCGGCGCCATCGTCGTCGTGTTCCTGTTCGTCGTGATGCTGTTGAATCTGCGCAGCGACACCTTCCACCCGGCTCGCCAGCGTCTGCTGAAGGCGGCCGGAGCCCTGCTGGCGCTCGGCCTCACGGCCGCGTTCCTGTCGCTGATGCCGACCGCGCTGCCGACCGTGCAGGAACTCCCGGAGGGGTTCGGCGGCTACCGGGCGGTGGGGCTCGCCCTGTTCACGCGCTTCCTGCTGGCGTTCGAAGTCAGCTCCCTGTTGCTGCTGGCCGCCATGGTCGGAGCCGTCGTGCTCGCCAAACGGAGGATCGACTGAGCCCATGGTCCCCTTGGAGCACGTGATCGGCCTCTCCGGCCTCTTGTTCGTGATCGGGACGATCGGCGCGCTGACGCGCCGCAACCTGATCGTGATCCTGATGTCGATCGAGCTGATGCTGAACGCCGCGAATCTGGCCTTCGTCGGCTTCGCCCGGGCCTGGGGCCAGCACGACGGCCACATCTTCGTGCTGATGGTCATCGTCGTGGCGGCTTGCGAGGTGGCGGTGGGGCTCGGAATCGTGGTCGCGCTGTTCCGCAACCGGGAGTCCGTGAACGTCGAGGACGTGAGCCTGCTGAAATGGTAGAAACCGCCGCGACGAGCGAGCTTCTGCGCTGCATCGTATTGCTGCCCCTGATCGGGGCGGTCGTGCACGGGGTGATGCTGGGATTGGTGCGGCGCGAGCTGCCGCGCGGACTGGTGATCGCGATCTCGTGCCTGGCGCCGGCACTGGCGTTCCTCGTCACGCTGGTCGCATTCTTCCAGCTCCGCGACCTGCCGGCCGGCCAGACCGCGCTGGTCGACGGCGTCTACACGTGGATCGGCGCCGGTCGCCTGGTGGCCGAGATGTCGTTCCTGTTCGATCCGCTCTCCGCCGTGATGTGCCTGATCGTGACGGGCGTCGGCACGCTGATCCACGTCTACTCGATCGGCTACATGGACGACGACCATCGCGACGACGGCGGCTTCCAGCGCTTCTTCTGCTACTTGAACCTGTTCCTCGCCGCGATGCTGCTGCTGGTGCTCGGCGACAACCTGCTCGTCATGTTCCTCGGCTGGGAAGGCGTCGGACTCTGCTCGTACCTGCTGATCGGGTTCTGGTTCGGCGATCGCTGGAACGCCTACTGCGGGATGAAGGCCTTCGTCGTCAACCGGATCGGGGATTTCGGCTTCCTGATCGGGATCTTCCTGATCCTGTGGGCGCTGGCGGACGCCGGCGGGGCGACGCTGGACTTCCGCGAGATCCAGGCCGCCATGCCGGCGATCGTCGAGCGCACGGTGGCGGTGCCGACCTGGCTCGGTGGCGAGTGGCGGCTCACCACGCTGATCGGGCTGTGCCTGTTCGTCGGGGCCGTCGGCAAATCCGCGCAGATCCCGCTCTACGTCTGGTTGCCCGACGCGATGGCGGGCCCGACGCCGGTGTCGGCGCTGATTCATGCCGCCACGATGGTCACGGCCGGCATCTACATGGTCTGCCGGATGTCCTTCCTGTACGCGGAGGCGCCCGGCGCGTCCGCGGTGATCGCGTGGACCGGCGCCATCACCGCGCTGTTCGCCGCCACCATGGCCATCGCGCAGACCGACATCAAGAAGGTGCTCGCGTACTCGACGGTGAGCCAGCTCGGATACATGTTCCTCGCGGCCGGCTGCGGCGCCTACTCGGCCGCGATCTTCCACGTCGGCACGCACGCGTTCTTCAAGGCGCTGCTCTTCCTCGGCTCCGGCGCGGTCATCCTGGCCCTGCACCACGAGCAGGACACCGACAAGATGGGCGGCCTGCGCCGGCACCTGCCGTGGACGCACAAGCTGTTCGCGATCGGGGTGCTGGCGATCATCGGGTTCCCCGGCCTCTCGGGGTTCTTCTCGAAGGACGAGGTGCTGCTCGCAGCCTACACCGCGCACGTGCCGGGGCACCAGGCGCTCTGGGCGATCGGCGTCCTCACGGCCGGCATCACCGCCTTCTACATGTGCCGGCTGCACTTCCGGACCTTCTTCGGCGAGAGTCGGGTGCCCCAGGACATCGTCCACCACGGCATCCACGAGCCCGCGAACACCGTGCTGGTCCCCCTCGCCGTGCTGGCCTTCTTCTCGATCTTTGCCGGACTCGCCGGCTTCCCGGATCCCTACGGCGAGCAGCTCGGCGTCCCGGAATCCAACAGCCTCGCGCATTTCCTCGAGCCGGTCCTGGCGCAGCCGCCGCATCACGTCGAGCTGGCGACGGAACTCGGGCTGGCCGCGCTGGCGACGACGATGGCCGCGCTCGGCGCCGGGCTGGCCTGGTTCCTCTACGTCTCGCGGCCGGAGCTGCCGGCCCGATTCCGCGCTCGCCTCAGCGCTCTGCACCGGCTCGTGGAAAACAAGTACTACGTGGACGAGCTCTACGATGCGCTGATCGTCCGCCCGTTGGTCGGGATCTCGGACCGCGTGCTGTTCCGGGGGATCGACGCCGGCCTGATCGACGGCGTCGTCATCAACGGCAGCGCCAGGACCGTCCGCGGCCTGGCCAGCGGGGTGCTCAAGTACGCGCATGGCGGACTCGCGCAGGGGTATCTGGTCACGATGGTCGTCGGGACGCTCGCCGTCCTCGCCTGGCTGTTGCGCGGGTAGGCGGGGGCGATGGACCTGCTCACACTGATCACGTTCCTGCCGCTCGCCACCGGCCTCGTGCTCGTGGCGCTCTCTCGGCTGCTGCCGGCCCGCACCTGGCGCTGGGTCGGTCTGGCGGGAACGCTGCTGACCTTCCTGCTCTCGCTCCAGCTGTGGGCCGGGTTCGACCCCGCGCAGGGCGGCTACCAGTTCCTGCACCACGTTCCGTGGATCCCGTCGTACGGGATCCATTGGTTCGTCGGAATCGATGGCATGAGCCTGCTGCTGGTCGTGCTGACGACGTTCCTGATGCCGCTGGCGCTGCTCGGCTCCTGGACGGACATCGAGAAGTCTCCGCGCAGTTTCGTGTTCTTCAATCTCTTTCTCGAGACCGGCATGCTCGGCGCCTTCGTCTCGCTCAACCTCTTCCAGTTCTATGTGTTCTGGGAAGTGATGTTGATCCCGATGTACTTCATCATCGGGATCTGGGGTGGCCCGCGCCGCATCTATGCGGCGATGAAGTTCTTCTTGTTCACGATGGCCGGCTCGCTGCTGATGCTGATCGCGATGCTGGTGCTGTACTTCCTGCATGCCGAGCAGTTCGCAGGCGCGCTCAACTTCGACCTCATCGCAGCTCCGGGCGCCAGCACGGCGGGTCTGCTGGACACGCTGGTGCCGATCGCCGAGAACGCCGCCGTCCCGTGGTGGAAGACCCAGGCTTGGCTGTTCTTCGCGTTCGCGCTGGCGTTCGGCGTCAAGGTTCCGATCGTGCCCTTGCACACCTGGCTTCCGGATGCGCACGTCGAGGCGCCCACGGCGGGATCCGTGGTGCTGGCGGCCGTGCTGCTGAAGATGGGCACCTACGGCTTCGTCCGCTTCGCGCTGCCGTTGTTCCCGGTGGCGGCCGAGACCTATGCGCCGGTGATCTTCACGCTCGCCGTAATCGGCATCCTGTACGGCTCGCTGGTCGCGATGGTCCAGAAGGACATCAAGAAGCTCGTGGCGTACTCGTCGGTCGCGCACCTGGGCTTCGTGATGATCGGGATCTTCGCGCTCAACGAGGAGGGCTTGCAGGGCTCGATCCTGCAGATGGTGAACCACGGACTCTCGACCGGAGCGCTGTTCCTGCTGGTCGGCATGATCTACGGACGGCGACACACGCGCGACATCGCGGACTTCGGCGGCATCGCGAAGCCGATGCCGGTGTTCGCGGCCCTGTTCGGCATCGTGGTGATGTCGAGCATCGGGTTGCCGGGCCTGAACGGCTTCGTCGGCGAGTTCCTGATCCTGGCCGGCGCCTTCCTCGTCAGCCCCTGGATCGCGGTAGCGGCCACGTTCGGCGTGGTGCTGTCGGCCGTCTACCTGCTGTGGATGTATCGACGAGTCTTCTTCGGCCCCTGTGACAACCCGGAGAACATGGGCCTGCTGGATCTCGGCCTGCGCGAGAAGGCCGTCGTCGTCGCGCTCCTGGTCCCGATCGTCTGGATCGGCGTCTACCCGGACCCCTTCCTCACCCGCCTCGAAGCCTCCGTCGGCGACCTCCTGCACCGGATGGAGAAGACCGCAAGCGCAGCGCGCAGCGAGGCGCAGCCGAGCGAAGTTCACCAGGCCGGCGCAGCGCGCAGCGAGGCGCAGGGGGCCGAGGACCTGGCGGCGATCCGCTACGGAAGGAGTCCGCGGTGATCGATCCGCCGGTCATCGACCTGTCCGCAATCGCACCGATCGGCAGCGTCACCCTCGGTGCCATCGCCGTGTTGTTGGCAGAGGTCTTCCTGACCCGACGGCGGCGTGTGCTCGGGCGCGAGATGTCGGCGAGCTACATCGCGGCCACGCTGGTCGTCCTGTCGACGATTGCGCTCGCCATTGCGGCGTACACCGCCATGGCCGGGTTTGCGAGCGGCGCCAGCATCGGTTTCCTGGCCGATGTGCCCGGCGTCCGCCTCGATCGCTTCTCGAGCTTCGCGATCGCGCTGATCTCGCTCGCGGCGATGCTCTCCTGCTGGCTCTCGCTCAAGTACCTCGCCGAGGTCGAGATCGACCACGGCGAGTTCTATGCGCTGCTCCTGCTCTCGACCGCGGGCATGATGGTGCTCGTCGCCGCGACGGACTTCTTGATGTTGTTCCTCGGCCTCGAGTTGATGAGTATCCCGATCTACGTCCTGGCCGGCTTCGATCGCCGCAATCTGCGCAGCAACGAGTCCGCGCTCAAGTACTTCCTGGTGGGCTCCTTCGCGAGCGGACTCCTGCTCTATGGCATCGCCCTCGTCTACGGCGTCACCGGCACGCTGGACTTCGCAGCCGTGCGGGCGGCGCTGCCGCCCGGGAACCCGCTGGCTCTCGTCGGCATCGGTCTGCTGATCATCGGCTTCGCCTTCAAGGTTTCGGCCGTGCCGTTCCACCAGTGGACACCGGACGTCTACGAAGGCGCCCCGGTGGCCGTGACCGCCTACATGTCAGTCACGGTCAAGCTCGCAGCCTTCGCGGCGCTGCTGCGGGTCGTCGTCGGAGCCTTCGGAGACGTCCTCGCGAGCCTGCAGGATGTGTTCTGGATGCTGTCGCTGCTGACGATCCTCGTCGGGAACGTGATGGCGACGATCCAGACCAACGTGAAACGTCTGCTGGCCTATTCGAGCGTCGCCCACGCCGGCTACCTGCTGATGGGGTTCGCGACCGGCACGGCCGAGTCGTACAGCGCCGTCCTGTTCTATCTGCTCGGTTACGCCTTCATGAACCTCGGTGCTTTCGCGGTGCTCGTCTCGCTCTCCACCGGCGGCAAGGATTGCGAACGGATCGAGGATCTCGCCGGACTCGCACGCAGCCGGCCCGGCCTCGCGGCGCTGCTCACGTTGTTCGCAATCTCGCTCGCCGGGATCCCGGGCACCGTCGGCTTCACCGCGAAGTTCTTCTTGTTCAAGGCCTCCGTCGATGCCGGCTTGATCGGACTCACGATCGTCGCGGTGTTCGGAAGCCTCGTCTCGGTGTTCTACTACCTGCGACTGCCGGTGCTGATGTACATGCACGAGCCCGGGGCGGCGAAGCTGCGCCCCGAAGCCGCGACGCTCGAGCTGCTGGTGCTCGGCCTCTGCGCCGCAGCGGTCGTGTTGCTGGGCCTGTTCCCGATCGAGGGGCCCAGCTGGCTCGGACTCTCGACGCTGCGCGCCCTCGACTGGGCCCGCACCAGCGCCCAGTTCCTCTTCTAGTCCGGCGTCAAGAAAGGGGTCGGGTTGGATTCGTCAACTTTTCCCGTTGGGAAAAGTTGACGAATCCAACCCGACCCCTTTCTTGACGCCCTCGGCGGATCATCGGGATCGATCGAGCGCCTGGGGCCGGCGAAGCTCCCTCCGGCGACGCTTTCAGCGAGGTCGCCGGGTGTCGCTCGATCCGGGCGCCGGTGCGTCGAGCGCATCTTCGAGCGCCGCGCGCAGATCGACAGGCTGGTCGATCGGGTGATAGCGCCCTCCGGAAACGCGGGCGACTTCCTGCGCCGCAAACGGATCGACGATCGCCAGCAGCCCGATCGCGAAGACATCGATGCGCACCCCGCAGGCGCTCGCCTCCCGGGCCGCCGTGAGCGCGGCACTGACGTCGCTGTGATCGGTGCGAGTCGCATAGCCATGCGGAAGCGACGGCAACCCGTCCGTGAGCAGCAGCAGGATGCGTTCGGCGCCTGCCCGGGCACGCGATCCGCACAGCGCATGGCGTGCCGTGCGGATCGCCGCGGAGAAATCGGTGCCCCCGTGCGGCCCTTGTCGGGCGATGGCATCGAGTGCCGCCTGGGCGGCCGCCCGGTCGGCCGAGAGCGCCGCTCGCAGCGTCGCATTGCCATCGGGGGTGCCGAGCTGACGACCGGTGGTGGGATCGATCGCTCCGGAAAACGAGATGATCGCGAGGTGCGCATCGAGGTCCGGCCACGCCGCGAGCAGCGCACGGACGGCCGCCAGCTCGGCGGCCAGCACGGCGTCCTCCGGATCGGTCGAGACGACGCCGGCGGGATACTGACCGTCGAGGCGGGCATCGAGCGTCGGGTTGATCCCGACGACCCCGTCGCCATCCACGTCGATGCCGGAGGCGGCACGGGTGGACTGAGAGACGTCGATGGCGATCGCAACGTCCACGCGACGCGCTGCCGGTTCGCTCGGATCGGATTCACCAGCCGCCGCGGCCCCCCCCGTGACGGCGAGCCCGATCGCCATCGATGCCAGCAACGGGATGCTTCGTGTTCTCACGGGAGAGCCTCTGCCCGGCGGCCGATCGACGCCGGTCGCCAGCGTCGATCGCCGGGCCTTTCGGAGCGCGGATGGTACGCGACCCGCTCGGCGAGAGCCGCCCGCCGTGGCCGCCACCCAGGCCTTCGGATACGTTGCAACGTCCCGCGCCGATGCCATCGAGAGGCCCCCTTGGCCGAGAAACCCGTCCGCCGTCCCCAACGCCCCGAGTTCTCTTCCGGCCCGTGCGCCAAGCGCCCGGGCTGGTCGCTCGACGCCCTGAAGGGTGCGCTGGTCGGTCGCTCCCATCGCGCGAAGGCCCCGAAGGCCCGCCTGCAGGCGGTCATCGAGAAGAGCCGCGCGGTGCTGCGCATGCCCGACGACTGGAAGCTCGCGATCGTGCCGGCATCGGACACCGGAGCCGTCGAGATGGCCATGTGGTCGCTGCTCGGCGAGCGGCCGGTCGACGTGCTGGCCTGGGAGAGCTTCGGACAGGAGTGGGTGACCGACGCGACGAAGCAACTGAAGCTCGACGCCCGGGTCCTTTCCGCACCGTACGGAGAGCTGCCGGATCTCGCGCAAGTGGACTTCCACCGCGATGTCGTGTTCCCGTGGAATGGCACGACCTCCGGGGTCCGGGTCCCCGGCGGCGACTGGATCGCCACCGACCGCAAGGGTCTCGTGTTGTGCGATGCCACCTCGGCGGTCTTCGCGATGGCGTTGCCGTGGCCGAAACTCGACGTCGTGACGTGGTCGTGGCAGAAGGCGCTCGGCGGCGAAGCCGCCCACGGCATGCTGGCGCTCTCCCCGCGCGCCATCGCACGTCTCGAGTCCTACACCCCTGCGTGGCCACTCCCGAAGATCTTCCGGCTCACGAAGCAGGGCCGGCTCGATGACGCGCTCTTCGAAGGCGCCACGATCAACACGCCGTCGATGTTGTGTGTCGAAGACGCCCTCGACGGGCTCGCCTGGGCGGACACGGTCGGCGGGCTCGAGGGGCTGATCCGGCGCGCGGAGGCCAACCTCGACCTCGTCGCCGATTGGGTCGCGCGAACGCCGTGGGTCGGCTTCCTCGCCCGCGATCCGACGACGCGCTCCTGTACGTCGATCTGTCTGCAGATCACGGACCCCTGGTTCCGCGGGCTCGCACAGACCGACCAGGCGGACGTCGTGAAGAAGCTCACCGCGCGGCTCGAGCAGGAGGGCGTCGCGTACGACATCGCCAGCTATCGCGATGCGCCGCCGGGCCTGCGCGTCTGGGGCGGCAGCACGATCGAACGCGACGATCTCGATGCGCTGCTCCCGTGGCTCGACTGGGCCTGGGCGGAGATCCGCACCGGCGCGTCTGCGTAGCGACGAGGGCGCTGCCGCGCACGCGTCAAGAAAGGGGTCGGGTTCATTCGTCAACTTTTCCTTCTGGAAAAGTTGACGAATGAACCCGACCCCTTTCTTGACGCGCGCGACGGCGGCGCCACGCGAGCGTTGCGACCAGCGCGGTGGCGGCGAGCGTGCTCGTGGGTTCCGGGAGCTTTTCGACGGCGCCCGCGGTGCAGGCCTCCGTGTCGCGTCGCCGGCCGCGTTGGTCCGTGTCCGGACATCCGCCGCGCGGAATCGACGCCGGCGACGTCGCCGCCGGCTCGATCGTCAGCGTCGGTCCGCCGTTGTCCTGCAACGCACCGAGCTCGGAATCCGCGGTCGTGATCGCTGCACTGCACAGGGCATCCGGCGCATCGGACTGCCCGCTCGCGCGCAGGATCGGCCACTGCAGATTGCCACCGCCCTCCACGAGGGGCGAGAGGCACGAGATCGGGTTCCACGCATTGCCGGCGACATGACCGTCTACGATCGAGTTCGCGAGCACGACGGACCCGCCGCCGGTCGTCGCAGCCGCAAACGCAACGGGGCCTGGCGCCGCATTGCGCGCGATCGTCGCGTGGCGAATCACGCCGGTGACGCCGGCGGAGATCGCGAGCCCTCCGGCGAGGCTCGAGAGCGCCGTGTTCTCCGCGATCGTCACGTTGGTCGCCTCGATCGTCGTCCCGTTCGGGCCGAGGAACAGACCGCCTGCCGAGCGCGCCTCGTTCCACGCGATGGTCGAGTCCTGGATCTGGATCTGGACGCCTTGCAGATACATCCCGCCGGCCATGCTGGTCGCCTGATCGGGAATCCGGTTCGACAGCACGCTGGTCTCGAGGATCGAGAGCGGGCCGACGCCGTTGTTCGAGACGCGGAACATGCCGCCGCCGAAGGCGTTCGCATGGTTCCCGACGAGGCTGACGCCGCACAGGGACTGGATCTGGTCGTTCCCGTCACTGTAGATCCCGCCGCCGTTGCCGCCTTGGCCCGGATTGCCTCCGCTGCCCGTCGCGGCGTTGTCGGCGAGCATCGTATCGACGAGTGTGAGATCCGCGAACAGCACGCCGATCGCGCCTCCGTTCGAGGCCTGATTGCCGGTGAACAACGAGGCGACGATGGTGACCTCGCCCGTGCCGGCGCTGTAGATGGCGCCGCCTGCGACGTCCTGTCCCGTGGCGGGCCCGCGGTTGTCGACGAACTCCGTCGCGACGACCCGCAGGCTGCCGCCACGGACCCAGATGGCACCGCCGCCGCGCGCCGTGTCCTCGCCGCTGACAGCGCTCGAGTTGCCGCGGACGAAGCGGATTCGCTGCACCGTGAGCCGCGGCGTACCGAGCTCGAAGCTCGACGGGACCGAGAGGATCCTCGATTCGTGACCGCCATCGAGCGTCACGAGGCCGCCTCCGTCGAGGACGGTATCCTGCGTGATCGCCTTTGCGGAGGTGATCGGGAGTGTCACCGGACCGGGACCGCATGCGAAGGTGACGACACCGCCCGTGGTGAGCGCCGCGGCGAGCCCCTGCTCCGTGCACGGCACGTCGACCCCGACGACCGTCGTCGGCTGGCTCACGTCGGCGAGCCCGATCGGCGCCGGGCACGCAGCGTGCGCGGCGTGGGCGATGAGCACGAGTCCGATTCCGAGCAGCGAGGCGGCGGGCCGCATCGAAGGCTTCATCGTTCGATCGCGCGTCGTGCTGAAGTCGCCCGGGAGATCCGACGCCGGATCGCAAGGATGCCGATGCCGGCGTCTCATGCACCGGAACGACACGGAGATCGAGAGACCGATCCCACCGGCCGAGCCTCGCTGCGGGCCGGGAAGTTGCGTATTCTGCGCCCCACAAACAGGGGGGAGGCGTGCGACAGACTCGACGACAGACCCGACGACCGGCGCGACGACCGGCGCGACGGCCGGCGCGATGGGTCCGGATCGCGTGTGCGTCGTTGCCGCTGGGACTGGCGCTGATCGGATGCTACTCGGAGACCTCCATTTCGCGCGCATTCGCCCGAAACGGCGGTATCTGCACAATGGGAACCTCCGATGTGTTCCTGGAAGCCGTGGCGCCGAGCGCGAGTTTCGACGTCGACTCGAGCGCCCCCGGCAGCACCACCGGCCTGCGCGTGGTGTTCCACATTCCGCAGGGCGTGCGCGAAGTGCACGAGGCCGTCTTCGTCGCCCCGGCGGCGTTCGGCTTCCTCGGCTTCGACGCGCTGGGGGCCGGCGCGCCGATCGGGAAATGGGAGTTCGACTTCGCCCTGCCGGATGGCGTCTTCGACGATCCGGCCAACCGGACGCTCGACCATTTCGCGCTCGACGCCGACAGCGCCTTCTCGGACAGCGACGCATCCGGCGGTCTGACCGCGACCGACCCGACGGTGAGCCACAGCCTCGGACTCGCAGGCGAGCACGTGTTCACGATCTCGCTGCCGGCCGGCGGCGACGGCGATCCGGGCAGCTGTCTGTCCCGCTTTCCGACGGACATCCGCTACACGCTCTTCGACGGGATCCTCGTCAACCCGGACTCGGCCGGTCCGTACACGGTGGCCATCGAGGCCACGTCGATCGATCTCGACACCGGAGGCGCCTCCGACGGCTTCGGTCCCGATGAACCCCTGCTCTTCACGAAGGACGTCATCGTCCAGGTGCCGGAGCCGGCGGCGGCGACGCTGTCCGCCGCAGCGCTGGCGAGCGTGCTGCTGCTCCGCCGCCGCCAACACGCTCGGCGGCGCTGAGGATCCGTGCCGGCCGACGGGGTCTGCCGGCACGGATCTCGCCGCGCCGGCCCGGCCGCCCGCCGCGGTTGACGACACCGCGCTTCCCGGCGACGCTGTCGGGACCTTGCGGTCAACCCCCACGACCGTCGCGTCGATGAATCCCGGCGAGCCCCCCGAAAGGTTTGCCATGCGCTGCGACTGCTGTCCCGATCTGGATCCCCGAACGCTTCGCCCGGCCCCGCGGCGGGGTCCGCTCGCGCTGGCCCTGGCGCTCGGGCTCGCAGCGGGACTCGCGGGGTGCGCGTCGGGCGGCGCTTCCTCGCGTGCGGCGGCCAGCGGCATCGCGCCGTCGACGACCGCGCGGATGGTGAGCGAGCGCGCTGTCCCGGTGGAGCAGGACGTCGCCGCCGAACCGGAACGGGACGCGCGCGAGCGCGCGTATCACGACGCGCTCGCACGTCTGCGCGCCGAGCGCGAGCCGGCGCCGGATCGCAACGCCCCGCCGACGCCAGCCGTGCTCGCGGCGCGCGCAAAGGGCTGGGGCTGGATGGTCGATCAGGTCGCGAGCCACGGCATCCCGCGCGAGCGCGCCGCCCGCGCATTCGCCGATGACCGCATGCCGCCGTTCGACGGCCTCTACTTCGGCCTCGATCCGCGGGAATCCCAGGCGCTGTATCGCCACTTCCTGCGCCGCGACAGCGTCGCCCGCGCGCAGCGCTGCGCGTCGACCCACGCCCGCACACTCGACGCCGCACAGCGCATCCACGGCGTCGATGGCTCCGTGCTCGCCGCCATCCTGCACGTCGAGACGGCCTGCGGCCGCAACACCGGCCGCAGTGTCGTACTGCATCGGCTGGCACGGCTCGCGATGGCGAACGAGCCGCACAACGTCGCTCGCAACCTGTCGCGCAACACACCGAAGACCGGCGCCATCGACCCGCAGCTCGCCGAACGCGTGCGCGCACGAGCCCGCTACCTGCAGGGGATCTTCTATCCGCAGGTGGTGGCGACCTTCGAGATCGCCGCACAGAACGACATCGACCCGCTCGACCTCCGCGGCTCTTCGGCCGGTGCCTTCGGCTACCCGCAATTCCTGCCGCTCAACTACATCGCGTTCGGCACCGACGGCAACGGTGACGGCCGGATCAGCCTCTACGATCCGGAGGACGCGATCGCGTCGGCAGCGCGTTTCCTCCGCAGCTACGGCTGGAAGCCGCGCATGACGGCTGCCGGGCGGCGCGAGATGATCTGGCACTACAACCGCTCGGATGCGTACATCGATGCGGTGCTCGGTCTCGCCGACCAGATCCGGGCCGCCCGCACGATCGAGACCGCGATCGCGGGCGCCCCGTCCGGCGAGTTCCTGGTGCCGACGGCCGCGTCCGGCGCCGACCTCGACGTCCCGCTCGTGCGGCATCCCTGACGGCGCCCGGACGGCGGGGCGACGTTCAAGAACGAGAGGGATCCCGGAAGCGCGCGGGGTTCCTGTCGTCGGATCTGCACGCGCGGACACGCGCCGCCAGCAGCAGCGCGCCGGCACCCCCGAGCGCGGTCGGGCCGAGCCAATCGCCCCAGCGCAGCATGAGGGTCGCGACGGCGGGGCCGGCCGGCACCTCGGCCACCAGCACGTCGCGTTGGTGCACGGCGAGGCTCGCGAGCAGGGTGCCCTCGGCGTCGATCGCCGCCGTGATACCCGTGTTGGTCGCACGAATCTGCGGGAGTCGTGTCTCGATGCTGCGAAAGGCCGACACGACGAGGTGCAGACGCGGACCGCTCCCGACATCGAACCAGGAGTCGTTGGAGAGCGTCACCAGCAACTCGGCGCCCGCGCGAGCCGACGCGCGGGCGAGCAGCGGATCGACGGCGTCGTAGCAGATCAGCGGCCCGACCCGGAGTGTGCGTCCATCGGCGAGCGGCATCGAGACCAGACGCGGGCCGCTGCCCGCGCGCCAGGTGCCGAGCCAGGGCAGCCAGCGGCGCACCGGTTCTGCCGCCAGCCACACCGGTACCCGCTCGGTCAGCGGGAAGAGCGCCTCCTTGCGATAGACCGCGACGTCTCCTCCGGGCGCCAGGAAGAACGCCGCGTTGTACTCCTCGCCCTCCTCGACGTCGTACGCGCCGAACACCAGCGGGACGCCACGCAGAGCGGAGAAGCCCGCGATCGCACGGTCGAACTCCGCTCCTTCCTCGCTCTTCGGCGTGCCGAACGTGGTGGGATAGACGGTCTCTGGCCAGACGAGGACGTCCACGGGTCCACTCGTCAAGGCCTGATCCGACAGCTCGAAATGCCGTTCGAGGATCTGCACGGCGGCATCGAAGGTTCCGAGTTCTTCGCGCAGGCGCGCGTAGCGCGAGAGGTCTGCCTGCACGAGCGCAGCCCGCAGCAGCACCGGCTTCGGTTCCTCCTCTCGCAGCATCGAAAGCCGCCAGGCGCCGTAGCCTGCGAGCGATCCCACGATCACCAGGGCACAGGCGGCCGGACGGATCGCCGCGTGGACGCGGTCGGCGAGCGTGGCTCCCCCCGGAGCGGACCGGACACCCGGTGCCTGCACCTTCCCGCGTCGCCATCCGCGCAGCGTCCGAAGTGCGGCCTCGTTGAAGAGCAGCAAGGCCAGCGTCAAGCCCGATGCGCCTGCAACGTCGGCACCCTGGCGCAGCCACAGCGACGGGTGGAGTCCATGCCCCAGCGTGTCGGCAAAGAGCTTCGGCAGCGTCCACTCGGCGGCCACGTATACGAATGCACCCGCGAGCGCACGGTGGAGCGCCGCCAGACCTCGCGCCGCCGGCGATCCTGCGAGGTACCGCGCCCAACCGAACAACACGAGCTGCGGCTGCAGCAGGGGCGCCAGCAGCAGCAGAAGCACGAAGCCCAGCCAGGTCGGTGCGCCCGCATAGCTGGCCATCGCACTCCCGAACCAGGCGAACACGGACAGCGCGAAGATCCCGCTCATCAGCAGACCGGAGAGCAGCGCAGCCCGCGCGCTGCGTACGCGATCGAGCGCCGCCAGCCACGGCACGAGCGCGACGAACGCCAGCATGTGGCCCGGCGATGCCACGCGTGCGTACAGGTGAAGGGCGACACCGGTCGCGCCGAGCGCGGCGAGGTGCAGCGCGCGTGCGCGCCAGGCGCTTCGGCTCGGACGGCGAGCGGGCACTTCAGGGGGTCTGATCGATCAGACGATCGGATTCGATCGGTTTTTCGGGATCGAGCATCTCGCGAGGGAGGTCCGGCGGCGCGGCCTCGGGCGGGACGACACGGTCCTCCGGGATCGGGATCGGGTCTCCCTGCTCATCGAGAAACTCGTAGTCGGAGGAGTACACGAGGATCGCGTCGAGTGGCTTCCCGTCATCGGAATACTGGTAGTAGCGCTCGTAGCCCACGGGCAGCTCGTAGTCGTCCGGCACGATCACGCCGGTCTTCGGCGGGTCGGTGCCCGGCGGCGGAAACGCCGCAATGCCCTCGGTCTCTCCCATCTCCCGCAGGGCCTCGATGTAGTCGCGCGCATCGATCCCCGGCCCGAAATCCTTGCCGGGCTCGTTCTCGATCACGTCCTCGGGCTCGATCCCGGTGTCGGCGGGTGGCAACTTCGGGTCGTCACGGAGACGGGGGATGACGCGACGAGATGCGGCCACCTCGGGCGGCGAGACTTCCCGGCGGCTCCGCCCGTCTGCTGCTCCATCGGGAAGGCCAGGGATCGGTTCCGCGTCGGTCCGGGCCCCGGGCGGCGGATCGGCGTCGACGTCCAGCAGCCGTTCCGGTTCGCCGAGGAACCACCACGCGACCGAAGCGACGACCGCCAAGGCGACGATCCCGGCGATCACCGGCGCCTTCCCGGCGGCCGGGCGTGCTTGTGCCTGCGGATGCTTCTCGGAGTCGGGCTTCATCGTCGGCCTTCGATCGTATTCCCGGGGCCGAGCGCCTGCAAGCAGGACACGTCCCCTCCTGGTGCAACGTTCCGTCGAGGGAATCCCGCATCGAGACCGGACACGCGTTGCGCCCCCGTGTCCTTCATGGCAGCGCCAGACGCACGAGCAGCAGGACCGAGGGTCCGAGGTAGTAGACGGCGCGGTGCAGGATCTCCACGCCGCGGCGTACGCCCGGCTCGTTTCCGGGAAACAGCCAGAGCGAGAGCCCCGTGATCCCCTCACTGAATGCGCGCAGAGCGGCGGCGAAGAGCAGCAGATACGTCGCCGAGAGCAGCCAGTAGAGCCCGAAGCCAAGCCCGTACGCTTTCAGCCCGAAGGCGTGGTATTCGCCGAAGCTGTCGCCGAAATTGATCCACTGATGGACCCGGAAGAGGGGCACCGCCGGGACCAGCGAGAAGACCCCGAACTTCAGCAACGGATGGTCGAGGCGACTCCGAGCGCGCGCACGCGCGCGTGCGTAGCGAACCGCCGGATGTGACAGGACCGCGCGGGCCGGCTCGGCAGCGCCCGTTGCGGCCAGTGTCTCGAGCAGCGCCGACGGGTCGGCGGTCGCGAGCGGCTCGGACAGCGGCTCGCCCGCGCGCGACCAGAGCCGGAACCCGGGCCACGGCAGCGGGAGCGCCCAGGGGGTGACGGTGGCGATCTCCGACAGCGCCATCTCCCCGCGCCGACCGCGCCACTCGGTCACGAGCGCGCCCGCTTCGATCCACGCCGTCGCGGCACACAGGTGGCGCACGATCCGGACCCCCGCCTCCGGCAGCACGAAGAAGACGACGAGCAGACGTCCGAGCCGCAGAGGGGTCAGCGGCTCGTAGTCGAACGCATGGTAGAGAGCCGGCAGCAGCAGCGGCACGTGATGCAGCGCCAGCAGCAGCAGAGAGCCCCGGGCGACCCCCCGCAACACCGCGACGGGTGCGCGTACGACGGCAGGAACGATCAGGATGGGGAACTTCACCGGATCTCGTGCCTCGGATGCCGACCCACCGACAAAGCGTTCCGCAGCGTCCGGACGCCACGACCCGCGTGCCGGACACGCTCCGGCGTCGCCGCGCGAAAGCGGGGGAGGGACTCTGACGTCCCTCCCCCGCCGCAGAGCCCGATCGGCTCCGTCGGTCTCCGACTACGGAGTCGAGGGATTGAAGACCGACAGCGCCCAGCCCATCCGCTCGTGTCCGAGACGGTCCCAGGCCGGGTTCCGCCCCCCGACGATGTTGCCGTCCGAGTAGTCCGGAGCCGTGGTCGTCGAGCCCGTCCCGCCGAACAGGCCGACGTAGACCGTGCTGCCCTGGTAGGTCGGATGGGTGTTGTCCGACAGGATGTAGTCCACCGTCGTCGAAGACGTGATCCGCTTGTAGTTCGCGTCGCGGAGCGTCGACTTCAAGGCTCCCGTGATGCGGCTCACGTAGTTCGACTCGCTCTCCCCGAGCTGGTATGCCAGCGCCGCCGAGTCGACCTGGCCGTCTCCGTTGGTGTCGAAGTCCGCCCCCATGTACTGGGCGAACGAGTCCGCACACTGGAAGCCGTTCTGACGCGCGAAGTTGCAGGCGCGCCAGTTGCTCTGGGCCAGATACGGCAGGAACATGTCGCGCAGGTTGATCTTGCTGCCGTTCACCGTGCAGCTGCTCAGCGTGTTGTCGGCGTCATAGCCTGGATAGTAGATGTTCGAGATCACCTTCAGCTCGGTATTCGCATGGGCATTGGCATTGATGAACTGCATCGCCTTCAGCTGGTAGTTGGTGCAATTCGCCAAGGCCGTGTCGATGCCCGAGAAGCTGCAAGTGCCGCTCTGATTCTTGAAGCTGCTACGGGCCTGCAGGAAGTCGTTTCCGCACATCTCGAACGTGACGACGCGAGTGTCCGCCGTCTGCATGTATGACTTTTCCTTGACGATCTTGTTGTCGTAGATGTCCTTGGCGACGGCGCCCGACTTCGTGCGGCGGATCACCTGGATGTCGCTGTTCCACAGCTTCTGCAGATACTCGCCGTCGACGCCCGGCCCGGCACGCTTGGCGACGCGCGAGATGCTTCCGTAGTAGCCGGCATAGATCGAGTCGCCGTAGGCCGTGACGCGGTACTTGGCCGAGGTGCCCGAGCGATCGATCGTCCATGACGTGTTCTGCGTGACGGTGCTGGCGAACGCGCTGCCGGCGAGCAGGACGGTCGCGAGCGACACCGTGACCCAACCGCCGATCCTGAATAACCGGAGCCGAATCGACATGTGCTTTCCCTCTCGAAGGAGTCCCGCCGCGGGCGGGCTGCCCGGGCGGGCCTCGTTGCGCCGCGGTCCGGACCACCACTGCGGGGCCCGAGGCCGAAGCGGCGCCATCATCGCACGGGGTGTCGCCGATCGGAACCGAAAAATGCGTTCCGATTGCCCCGTTCGAACGATCCCGCCCACGCTTCGAGACCGCGTTGTCGGCCGTCACGCGGGGCGGGCGCCCCTCGACGTACGGCCCGCGTGACGGCCGGCCGGCCGGCCGGCGCGTGCGGGCGCGACAACGGACGCGCTCAGCGACCCTTGCGCAGCACGCGCCGATTGCCGACGCGCAGCGTCGTCCGCTCGTCGTCGAAGAGCTCCATCAACGGAACGGCGTGCTTGCGCGTGGTCCCGATCAGCCGCTTGTAGGCGGGCGTGTCGAGGCCGCCGTGGGCGCCGAGCGCTGCGACGATGCGTTCGCGCAGCGCGTCGACTGCGGCGCGGTCGAACCACAGATCGCCGGGCGCCCGGACCAGCGCGCCGGACCGCTCGAGGTGCTGGAGCAGCGTCCGGAGCCGCTTCGTGGGCTGTCCGAGCCGCACGGCCCACTCGTCGAGCGTCGGCGGCTGCAGCCCGGCCACACGCGCGCCGGCGCGGAGGGCGTCGGACGCCGTGCGGTCCGCGTCCGTCATCGAGATCGCACTTCGATGACTCGCAAGGCGCAGTCCGCTCGGTCCGGCGACGACGCGGTCGCTCGCGCAGACGCGCGCGAGGGCGAGTTCGAGCGCCGCCGGCCGCACGTTGTCCGGCAGCGCGGCGGCCAGCGCGCCACGCGCCACGCCGGGGGCGAGCGGCGCGTCGCGATGCCGTGTCTCTAGCGCCACCAGCACGCGGCGCTCGAGCTCTTGCGCGGCGTCGACCGCGAGCAGCAGCTCCTCGTCGGCACTCCACACGAGGCGGCCCGTCTGCGCGAGCCGCTCGACGAGCGCGGCGAGATCCGCGCGCTCGAACCCCGTCTCGTGCCGGAGGATCGCGCGCGGCATACCGGCGAGCCCGGCGCGGGCGACGCGGACGAGGACGTCGGTCTCGGGGTCCTGCTGCGCGAGCGCGGCGAGATCTCGCGCCAGGGCCGGGGCGCTGCGACGGCGCGGCGGCGGCGCCACGTCGAGCACGCGGCCGCCGCCGAGCGTCGTCCCGCCGCTGGCGAGCCGGGCGAACCCGCGCAGCACGAAGCGGTCCCCCGGCAAGAGGGGGAGCGGCAGGCCCTCGACGTACACGCGGGCAAACCCGACGGCGCCCGGCGCGAGCGTCGCCGCTCCGATCGGCGACACGCGTGCGCGTCGCTCGGAGGTGCCGGCCAGCAGCAGCGCGCTGGTGCGCTCGGCGAGCGCCGGCGCGCCCGGGAGCCAGCGCAGTTGCGCGTCGAAGACGCCGGTCGGCGCCAGCGCATCGGGCTCGCTGACGACGTCGCCACGCGAGACTTCGTCGCGTTCGACGGCCTGGAGATTCACCGCCGTGCGCACGCCCGGCTCCGCCAGCGCCACCGGCCACCCGTGACTCTGGAGTCCGCGGACCCGGGCGCGCCGGCCGGCCGGCAGCAGCTCGACGTCCTGGCCGACGCGCAGCGGCGCACCGATCAACGTGCCGGTGACGACGGTGCCGAAACCGCGCATCGTGAAGCTGCGATCCACAGCGAGCCGCGGTGGACCGGAACGCGGCGTGCGCGCGCCGGCGTGGGCGGCGAGCGCGGCGAGGACATCGCGCAGCGTGTCCAGCCCGTCGCCACGCAGCGCCGAGACGCGCACGAGCGGGGCGCCGGCCAGCGGCCCGTCCGCGAGCAACGCGCGGACCTCCTGCTCGGCCGCCACGGCCGTCTCGTCGTCGACGAGGTCCTGCTTCGTCAGCGCCACGACGCCGTGCTCGAGGCCGAGCAGCGCACAGATCGCGACGTGCTCGCGGGTCTGCGGCATCACGCCCTCGTCGGCCGCGACGACGAGCAGCACCACGTCGATGCCGGTGGCGCCGGCCACCATGGTCCGGACCAGCCGCTCGTGCCCGGGGACGTCGACGACGGAGAGTCGCGTGCCGCCGCGCAGATCGAGCGGGGCGAAGCCGAGATCGATCGTGATGCCGCGCGCCCGCTCTTCCGGCAGGCGGTCGGTGTCGACGCCGGTCAGCGCGCGGACCAGCGCCGTCTTGCCGTGATCGATGTGGCCGGCTGTGCCGAGCACGAGACGCGGACTCGACGGCGGAGGAGCCGTCATCGGCGCGGGCGGCTACACACCGCCGATCCGGGTACCGGGATGCAACAGGCCCTTGCCGGGCACGAAGTTGAGTTCGAGGCGTATGCCGTCCGGATCCTCGAACAGCAGCGAGTAGTAGCCGGGCGCCCAGGCTCCTTCCTCGGGTGGGTGAACGATCGTTGCGCCCATCTCGCGCAGCAGCTCGTGGAGAGCATCCACGTCCTCACGCTGGCGCGCGCGGAAACACAGATGGTGCAGTCCGACGCGGCCCTGGTCGAAGCGCGCACCGCGCTGCTCCGGCCCGCCGGCGCGGATGCCGAGTGCGGTCCGCCCGCCGACGCAGTAGTACCAGCCTTCCGTGTCGAGCACCGGCTGCAGGCCGAGGAACGGCAGCAGCCGGCCGTAGAAGGCCCGTGCGCGCGGGAAATCCCCCGTCGTCAGCATGACGTGGGCGATGCCGTTGATCTCGATCATGCGGCCCTCCGGTTCAGCGCGGGTCGATGCGGTCGATCCCGGTGAAGGGCACCAGCACTTCGGGAACCGCGATCCCGCCATCGGCGCGCTGGTGGTTCTCGAGCACGGCGATCAGCGCGCGGGACGTCGCGACCGCCGTGCCGTTCAGCAGATGCAGGTGCTCGCTGCGCTTTGCGCCGGCGCGCCGGAAGCGCGCATCGAGACGACGCGCCTGGTAGTCGGTGCAGTTGGACGCACTGGTCACCTCGCCGTAGCTGCCGCCGTCGCCGCGGCCGGGCATCCACGCCTCGAGGTCGAACTTGCGGTAGGCCGGCGCACCGAGGTCGCCGGCCGCGATGTCGAGCACGCGGTACGGCAGCTCGAGCGCCTGGAAGTAGCGCTCCTCGAGCGCGAGCAACTGCTCGTGCATCGCGTCCGAGTCCTCCGGCCGCGTCGCGACGAACATCTCGACCTTGCTGAACTGGTGCACCCGGTACAGGCCCTTGCTCTCGCGGCCGTACGAACCGGCCTCCGTCCGGAAGCAGTGCGAGAGGCCGGCCAGCTTCACCGGCAGCACCGCCTCTTCGAGAGTCTCGCCGGCGAACAGCCCGCCGAGCGGGATCTCGGCCGTCCCGATCAGACACAGGTCGCTGTCGGCGATCGAGTAGATCTGGGTCTCGGGGCCCCGGGGGTTGTAGCCGAGACTGTCGACGATCTCGGCCTTCGCGAGATCCGGCGTCGTGACGAGCTCGAAGCCCTCACCGCGCAGCAGCTCGAGCGCCAGGCGCTGCAGCGCGAGATCCAGCAGCACCGCCTCGTGCTTCAAGAAATAGAACTTCGGACCGGCCACACGCGTGCCGGCCTCGAAGTCCAGCAGATCGAGGCGCCGGCCGAGTTCGACGTGGTCGAGCGGCGGGAAGTCGAAGCGCCGCGGCTCGCCCCAGCGACGCAGCTCGCGAGCGTCGTCCTCGCCGCCGTCCGGCACGTCCGGGTGCAACAGGTTCGGCAGCAGCCGCAGCGTCGCGTGCAGCCGGTCCTCGGCGGCGGCCAGCTCCGCCTCGAGCCGCACGACGTCGTCCTTGAGCCGCCGGCCCTCGTCGGCGTGCGCCTCGCGCTCGGCCGGCGCCAGCTTGCGGCTGCCGGATTTCTGGTGCTCGTTGCGGAGGCGGTTTACCTCGCCGACGGCGGTGCGCAGCCGCGCGGCCTCCTGGTAGGCGGCGACGGCGGAATCGACGTCGGCCGTCATGCCGCGGCGGCGCACGCTCGCGGCCACTTCGTCACGCCGCTCGGCCAGGGTTCGCGGATCCAGCATGGGCCGGAGGGAAGCACACGGCCGGTCCGGCGCAAGCGCGCGGCGAGCGTGCCGCGGCGACGCAAGCGGGCGTCCCGCCTATACTTCGGCGCTCGATCGTCCGGATCCTGGGGGGTGTCGATGATCCGTTCCGCTCTGCTGGCCGCGCTCTCGGCTTCCGTCTGCCTCGTGATCGCACCGCTCGGCGCAGCCGCCGAGGATCCGCCCGCGCGGCACGGTCTCGCGATGCACGGAGACCTCCGCTATCCGCCGGACTTCACGCACTTCGAGTACGTGAACCCGGCCGCTCCGCGCGGCGGCCGGATGCGGCTCGGGATCGTCGAAGCCAGCTTCGACAGCTTCCACCCGTTCATCATCAAGGGGAACCCGGCCGCCGGCATCACGCAGATCTACGACACGCTGATGGTCAACGCCGCCGACGAGCCGTTCAGCGAGTACGGGCTGCTCGCGGAATCCGTTCAGACACCGGCCGATCGTTCGTGGGTGCTGTTCCAGCTGCACCCGGAGGCGCGCTGGCACGACGGCAAGCCGGTGACGCCGGAAGACGTGATCTGGACCTTCGAGACGCTGCTGGAGAAGGGCCAGCCGTTCTACCGGTTCTACTACGGAAGCGTCGACCAGGTGGAGAAGCGCGGCGAACGAGGCGTCTACTTCCACTTTGCAGCGGGCAGCAACCGCGAGCTGCCGTTGATCCTCGGCCAGCTCCCGGTGCTGCCGAAACACGCGTGGCAGGATCGCGACTTCGAATCGACGACGCTCGACCGCCCGCTCGGCAGCGGTCCCTACCGGGTCGGCGAGTTCGAAGCCGGCCGCTTCGTCGAGTACCAGCGGGTCCCCGAATACTGGGGCCGAGATCTGCCGGTGCAGCGCGGACGGCACAACTTCGACCGCCTCCGCTACGAGTACTTCCGCGACGCCACCGTCGCGCTCGAGGCGTTCAAGGGCGGCCACTACGATTTCCGCCTCGAGATCTCGGCCAAGGACTGGGCCACCGCCTATCAGACGCCCGATGTGGAGAACGGACGCATCGTGAAGGAGGAGGTGCCGTACGGCATGCCGGCCGGCATGCAGGGCTTCGCGATGAATCTGCGCCGGCCGCTGTTCCAGGACCGGCGCGTGCGTGAGGCGCTCGGACTGGCCTTCGACTTCGAGTGGTCGAACCAGGCGCTCTTCTACGGGCAGTACACACGGACGCGAAGCTACTTCGAGAACTCGGAGCTGGCCGCGCAGGGGCTCCCGAGTCCGCAGGAGCGGGCCCTGCTCGACCCGTTTCGCGAGCCGCTCCCGGAGGAGGGGTTCACGACCGCATTCCAGCCGCCGACGACGGACGGCTCCGGCGGCAACCGCGCGAACCTGCGGCGCGCCGCCGAGCTGCTCGCGGAGGCCGGCTGGAAGGTCGAGGACGGCAAACGCAGCCGGGACGGCCAGCCCTTCGCGTTCGAGATCCTGCTGTCGAGCCCGCAGTTCGAGCGGGTCGTCCTGCCGTACAAGAACAACCTCGCGAAGATCGGGATCGACGCGAGCGTCCGCACCGTCGATACCTCGCAGTATCGGCGCCGCATGGACAGCTTCGATTTCGACATGACGGTCGCCGTCTTCCCGCAGTCGGAGTCGCCCGGCAACGAGCAGCGCGAGTTCTGGGGCAGCGACGCCGCCGAGCGCGAGGGCAGCCGGAACCTGCTCGGCCTGCGCAGTCCCGTCGTCGATGCGCTGGTCGAAAAACTCGTGGCGGCCCCGGATCGCGAGAGCCTGATCCATGCCAGCCGCGCACTCGATCGGGTCCTGCAGTGGGGACACTACGTCATACCGAACTGGTTCCTCGCGAAGCAGCGCATCGCGTACTGGAACCGCTTCGGCATGCCCGACGTGGTGCCGAAGACGGGCGTCCAGCTCGATGCGTGGTGGTGGGATGCCGAGAAGGCCACTGCGCTCGACGCGCCCGCCGCCAGGCCGTAGCCGGGGCCCGAGACGCCATGGGCGCCTACATCGTCCGCCGGCTGCTGCTGATCGTGCCGACGCTGCTGGCGATCATGCTGGTCAACTTCGCCGTCGCGCAGGTCGTGCCGGGCGGGCCGATCGAGCGCATCCTCGCGCAACTCGAGGGCACGGCGGTCGGCGCGACGGCGCGCGTCTCCGGGGCCGGCGGCGAGACGCTCGCGGCCGGCCGCGGTCCCGGGAGCAGCGAAGCCAGCCGCTACCGCGGCGCGCAGGGCCTCGACCGCGAGTACATCGCGCGGCTCGAGCGCCAGTTCGGCTTCGACAAACCGGTGCACGAGCGCTTCTTGCAGATGATGAAGGGCTACCTGCGCTTCGATTTCGGCGAGAGCTACTTCCGCAGCCAGAGCGTGCTCTCGCTGATCCTCGAGAAGATGCCGGTCTCGATCTCGCTGGGGCTGTGGACGACGCTGCTGGTCTATCTGATCTCGATCCCGCTCGGCGTCGCCAAGGCGGTCCGCGACGGCTCGCGCTTCGACGTCTGGAGCAGCGGTGTCGTGATCTTCGGCAATGCAGTGCCGTCGTTCCTGTTCGCGATCCTGCTGGTCGTCGTGTTCGCCGGCGGCCGCTACGTCGACTGGTTCCCGCTGCGCGGCCTCACGTCGGAGAACTGGCAGGATCTCGCGTGGCCGGCCCGGATCCTCGACTACCTGTGGCACATCGCGCTGCCGGTGGCGTCGCTGGTGATCGGCGGCTTCGCGTCGCTGACGATCCTGACCAAGAACTCGTTCCTCGACGAGATCCACAAGCAGTATGTGGTGACGGCTCGCGCAAAGGGTCTGCCGGAGCGGCGCGTGCTCTACGGTCACGTATTCCGCAACGCCATGTTGATCGTCATCGCCGGCTTTCCCGCAGCGTTCATCGGGATCCTGTTCACCGGATCCGTTCTGATCGAGGTGATCTTCTCGCTCGACGGGCTCGGCCTGCTCGGCTTCGAGGCCGCGGTGAATCGTGACTACCCGGTGATGTTCGGGACGCTGTACATCTTCACGCTGCTCGGCCTGGTGCTCGGCCTGATCGGCGATCTCAGCTACATGCTGGTGGATCCGCGCATCGACTTCGAAGGCCGGGAGGTCTAGCCGGTGCGCGGGCTTCGGCGCCGGCCGCTCGGCGAGGTGGGACGCCGGCGCGTCGCTGCGTTCCGCGCCAACCGCCGCGCCGTGTGGTCCGTGTGGATCTTCGCCGTGTTGTTCCTCGGCACGCTGCCGGCCGAGCTGGTCGCGAACGACAAGCCGTTGCTGGTCCGCTACGACGGCCGCTTCTACGTGCCGGTGCTGCACGCCTACCCGGAAACCACCTTCGGCGGCTTCTTCGAGACCGAGGCGCACTACCGCGATGCCGAGGTCCAGGCACTGATTCGCGAGAAGGGATGGCTGCTGTGGCCGCCGATCCCGTACTCGTACGACACCAATGTGCGAGACCTGCCCGGCCCTGCGCCCTCGCCGCCGAGCGCGCGCAACTGGCTCGGCACCGACGACCAGGCCCGCGACGTCACGGCTCGGCTCGTCTACGGCTTTCGGATCTCGGTGCTGTTCGGGGGCATCCTCACGGTGCTGTCGTCGCTGGTCGGCATCGCGGCCGGCGCCGTGCAGGGCTACTTCGGCGGCCGCATCGATCTGTTCTTCCAGCGCTTCATCGAGATCTGGTCGAGCCTGCCGACGCTGTATCTGCTGATCATCCTGGCCAGCATCGTGCAGCCGAGCTTCTGGTGGCTGCTCGGCCTGCTGTTGCTGTTCTCGTGGATGAGCCTGGTCGGCGTGGTGCGCGCGGAGTTCCTGCGCACGCGCAACTTCGACTACGTGCGGGCCGCGCGCGCGCTCGGCGCACGCGATACGACGATCATGATCCGCCACATCCTGCCGAACGCGATGACGGCCGCGCTGACCTTCCTGCCGTTCATCCTGTCCGGCGCGATCACATCGCTGACCGCCCTCGACTTCCTCGGCTTCGGCCTGCCGCCGGGAAGCCCGTCGCTCGGGGAGCTGCTGAACCAGGGCAAGAACAACCTGTCGGCGCCGTGGCTCGGGCTCTCCGGTTTCTTCGTCATCGCGCTGCTGCTGTCGCTGCTGGTCTTCATCGGTGAGGGCGTCCGCGATGCGTTCGATCCGCGGCGCAGCTTCCGGGTCGACGCGCGGCCGCCGGAACGGAGCCAGGCCCCGGCCGAGGCTGTCGCCGGGCCGACGCGATGAGCGTGCTGCTCGACGTCCACGATCTCTCCGTACACTTCGGCGACGGGGAGGGCCGCGTCGACGCAGTCCGCGGCGTGACCTTCCACGTCGCACGCGGCGAGACGATGGCGCTGGTCGGAGAGAGCGGGTCCGGGAAATCCGTCACGGCCCTGTCGGTGTTGCAACTGCTGCCGGCGTCGGCGCGCTACGCGTCCGGCAGCATCCGCTTCGACGGGCGCGAGATGATCGGAGCGCCGGAGCCGGTGTTGCGCGAGGTCCGCGGCGATCGCGCCGCGATGATCTTCCAGGAGCCGATGACGTCGCTGAATCCGCTCCACCGCGTCGAGCGGCAGATCGGCGAGATCCTCACGCTGCACCGGCCGCTGACGCCCGGCGCCGCGCGCACCCGCACACTCGAGCTGTTGCGGTTGGTGGGGCTCGACGACGCGGAGCGCCGACTCGCCGCGTTTCCGCATGAGCTGTCCGGCGGCCAGCGCCAGCGCGTGATGATCGCGATGGCGCTGGCCAACGAGCCGGATCTGCTGATCGCCGACGAGCCGACCACGGCGCTCGACGTGACGATCCAGGCCCAGATCCTCGTGCTGCTGCGCGAGCTGCGCGCGAAGCTCGGCATGGCGCTGCTGCTGATCACGCACGACCTCGGCGTGGTCCGCAAGATGGCCGACCGCGTCGGCGTGATGCGCGCCGGGGAGATCGTCGAGCAGGGCGCCGCCGCGCAGATCTTCACGGCTCCGCAGCACGCCTACACTCGGCACCTGCTCGCGGCGGAGCCGCACGGGAGCCCGGCGCCCCCGGCGGCCGACGCGCAGCCGGTGCTCGAGGGCCGCGACGTGCGGGTCTGGTTCCCGATCCGCCGGGGCCTGTGGCGCCGCACGGTCGGCCACGTGAAGGCTGTCGATGGCGTCACGCTCGCCGTCCGGGCCGGCGAGACCGTCGGCATCGTCGGCGAGAGCGGCAGCGGCAAGACGACGCTCGGCTTCGGGCTGTTGCGCCTCGAGCGCAGCGAGGGCTCGATCCGGTTCCAGGGCCGCGAGCTGCAGGGCCTGCGCTGGGCCGACACGCGGCCGCTGCGACGGCAGATGCAGGTGGTCTTCCAGGATCCGTTCGCGAGCCTGTCACCGCGCTTGCCGGTCGGGCGCATCGTCGGCGAGGGCCTCGAGATCCACGGCATCGGCGATCGCGCCGAGCGCGAGCGCCGCGTGATCGAGGTGCTCACCGAGGTCGGCGTCGATCCGGAGAGCCGCCACCGCTACCCGCACGAGTTCTCCGGGGGCCAGCGCCAGCGGATTTCGATCGCGCGGGCCATGGTGTTGCGGCCCCGGCTCGTCGTGCTCGACGAGCCGACGTCGGCGCTCGACGTCTCGGTGCAGGCGCAGATCGTCGAGCTGCTGCGCGCGCTCCAACGCAAACACGGCCTCGCGTACCTGTTCATCAGCCACGACCTGCGCGTGGTCCGGGCCATGAGCCATCACGTGCTGGTGCTGCGCGCCGGCCGCGTCGTCGAGCAGGGGCCCGCCGAGACGCTGTTCCGGAATCCCCGCGAGGCCTATACGAAGGTGCTGCTGGCCGCGGCGTTCGATCTCGAGGTGGCGCCGGACGGGGTGGTGTCGACCTAGGCCGGCCGGGTACGCTTGCCCGTCTCGTCTGGCCGGCCCGTTTCCCGGAGGTTCCTCGATGTTCCGCGCCCTCTTGCGCCTGCTCGGCATCGTCCTGTCGCTCGCGATGTTCGCCGCCGTGCTGCTGACGGTGCGCGCGCTGCGGCTGCCGTCGCGGCAGATCACGGCACCGCCGGCGCCGGTGCGCGTCGTCGATGCCGACGCCGCCGCCCGGCGCCTGGCGGCGGCCATCCGGATTCGGACCATCTCGTACAGCGCGGACGCCGCCGATCTCCAGGCCGACGCGTTCGCGGCGTTCGCTCGCTGGCTGACGGAGAGCTACCCGAAGCTCCACGAAACGCTGGCGCTCGAACGCGTCAGCGAGCACTCGCTGGTGTACACATGGGCCGGCGCGGACCCGAGCCTCGCGCCGCTCGTCCTGCTGGCGCACCAGGACGTCGTGCCGGCGGAGAACGAGGAGCTGTGGAGCCAGCCGCCGTTCGCCGGTACGATCGCGGACGGCATCGTCTGGGGCCGTGGCGCCGTCGACGACAAAGGCTCGCTGATCGCGATCTGCGAGGCGGTCGAGACGCTGCTCGGCGAGGGCTTCACGCCGCAGCGCACGGTGATCCTGGCCTTCGGGCACGACGAGGAGGTCGGCGGCCCGAACGGAGCCGTTCGCGTCGCCGAAACGCTCGCCGCACGCGGCGTGCGCGCCGCGCTCGTGCTCGACGAGGGCTTCGCGCTGCTCGAGCCGGGCACGCTGCCGGGCTTCGAGCGGCTCGTGGCCCCGATCGGCGTCGCCGAGAAGGGATTTGCGACGCTCCAGCTCGTGGCGCGGGCCGCCGGCGGCCACTCGTCGACGCCGCCGCGCAACACGGCGACGGTCGCGATCGCACGCGCGGTCGTCCGTCTCGACGAGAGCCCGATGCCGGTGTCGGTCGGCGGCGTCACCGGCGCGTTCTTCCATTGGCTCGCGCCCGAGCTGCCGCTGCACCTGCGTGTCCCGCTCGCGAACCTCGACGTCTTCGCCCGGCCGCTCGACTGGGCCGCCGGCGGGCAGCCGGCGATCAACGCGCTGCTGCGGACGACGACCGCGGTGACGATGCTGTCGGGATCGCCGAAGGACAACGTGTTGCCGGTGGAGGCGACCGCTGCGGTCAACTTCCGGATCCTCCCGGGCCAGACCGCCGAGGAGGTCCTCGCCCGGACCCGGCAAGTCGTCGGGAACCCCGAGCTCGAAGTTCGCTTCCAGCGCGCGCCGCGCGACCCGAGCCCGGTCTCCCCGAGCGACGGCCCGGCCTTCACCCTGCTCCAGCGCACCCTCGCCGAGCTGCACCCGAGCGCCGTCGTCGCGCCGGCGCTCGTCGTCGGAGGCACCGATGCGCGTCACTACACGCCGATCGCCGACGCGATCTACCGCTTCGCCCCGTTCCGGTTCGGCGCCGACGACATCAAGCTTCCGCACGGCATCGACGAGCGGATCGCCGTCGACAACCTCGCCGACGGCATCCGGTTCTATGCCCGACTGATCGAGAACGCGAGCACGATCCCCGGTCTGTGAGATCGGCGCAGATCCGGCGTGCCGGACGCGCCGCTCACGCGATCCAGAAAATCCCGAACACGCACACGAGTCCGACCAGGAAGGCCAGCGACCGCACCAGATCCTGGTTGGCGAGGTACGCGATCGGATGGACGACGCGGGTGGCGAGGAAGCCGAGCGACAGGTTCGCGGCGGTCGCGCCCCGCGCGGCCTCCGGGTTGGCGACGTGCAGCACGACGACCGCGGCCGTGAAGACGGCGAGGGCCTCCCACGCGTTGGCCTGCGCCGCGTAGGCACGCGCCCCGACGCCCTCGAGCTGGGCGGCCTGCAGGCGCGGATGCTTGTTGTCGACGGCGCCGAACTGGCGCATCCGGAAATAGCCGCCGCTGAAGGACAGCACGTAGGGGAGCAAGGCGGCGAAGATGAGGCACCAGAGAGGGGTCGTCATGGTCCGGACTCCTTCGGAAAGCGGGGATCGACGCAGGCGCAGGGTACACCGAACGAAGCCCTTCGCCCGGCGGCGAGGGTGGCGGCGATACACTCCCACGGCCTCTCCCCGGGCGATGCAGCGTGCGGCTCACGGCCAGCCGGCGCCCGGCACGTCGACGTCGATCGCCTCGATGCGACCGCTGCGCCGCTCGCTGGCGACCGGATCCAGCGTCTCGGCCGTGCAGGCGAACAGCGTCCGCCGTTCCGGCCCGCCCAGCATACACGCGATCGCCATGCGACCGGTGGCGATCTGCTGTACGACGCAGCCGCCCTCGCGCACGCGCAGCAACTCACCGGTGACCGGCGAGGCCATCCAGATGGCGCCCTCCGCATCGAGGCAGATCCCGTCCGGGATCGGCGTGCGGCCATCCGGGCCCGGCGCGAGCTGCGCCCAGATCCTGCGTTTCCCGAGCCGGCCGTCGGCGGCGATGTCGAAGGCCGTCAGCCGGGCGCCGAAGCTCTCGGCGACGATCAGTGTCCGGCCGTCCGGTGTGATGACGGCGCCGTTCGGAAACAGCAGGTCCGACGCCGCGACCTCGGCGTGCCCGTCCGGCGTCACGAGCACGAGGTTGGCCGGCACGAAGGGCGCCTGCGCGTGGAGGTCGAAGCCGAAGTTGCCGATGTACGCGCGGCCGTGTCGGTCGACGACCATGTCGTTGCAGTGCCAGCTCGCAAACGGCGTGAGGTCGGCGACCGGGACGAGGCCGTCCGGATCGAGCCGCAGCAGCCGGCGGTCCTGCATCGACACCACCAGCAGGCGTCCGTCCGGGAGCCAGCCCAGGCCGGACGGTTCGTGCGGGACGGAGACGACCGTCTCGCTACGTCCGTGGAGATCCACCGTCTGCACGACGCCGGCGTGCATGTCGGAGAACCACAATCTGTCATCGCGCCAGCGCGGCCCCTCCGGAAAGCGCAGACCGTCCAGCAATACGCGCATCGAGTTCGCCATCACGGGAGCATTCCGCGGCCGGCGGCGCGGCGCCAGTCGCGATGCTCGGCATCCTCGCGCGGATGGGCAGGATCGCCAGGGACGCGCGGCTCCGGATCGCGCCGGTCGAAGTTCCGCTCCATCTGGAGCGACTCGAACCGCGCTTCGACTCGCTCGGCCGCTGGGCTCAGAGCCCGAAGTCCCAGGATTCGCCGTTCCGGTAGCGCTTCAGCACGTTCTTCGCGATCAGGATGCGGTGGACCTCGTCGGGTCCGTCGGCCAGGCGCAGGGTTCGCGCACCGCGGTACATGCCCTCGAGCGGAGTCTCGCTCGAGACGCCGAGGGCCCCGTGGACCTGGATCGCGCGGTCCACCACGCGGTGCATGGCGTTCGGCACGAAGATCTTGATCGCCGAGATGTCGGTGCGCGCATCGAGGCCGTGCTCCATCAGCTCGGCGCAACGGATCGTCATCAGGCGCGCGGCCTGGATGTCCATGTAGGAGTCCGCGATGAAGCCCTGGATGAACTGCTTGTCGGCGAGCGGACCGCCGTGCACCTCGCGGTCGAGAGCGCGGCGCACCATCATGTCGAAGGCGCGCCACATCTGTCCGATGCAATTCATGCAGTGGTAGACGCGTCCGGCGCCGAGGCGATCCTGGGCGGCCTGATGGCCCGAGCCCTCGCGGCCGAGGCGGTTCTCGTACGGAACCCGGCAGTTCTCGAAGATGATCTCGCCGTGGTGCCCGTGCTCCTGGCCCCACACCGGAACGCTGCGGATGTAGTGGAAGCCGGGCGTATCCGTCGGCACGATGATCTGCGTCATGCGTCCGTTGACGTCGGCGTCGCTGGCGTCCTCGGTGCGGCACATCACGATCGCGAAGTCGGCGCGCTTGGCGTTCGAAGAGAACCACTTGTGGCCGTTGATGACCCACTCGTCGCCCTCGCGCACGGCCCGCGTCTGGAGCGAGCGAGGGTCGGAGCCCGGCGCGTCGGGCTCGGTCATCGCGAAGCAGCTCTGCATCGTGCCGGCCACCAGCGGCTCGAGCCACTTCTTCTTCTGTTCGGGCGTGCCGTACTTGACGAGGATCTTCTGGTTGCCCGAATTGGGCGCGAGGATCCCGAAGATCGGGTTCGAGTAGGGGCTCCAGGCCAGGATCTCGTTCATGTAGGCGAGCTTCAGGAAGCCGATGCCCATCCCACCGTATTCCTCGGGCAGGTGCGGCGCCCACAGGCCCCGCTCCTTCACCATCGCGATCAGCTCGGCCCAGCGCTTGCCGGTGTCCGGATCCCCGCGCCGCATCAGGAAGTGCTCGTTGGGAATGATGTGCTCGGCGACGATCTCCGCCGTCAGCAGGCGGATCTGATTGGTCTCGTCGTCGAGGGTCGGGATCGGGGCGATGTGCATGGGGGGTCTCGTCGGTGAGGGTTCGGCGCGCCGGACCGGCCCGGACACGAGGAGTCACCGGGACGCCCTCTCCGGCGGGGCTGCTCCGGGAGTATTTGGAGGATCCGAGCCGACCCCGCAAGCTCGGCGCGACGCGATCGAGCGCGCTGACGAAGCGGCTGCCGGAGTTGCCGGTCCGCGGCGGGTAGGCGCCGGGCGTCGACCCCGTGGCGCCGCGCTACCGTCTCGATCGCCGATCTCGGAGAGGTGGCCGAGCGGTCGAAGGCAGCGGTCTTGAAAACCGCCAGGCGCGAAAGCGTCTCGAGGGTTCGAATCCCTCCCTCTCCGCCAATTTTCTCGCGCCGGCCGGTGGGGCTCGCCTCGGACGCGTGGGCCGCGGAATCGGGTCCCGGAGCGCGGCGTCGGCGGGTCTCGGCGGCTATGATTCGCCGCTTCCGAGTGCCGGAGAGGTGGCCGAGTGGCTGAAGGCACAGGTTTGCTAAATCTGCGTACGGGAAACCGTACCGAGGGTTCGAATCCCTCCCTCTCCGCCAACCCCTGATTCTGCCGCCCGCGGTGTTTCGCACCCTCGGGGTGGCCTTTGTCTCCGTGCTTCCGTTGGAACCTTCCGTTGGAGAGATGGCCGAGTGGCTGAAGGCACGCGCCTGGAAAGTGCGTGTACCGGAAACGGTACCGTGGGTTCGAATCCCACTCTCTCCGCCAGACCTTCGAGGCGCCGGGTGATTCGCTAGCTTCCCTGCCTCGAGCGCCCGTAGCTCAGTTGGATAGAGCGCCAGGTTGCGGACCTGGAGGTCACAAGTTCGAGTCTTGTCGGGCGCGCCATCGATTCCCAGTGCGGCCGAGGGTGGCATCTCGCCGCTCTCGGCCGCTGTCGCTCTCGGCCGCCGCCGCCGCTCTCGGCAGCCGTCGGCGCCTCTTGGCCGCCGTCGAGATCGGCCAGCGCGCGGCCCTCTCATCGTCCGGCGCGGGAGCGCATCAGCCGCTGCGGCGGGCTCGCTTCTTCCCATCGCCGACGGAGGGTAGCCGCAACAGGCGTCCGACGAGGCCCTGTTTGGGCTTTCGCATCGCCAGCAGGCGCAGCTCGCGCAGCGCTTCGGTGCAGTCGGGACGCCGCTCGACGGCCTTGACGAACATCTTCTCCGCGAGATCGAGGCGGCCGGCGGCCTGGCTCAAGCGACCGAGGAACAGGTACGGTTTGTCGCGGTCGGGAGCGAGCTTGGCGCCGCGTTTGACCAGCGCGAAGGCCTTGCGGAACACCGCTTCATCATGGCCGTGGGTCAGGTAGTACGCCCAGCCGCAGAAGGCCAGATATTCGCCTTCGTCGGGGTACAACTCGCAGGCCCGCTCGAAGTGCGCGAGCGCGCCGGCCCAGTCGTAGACGCGGAGCCGGGATTCACCGGCCTGGAACTCCTGTTCGGCCCCGAGTGCGCGCTGGGCTTCTTCGACGGCCTCGGCGTTCTTCGCGTCGCGCTCCGGATCCTGGCGGTATTGCTCGAGCCGCACCGGATCCGCCAGCAACTGATAGGCGCGGGTGATCTCCCGGAAGGCCTCCTCGGCGAGGTTGCGCACCACCTCACTGGCCGCGACGAAGCGGTCCGGATGGGCGCGCTTGGCGAGCGCGGTGTAGGCGCAACGGATCTCGGTGGGCGTCGTGTCGGGACGCAGACCGAGCTTGTCGAACGGACTCGGCCGCCGGAGATCGACGAGCAACGCAGTCAGCGCGGCCCGCTGCTCGTGATCGGCCGCGTAGTGCGCGTTCTCCGGGGCGGCCTCCGGCGCCTCGTGCAGCTTCGGGATCACCACGGGCGTCGGCCGCGTGGCGTGCCGAGGAGCTGCGTTCTGTGCAGGCGCGGCGGAGGTCGGGGCCACCGGCGTCTCTGCCACGGTGGTGGGCTTCAGCGCCGGCGCCTCGGGTGCAGCGGCGCTCGCTCGCTGCTTCGCCAGCGACGGCTCGGCATGGAGACGCACCCGCGCCGCCGGGCCTCCTTGGCGGACCACCGCACCCTCGCGCAACTCGAGCAGACCGGTTTCCAGCAGCGCATACGCGGTCCGGCGCAGGGTGGGCTCGCGCGTGAGAATCGCCTGCACCGGCACGCCGCGTTCGGCTTCCGCAAGCAGACCGACATCGGCGTCGGAGAGCTCGATCTCCTGGAACGAATAGAACGGGTTCGAACTCGCCAGGATCACGTGCTCGCGGTGCTGACGAAGCACGCTGTCGATGCGTTCGATCGGGAAGCGACGGGCGACTCCGACACGGATCAGATCCGCCGGACTGCGGTGGGGACTGAGCGAGCTGGCGTGTTCGAGCCGGGCCCCGAGCTTCAGCTCGAAGCGGCCTCGTGACCAGGTGAAGATCTCGAGCAGCTTGTCTTCGGCGTGGTCACGAAGCGCGGCGACCAGCGCGGCTTCCGAGAGCACCTGCATCGCCAGCAACACTTCCCCCTGTTTCCCCTCGCCGCGCTGCATGCGGCGAATCGACTCCAGGAGGGCGGGGCGGTCGACGCGGCGGTTCCGGAGCAGCCACTCCCCGAGTCGTTCGCCGGGCATGTTGGAACGGACCGAGGCCGCCCGTCCATCGATGAACTCGATCTCCTTGCGCCGCGGTCCGTCCTCGAAGCGGAGGACGCCGCGGGCGCGCAGGCCATGGGCTTCGTGGAGGAGGGCGGGAAACGGCAGGACCTGAAGCGTCCCGCGCAGCGGCGCCGCCCGGACGGCGCGCGGACGCATCGCCTCCGTGGCGTCCGGGCCGCCAGGCGCGGCGCCCAGGCCGCCAGGCGCGGCACCAGGGCCGCCAGGGGCCGGTAGGAGCTTGCGGATCCGGCCGCCCAGGTTCTCGAGGGCCACCGGTTTCATCAGGATGGCGCTGGCCCGCAGTCGGCGCGCCTGCTCCACCTGGCCGGCGCTCGGTGCGGTCGCGCTCAGGAAGAGGGCCGGCATCTCGGACCGGGCATCCTTGCGGGCGCGGATCGCCGCCAGGACGGCCAGCCCATCGCGGCCCGGCAACCCGAGATCGACGACCGCGAGCACCGGGGCAGCCTGCTCGACGACCTCGAGGGCCGCGTCGGCATCATGGGCAGGAACGACGCGAACACCGTCGATCCCCAGCGCACGGGCCAGGATCTGACAGAGCCGGCGATCGGCATCGGCGCAGAGGATCGTGGGCGACATGGGCAGCCGTGGATCCTGATCGCATCGCAGACCTCTCGGCTTGAGTCTTTTCGAGGGGATGCCCCTACGATGCGGACGATCTGCCTCTGTGGGAGCCGCCGCGGGCCGGAATTCCTCCGCGCGGCCTACAAGCCCCCCGCGATCCGTGAGATGATGTCGACCCGGAGGCAAGAACGACCATGGGCATCCTCTCCTGGATCTTGATCGGATTGCTCGTCGGAGCACTCGCCAAATGGCTGATGCCGGGACCGGATCCTGGCGGCCTCATCCTGACGACCGGACTCGGGATTGCCGGCGCCCTGGTGGGCGGCGCGATCGCTTCCGCCATCGGGATCGGTGGCTTCAGCGGCTTCAACCTGCCGAGCCTGGTGATCGCGATCGCCGGCGCGATGCTGCTGCTCTTCCTGCACCGCAAGCTCCGCTCTCGCTGACGGGCAGCGCCAGCCGGGCGGCTCAGTGAGCGTCGCGGAGCCACCAGAACGGCGGCTCCTCGAACTGCCGGGTCAATACGTCGGGCTCGACCGCGGGGCCGAACAGGTAGCCCTGCATCCGGGAGGATCCGAAGGACCCGAGCAACTGCATCTGTTCGACCGTTTCGACGCCCTCGGCGATGGTGGTGAGATTCAGCGCGTGCGCCATCTGCACGATCGTCGCCGTGATCGTGGCGTCGGCCGGATCCGTCGCCAGCGCGCGCACGAAGGACTGGTCGATCTTCAACGTGTCCACCGGGAGCCGCTTGAGATAGGCGAGCGCCGAGTAGCCGGTGCCGAAGTCGTCGATCGCGATCCGCACGCCGAGGCCCCGCAACATGGCGAACTGCGCCAGCGTGCGTTCGCCGTCGTGGAGCAGACTGCGCTCGGTGAGTTCGAGTTCCAGGCAATCCGGGCGCAGGCCGGTCTCGACGAGGGTGGCGCGCACCTGCCGCACGAAGTCTTCCGGCTGGAACTGCTGCGGCGAGACGTTGACGGCGATGCGGAAGCCCGGATGACCGAGCGCCTGCCAGCGCGCCGCCTGGGCACAGGCCGACCGCAGCACCCAGCCGCCGATCGACAGGATCAACTGCGTATTCTCCGCGATCGGCAGGAACTCGCCCGGCAGCACGAGGCCGTGCTTCGGATGCCGCCAGCGCAGCAGCGCCTCGGCCCCGACGATCCGGCCGCGGCTCACATCCACCACCGGTTGGTAGTGCAGAACGAGTTCTCCGCCCTCCAGCGCCTCTCGCAGTCGCCGATCGAGGGCCGAGTGCATGGCGGCCCGCGGGCCGCCCGGCTCCGGCTTCCAGCGTGCGACGCGATCCCGCCCGGCCGCCTTCGCCTGGTACATCGCGGCGTCGGACTGCCGGAGCAGATCCTCCGTATCGTTGGCATCCCGCGGAAACAGCGCGATGCCGATGCTGGCCGAGATCGCCGGGCTGTCGGCGTCGGACGACAGCGGCTCGTGGAGCCGGTCGAGCACCTTGGCGGCAAGCTTTTCCGCATCTTCCTCGTCGTCGAGATGCGTCAACAGGATGGCGAACTCGTCGCCGCCCAGGCGCGCTCCCGTATCGCTCTTGCGCAGACAGCTTCCGATGCGCTGCCCGACGAGCCGCAGCAGCGCATCGCCCGCCAGATGGCCGAGCGAGTCGTTGATCTGCTTGAAGTTGTCGAGATCGAAGAACAGCACCGCCAGGCGGTCCCGGTTCCGCCGTACGGCGGCCACCGCCTGTTCGAGTCGATCGTGGAACAGCATCCGATTGGCGAGACCGGTGAGCTCGTCGTAGCTGGCGAGCTGCCGCGCGCGCTCCCGCGCGATGTTGAGTTCGACGAACATGCGCTGATTGCGGATCGCATGATGGAGGCTCCAGGTGAGTGCGCCCGGGCTGATCGCGCTCTTCAAGAGGTAGCCCCGCACACCGACCTCGACCGCACGGAGGGCCAGCACCTCGTCGTCCGTATCCACCAGCAGGACCACCGGGACCAGCGGCGCACGGACGCGCGCCTGGCTGGCTTCGGCGAGCTCTCGGCCCTCGCCTTCGCCGGCATCGACCAGCAGGACGTCGACTTCACTGCGCTCGAGATTCTCGAAGGCCTGCGAGAGCGTGTGCGTGTGGTCGAAGTGAAACGCCGGGTCGGCGTTCGTCGACTCGAGCAGGGCCCGGATCAGCTCCGCATCCGCATCGCGGTCGCTGACCAGCAGCACACGATGCGCCACCGCGGCTGCCTTGCCGGCTGTTTCGGAAGCGCCCATGTCGACGTCTGCTCGCTGCCTCGTCCGCTCGCTGAGAGCGACGCGGCGGGAAAGGGACTCGGGATGCCGGGCCCGCAGCTTGAATCGGCATGACCGCAGGTCCGCTTGATGGAGTTTCGGACACGGAAATCGGTCGATCGCGCCGGGCCGTGGATGGCAGCGTCGCTAGCCCTGGGTGCCCTTGACCCACCACGAGGCCGTTACGCCCCACGCGGCGTTGAAGAGCAGCACGAACACAGGAGTCAGCATGCCGAGTTCGCGGCCGGCCACGCCGTGTCCAGCCCAGGCGGGGAGGACCACCAGGAGCTGAAAGGCAGACGGCGCCAGCGAGAGCAGGAGCCCGCGCGACACGACGCCCAGCGACAGCGGCAGTGCGAAGAGCAGGCCCCAGAGACCTCCCCAGACGAGCCGCTGATACGTATCCGTTCGACGGACCCCGTCCCTGACACGCCGGACGGGCTACGCGAGTCTCGGTGGCGATGTCAGCCGAGCTGGCCGAGCGTGATCTGACGGAAGGGATTGGCGGCGAGGAGCTGCTGGACG
>CAADGG010000076.1 GCA_900696485.1 uncultured Pseudomonadota bacterium
GAGTGAGCACGACGGCCGCCAGAATCCTGTGTCTCTCGAGAAGCCGCATCGAGGTGCCTCCTTGGGTTCCGTCAACGCAAGGCCCGTGCCGACTCGGTGCTGCCGCTCCGCGCGCACGCAGGGATCGCGCGCAGGGCCGCACCGCAGTGCCGGAATGACCGAACACACCGCCGCGCAGGCGGGGCCCGCGCGCAGGCGCAGAAGTGACGACAAGCGGCGGCACGGCGCCGCGAATCGTCACCGTGGAATTGCGCATCGGGGCCCACGCGCCGCGCGCCGCCCGACGTCGTGCCCGGGGTGGAACGGCCGCCGGCACTCCGCCATCCTGCCGTCTCGCACAACCGCGCAACCACGAGGAGACACGGTGATGGCGACCTTCGGGATCCTGGTGGGAGGAGGGCCGGCTCCGGGCATCAACGGCGTGATCGGGGCGGCGGCCAGCGTGGCGCTCTCCCGAGGCGCCCGCGTGATCGGCTGCCTCGACGGCTTCCAGTGGCTGATGGCCGGGGACGGCTCGCAGGTGCGGGAGCTGACCCGCGACGACGTGGCCGAGATCCACCTCCGGGGTGGATCGATCCTGCGCACGTCGCGCGCGAATCCCACCAAACAGGCGGCGTCGCTCGCCAACGTCGTGAAGACGCTGCGGGGCCTCGGCGTGGACCACCTGATCACGATCGGCGGCGACGATACGGCCTTCTCCGCGCGGCGCGTGGCGGAGGAAGCGGCCGGTGCGATCCGCGTCGCCCACGTGCCGAAGACCATCGACAACGACCTGCCGCTGCCGGCCGGGATTCCGACCTTCGGCTACGAGACGGCGCGGGAGCAGGCGGCGACGCTGGTCGAGAACCTGCTCGAGGACTGCCGGACGACCAGCCGCTGGTTCTTCGTCGTGCTGATGGGGCGCAAGTCCGGCTCGCTGGCGCTCGGCACCGGCAAGGCGGCCGGCGCTCCGATCACGGTGATCCCGGAGGAGTTCCCGGCCGGCGCGATCCGACTCGAGGACGTGGTCCGGACGCTCGAGGGCGCGGTGGTGAAGCGGCTCGCGCGCGGACGTCGCGACGGGGTCGCGGTGATCGCCGAAGGGATCGCCGAGCGTCTCGATCCGTCGGATCTCGAGCTGCTGAAGGACGTGCCGCACGACGAACACGGCCACATCCGGCTCGCCGAGGTGCCGCTCGGCAAGGTGTTGCGCCACGCCGTGGCGGATGCGCTGGCCGCACGCGGGGTGAAGATCGCGACCGGCGAGAAGGACATCGGTTACGAACTGCGCTGCGCCAAACCGACCGCGTTCGACCGCGACTACACGCGCGATCTCGGGGCCGGCGCGGTGTTCGCGCTGCTCGGGGGAGAGGCGAACGTGCTGATCACGCGGCAGGCGGAGCGCATCGTGCCGGTGCCGTTCGCCGAGCTCCAGGATGCGGAGACCGGCAAGACCCGGGTTCGCGACGTCGATCCGAGCCACGATTGGTTCCGCACCGCGCGCGCGCTCCAGGAGCGCGTCGAACGTGAGGACCTCGACGACCCGCAGCGTCTGGCCGCGATCGCCAAGGCCGCCGGCCTCTCTCCCGACGAAGCCCGCCAGCGCTACGCGCCGATCTAGATCGAGAGAGCGGCCGTCAAGCAAGGGGCCGGGTTGGATTCGTCAACTTCTTCCCCCTGTGGGGGAAGAAGTTGACGAATCCAACCCGGCCCCTTGCTTGACGTCGAGGAAGCGGCGGTAGGCGCCGTGGGGGCGGGCGACGAGCTGGTCGTGCGTGCCCTCTTCGAGCAGCCGGCCGCCGTCGAGGAACAGGATCCGGTCGGCCGAGCGGATCGTCGAGAGCCGGTGCGCGATCACCAGCACGATCCGTCCGCGCCCGGACTCGCGCAGCGACGCCACCAGCGCTTGCTCGGTCTCCGGATCGAGCGCCGAGGTCGGCTCGTCGAGGATCAGGATCGGCGTCTCGCGCACCAGCGCGCGGGCGATCGCGAGTCGCTGGCGCTGTCCCACCGAGAGCTGGGAGCCGCTGCGCCCGATGCGGGTCGCGAGACCCTGCGGCAGCCGCGTCAGGAACTCCTCCGTGCGGGCCAGCCGGAGCGCGCGCTCGAGCTGCTCCGGACTCGCCGAAGGCGCCCCGAGGCGCAGGTTGTCTTCGATGCTGCCGTCGAAGAGCCACGTCTCCTGGAACACGTACGAAATCTGCACCCGCAGCGAAGCCAGCGACACCGACGCAGCGTCGACCCCGTCGATCAGGATGCGGCCGGCGCTCGGCTCGAGATAGCGCGGCAGCAGATGCGCAAGCGTCGTCTTGCCGGCGCCGGCCGGCCCGACCAGCGCGACGAACTCCCCCACCCGCGCGGAGAACGAAATACCGTCGACGGCGAGCGTGCCGTCACTGTGCCGGTACGCCACGCTCTCGTAGCGCACGCCGTCTCGGATCGGCGCGAGGGGACGGGCGCCGGGGGGGTCGACCTCGGAGGGCAGATCGAGCAGCCAGAACACGCGGTCGAGTCCGGCGGCGGCCCCTTGCAGCTCGAACCACAGCGTACCGAGCGTGAGCGCCGCGAATGCGGTCTGCGAGAAGTACGCGAACACCACCAGGAAGTCACCGCGCGAGAGTGCTCCGGAGATCACCAGATCGATCGTGTAGAGGAAGGCCCAGCCGGCCAGCGCCCCGCCCGGCAGCAGGCCCAGCAGGAACGCCGCCATGCCGGTCCGCAGCACCGCGCGGTAGGCGCCGAAGCTGCGCCACGAGTCGCGGTCGAAGCGCCGGCGCTCGCGGCCGCCTCCGCCGAGGCTCTGGACCGCCAGGACCTGCGCGAGGCCCTCCTCGGCCGTCGACGTCGTGACCGAGCCGGCCTCGCGGCTCTCGACCGAACGCCGGCGCAGCGATGCCGCGAAAGGAAGTGTCGCCAGCAGCGCGATCGGCAGCGCGGCGAGCGCCCCCCACATCAGCGCCGGGTGTTCGCCGAAGCCGAGATACAGCGCGGCCGCGGCGGTGCCGATGGCGGCCGGCGCGCCGATCGGGGTCAGCAGGATGCGCCAGCACGCGGTGGTGATCGACGGCGTATCGATCATCACGCGATAGACCGCGTCGCCGATCCGCTCCTCGTCGAATGCGCGCATCGGCAGCGCCTGGAGGCGACGGAACAGGACGCTGCGGAAATGATGATTGAGGTCCTGGGTGAGCCGCATGGTGTAGCGGAGGTCGAGAAACCCCAGCAGGCCTCCGGCGAGACTGAAGCCGGCGTTGGCTTCGTTCTCGGTCCGCGTCTGGGTGTCGTGACCGCCGGCGAGCCACGCATCGGCCTCGTCGCGCTCGCGACCGCTGGCGCCGAACGCACCCACCAGGACCAGCAGCACGAGCTGCGCCAGCAGCGTCCACCCCAGGATCTCCACCGCGCTGTCGCCGGCGATCCAGACGGTGAAGGGACGGATGAAGAACGGGTACGCGGCGGGATCGACCGGCAGGCCCTCGATCACGTGATCGATGACGATCTTGCCGGGCCACGGCACCAACACCAGCGGCAGCACGCTCACCAGCAGCAACGCCATCTTGATGGCGACGCGCCCGCGCAGCGGCGCGACGAAGCGCAGCGCGCGCGACAGCGTCTGCAGTGCGCCTCGGCTCATCCTTCCGGTCCCTCGCTGGCGTCGGCGCGGATCAGTCGCCAGTACGCACCACCGCCGAGCGCCATCAGTTCATCGTGCGTGCCGGACTCGACGAGCTGGCCGTGGTGCAGGACGGCGATGCGCTGGGCGTGCCGCACGGTCGAGAGCCGGTGTGTCACCATCAGGATGGCACGATCGCGACCCCACGCGGCGAGGTTGCCGAGCACGCGCGCTTCGGTCTCGGCATCGAGCGACGCCGTGGGCTCGTCGAGCAACAGGATCGGTGCGTTCTTCAATACGGCGCGGGCCAGCGACAGGCGCTGCCGTTGGCCCGTCGACAGCTTTGCGCCGCGTTCGCCGAGGGGAGTGTCGTAGCCGAGTGGAAGCGGGTCGATGAACTCGCACGCGCAGGCGATCTCGGCGGCGGCCCGGACGGCGGCATCGGAGGCCTCGGGGACGGCGTAGCGGATGTTCTCGCGGATCGTCGTCCCGAACAGCAGGTTCTCCTGCAGCGCGATCGCCACCACGCGCCTCAGATCCGCGATCCGCAGCCGACGCAGATCGACGCCGTCGAGCTCGACGCTGCCGTGGTCCGGATCGAAGAGCCGCAGTGCCAGCGCCAGCAGCGTGCTCTTGCCGGCGCCGGTCGGGCCGACCACTGCGGTGATGCCGCCCACCGGGACGTCGAGATCGATTGCCGCGAGGGCGGGCCGGTCGTCGCGGTACTGGAAATCCACGCCGCGAAAGGAGAGACCACGGCACACGCCGTCGATGCCGAGCGCGTCGGGCGCATCGATGACCTCCGGCGCGAGATCGAGGATCTCGAACACACGCGTCAGGCCGATCGAGATGTCCTGCGCGCGTCCCCAGGTGCGGAACAAGCGCCGGAGCTGATTGGTGCCGTCGCCGAAACGACTCCGGAACCATTGGAACAGCCCGAGGTTCCAGGCGCCGACTCCCGTCACGGCGAAGAGCCGCACGGCGAAGACCTCGGCCTCGCGGGCCGTCTCGAGGGCCCCCCAGGCGGCCGCCGCCGCCAGCACGGTCGAGACCCCCGCGAAGACCAGGATGGCGTACAGCGCAAAGCGCTGGCGCGCCCCGAAGGCGGCGTCGAACGCGTCGCGAGAAGCCTGTTCGAAGGCCTCCTGTTCGCGCGCCTCGGCTCCGTAGGCCTTGAGCGTGCGCATGCCGACGACGCCTTCCTGGATCCGTGCGGTCAGCGCGGCGTTGGCCGCGCGCGCGGCGCGGAAGCCGACCCGCATCGGCGTCGAGAACACCAGGCTGGCGGCCAGTGGCGGTCCCCAGGCGGCCAGCAGCAGCAGTGCCATGCGCGGATCTACGCTGGCGATCAGGACGAGTGAGAGCAGATAACCGCCGATCGTGTAGGCCGGCGTCAGCAGCAGCACCTCGACGAGCGACGTCACCATCGCGCTGTCCTGCGTCAGGCGGTAGATCGCATCGCCCACGCGCGCTTCGCTGTGAAAGCGCAAGGAGAGATTCTGGAAGCGCTCGAGGAGCTCCATCCGGAGCAGTTGGTTCAGGCGTTGCAGGATCCAGACCTGGTAGTACCAGAGCCCCATGCCGAGGGGGGCCACCAGCATGACGAGTCCCACCGCGGCCGCGATCGTGCGGCGCGCGACGCTGCCGCGCAGCTCGGCCGAGAGGGCCTCTACCGCGACGCTGGTGGCGGGGTCGAGACCGAGCAGCCACGCTTGCAGCGCCGGCAGCGGCTCGCCTTGTAGCGCGCGGGTCCAGATCAGATCGAGGAAGAGCAGCGACGGCGGGACGAGCAGCAGCGTGAGCCCGGCAAAGCCCGCGAACAGCAGCAACAGATGATGGCGGAGCGGCGTCAGTAGCCGCAGGCAGCGGCCGAGGATCTGCACGACGGAGCGCAGGCTCGCGCCCGGTTCCTCGCCCGCGGCGGCGCCCGAGGGCAACGGATGCCCGCGTGGATCTTCGCTGCGCGGCGCTGCGTCCGCGGCCGCGTTCGCGGAACTCATCCTCGCCCGCTCATCGTCGGATCCGGCCGTCCCGGGTTCGCGTCTCGCGGTCCGCCACGTCGAGGGTGTAGCGTAGGAGCTCGGGGAGCCGAGTCCGGTTCAGCAGCCGCGCCGGCCGCGCCTACGTGGCGAGTGTCCGCACCGACGGCAGGATCTCCGCTGCGACTCGTTCCGCGAAGCTCTCGGGGTCCGAGAGCGGGGCCAGGATGAAATGGCGACAGCCGGCCCGAGCGAAGGCGCGCATCTTCTCGAGGCAGGCGTCCGGAGGTCCCAGCAGGCAGTACTTCCGAGCCGCCTCCCGGAAGTCGCGGGCATAGACCATGCCGAGCAGCTTGGCCGCCTTCTCGTGCGCGTCCTCGACGCGCTGTTCGAGAAACGTGAACAGGAATGCCGCGCTGCCGAAGGCCAGCGACGCCCGGCCGGCCTCGCGCGCGGAGGCGGCGATCGTGTCGAGGTTGCTGCGGTACGTCTCCGGCGCGCACATGTGCGAGATGTAGCCATCGGCGAGCCGGCCGGCGCGCCGCATCGCGGCCGGCGCGCGGCCCCCGATCCAGATCGGCGGCGGACCCGCCGCACCGCTCGCCCGCTGCGGGTTCGGTTTTGGGGCGATCGTGACGGGGTCGAACGCGAAGTGACGCCCCGCGTGCGCGACCCGGTCCTCGCTCCACAGCCGGCGGACCAGCGGGATGGACTCCTCGACCCGCGATGCCCGCTCCGCGACGGGGACACCGACGGCCTGCCACTCGGGTGGGAACTCGCCGCCGAGCCCGACGCCCAGCACCAGGCGCCCGCCCGACAACCGGTCCAGCGTGGCGGTGATCTTGGCGACATGCGTGGGGTGACGCAGCGCGAGCAGGTAGACCGCGGTGCCGAGCGCGATGCGCTCGGTGGCGCCAGCCGCGAAGGCCAGGGTGGTCAGCGACTCGGCGATCGGTACGTGGAAGGCGACGTGGTCGCCGACCCACAGGGAATCGAAACCCAGTGCTTCCGCGCGCTGCGACTGACGCTTTGTCGTGTCGGAATCCTGCCCGGCGAGCACGATCCCGCAGCGCAGCTCCTCGTCGAGGCGAAGCGTCTCGTCCAAGCGGCTGCTCAGAACCGGATCCGTGAGGACGAGCGCCGCGTCGCGCCGCCGCGCATCAGCAATCCGCCGATGAACCCGGCGCCGAGGATGGCGGCGCCCATGATCAGGAACGGCCAACGTTCGCCGGCGCGGAGCACGCGGTTGTCTTCGTCGAGCTGCTGCAGCAACGCCTCGCGTTCGACATCGCGGGCTCGCTGCGTCTCGAGACTCTCTTCCAGCGTTGCGAGGTCTTGCTGCGCGGCGGCGAGCTCCTCGCGCAGGCCGGCGAGCTCTCCTTCGAGTTCGTGCACCCGCTCGTCGGGCGGTCCGTCGGGTGCGAGGTAGCTCTCCGGAAGCCAGCCGATGTGATCGTCTTCGGTCTGCACGCGCACCCAGCCGGAACGGCGCTCGAGGATCGCGACGGCATCGCCGGTCTCGAGGATGCCGAGGGGGGTCGCCTGGTTGCTCGGCGCCGCGCGGAAATTCAGTTTGAGCTCACCGCGGATCCAGGCCTTCTCGGCCGGCGGGGCCACGTCGCCGGGGGGCGTCGTCTCGTCGGCGGCCGCCACGGCCGCGTCCTGGGCCAGGGTCGGCATCGGAACGGCGGCGAGGCCGACGAGCAGGGCCGCCAGGAGCGGTGCGCCGCCGCGCGCAGCGCGGAGCGCCGGCCGACTCTGTCGCTCGCGTCGCGCCATTCCCTCTCTCTGCTCTCCCGGTCCCCCGGCGGACGTCGGAGTGTCGCTGCTTCGGGTCCCGGGGAAACGCGGCACGGGCGTTTGCGATCTTCTCTTCGCTCTGGGCTCGTGGCGCTTCGCTCTTCGCGCTGGGATCTTCGCGGCCTGCTTCGTGACGTGGACTTGGGATCGATGGCTCCCCGGGTAGGATTCGAACCTACGACCCATCGGTTAACAGCCGATTGCTCTACCGCTGAGCTACCGGGGAAGAGAAGGCACCGGAATGCCAGGCACCGCATTCTACGAATCGAGGGTCGAAAATCAACGAGCCGCACCGTGGCACGGCTTCCGATCGAGCGCCGCAGACGTCAATCGAAGCGGATCTCGCGGATCTCGAACTCGCGGGTTCCGCGCGGCACCTGGACGCGAACCACCTCGTCGACCGGCTTTCCGATCAGTGCGCGCCCGACGGGGGAGGTCACGGAGATCAGGCCCTGGGCGGCGTCGGACTCATCCTCGCCGACCAACGTGTAGGTGATCTCTTCGCCGCTCTCCACATCCGTCAGCAGCACCGTGGCGCCGAAGCGCACGGCATCCGGAGACTGGCCGGCCGTGTCGATGACCTGGGCGCGCGCCAGGCGGTCCTCGACGGTCCGGATCCTGCCCTCGATCTGGGCCTGGCGCTCCTTGGCGGCCTCGAACTCGGCGTTCTCCGAGATGTCGCCGTGTGCCCGCGCGATCTCGATCTCCTTGACGATCTGCTGGCGGTCCACGGTCTTCAGGCGCTTCAGCTCGGACTCGAGCTGCGCATAGCCGCGAGGACTCATCGGAACACGATCCGCCATGCTGCGGACCTCCGGGCGGGATCGAGGCCACGGGGACCCTCGACACACTCTCGCCTCACCGAGCGAAGGCAGGAGCCGGGAACGAGAAACCGACGCCCTCGGGGGGAGAGCGCCGGACCAACCGGCACTCTACCTGTCGCACCGCCGGCTGGCAACGAGGACCGGATGCGACGGCGGCCGGGCCATGCGCGATCCTGCGGATCCCGCCGACCGACAGGAGGAGGCTGCCCTGGAATCGGAAGACGCCGCGGTGCCGCACGGCGCCACGAGGAAGCCGCCGCCGGCCGGTCCCGACCGGCTCCTCCGGCTCGCTTTCGTGTTCTACGGGATTCTCTGGGGAGTCGCGTGGTCGTGGCGTACGGGCCTGCACGGGGAGAGCCTGTGGTTTTCGACTCCGGACGCGGAAATCCGCTGGCTCCGGGATGCTCTGGTCGGGGGGTTGGCCGCGGCCGGCGTGATCGCCGGGTCGAGCTGGCTCACCCGTCGCGTGCCGGCCGGCGAACGTCTCGCCCGGGCGCTCGCCGAGACCATCGGCCCGCTGTCCCCGCGACAGGCCTGGTTGCTCGCGCTCGCCAGCGGAGTCGGCGAAGAGGCGCTGTTTCGCGGGGCGCTGCAGCCCGTGGTGGGTCTGTGGTGGGCCAGCCTGCTGTTCGCCGCGATGCATTTCGTCCCGCGCCGGGATCTGCTGCTGTGGGGCGCCTTCTCGCTCGCGGCCGGCCTGTTGCTCGGCGCGCTCTACGAAGGGACCGGCAACCTGCTGGCGCCCACCGTGGCTCACGTCGTCATCAACGGCGTGAACCTGAACCGGCTGGTGCGCGACTACGGCGCGCGCGCCGCCCCGCTCGTGCCGCTCGGCTCGGAGCGGGAGCGATCGTCGTCCCGCTAGTTTGCAGCTCGGTGATCGCGTCCCCGATGGCTTCGCGATCGCATCGACCACACGAACCACACTAGAGCCTGGCGATCGCGTCGATCTCGACGCGCGCGCCGGCCGGGAGCCGGCCGGCCTGGATCGTCGTGCGCGCCGGCTTCGGGTCGGCGACGAACCAGCGCTGGTAGATCTCGTTCAGCGACGGGGCATCCGCGAGGTCGGCGAGGAACACGGTGGTCTTCACGACGCGTGCGAGGGACGTGCCGGCGGCCTCCAGCACCGCGGAGAGGTTGGCGAACACGCGCTCGGCCTGGGCTTCGAACGGGCCGTCGAGCATCGTTCCAGTCTCCGGGTCGAGCGGAATCTGGCCGGCGCAGAACACGAAGCCGCCGGCTTCGATGGCCTGCGCGTACGGTCCCACCGGCCTCGGCGCGGCGGCGCTGCGGATCTCACGAAGCGCATCGGACACGAGCAGCTCCTCCCGGCCCTGGGCTCAGAGGCCCGGAGCGTCGAGCTTGAACGGATCGTGGAACGTCGCATTCACGGCACGGACCCAGGGGTGTCCGCTGCCGATGAACTCGACGATGTTCACGCACGCGAAGTTCTGCTCGAGCGCGATCGCGCGCAGCGCCGGCATGCCGAGCCAGCGTCCCAACAGGAAGCGATTGAGGCCGCCGTGGGCGACGACGAGCAACGGACCGGACGACCGCTCGAGGGCGTCGCGGAGTTCCGCGAGCGCCGTGTCGACGATCTCGCCGAGCGAGCGTCCGCAGTCGAGCCGGACCTCGTGTTCGCCCTTCTCGGACAGCTCGCGAATCAGCGCCAGGTAGCGGCGCGCTACATCGCCCATCGTGCCGCCTTCCGGCGGATGCACCTCGAGTTCCTTGATCGAGTCGAGCGTTCCGACCGCCAGCCGGTGCGGCTCGCTGACGATCTGCGCGGTCTCCTGGGCGCGTCGATACGGGGACGCGTAGGCGGCCTCGATCGGCAGTCCCGCCATCCAGCGCGCCACCTCGCCGAGTCGCTCGCGGCCGCGCGGCGTCAGCGGCAGCCGGGGATTGTCTTCGCGTCCCGGAACCCGCGTGTCGGGGTGCGGCTCGTACGTCTCGCCGTGTCGCATCAGGAACAGGCGCCGGCCGCTCGGCCAGCGAAGCGGGGTACTCATGTCGCCGCCCGCGTTCCGGTGTCCTGCGCACCAGGATCTTGCCGGCGAGGCCCTTGCCGGCGACGCCCGCGCATCGAAGACCGGTGCATCAAGGCTCGGAGCCTTCCTCACCGTCGAGCAGCCGCTCTTCCAGCACGCGGATCAGGTAGCCCATCAACAGCAGGTTCGGCAGCCGCTGGAGCACGGCGCCTTCGATGCTGGCGGCGCGGCCGAAATCATCGCCGTACTTCCGGAAGAAGTCGAGCGTGCCGATCGGCACGTTCTTGGCGAGCACCTCGTTGATCTCCTCGACCTCGAGTTCACCGAACAGGTCGGCGAACTCCCACGCGAGTTCCGAGTGGTCCATCGAGGGGAGGGTCTCCGGCGGAAGGAGTCGCGGGACGCGGCTCGAACGGGGGCGATCGTGACAGCGGCCCCCCCCCTTGTCAACGAAATCATCACCGGTCTCGGGACGAGAAAGTGCAGCAATCGCGAGGGTCTGCGGGCATATCGCGCATTCGCCGCCGGCAGCCGGAGGCCGCTCGGCCGCGCCGCGACTGCGCAATTCCTTGCAGGGTTCCGGCCCGCCGGCGCGATCGCATGCTGGCCCGCTCTGGCGACCGGACGCTAGAGCGCGCGCTCCTCGGCTGGCGCACCGGGCTCGCGGCTCGCGTCATCGAACAGCGCTTCGCGGACCAACAGCGGCGCATCGAAGCGCAACGCCAGCGCGATCGCGTCGCTCGGGCGCGCGTCCACCTCGCGGCGCTGCCCGTGGGCCGAGACCAGGATCCGCGCGTAGTACGTGCCGTCGCGAAGCTCGGTCACGACCACCCGCTCGATCGCGCCGTCGAGGCTTTCGATCAGGCGTTTGGCGAGGTCGTGCGCGTTGGGGCGCGGCGGATGCAGACGTTCGATCTCCGACGCGATCGAGCGCGCCTCGGCAACACCGATCCAGATCGGGAGCGCCCGCCCTCCATCCTGCTCCTCGAGGATGACCACCGGGGAGCCGGTCCGATCGACCGCGACGCCTGAAACCCGCACGACGATGTCCTCGATGGCTTCCGGCGCGGGCGCGCCGCAGGCGAGGCCGAGTCCGAGCGCAACGAGGGTCGCCAGCACCTGGGCGCGGGAAGCGGACGGGACGCGATGCGGTCGGGCCATGGAGCCCCTCGCCGGACGCTGGGGAGACCCCGATGCTACCCGAGCGACGCGCAAGGTCGAGGACGGCGAGCGACGAGCCGGTTCACGGGCCGGCGAGCGACGAGCCGGTTCGCAGGCCGGCGAGCGACGAGCCGGTTCATAGGCCGGGCGCGAGGCGGGTCGAGCCGGCGGCCGGACCGGAAGCAGAGCGCCGGGCGTGGTCTCCCGCTCCCCGGTCGGGAGCGGGAGACCAGCCCGGCGTCGTGCTCCGCTGCCAGCGCCCAGCAGCCTTCGAGACGGAATCCCGAGATCTCCGGGACGATTCTCTGGGGCGATTCTCTCGGACGTCTGTTTCGGACGTCTGTCTCGAACGACTCTCTGGGACGGCTGGATGGTGGTCGGGGCGACTGGATTCGAACCAGCGACCTCTTCGTCCCGAACGAAGCGCGCTACCAAACTGCGCCACGCCCCGGCAATCAGCGGAGGCGGCAGTATGCCGTCCGCTCCGCTCGGCGCCAACTCTCGGTGCGCCAGCGGAGCGGATCCGGGTCGCCGGTGACGGCGGATGCCGGCGGCCGGCCTACAGTGCGCGCCGAGGCGCGGAACGCCGTGCGGAGGGAGAGGCTGGGAACCGAGGCGGCAGATCAGGCGGCGTGGCTGGCGCTCGCCGCAGGGGTGGCGCTGCTTGCGCTCGGAGCGCTGCTCGCGCGGCGGCCGGCCGCGATCGCCGGACACCCCGCCGTCGTGCTCGGGATCCTGCTGGCCGTGACGTTCGGGGCCGGCGCCGCCTTGCTGCGGCTCGAGCCGCCGGGCCTGCGCGTGCGCCTCGATCCGTCGACCGAGCCGCTGTTGCCGCGGGAGGATCCCAGCCGCGCGCGCTACGAGCGCGCCGTCCTCGAGTTCGGCGACGACGAACTGTACGCCGTCGTGATGGAGACGACGGCGGGCGTGTTCACGCAGCCGAACCTGACGACGCTGAAGCGTCTGCACGACGACATCGCTCGGCTCCCGGGCGTGCGGCGCGTCCAGAGTCTGGCCGACGTCGTTTCGTTCCGGTTCGTCGCGGAAGAGGACTGGATCGAGGTCGGCCGGCTCTTCGATCGCGTCCCGGAAACTCCTGCCGGGCTGGCCGCGCTGCGCGAGCGTGCGCTCCGGGATCCGTTGATGCGTCGGACGGTGGTCTCCGAAGACGGGCGTTCGGCCGGTCTGTCGGTCCGCTTCCACGAGATGACGGACGCCGAGTTCCTGGCGGCCGGGCTCGACGAGCGCATCGAGGCGCTGTTGGCCGCGCGGGAGCAGCCCGGGCTTCGCTTCCACGTGTCGGGGCGCCCGCATCTGAAGGTCTCCGTATACCGCGGCATGGTGCGAGATCTGCGCGTGCTGATCCCGCTCGCCGTCCTGGTTCTCGCCGGGGTGCTGGTGCTGGCGAGCGGCTCGCGACGCGGCGTCGGGTTGCCGATCGGTGCGGCCGTCGTGGCCGTGCTGTGGACGCACGCGACGATGGCCGCGCTCGATGTCCCGATCACGATCCTCTCGTCGATGCTCGCGCCGCAGCTACTCGCGATCGCCAGCGTCTATGGCGTGCATCTGCTGTCGCACTACGACGCCGAGCGCGGCCACGGCACGGCGCGCGAGGTGGCGGCGCGGACGCTCCGGCAGATGCGGCTTCCGGTGCTGATCTCCGGTCTCACGACGCAGGCCGGCTTCGCGGCGATCTGCCTCACCGAGGTGCCGGCCGTGCGGGCGATGGGTGCGTTCTCGGTCTTCGGGACCGGCTGCATCACGCTGTTGACGCTGGCGGGTCTGCCGGCCGTCCTGGCGCTGCTGCCGCCGCGCCGCGAGCTCGCGGCTCTGCCGAAGACGGTGATGCGGATCAGTGAACGCTTCACGCTCGCCATCGACGCGACGCTCGGCGCGTTGCACGCGCTCGCCGTGCGTCGAGATGGCGTGGTGATCCTGGCGGCGGGACTCGCCGCCGCCGTGGCGGGTTGGGCGATTCCGCGCATCGTCGTCGATACGGACTACGTCTCGTTCTTCGATGCGGAAGATCCCGTGCGGCGCGACTTCGACGCGGTGAACCGACTGCTCGCCGGCGCCATTCCGATCTATGTGATCCTGGACGGCGGCGCGCCGGCCGCCTTCCGGGATCCGGCGGCGCTGCGCAGCGTCGAAGCGCTGCAGGCCCGGCTCGGCCGCATCGACGGAGTCACCCACAGCGCGTCGATCGCCGATACCTTGCGTGTCCTCAATCGCGCGGTCGAACGCGATGATCCCGCCGAACAGCGCATTCCCGAGACCTCGGCCGGCGTGATGGAGCTGCTCCAGCTGGCGCCGAAGGACGAGCTCGGGCGCTTCGTCAACGGCGACCAGTCTCGGGTCAACCTGGTGGTGCGCACCGGCGAGGTCGGTTCGGCCGCGATCCGCCGCCTCACGGCGGATCTGCGGGCTGCGATCCGCTCCGAGCTGCCGGAGCGCATCCGCGCCGAGCCGCTCGGCAACGCGATCCTGCTGGCACGCAGCGCCGACGGGATCGCCGGCGCGCAGGGTCGTGCGATCGGCCTCGCCTCGCTGGCGATCTTCGTGCTGGTGACGCTGGCACTGCGCTCGTGGCGGCTCGGCCTCGTCGCCCTGCTGCCAAACCTGTTTCCGGTGCTGCTGTTCTTCGGTCTGCTCGGGCTCGGCGCCGCCCCGCTCTCGCTCCCGACGAGCTTGATCGGCGCCGTGGCCCTCGGCATCGCGATCGACGACACCGTCCACTTCCTGGTCCGCTACCGCCGCGAGCGCGAAGCCGGCGCGCAGCCGGCCGAGGCATGCCGTCGGACCGGCTTCGCCGTCGGCCGCCCGATCGCCATCACTTCGCTGATGCTGTCGGCCGGCTTCGGTGTGATCGCGCTGTCGAGCTTCGCCACCCTGCAGGAGTTCGGAGTGCTGTTCGCGCTGACGATCGGCCTGTGCCTGGTCGCCGACCTCCTGCTGCTGCCGGCTCTGCTCGTGAGGCTGCGGATCTAGCGCAGCCCGAGTGCGCCGGGCGTGCCGAGCGCCCTCAGTGCGACTCGAGTCGCCGTGGGTCGAACTCGGCATCCGGCATCGGCGGATTGCCGGTCATGGTCTCGACGTGCAAGATGGTGTAGCCGCCGGTCAGGAGGTGGCGCATCTCGGCGCGCATCGGCACCCAGATGCCGTCGATCCTCTCGACCTCCGCGGCCGGGGCTTTCAGTTCCTTGACCTCCACGCCGGCGCTGCTCCAGTACCGCGTATGCAGCACCACCATCCGCTCGCGATCGATGCGGCTCACGAAGCGCGAGTACTCGGACTCGCTCTCGGGCCGAGGCGTGATCTCGACGACGTAGCACTCGCGCCCGTCCCAGGTCTCGTCGGCGAGCCGCCGGTAGTCGGCGTCCTCGACCTCGCGGGGCACGACGTCCTCGAAGCTGAAGTCGGTCCCCATCACGGCCTCGCCGCGCAATCGGACGCGGCGGACCCGGCGGCGACTGGCGAGATACACGAACTGGTCGTCGGCTCGGTCGCGGTTGTGCACGATGAGATAGCCCGAGAAGCGCAGGTCGAACGGGTGCGTGTAGAGGATCCGGGTCTTCGACAGCACGCCCCGGCGCGGCGCGCCGGTCTCGTCGCGGAAGCTCTTCCACAACACGGTCATCCGGGATTCCTGTTCGTTGCCGCCACGGTCGCCGGAGACGAGCCGGACCGTCTGCTCGGACGCCTCGAAGCGGTTGGCGAGCAGGCGGTCGTAGATGTCGCGGCCACTGAGTCCGTCCTCGTGCGCCGACTCCGATCCCGTGTCCCCGAGCGCCCGCGCCGGGCCGGCGGAGGCCAGCACGCCCGGAAGGCAGACGGTCAGGATCGACAGCAGCAGGGCGCCGGCGGGCAGCGGGAGCAACATGGGAGCGTTCTCGGCGAGCACGGGCCGCGACTCTACCGCAGCCCGGAAAGCTCCCCTTGGGGCCGCCAGCGCGGCCGGGATGGGGAGAGCCGGCGACGCTCCGGTGACGGGCCGGCGGCGAGCTGGAGCCTTCGCTCACGACACGTACCCTGACGTCCCATGACCACCCGGATCCTCGTCTGCGACGACGAACCCGACATCCTCGATCTGGTGCGGCTCAGCCTCAGTGAGGCGGGCTTCGCCGTCGAGACCGCGAGCTGCGGGCAGGAGGCGCTCGACAAGCTGCGCCGGGCGGCGCCGGACCTCGCCGTCCTCGACCTCATGCTGCCGGACATGTCCGGCACCGAGGTCTGCCGCTTCATCCGCACCCGGCCCGAGCTGGCGGACGTGCTGGTGCTGATGTTGACCGCGAAGGGGGAGGAGGTCGACCGCATCGTCGGCTTCGAGCTCGGCGCCGATGATTACGTGACCAAGCCCTTCAGCCCCCGCGAGCTGGTGTTGCGCGTGCGCGCGTTGCTGCGCCGGCGCGCCGGCGCCGGAGGGGAGCGCAACCTGCTGGAACGCGACGCAGTCCGCGTGGATCTCGACCGGCACCGCTGCTTCGTCGAGGGCGAGGAGGTCGGACTCACCGCCAAGGAGTTCCAGCTCCTCTCTACGCTGATGCGCCGGCCCGGTCGCGTGCTGACGCGCGAACGCCTGCTGGAGGAGATCTGGGGCTCGGACGTCACCGTCACGATGCGCACCATCGATACCCATTTGAAGCGCCTGCGCGAGAAGCTCGGCAAGGGCGGGGACCTGATCGAGACGGTGCGCGGTGTCGGCTACCGCTTCACGGAGTAAGCTCGCGCCGGAAGGAGCCCCGCCTCCGTGACCGGCCTGCGCCCGACCGGCTTTCGCCTGACGCTGCTGGCGGCGCTCGTCGCCGTCGCGGGCGCCTCGGCGCTGGCCGCCAGCGCCAGCGGTGCGCCGGCGCGCGCCGTCGGACTGGCGGCGCTCGCCGGGCTGGGCGCCGCGCTGCTCGGCCGGGGCTGGTTGTCGCGGCTGTTGGCCGAGCCCGTCCTGGCCTTGCGCCGCTTCGCCGACGCGCAGCGGGCCGGACGACTCGAGGCCCGGCTCCCCGGCACGTGGATCGGGGAGTTCCGCCCGGTCGCGAATGCCCTCAACGAGATGGCCGACACGCTCGAGAGTCGGCTGCGGAGCAGCGATGCGCGCCGCAGTCGGCTCGAGGCCGTGATCGAGGCGATGGAAGAGGCGGTGCTGGTCGTCGACGCCGACGAGCGCGTCGTGCTGGCGAATCCGCGCCTACGAGAGCTGTTCGCGTCCCCGAGCGCCGCGGCGCCGCCGGAGGGCCGCTCGCTGCTCGAGGAGATCCGTCACGCCGAGGTGGTCGACACGCTCCGGGCGGCGCTACGCAAGGGAGAGACGCAGTTGCGCGAGGCCGCCGTCGGGACGACGGCGGAGCGGCGCGTGCGCTTCCAGGTGGCGCCGTTCGCGCAGCCCGATGGCTCGACCGGCGCCGTCGCCGTCTTCCACGACGTCACGGATCTCCGGCGCGTCGAGTCGATCCGGCGCGATTTCGTGGCCAATGCGTCGCACGAGCTGAAGACACCGCTGACGTCGATTCGCGGCTATGCCGAGCGGCTCGCCGACATGACGCTGCCGGACCACGCCGTCTCCGCCGTCGACGCGATCGTCGTCAATGCGCGGCGCCTGCAGACGCTGGTCGAGGATCTCCTCGAGCTGTCGCAGATCGAGAGCGGGAGCGTGCCGCTGCGACCGGAGCCGGTGGATCTGGCCGAACTGGCGCGCCGCCTGATCCGGGACCTCGAGCCGCGGCTGCGCGCCGGCGAACTCACGCTCGCGGTCGAGACGCCGACCGACGCACGGGTGTGGGCGGATCGCCGCGCCGTCGAGCAGGTGCTCGGCAATCTGCTCGACAACGCGATCAAGTACACGCCGAGCGGGGGTCGGATCGCGGTGTCCGTGGAGCCCGGTCTCGGCCGGCGTCTGCGGGTGTCCGTGACGGACACCGGGATCGGGATTCCGCGCAAGGATCTGCCGCGGATCTTCGAGCGCTTCTATCGCGTCGACCCGGGCCGCTCGCGTGCGCTCGGCGGGACCGGCCTCGGCCTCACCATCGTGAAGCACCTGGTGCAGGCGATGGGCGGCCAACTCGGCGTCGAGAGCGGCGTCGAGAGCGGCGTCGAGAGCCACTCCGGCCCGGGCACGCGGTTCTGGGTCGATCTGCCGAGGCCGGAGGGACCCTTCGGCCAGCTCGGCGGCTGATGGCGGCGGCGGACCTCCGCGGCGCAGTCTTCACGATCTCGTCACATGGGATTCATCATTCCGTCGCACCGGGTTCCGCGTCGGCGCGTAGTTTCTTCCCGGAATCCACATCGAGGCGGACCGAGAGACTGGCGAGACCGCCAGGGAGGGGACAGGCAGATGTCGATCGACGGGTCCGGATGCCGCGCGGGAGTCCGCGCCATCGTTCGAGGGGTCGCCCTCGCCCTCGCCGGCGCCGCCACCGCGGAGTTCGCGATCGCCGGCGCGCCGACGCGCGCCGCCGAGACCATCGCGATCGACGGCTCGAGCACCGTGTACCCGGTGATGGAGGCGGTCGCCGAGGAGTTCCAGGCGAAGGAGCGTGGCAAGGTCCGCGTCACCGTCGGGATCTCCGGGACCGGCGGCGGCTTCAAGAAGTTCTGCCGCGGCGAGACGGATCTGTCGGATGCGTCGCGGCCGATCCTCGACGGGGAGATGGCGGCGTGCAAGGCGGCTGGAATCCAGTACTTCGAGCTCCCGATCGCGTACGACGCGATCACCGTCGCGGTCAGCCCCCAGAACGACTGGGTCGACGCGATCACCGTCGAGGAGCTGCGCAAGATCTGGGAACCGGCGGCCCAGGGCAAGATCCTGCGCTGGAACCAGATCCGCCCGGAGTGGCCCGACGAGCCGCTGATGCTGTTCGGCTCCGGCGCGGACTCCGGCACCTTCGACTACTTCACGGAGGCCATCGTCGGCAAGGCGAAGTCGAGCCGCGGTGACTACACCGGCAGCGAGGACGACAACGTGCTCGTGCAGGGCATCGAGAACAACAAGTACGCGATGGGCTACATCCCGTATGCGTACTATGCGCCGCACACCCACCGCATGAAGGCGCTCGCGATCGTCGCCGAGCCGGGGGCGGAAGGCGTGTTGCCGAGCATGGAGAACGTGAAGGCCGGCACCTATCAGCCGCTCGCGCGCCCGCTGTTCCTGTACGTGAGCGCGAAGTCTGCGGAGCGACCGGCCGTACAGCGCGTGATCGAGTTCATCATGACCGAAGGGCCGGCTCTGATCGAAGAGGTGAAGTACCTGGCACTGCCGCCGAACGCCTATCCGGCCTCGCTGGCGCGCTTCCGGGCCGGCGCCACCGGCACCGTGTTCGGCGGCAAGCCGGAGGTCGGCGTCTCGCTGGAGGACCTGCTCGCCCGCGAAGCAGTGCACTAGGCTCCCCGCGTGGTCGCCGAAGCCCCCGTCGTCACGCACGGCTCCCCTTCTGGCGGCGGGCCCCGGGGTCGCGGTCTGTCGCGGCCCGGCGCCCGCCTGCGCTGGTGGAGCGAGCGGGTCATCGAGGCCGGCTTGCTGCTGGCCGCGCTGTCGTCGATCGGGATCACGATCGCGATCCTCTACGTCCTCGTCTCGGAGTCCGTCGCGTTCTTCCGCGTGGTCTCGATCGTCGACTTCCTCACCGACACGATGTGGATGCCGCTGTTCGACGATGCCCGCTTCGGGATCCTACCGCTGCTGGCCGGAACCCTGTTGTCCTCCGGCGTCGGCCTGGCCGTCGCGGTGCCGATCGGTCTCACGAGTGCGCTGTATCTCAGTGAGTTCGCCGCCCCGCGCACGCGTGAGATCATCAAACCCTTCCTCGAGATGCTCGCCGGCGTCCCGACGGTGGTGTACGGCTACTTCGCGCTGCTGTTCGTGACGCCGCTGCTGCAACGCTGGCTGTTCCCCGACCTCCCGGGCTTCAACATCCTGTCGCCGGGGCTGGTGATCGGCATCATGATCATCCCCTACGTCAGTTCCGTTTCCGAGGACGCGATGCGAGCGGTCCCGATGGAGCTGCGCGAAGCCGCCTTCGCGATGGGGGCGACACGCGTCGAGGTGGCCGTTCGCGTCGTGTTGCCGGCGGCGCTGAGCGGCGTCGCGGCGGCGTTCGCGCTCGGCATGTCGCGCGCCGTCGGCGAGACGATGGTCGTCGCGATCGCGGCCGGCCAGCAGCCGAACCTGACCCTCGATCCGCGCGAGCCGGCGGCGACGATCACCGCGTACATCGTGCAGGTGGCGCTCGGCGACTTGCCGCACGGCAGCATCGGGTACCTCAGCATCTTCGCGGCGGGATTGACGCTGATGTTGATGACGCTGGTCTTCAACGTCGCCGCCTGGCTGCTCCGACGTCGCTTCCGGGAGGCCTATTGAGATGAGCCAGGCCGTCCCGACGCCGGACCTCGTGGCGCTGCGCCGCGGCATCCGCCGCCGCGTGCTCTTCGACAAGCTCTTCTCGCTGTTCGGCTGGGCCTGTCTCGCCGTCGGCCTGCTCACGCTGGCGGCGTTGCTGGTCGATCTCGCCGTCGACGGGCTGCCGCATCTGCGCTGGGACTTCTTCACGTCGTTCCCGTCGCGCAAGGCGGAGCGGGCCGGGATCCTGTCCGCCTGGGTCGGCACCGTCGCCGTGATGATCGTGACGGGCATGGCGGCGATCCCGCTCGGGGTTGCGGCGGCCGTGTATCTCGAGGAGTACGGATCGCGCAACTGGGTCAACGACATCATCGAGATCAGCGTTACCAACCTGGCCGGCGTCCCGTCGATCGTGTTCGGCCTGCTGGCGCTCGGCTTCTTCATCTACGCGATGGATCTCGGGCGCAGCGTGCTGACCGGCGGGCTCACCTTGGCGATCCTGGTGCTGCCGATCGTCATCGTCGCGACACGGGAGGCGCTGCGCGCGGTGCCGTTCGGAGTCCGCGAGGCGGCCTTCGCGCTCGGCGCCACCAAATGGCAGACGGTGTGGCACCACGTGCTGCCGTACTCGCTCGGCGGCGTCGCGACCGGCGTCATCATCGCGCTGGCGCGGGCGATCGGGGAGACGGCGCCGCTGATCACGATCGGGGCGCTCACGTACATCGCCTTCCTGCCGACCTCGCCGATCCAGAGCCAGCCGCCCTTCGTGTCGTTCCAATGGACGGATGACCCTTTCACGGTGTTGCCGATCCAGATGTTCAACTGGATCTCGCGGCCCGGAGACGACTTCCAGGGCAACGCCGCGGCGGCCGGCCTCGTGCTGCTGGTCATGACGCTGATGATGAACGGCGGCGCGATCTGGCTGCGCTATCGACTCCGCAAGCGGATCCGCTGGTAGTCCGGGCGGAACCCGGGAAGACCCGGCGAGGCTGGAGAGAGAGTGGAGAAAGGGTGGAGAGAGGTTGGAGAGGGCGGACGGGATGGGCGATCTGAAGGCCGAGGCGATCGGGCTGGACTTCCACTACGGGGAGTTCCAGGCGCTGCACGCCATCGATCTGCCGATCCACGAGAACGCCGTGACGGCGCTGATCGGCCCGTCCGGCTGCGGCAAGTCGACCTTCTTGCGCTGCTGCAACCGGATGCACGACCTCTACGACGGCTCCCGCTATGGAGGGGAGGTCAAGCTCTATCCCGACGGTGTCAACATCGTCGGCGACGACGTCGATCCGATCGAGATGCGCATGCGCATCGGCATGGTGTTCCAGAAGCCGAACCCGTTCCCGAAATCGATCTACGACAACGTGGCGTTCGGCCTGCGCACGCGCGGGGGGCTGGCGCGCAGCGAGATCGCCGACGCCGTGGAGCCAGCGCTCAAATCCGCCGCCCTCTGGGACGAGGTGAAGGACCGCCTGCAGGAGAGCGCGTGGAAGCTGTCGGGCGGGCAGCAGCAGCGGCTGTGCATCGCGCGCGCGCTCGCCACCGGGCCGGAGCTGCTGCTGCTGGACGAGCCGACCTCGGCGCTCGACCCGATCGCGACGGCCGGCATCGAGGAGCTGATTCTCGCGCTGCGCAAGCGCATCACGATCGTCATCGTGACGCACAACATGCAGCAGGCCACGCGGATCTCGGACTGGACCGCTTTCTTCTATCTCGGTCGGCTCGTCGAGTTCGGCGCGACGAAGCAGCTCTTCGTGAAGCCCGAGAAGGCCGAGACCGAGGCGTACCTGACCGGGCGCTTCGGCTGACCGGCGGGGCGGCTGCGTCTCAGCCGAAACGTCCGGTGATGTAGTCCTGCGTCTGTCGCTCGCGCGGCTTCACGAACAGCTTGGCCGTCTCGTCGAATTCCACCAGGTGTCCGAGGTACAGGAACGCCGTGTAGTCGGAGACCCGGGCGGCCTGCTGCATGTTGTGCGTGACGATCACCAGCGTGTAGTCGCGGCGCAGCGCCTGGAGCAGCTCCTCGATCTTGGCGGTGGCGATCGGGTCGAGCGCCGAGCACGGCTCGTCGAGCAGGATCACCTCCGGTTCGACGGCGAGGGCGCGCGCGATGCACAGTCGCTGCTGCTGCCCGCCGGAGAGCTGGAGCGCACCGTCGCGCAGGCGATCCTTCACCTCGTCCCACAGTGCGGCCGCGCGCAGGCTGCGTTCCACCACCGCATCGAGCGCCTTGTGCCGCCGCACCCCCTGGATGCGGGGCCCGTACGCCACGTTGTCGTAGATCGATTTCGGGAACGGGTTCGGCTTCTGGAACACCATGCCGATGCGCTTGCGGAGCTCGTGGACGTCGTCCTCGGGTTCATAGATGCTGCGCCCGTCGAACAGCACCTCGCCTTCCCGGCGCGCGCCGTCGACGAGGTCGTTCATCCGGTTGAGGCAGCGCAGCAGCGTCGACTTGCCGCAGCCCGACGGCCCGATGAAGGCGGTGATCTTGTGTTCGGCGAGGTCGAGACTGACGTCGTGCAGCGCCTGCGTCTTGCCGTACCAGAACGAGAGTCGCGAAACCCGGACGGCGGGTTTCGCGATCACCAGGCCGCCGGCGGGGTCGGGGGGGGCGCTCCTGCCGAGCGGGGCGTCCGCGGTCGACGACATCGGCTCTCCCTCGGGGCGGCGGTCGGCGCGACCGCGTGGCGTCGCAGTCTAGTCGCGCCCGGCCGGCGTGGCGATCGCCCACGCGAACCCGCGGGCCACGGGTTACTCTGCGGCACGCTGGCGGATGCTTCGCGTGGGCGAACGCCAGTCGAACGTGGAGGTCCGCCGCCCCGATGTCCCGAACCCTCGAGCCGTTTCTCGGTGAGGTGAACGATCTGATCCTCCGCATGGGCGGCTGCTGCGAGGCGATCGTCGCGAAATCGCTGCAGGCGCTGTTCCAACGCGATGCGCGGCTCGCCGCCGAGGTGCAGGACGACGATCTCGAGATCGATCGCCTCGACATCGCCGTCGACGAGGCGGTGCTGCGCAGCATCGCCCTGCAGGCGCCGGTGGCGGACGACCTGCGCCGGCTGCTGGCCGCCTACGACATGGGGACGGATCTGGAGCGGGTCGGGGACCTCGCCCGCAACATCGCGAAGAGCGCCGCGCGGATCGCCGAGCGGCCGCCGATCGCGCTGCCGGCGTCGCTCGAAACGCTCGCCGGTCAGACTCAGGCGATGCTGCGTGACGCCCTCGATGCGTTCGTGCAGCGCGACGCCGAGCAGGCGCGACGCCTGCTCGTGCGCGACCAGCAGATCGATGAAGGACAGGATCGGGTGATCCTGGAGGCGCTCGGCGAGATCGACAGCCGCCCCGACGTGTCGCCGCAGCAGATCGATCTGATCCTGACCGCGAAGAACCTCGAGCGCATCGCCGACCACGCCACCAACATCGCCGAGTCGGTGATCCTGGTCGTGGAGGGTCGCAACGTGCGACACGCGGACAAGCTGGCGCGCGGCAGCGCCTGACCGGGCCACCGACAACGCGGATCCAGCGCCGAAGTCGCCGGGCGTCAAGAAAGGGGTCGGGTTCGTTCGTCAACTTTTCCGGACGGAAAAGTTGACGAACGAACCCGGCCCCTTTCTTGACGCCTCCGGGAACCCGCGGTGTCAGCGGTGCGCCGTGCGCGCGTCCTCGGCTTCGCGGCGCAGCGCTTCGATCGCCACGCGATAGTCCGGTGCGCCGTAGATGGCTGAGCCGGCGACGAACGCGTCGGCGCCGGCCCGGGCCGCCGGGCCGATCGTCCCGGGCGCGATGCCGCCGTCCACTTCGAGCACGACGTCGAGGCCGCGTTCGTCGATCCACTGCCGGATCTGCGTGATCTTCGGCAGCACGGAGGCGATGAACTTCTGGCCGCCGAAGCCCGGATTCACCGACATCACCAGGATCTGGTCGACGTCGCCGAGCACCGGCTCGACAGCGATCGCGGGTGTGCCCGGGTTGAGCACGGCGCACGAGGCGAGGCCAGCCTCCCGGATCTGGTGCAGCGCGCGGTGCAGATGCCGGCACGCCTCCACGTGCACCGCCAATCGCGACGCTCCGGCCGCGGCGAAGTCCTCGATGTAGCGCTCGGGCTCGACGATCATCAGGTGCACGTCGAGTGGCTGTCGCGCCGCCCGCTTCACGGCTTTCACGATGAGCGGGCCGATCGTGAGGTTCGGGACGAAGCGACCGTCCATGACGTCGACGTGGATCCAGTCGGCCCCTGCCGCCTCGACCGCCTGCACCTGGTCGGCCAGATGCCCGAAGTCGGCGGACAGGATCGACGGCGCGATCACGATCGGGCGCAGGCTCACGTGCGGTGCTCCAGCCGCACGGCGAAGAACCCGTCGCTGTCGTGGCGATGAGGCCACGTGCGCAGCGTGCCGTCGTCATCCAGCAGCGGAGCGAGCAGCGGCGGCAGCGCGCGGCCCGGCGTCCGGCGGAGTTCGGGCGTTCGCGTCAGCAGCGCATCGATCACTGCTTCGTTCTCCTCGGGTGTCAGCGTACACGTACTGTAGACGAGCGCTCCTCCGCGAGCGAGCAGCGGGACCGCGCGACGCAGGATCGCGAGCTGCACCGTCGCCAGCCGGGCCGGCGCGTCGGCGCTGACACGCCAGCGCGCATCCGGGTTGCGCCGCCATGCGCCGAGCCCCGAGCACGGGGCATCGACCAGCACGCGATCGAAGCTGCCGGGGGCGAGCTCGTCCGGCAGGCGACGGGTCGCGTCCGCGACGACGCAGCGCAGATTGCCGAGACCCAGCCGCTCGGCATCGCGCGTGATCAGCCCGAGGCGTCGCTCGTGCCGGTCGACGGCGACCACGAGACCTTCGGCGCCGACCCGCTCGGCGCAGGCGGTGGCCTTGCCCCCGGGCGCCGCACAGGTGTCGAGCACGCGCTCGCCGGGCTGCGGATCGAGCAGCTCGACGACGAGCTGTGACGCCTCGTCCTGCATCGTCATCCGGCCGTCGAGGAACGCCGGATCGCGGGCTGGATCGGCGGGGCCGACGAGACGGATGGCGTCCGTCGCGAAGCGAGCGGGCAGCGCGTCGACGTGGCGCTCGCGCAGCTCGGCCAGCAGCGCCTCGCGCGAGCCGCGCTGGCGATTCACGCGCAGCGTGCGCGGCGCCGGCTGGTTCAGCGCGGTGGCGAGCGCCGCCGCTTCGTCGCTGCCGAAGCGGGCGAGCCAGCGCGTCGCGACCCACGGCGGGACCGAGAGCACATGCACCAGGTGTCCGAGGGGATCGTCCGCCAGCGCCGGCAGCGCGATCGTCGCCTGTTCTCGTGCGAGCCGCCGCAGCGCCGCGTTGACGAGGCCGGCGGCCCGCCCGAGTCCGGTGGCGTGCGCGAGCCGCACCGATTCCGAGACCGCGGCAGCGTCCGGCACGCGATCGCAGAACACCAACTGGTAGGCGCCGAGCCGCAGCAGATCGAGCACGCGCGGCTCGAGCGCATCGAGGCGACGGGCGAGCACGCGCGCGAGCAGCGCGTCGAGCCGGCCCCGCCAACGCAGCGTGCCGTAGACGAGCTCTGTGGCGAGCGCGCGGTCACGGGCCGGCAGCGTGCAGCGCCCGAGTTCCGCGCGCAGCGCGAGATCCGCGTAGGCCCCGGCGTCCGAGACGCGGCGCAGCACGCGGAAGGCCAGGGCGCGCGCTTCGCTGGGGGGCTCGTGGTGACGAGCGGCGCTCGGGGGCGGGAAGGGCGTCGTGTTCTCCGCGCGCACATTGTGCGTGATGGCCAGGGTGTGGCGGCGCGCCGCGGCGAGGCGAAGGCGTCGCAACCGTGTGGCGTGGGGGTGTGGCGTGTGGCCGGGAGCTTCGGCGTCTTGCCGCCGGCGTCAAGTCGCGCCGAGACGGGCGCCGTCCGGCAGGCCGCGCCCGCGCTGGAAGTCCGCGCGATCGAGCGGTTTGCCGCCGGCGCGCTGCAACACCAGCGGTTCGAGCCAGCCGTCGCCGGTGGCGATTCGCAGCGGCGCGGCGCCGCTGCCGACGCGCACGGTGCCGGGGGCCGCGCCGAGGTCCGGCGCCGCCGCGGCGGGGAGTGCCCGGCACTGCAGGATGCGCAGTCGCTCGCCGTCCCAAGTCGTCCACGCGCCGGGACGCGGCGCCATCGCGCGCACGCGGCGCGCGAGCGCGGTGGCCGGCTCGCGCCAGTCGAGCCGCGCGTCCTCCATCGTGATCTTCGGCGCGAACGTCACGCGGGTGGGGTCCTGCTCGGTCCAATGGAGCTGCTCCGCAGCCGCCCGCGCGACCGCCTCCTCGATTGCATCCGCAGCGAGTTGCGCAAGCCGGTGCTCGAGCGCGCCGGTCGTCTCATCGGACCCGATCGCGGTGCGGCGTACGCCCGCCACCGGCCCGGCGTCCATCTCGCGGTCGACGCGCATCACCGAGATCCCCGTCTCAGCGTCGCCGGCGAGGATCGCCCACGCGATCGGCGCGGCGCCGCGGTGGCGCGGCAGCAGGCTGGCATGGGCGTTGATCAGGAAGCCGGCACGCGGTAGCTCGCGCACGGGTCGTGGCAGGAACTGGCCGAAGGCCACGACGACGCCCAGATCCGCCGCGAAGCCGCGCAACTGCTCCACGAACGCCGGGACCCCGACCCGTTCGGTGCGCAGCGCCGGAATCCCGGCATGCTCCGCGGCGGCGGCCACCGGCGACGGCGACTGCCGCTGCCCGCGCCCGCGCGGCCGATCGGGCTGCGTGATCGCGGCCACCACCGGGTGCGGGCCGGCGAGCAGCCGCTCGAGCGTCGGCACGGCGAACGCCGGGGTGCCGAAGAAGAGGAGCCTCAGAACTGTGTCGCGGGTCGCACCGGCGGCCGCTCGCCGGCGGTGGACCACGAAGCACCGTCTTCGCGCAGCGCCTTCTTGCGCTTCTGCACGTAGAGCTCGCGCTTGAGCCGGCTGATCCGGTCGATGTACAGGAGCCCGTCGAGATGGTCGAGTTCGTGCTGGAAGCACACGGCGCGCAGGCCGCTCGCCTCCTCGATGATCTCGTTGCCGTCGAGATCGGTCGCGCGCAGGACGACCCGCTCACTGCGTACGACGTCGGCCGAGAAATCCGGCACCGAGAGGCAGCCCTCGGTCCACACCAGCTTGCCCTCGCGCGCCGTGATCTCGGGATTCACCAGCACGAGCGGCGAGCGCTCGGCCTCCTCGTCGGTCCACTCGGTATCCAGCACGACGAGGCGCAGCGGGATCCCGACCTGCGGCGCGGCGAGCCCGATGCCGGGTTCTTCGTACATCGTCTCGAGCATGTCGGCGGCGAGCTGACGCAGCTCGTCGCTGAGTTTCTCGACCGGCTCGGAGCGGCGGCGCAGCCGCAGATCCGGGAACTGCAGGACTTCGAGGAGTGCCATGACGCACCAGAAAATAGCGAACCCACATGCGAGAGCATGCTCTCGTCAGAGCATGCTGACCGGGCTCGGGTCGACGGCCACACGCAGGCCTCGGCTCTCGTGTTCCGCGTCGCGGCCGGCGCGAGCCAACGCGCGGCCCGCGGCGAGCACGCGCTTCTCGTCGCAGCCCTTGACCAGCAGCTGGAACCGGAAGCGATCGCGCAGCCGCGCGATCGGCGCCGGTGCCGGGCCGAGCACCTCGACGGTCGCGTCGCCCCCCGGGTCCCCGGCCGGCGACGATCCGGCCGCGAGTCGAGCGGCGCGCTCGGGGGCGACCGGGGCGTCGCGGCCGGCCGCGTCGCGGGCCAAGGCGACGAGCTGCGCCGCCCGGCTCTCGGTTTCCGCCTCGTCCGGACCCGACACCATCACATGGACGATCCGGCCGTACGGGGGATACGAGAGCGCGGCGCGGTGCGCGAGCTCGGCGCGGTAGAACGTCTCGTAGTCGTGCGTGCGCACCGGGCCGATCGCATAGTGGTCCGGGGAGAAGGTCTGGATCAGCACGCGGCCGGCCGCGTCGCCGCGGCCGGCGCGACCGGCCACCTGGGTGAGGAGCTGGAAGGTGCGCTCGCTCGCACGGAAATCCGGGAAGTGCAGGGTCTGGTCCGCCGCGATCACGCCGACCAGCCGCACGCCGGGGAAGTGGTGGCCCTTCGCCACCATCTGCGTGCCGATCAGCACGTCGATCGCGCCGCTCGCCAATGCGCGCAGCACGCGCTCGGTCTCCCCGCGACGCCCGGCGGTGTCGCGATCGAGCCGGGCGAGGCGCGCCGCCGGAAAGCGGATCCGGACCTCTTCTTCGAGCCGTTCGGTGCCGATGCCCAGCAGCGCCGCGTCGCCGGCGCCACAGCGCGAACACTGGGCGGGCGGGTCGATGGTGTAGTCGCAGTAGTGACAGCGAAGCTGGCCGGCCCCGGCGTGGAACACCAGCGCCACTTCGCAGTGCCGGCAGTGTTCGGCATGGCCGCAGGCGAAGCAGAACACCCGGGTCGAGAAGCCGCGCCGGTTCAGGAACAGGATCGCCTGGCCGCGCGCCGCCAGCGTGTCCGCCAGCGCGGCGTGGAGCTTGCGCGACAGCACCAGCTTGCGTCCGCGCGGCAGCGCCGCCCGCTCCGCGTTCAGGTCCACCAGCTCCACCTCGGGGAGCGGCCGGCCGCCGATCCGATGCGGCAACACCAGGCGCTCGATCTCGCCGCGGTCGCAGGCGTAGCGGGTTTCGAGCGCCGGGGTGGCCGAGCCGAGGACCAGCGGACAGCCGCTCGCGGCGGCCCGGCGCGTGGCCAGATCCCGCGCGTGGTAGCGGAACCCTTCCTCGTTCTTGTACGCGCCTTCCTGTTCCTCGTCGATCACGATCAGGCCGAGATCGTCGAGCGGCGCGAACAGCGCCGAACGCGCTCCGACTGCGATCGGTGTCGATCCGGCCAGCAGGCGCCGCCATTCGGCGATCCGCTCGCCGGGTCGCAGCGCGCTGTGCAGCACCGCCACGTGGTCGCCGAAGCGCGCCTGCAGCCGGGCCACCAGTTGATGGGTGAGGGTGATCTCCGGCACCAGCACCAGGATCTGGCGGCCGGCCGCCAGCGTTTCGGCGATGGCCCGCAGATAGACCTCCGTCTTGCCGCTGCCGGTGACGCCGTGCAACAAGAAGCGCTCGAAGCGGCGCGCCCGGACGGCGCTGGCGATCGCGTCGAGCGCCGTCTGCTGCTCCGGCACCAGCGCCGGCGCGGTGGGCTCGCCCTCGATCAGATGGGCGCCGGCCACCGCGCGCGTCCGCACGCGGTCCTCGATCGCGACGAGTCCGCGCCGGACCAGTGCGCGCAGCGCGGCGTCCGTGCCCGGCGCCGCCTTCGACAACGACGAGACCTCGCAAGGCCCGTGTGCCGCGAGCGTCCGCAGCAACGCGGCCTGCCGCGGCGCTCGGGCGAGGACCCCGGCGACGGCCTCATCGAGCGCGAGACCCGGCGTCAGCGCGGCGATGCGATCGTGCGGCGCGCGGGCCGGCCGCCCCTCGACGGTTGCGGGGGCCACCAGCCCGTCACGGGCCAGCGCGCGCAGCGTCTGCTCGACGTCCGGGAAGCGCCGCGCGAGCGCGCTCCGGGCGCGTGGCGCCTCGGCCAGCGTCGTCAGCAGCGGGCGCAACGTCCGGGCGATGGCGCCGCGCTCGAGCGCCTCGCGTCCGCGCGCGGTGAGCCCCCAGCCGAGGACGCTCTTCGGGGTCGAGCCGGTCGGCGTTGCGCAGGCCAGCGCCAGGCCGACCGGGCAGAACACGTCTTCGGCCGCCTCGCGGAGCACCCGGATCAGCACCGGGCTCACGACCGGCGCCGGATCGAGGATCCGCTCGATCGGCCGCAGCGCGCCGCCGCCGGGCGCCGTCGCACCGGAGCTGCGCGCGACGATCAAGCCGGAGAGCCGCCGCGGCCCGAACGGCACCAGCGCCCGCCGGCCCGGTTCGGCCTCGCCGGCGAGCGCCGCCGGCACGGCGTAGCTGAACAGCGTGTCGACCGGCACCGGCAGCGCGATCTCGACGCGCCCGGCGAACTCGCGTGCCGAACCCGCGCCGCGGGAACCCACGTCACGGGAACCAGCGGGACGGGAGGCCATGGAGACGGGCGAGGCGGCAGTGGCGGCGGGCACGGCGACAGTGTATCCGGCACGGCGATGGGTTCTCGGATCCGCGTGCGGAGCGCCGGCGGCGGCAGCCTCCGGCTCGAAATCGATGGCACCTTCGCGTCGCTATGGCGGCCGGGGACGGCCGCCACCGGCTTGGTGTGGGACGCGCTGGTCGCGCCGCTGCTGGCGCTGCCGCCGGCACGCCGCCGGCGCGTGCTGATCCTCGGCCTCGGCGGCGGCAGCGCGGCACGGCTGGTGCGGGCGCTGGCGCCGCGCGCGGCGATCGTCGGGGTCGAACTCGACCGCGCGGTGGTGGCGGCGGCGCGCGAGCATTTCGCGCTCGATGCTCTCGACCTCGACGTGCGCTGCGAGGACGCGCTGCGGGTGCTGACGCGCGAGCGGCGCCGCTTCGATCTGATCGTCGAGGACTGCTTCGTCGGCCGCGGCCGGGCGGAGCGCAAGCCGGACTGGCTCCCCCGCCCGGGCCTTGCGCTGGCGGCGCGCCGGCTCGCGCCGGGCGGGATCCTGGTGGTGAACACGATCGACGAGACGGCGCCGGTGGCGCGCGAGCTGGCGGCGCTGCTGCCGCACCGGCTCGAGCTGCGCATCGAGGGCTACGAGAACCGCGTGCTCGCCGCCTCGACCCGGCCGCTCGCCGTGCGCGCGCTGCGAGCGGCCGTGGCGAGCGACACCGTGCTCGGCGGCCCCGGGGCGGCGCGCCTCGCGCTGCGGACCCGCGCGTAGAGCGGGTGAAGCGAAACCCCCTGCGGGGGCCATCGCTTCGACCAAAATCGCGGGCCGAGCCACCGAATCCGTTTTCTGGCCACCTAGTCGCTACGGGCTCCGGCCCCGGGATGCCCACGCCGCCCTCGCCCGCGGGCGCTGCTCGCTCGGAGAGCTGGCCTTCGCGCGGGGGAACTCCGTCGACGGACGGCCCCGCGACGACGAAACGGCAAAACAGCAGAACTACAACCGAACTGACGGGGAGACCATGACAGAGACGCTCGACGGATCGATGGGCGGCGCGGCAGGCGGCGGAGCGACGGGACGGCGCGGATCGTGGGGGTCGAGCCTGCTTGCGGCCGGCCTGCTGGCGCTCGCGTCCCCGGCCGGCGCGGTTCTCCCGATCGACGATTTCTCGAGCGACCAGACTCTCGACTTGCTGGTGGGAGAGCCGAGTGTGTCCGGTGTCGCGCCGGCTCCCGCCGCGCTCGGCGGCGAGCGAGATCTCGAGATCACGCGGGTGAGCGGGAGCGGGACAGCGAACGTGAACGTGAACGGCGGCATCCCACCGATGGGCGAGCTGCAGTTCAGCTCCGAGTTCGAGACGGAGACGACGCTGCGCGCGGTCTGGGACGGCGAGGACGGCGTCGCCGACCAGGTGGACGTCGGCGGAATCGGCCCGCTGGACCTCAGTCAAGGCGGCACGCTCGATGCGTTCGCGATCGAGTTCTTTGCCGACGTCCCGACCACGTTGACGTTGCGGGTCTACAACGGGTCGGATCCGACCGGAGAGTCCTGGTCCGAGGCGACGGTCCCGGTGGCTTCGACCGGAGGGCAGTTCGCGACGCTCGAGGTGCCGTTCAGCGAGTTCACGATGAGCGGTCCGGGCGGCGCCGCCGACTTCGCGTTGGCCGGCGCGATCAGCCTGGAGGTGACGGGCCCGCCGAGCTTCGATATCGCGATGAACTCGGTGCAGGTGGTGCCGGAGCCGGCCGCTACGCCGCTGGCCGGGCTCGCGGCGCTGGCGCTGCTCGCCCGGCAGCGACGCCGCGGAGAGTGCTGACAGGCTTGCCGAAAATCGGCCACTGGCGAACGCGCATCGCCGGGCGGGAGGAGCACACCCGGAGCCGGAATCCGGAGGCGGCCGTACCAAACCCGTACGCAGCGCCGAAGCTCGTCCGCCGAGGACATCGGCGCAGGGTGTGCTCCTCCCGCCCGCCTCCGAACATCGTCGGCCGATTTTCGGCAAGCCTGTGAACCCGCGGAGGATTCTTCGGGCGGGCGCGCTTCGTGAACGGCTGGTCACCGACGCACAGTCGAGGCGCCGGCTGCTCGAGGCTGCGCCGGTGGGCCGTGCGGTCTGCGCAGCGAGCGACGCACAGCGGCAGAGAGCCATGGGTTTCCCTGCCACTTTCCCGGCCGGCTGCCCACTCTCCTTCTTGACGGGTCTCTCGAATTTGACCGGTCTCTGCGTCGTCTTGCGCGGAGGAGTCTTCCACCTGCCTGCGAGGCCTAAAGGAGCGCATCATGCGCAAACGCCTGTTTTTCCTGTTTTCCCCTCTGTTCTCCCCTCTGTTCTCCCTGTTGGCTGCCGCCGCCCTACTGAGCGCGCCGTTCGCGGCCGCGGCCTTGAGCATCGACGACTTCGGCGATAATCAGGTTTCCGCGGTCGCGATGGGTGGCTTGAATCCCTGGCCTGGTGATAACCCCGGTTCGGAAACGACCTTCCAGGGGTTCGAGCGCACGTTCGCTCTCGAGCGCACGGCGGGCTTCGGCTCGACGTCGGCTGATGCCAACATCACGCGACCCAACACGTTCTCCCTCAGCACCGGCCCGGGTGTCGTCGCCAACGTGACGTTGGGCTATGCCAGCACGCCCGCCGTCGACGCCACCGACGGCGGTTTGAGCAAGTTCTTCGAGTTCTCCGCTCGCTCGGACCTCGCCGCCACGCTGACGGTGAGCTTCGTGTCGGGCGCGGACACGTCGTCGGCCACCTTCATGATTCCCGCAACGGGAACCGGAGCCGCGGATCCGTTCCAGTTCTTCAACGTGAACTTCACGGACCTGGTCGGAACGGCAGACCTGACGACGGTCGACGAGATCACCGTCGCGATCTCCGGGCCGGCCTCGCTCGACCTGCAGCTCGGCGTGCTGCGCACGGTCCAGACTCCCGTTCCGGAGCCGGGCACGCTGGCGCTGCTCGGGCTCGGCCTCGCCGGTCTGGCGCACGCCTCGCGCCGCCGCGCCTAGGGCGCCTCGAGCGCACAGCCAGCCCTTCCGAGGGGTAGGACGGCGGGTTCTCGCACGGCGAGAGCCCGCCGTCGCTCGTTGGGGGGCCGTCCGATCCGGTGGCATCAGGCTCGGCGGGACGCGGGCCGGCGGCAGGCGGCAGGTGGCAGCGGCTTCTTCTGACACCTTTACCGCCCGGAGGCACACTCACTCTGTAGGTATTTCCCTCCATGGAAGGCGCTCGCACGATTCGCCTCGGGTCGAGAGTCGATTCGCTTTCGCCCTGTCCCGCTGTCGCTCCCGCTCGCCATCGAAGAGGCTCGCCATGCTGCGCACACGATTTGCTGCTCTCCTTGCTGCGACTGGCCTGCTCGGCGCGCCGTTGGCCGCTTCGGCGCTGCTGATCGACGACTTCGGCGGCACCCAGGTCTCGTCGATTGCGATCGGTCCGCCGAATCCGAAGACGGACGTCACCAGTGCGGCGGCTTCCCTCGGGACCCGCACGATCGCCCTCGAGCGCACGGCAGGCTTCGGGGCCGCCTCCGCGGACGCGAACTCGACGGCGGCGAATGTCTTCTCGCTCAGCACCGGTCCGGGGGTCGTGGCCAACGTGACGTTGCGCTACGACAATTTTGGCGCCGTGGACGTCACCGACGGCGGCGCCAGCCAGCTCTTCCAGTTCTCCGCTCGCGCGGACCAGGGCGCGCTGGTGACGGTGAGCGTGCTGTCGGCCGCGGGCACCTCGTCCTTCGACTTCGCGCTCGCCGCCACCGGGACCGGAGCCGCAGATCCGTTCTCGCTGCACAGCGTGAGCCTCGCGGCGCTGGTCGGAACGGCCGACCTGACGCAGGTCGAGGCGATCACCCTCGCGATCTCCGGGCCGGCTTCGCTCGACTTGCAGCTCGGCCGGATCGGCACGGCTCCGGTCCCGGAACCGGGCGCGATCGCGCTGTTCGGCATTGGCATCGCCGTCGTCGCGTCGCGCCGTCGCGCCTCGCGCGCCTGACCCGCCGCGGGCGCCGCCGGGCCAACGCGGGGTCTAGCGGTCGGGGCGCCGCCGTCCTTCTCTGCGCCGCGCACGTTTGCTTCGCGCCAGCGCCGCGAGTGCGGAGCCTGCCGCCAGCGTCTGCGCGGCGGCGGCCGGCTCGGGCACGGCAACACCCGTGATGCTGCCCGTGACGAGGTAGTCGACGTGCACGGTCGCGGCGCCCACCGAGACAGACCGTGTGTGCGGTGGCACGCCGGCGCCGTCGAAGCGGACGGACAGCGCGCCCGCCGACAGCACCGGGATCGCATAGCCGCCGCCTGCCGCAGTCACTGCGAAGTACGGGCCGCGGCTCGGCAGGACGGTGACGCCTTCGATGCCCTCGTCTTCATCGTAGTGTCCGTTGTCGTCGAGATCCGTCCACACCGTTCCCACCAGGAAGCGGTTGTAGTGGTCGTCGCAGTCTTCGTCGGCCTGCTCGTAGTTCCCGGTGACGACGAAGGGTCCGACGTTGCTGCGCCGGTTCGTCTCCGGCACCACCGCGACGCCGACGTTCGTCAGGTTCGCGTCGACGCTCATGATCGCCTGGCGGTGCGGCCGCTTCGGCTGCATCCCGCTTCCGTCGCCGCCGCCCCAATCGACGTTGAACGCCGCATGCCCCTCGAGCGCGAACTCGGAGAACGCGTAGGCGTTGCCGCGGTGCTGGCGCGTGCAGAAGCCCGCCGTGGAGACGCGGCCGGCCTGGCCGGCGTGGTCCTGCCGGTCGCGCGCGATCATGTCGAGCGAGTGCGCGAGGGCGGCCTCGTAGAGGCGCGCGTCGAACGCGGCCGGCGGCGTCGGCGGGATGGCGGCGAACTCCGTGTGCAGCAAGGACAGGTTCACCTGGAATCCGCTCAGGCGCGAGCGGATCAGCGGATCCTCGATCGCGACGAGGAACTGCCCCTCCGCGGTGGGATCGTGTCGGGCGCGGTTCATCCGCCACAGATACTGCTGCTCGCGGCCGTCCGGATGCGCGCCGTCGGCGCTCTTGTGGAGCAGCCACTCGGTGACGGTCTCCGCCGCCAGCGCCGTCGGGACGAGGCCGCCGGACACGGCAACGGCCAACACCGCTTTCGCCAGCAAGCCGTGCAGCCATCGCCGGGACACCGCCATTCCCCCCGCGGAGGGAATCGGTGCGGCGGGCGAGGGGCCGCGTGATCGGCGTCACAGACGGCGCAGTTCCGTTGCGCGCAGGACCGGGGAGGCGCCGGAGCCGCCGCTGCCAGCAGGCGCCTCGCGCGGACACCGGAGACGGGCCCGGCTACGCCTCACGCTCGCCGGCGAGGAACTGCAGCACGATCTCGTTGAAGCGCTTGGCGGCCTCGGCCATCACGAGATGCGCGGCGTTCGGGATCGTGACGAGGTGCGACTCCGGCAGCGTGCTCGCGAGCTCCCGGGCGAGTCGCGGCGGCGTGAGTCCGTCCTGCTGGCCGCACACGATGAGCGCCGGATGCGCGGCGCTGTCGCGGTGCTCGGTGACGTCGTGACCCAGACAGGCGTCACACTGGCGCAGGAACGTGTCGTCCGACATCGGGAAGCCGTCGTGCAGGAAGCCGGCGAGCATGCGCTGCACCAGATCGGTCTGCTCGAGCGTCTCGTCCGACAACGTCCATAGCATCCGCTCCCATGCGATCACCTCGAGCGGAAGATCGTGACCGCTCATCGCCTTCCATTTCTCGATCAGCATGCGCCGCTTCGTGTCGGGCCGCGCCCAGCTACCGACGAGGATCAGGCGCTCGACCCGCCCGGCGTGCCGGAGGGCCAGTTCGTGGGCGACCATGCCGCCGAGGAACGCCCCGAGCACATGGGCGCGCTCGATGCCGAGGGCGCCGAGCAGCGCCGCCGCATCGTCGGCGAGGTCGGCCGTCGAGAACGGGACGCCGGGATCCTCGGAGGCGCCGACGCCGCGGTGATCGAGCAGGATGCAGCGGTGGTGTTCGGCGAACTCGGGTGCTTGCAGCGCCAACCATCCGCGCGCAGAGCCGCCGAGGCCGGCCAGCAGCAACAACGGCGTGCCGGGCGCGTCGCCGAGGAGTTCGTAGTGGAGTGCATGGGATCCGACGCGGGCCAGCGGCATCGCGAGAGTCTACCGGTGATGCCCCGGCCGGCCCAGCCGACGCGCCCGCGGGCCGTCTCGATGATCAGGAGGGCGACGTGGCGATGACTCAGCGGGCGAGCTTGATGACTCAGCGGGCGAGCTTGATGACTCAGCGGGCGAGCTTGATGACTCAGCGGGCGAGCTTGATGACTCAGCGGGCGAGCTTGATGACTCAGCGGGCCATGCGGCGCAGGTCCGACAGCACTCCCTTGGCGCACATCTTGAGCGTTTCGAAGACGCCGGTGCCGACGCTGGCGCAGGCTTCGAACTCGGGGACGGAGCCGGGGTTGAGTTGGCGCTGCAAGTCGGCGAGCGGCGCGGCGTTGGGCAGGTCGCGCTTGTTGTACTGCACGACGTACGGAAGCTTGTCGAGGTCGTAGCCCTGGTCGGCGAGGTTGACGCGCAGGTTGTCGAGGCTCTCGAGATTCGCCTCCATGCGCTCGATCTGGCTGTCGGCGACGAAGATCACGCCATCGACGCCTTTCAGGATCAGCTTGCGGCTGGCGTCGTAGAAGACCTGACCGGGGACGGTGTACAGATGAAAGCGGGTCCGGAAGCCACGGATCTGTCCCAGCGCCAGCGGCAGGAAGTCGAAGAACAGCGTCCGCTCGGTCTCCGTGGCGAGCGAGATCATCTTGCCCTTCAGATCCGGATTGGTCTTCGAGTAGATGTACTGCAGGTTGGTCGTCTTCCCACACAGGCCGGGTCCGTAGTAGACGAGCTTGCAGTTGATCTCGCGCGATGCGTAGTTGATGAAGGACATGGGGCAGCGTCAGTCCGCAAATAGCTTGTCGATGTCATCGTCGGTGATCTCGGCGAAGGGACTTCCTTCACCCGCTCGGCCGCGCTCGCTCTTCTTCCGGATCTCCTCGAACAGCCGCGCCAGCTCCGCACCGGCCTTCTTGACCCGCAGCCGGACGAGACCCAGCGAGGAGTGCTCGTCGAAGATGACGACGAGGATGATGCGCTGCGCCACGACGCTCATGTGCAGGTTGTCGCGCGCGCCCTCGTGGAAATGGATCGGGAACTCCTCCTCGCCGATGATCTTGGCGAGGCCCCCGGTGGCGGCGATCGACCCGGCCGTCAGCGAGGCCAGGCTGGTGGTGTCGATACCGCGGGTATCGCCGGCCTCGGCCAGCAGCTGGCCGTTCTTGTCGACGACGAAGACGCCCTTGGCATGGGCGTCGCGCACCAGGCGCTCGCAGACGGCGAGGATCTTGCGGTAGTCCTCGTCGTACAGCACCAGCTGGGTATCGACCATCGGCATAGGGTTCCGCGCGGTCCCGATCGTCCGCGGGGACGATCGCAAAGAGTTCTGGCAGGACGTCGTCGATCCCTGGAGCGCCGGGTCGCCCACTCTAGTCCGCGGGGTGGCTCCCGGGCAAGGATGCTCCACCTCCCGTGTCCCCGTGGCATCGGCGCGCTTCGCGCCGGGCTTTAGGGTTCCTGCCGGTTCCCGGCGGGCCCACGCGGCTTCACAGGCTTGCCGAGAATCGGCCGACGATGTTCGGAGGCGGGCGGGAGGCGCACCCCCTCCGCCGATGTCCTCGGCCGACGGACTTTGGCGCTTCGCATGGAGGCGAACCGGCGGCCTGCGGATTTCGGCTCCGGGTGTGCGCCTCCCGCCCGTCGGTGTGCCTGCACCAGCGGCCGATTCTCGGCAAGCCTGTCAGTCCATGTCGCGGCGATAGTCGAGCGAGCGCCCGACCGTCACGTGGTCGGCGTACTCGAGATCCCCGCCGAGCGGCATGCCCGAGGCGATCCGGGTCACGCGGACCCCCGCGCCGTGTAGCCGCTCGGCCAGCAGGTGGGCGGTGGCGTCGCCCTCGGCGGTCGGGTTGGTGGCGAGAATGACCTCGCGGATCTCGCCTCGGCGCACGCGCTCCAGCAGCTCCTCGATCCGCAGCAGGTCGGGTCCGATGCCGTCGATCGGCGAGAGGGCGCCGCCGAGCACGTGGTAGCGGCCGCGGAAACGACCCGACGCCTCGATGGCCGCGAGGTCCGCCGGTTCCTCCACGACGCACACGGTGCCGGCATCGCGTCGCTCGTCGCGACACAGCGCGCAGGGCGAAGCGTCGGTCAGGTCGAAACACTCGGCGCACAGCACGATCTCTTTCTTCAAGCGCACGATCGCGTCGGCGAGCTCGTGGACGTGTGGCTCCGGGGCGCCGAGCAGGTGGAAGGCGAGGCGGGTTGCACTCTTCTCGCCGATGCCGGGGAGCCGGCGCAGCGCGACGACCAGCCGCTCGATCGGGGGTGACGTGCGCACGGCAGGCTAACCCCCGCTGCCGGGAACACCGGGGAGCGCGAGGCCGCCGGCTGCCCGCTGCATCTCCTCCTGCGCCAGCCGTTGGGCGCTTTGGAGAGCGGCGTTGACGGCGGCGGCGACGAGATCCTGCAACATCGTGCGGTCGCCGCCGGCCAGCAGTTGCGGATCGATCTCGATCGACAGGATGCGCAGCTCGCCGGTCGCCTTCGCGGTGACGAGGCCGGCCCCGGCCGAGCCCTCGACGGTGCGGCGGGCCAGCTCGCGCTGGACCTCGGCGAGTTTCTCCTGCACTTGCTTGGCGCGCTGCATCCACGCGCCGAGGTCGGGTCCGGAGGGTCCCGTGGGTCCGGTCATCGATGGCTCCCGGGGCTCTGGCCGCCGAGCGGCCGGATCTCCACGACGTCGCCGCCGAGGATCTCGAGGGCGGCATTGATGGCGGGATGGTCCAGCGCCTCGCGCCGGCGTCGCCGGTCGGCCTCTTCGGCGGCGTCCGAGCGCGGGGTCCGGCCGCCGAGAGCCGCGGCCGGCGGCGCCGGCGCGACCGCGGCCGTCCCGGCCGCCCCGGCCGCCCCGGTGGTCCCGGTGATCTCGGTGATCTCGACGCGCAGCGAGCGGCCGAAGAAGCGTTCGGCGGCGGCCTCGAGATCAGCCTGTCGGCGCCCGAGCCGGCGGACTGCGAATGGGTCCGGGACGGCGAGACGCAGATGTGTGGCGGTGCGTTCGAGGAGCGTCGCGCGGTCGAGAGCCATGGCCAGGCCGCGGTCGTGCTCGGCAACGGCGGCGCGCAGACGGTCGAGGACGATCGGCAGCGGGGCATCGGCTCCGGCGGAAGAGCCCGTCCGGGGCGGTTCCGGGTCGGAGGTCGGAGGCGGCGGTGCCCCGGCGTGGGCGTCCGAAACGTCCTCCATCGTTTCGATCGCTGCGATCGCTGCGATCGCTTCGATCGGTACGGGCGCTGCGTCTTCCGCGTGCGCGGTCGTGGCGGCGCGCTGGTTCTTCGGGGCTCGCGGCGGGGTGCCGGGCGCCGGCGCCGCCCGGCCGCGCGGGCTGCTGGGCGGCCGGGCGGCCGCGCTGCCGCCGGCGCGCGCGCTCGCTCCTCCGCCGTCGCCGTCCGGGGGGGCGCCGCCGGCGAGGCGCCGCTCGAGCGCATCGAGGCGGGTCAGCAGCGCCGCGACGTCGTCGCCGCTCGGGGCTGTCGCGAGCCGCACGACGGCCATCTCGAGGACCGCCATCGGCTCCGGCGCCCAGGCGAGGTCCTCCTGCTCGCGCAGCAGCGCGCGGAACAGCCGCCGCACGCGGGTCGGATCGCTGCGCTCGGCCAGCGCGCGCAGTTCATCGAGTTCCGAATCGCTGCCGTCGACGAGCTCCGGAGCCGCCGGTGCGATGCGCAGCACCACCAGGTCCCGCAACACGCCGAGCAGCGCTGCCCCGAGCTTCTTCGGCTCGACGCCGAGCGCCGCCGCCCGCGCCAGCGTCGTCAGCGCGCGCGGCGGGTCCGCATCGACACAGGCCGCGGCGAGCTCCACCAGCACATTCCGGTCCACGAGATCGAGCAGTTCGGCGACGCGCTCGTCGTCGACCTCGGTGCCGCCGACGGCGATCACCTGGTCGAGCAGCGTGAGCCCGTCGCGCAGGGAGCCCTGACTCTCGCGCGCGAGCGTCTGCAGACTGCGCGCGGAGATCGTGACACCTTCGGATTGCGCCACCTGCCCGAGTCGCGCCGCGATCTCGGGGGTGGGCAGCCGGCGCAGGTCGTAGCGCTGGCAGCGCGACGTGACGGTGAACGGGATCTTCTCGGGGTTCGTCGTCGCGAACACGAACAGGCTGCGCGGCGGCGGCTCCTCGAGCGTCTTCAGCAGCGCATTGAACGCCGCCACCGACAGCATGTGCACCTCGTCGACGACGTAGATGCGATGCTTGCCGGGCGCCGGCGCATAGCGGATCGATTCGATCAGCTCGCGAACATCGTCGACGGAGGTGCGGCTCGCCGCGTCGATCTCCTGCACGTCGGTCGAGGTGCCGGCGGCGATCTCGGTGCACGACGAACACGTGCCGCACGGCGTAGCCGTCGGCCCCTTCTCGCAGTTGAGGCAGCGCGCGAGGATCCGGGCGATCGTGGTCTTGCCGACGCCGCGCGGCCCGCACAGCAGCACCGCGTGCGGCACGCGGCCGGTGGCGATGGCGTTGCGGAGCGCCGTCGTGACGTGCTCCTGGCCGCTCACGTCGTCGAAGCCCTGCGGGCGCCATTTGCGGGCGAGGACCTGGTAGCTCATCGGCGTCCTGGAGCGGCGGCCGGCGCCGCGATGGGGGGGTGGGGCCTCGCGGGTGTCCCGGTGAATCCGATCGGCTCGGCCGACCTGGCGCGCATCGAGACGACGCTTCGATCCGTGGCTGGCCGACCTCGCTGGGGTCCTTATGGCTTCGCTCGGCTTCGCCTCGCTGCGCGCCCGGACAGGGTGCCGTAAGGCCTGCACCCTGTCCGGGCTTGCGGGGCTGCGCCGAGGCAAGACCGCAGGGCACCCCCACTCGCCGCCGTCGCCCCGCTACCGCTGCACCCTTCCGGGCCTGACGGGGTTCACAGGGCTTCGAACTCGAGCGGGACCCTGCGATCACGCCTCGGCGCAGGCCCACGCGCTGGGCCGAAGGTACCGGAGTCGTCGGCAGATGGGTATGGACGGCGGGGGCGCGGTGAGGCCTCCCGCGTCCGAGACCGAGACGGCCCGTGGGGCCGGTGGCGAGACGGCCCGTGAGGCCGATGGCGATGGGGGCTCCCGCTGGGATGGTCCGTCCGAGGAGCCTGCGTCCCCGGGCGCGCTAGCGCCGCCGCTCGCCGGCGCGACGGCGAATCCCTCGCGCCGGGCGGCGCGGGTCGCGAGCTCGATCCGGCGGGACACATTGCGGGCATATCGGATGAGAGGCCTCTTCGCGAAGCGGGGCGTGCAGGATGCCGCACTGGGTGCAGCTCACGAGGAGGACGGGAAGCGAGGACATGGCGGGACTCCAGGCTCGGAGCCTTGCGGTCCCGGGTGCCTTCGGCTCGACACCGGAGCGCCTTGAGCAACACGGGAGAGCGTCGATCCGAGGCGCCGGCAAGCGAGGCGCAGCGGGTTGGCAGGACGCTGTGCCGGCTGCCGATTCCGGGCTCCACCCGCGGACCATCCCGTGCGATCGAACTCGGCGATGGGGATCGACCCCCGCCGTGTCGGCCCGCGCACCGGAGACTTTCCCGCGATCCCTCTTCCCGGCCCCGCGGGCCCACGGGCTTTGCCAGGCTGCACCGCGGTGGGCGCCAGCGTGGTTCGAGACGCGCGGCTCGCATAGAATCGCGTGCCAGCTGCCGATTGGGCAGCGCTGCCGGCGGGCGAGACGCAGGAGGGACTCGTGCGAAATTGGCGATGCGCTACGGCGTTGGGATTCGGGCTCATGATGACGGCGCTGCCGGTGGCGGCCCAGTTGCCGTCGCTGCTCTTCTACCAGAACACCCAGGACCAGGCGCGCAGCATCGACGTCGATACGCTCGCCGGCGGTCCGACCGTCACGGGCTTTCTCGGCGCGATCGTGGGAAACGCGCGCAACATCCAGGTCGATGGCGACGACGGCCTGCTCTGGTACGCCGACACCTCCGGGAACATCCGCTCGAAGGTGATCGCAACGGGTGACGCGGGGCCGACGCTCGCGAGCGCCGTCTTCGACGGGACGAACCCGGGAGCCGACCGTCACTTCAGCATCGACCCGTTCGCGAACCGTCTCTACTACTCGGCGACCGACAACACCGTGCAGATCATCGACCTCGACACCATGACCGAGGTCGGGAGCATCCCGTCCTCGGCGTTCCTCGGCGCCGCGGTCGGCGGCTTTCGGCACACGACCGTCGACTCGGTGAACCGGCTGCTCTACTACGCCTCGACGGATGATGCGATCTACTCGTTCTCGCTCGACAACTTCGCGGTCGCGGGTCCCAGCGTGCCGAGCGGCTCGATCGCCGGAGCCGCCGCCGGCGCCTACCGGCACCTGATCTACGATCCGAACTCCGGCCTGATCTGGTACTCCGTGACGGATGCAACGGTCGCGAGCATCGATCCCGTGATGCTCACGGCCGGGCCGACCATCCCGTCCAACTCGTTCTCCGACCTCGTGGGTGCGGGCCGGATCATCAAGATGAGCTACGAGGTCCTGCCCGAGCCGTCGCTACTCGCGCAGAGCGCTGCGGCGTTGGCAGTGCTTTCGGGTCTCGCGCGCCGCCGTGCGCGGGCGCGCTGAAACCGGGCGCGTCGCTGTGCCAACCCCGTCGGATCAGGGGAGGGCGGCAGGATTCACGGAAGGGCCGGATCGGGAAGGGGAGATCCGCCCGAGAGACGGGGGTCTCACGGACTGATTCGCTCCCGGAGCCGCGCTCGTCGGCCCGACGGCCCGTCTTCTAGCCTCTAGCCCTAGCCTCTAGCCTTCGGGCTGCCGCCGTGACCGCGATGCCGAATCCTCGCGGACTGCGGAAGCTGGCGGAGAGGGAGGGATTCGAACCCCCGGTACCCTTGCGGGTACACCTGATGTCGAGTCAGGCGCATTCAACCAGACTCTGCCACCTCTCCGCGCGACCGGGCAGGCTAGCATTCCGATGCGCCTTGCGGCCGCAGTCGCCTCTGCCCGGCCGGCTGCCTGCCCAGGAGGCGCACAGAGTGCTAAACCGTGGCCGCAATCGCATCGAGGGGAGCCCAGCAGCCCGTGTCTCGTGACGATCTGATCCAGGCAACAGGCGCCGTCGACAAGATCCTCGGCGGAGGGCGCTATCAGGTGACCCTCGAAACCGGGCAGACGGTGACGGCGCAGCTGTCGGGCCGGATGCGGCGCTTCCGGATCCGGGTGATTCCGGGTGACCGCGTTCAGGTGGGCCTGTCTCCCTACGATCCGACCCACGGCTTCATCACGTTCCGGTTGCGCGAAGGCCAGAGCGCGCCCGGCTCCGACGGCCCCGCCGGCTCGGGCCGGGGCTAGGTCTCCACGACGTCCGCCGCGGGGCCGCGTCGCCGCGACGTCTGGCTGCTGCGATCGATCCAGGCATGGGATCGAGTGCGCCTCGCGCGGCTCGGCGCCCGCCACCCGGGTCTCGCGATCGATCCGGCGGCGAGCACGAACCTGGCCGGCGCGGAGTTCGAACTCGGCGTCGGCGCGCGCTTGTCGATCGGGCCGGGGGTCGTCACCGAGCGGCGGCGCCATGCGCTCCGCTTCCTGCTCGGGCCGGGTGCCAGTGTCGAGATCGGCCCCGGCACGTGGCTGCGCACCGATCTCGGGCCGGTGATCCTCGCGTGCTTCGCGGGCGCCCGGATGGTGCTGGGTCCCGAGTCGTTCCTGAACGGCGCGCACCTGTCGGCGAAGCGCGAGCTGGTGCTGGGGCGCCGCGCGTGGGTGGGTCCCGGGTCGCGGGTCTTCGATTCGGATCAGCACGACTTCGATGCCGAGCGGCCGGAGGGGATGGCGCCGGTGCGCATCGGCGATCACGTGTGGGTCGCATCGGACTGTACGGTGCTGAAGGGCGTCACGATCGGCGAGCACGCTGTGGTCGGCGCGCGTTCGCTGGTGACGCGCGATGTGCCCCCGCACACGCTGGTGCTCGGGGCGCCGGCGACGCCGCGGGGTCGGGTCGGCGATCGCTCGCGCGTGCGTTGAGCAGAAGTTGACGGATCCAACCCGGCCCCTTTCTTGACGGCCCCTTTCTTGACAGCTCCTTTCTTGACGACTGCTTTCTGGACGACGGATTTCTCGATGGGTGGGGTAGGGTTCGGGGATGGGACGGCGGATCGTGGTGTTCGGCCAGGCGGCGTTTGCGCGGGATGTGCTGGTGCGGTTGCTGGACGCGGGGCACACGATCGTGGGCGTGTATGCGCCGCCAGAGGGCGGACGGCCGGAGCCGCTCGCCGACGAGGCGGCGGCGCGCGGGCTGCCGCTGTTCCGCTACAAGGCGTTCCGGCGCCGGAGTGGCGGCGCGATCGGCGAGCGAGTCGCCGAGTATCTCTCGCTCGGCGCGGAGCTGAACGTGATGCCGTACACGACGGTGATCCTGCCGCCGGAGATCGTCGAGGCGCCGCCGCTCGGGTCGCTGTGCTTCCACCCGTCGCTGCTTCCGGAATACCGCGGCGGTGCGGCGATTCCGTGGCAGATCCTGCTCGGCGCGCGCGAGACCGGCGTCACCGTCTTCCAGCCCGATGCCGGCGTCGATACCGGCCCGATCGTGGTCCAAAAGGGCGGAGTGGAGATCGCGGACACCGACAACGCCGCCACGCTCTACTTCCAGAAGCTGTACCCGCTCGGCGTCGAGGCGATCCTCGAGGCCGTCGACGCCGTCGATCGAGGCACGGCCCGGCCGCGGCGGCAAGACGAATCGAAAGCCAGCTTCCAGGGCCTCGTCACCGACGACGTCGCGCACGTCGATTGGGGCCGCGCGGCCGACGATCTCGGCCGGCTGGTGCGCGGCTGCGATCCGAGCCCCGGCGCCTGGTGCGAGCGGGCGAGCGGCGAACGGGTTCGGCTGTTCGATGCGCGCGTCGCCAGTGCCGGCGCCAGCGAGGCGCCCGGCACGGTGGTCGGTTTCGAGGACGGCCGGCTGCGGGTCGCCGCCCGTGGGGGCGATCTCTCGATCGGCAAGCTGCGGGTCGGGGCCGGCGCCAAGCTCGCGGCGAGCAGCGCCGGACTCGAAATCGGCGAACGGCTCCGCTAAGTTGCGACCCCTTGCGGGCCGGCAGTGCGCCGCGGCGCCGGCCCCCGGCGGCTTGGTGCCCGCTTGGTGCCCGGTCGGCCTGGTGCCCCGGTGGCTTGGTGCCCCGCGGTGTCCGGAAGGAGCGCCCTCGCGTCGTTCGAAGGCAGCCGTTCGAACGAGGGAGGGGGCCTGCCGGACCGATCCGATCCCCAGAACCTCCCCAGAACCAACAACATCCAGAACGACGCTCCGCAACCCTCGGGATCCTTCCGGGGCCGGGTCCACCGAACGGACGTCGACAGATAGAGTGCTTCGCCCATGATCACCGAGCTCTCGAAGATCCGGAACATCGGCATCAGCGCCCACATCGACTCGGGCAAGACCACGCTCACCGAGCGCATCCTGTTCTACACCAAGCGGATCTACAAGATCAGCGAGGTCCGGGGCAAGGACGGCGCCGGCGCGACCATGGACTTCATGGATCTCGAGAAGGAACGTGGCATCACGATCCAGTCGGCCGCGACCCACACGACCTGGGACGATCACTTCGTCAACATCATCGATACGCCCGGCCACGTGGATTTCACGATCGAGGTCGAGCGTTCCCTGCGCGTGCTCGACGGCGCGGTGCTGGTGCTGTGTGGCGTCGCTGGCGTGCAGTCGCAGTCGCTGACCGTCGACCGCCAGATGCGGCGCTACAAGGTCCCGCGGCTGGCCTTCATCAACAAGCTCGACCGCTCCGGCGCCAACCCGCGCCGCGTCACCGAAGCGCTGCGCGAGAAGCTGGCGCACAACGCCGTGATGATGCAGATCCCGATCGGCGTCGAGGCAGATCACGCCGGGGTCATCGATCTCGTGACGATGGAGGCCGTGCGCTTCGACGGCGACCAGGGTGAGGTCATCGTCCGCGGACCGATCCCGGCGGAGCTGCAGGACGAGGCGAACGTCGCCCGCGAGACCATGCTCGACGCCGTCTCGATGTTCTCCGATGAGCTCACCGAGGCGATCCTCGACGGCCACGTCACCGAAGCGCTGATCCACGAGGCGGTGCGCCGGGGGACGCTCAGCCGGGATCTCACGCCGGTGTTCATGGGCTCGGCGTACAAGAACAAAGGCGTACAGCTGCTGCTCGACGCCATCGTGCGCTACCTGCCGAATCCGACCGAGGTCGAGAACACCGCCGTCGACCTGTCGGCCGGCGAGGCGCCGATCGTGCTGGCCTCCGACGCGCAGAAGCCGCTGGTCTGCCTGGCCTTCAAGCTCGAGGAAGGCCGCTACGGCCAGCTCACCTACACGCGGGTGTACCAGGGCGCACTGGCCAAGGGTGGCACCATCATCAACGCCCGAACCCGGAAGAAGCACAAGATCGGCCGCCTCGTGCGGATGCACGCCGACTCGATGGAGGAGATCGACTCGGCCGGAGCGGGCGACATCGTCGCGCTGTTCGGGATCGAGTGCGCGTCCGGTGACACCTTCACCGACGGCACCGTCGACGTCGCGATGAGTTCCATGCACGTCCCGGCGCCGGTCGTGTCGATCGCCGTCAAGCCGAAAGACAACAAGGCCTCGGACAACATGGGCAAGGCGATCGGCCGCTTCGTCCGCGAGGACCCGACCTTCCGGGCCCATGTCGATCGCGAGAGCAACGAGACGATCCTCTCCGGCATGGGCGAGCTTCATCTCGACGTGTACATCGAACGGATGAAGCGCGAGTACAAGGTGGAGGTGGAGACCGGCGCGCCGCAGGTCGCCTACCGGGAGGCGCTGTCGCAGAAGGCCGAGTTCAACTACACGCACCGGAAGCAGACCGGCGGCTCGGGGCAGTACGGCAAGGTGGCCGGCTACATCGAACCGTTGCCGGAGGGAGACGAGCGCGCCTACGAGTTCGTCAACGAGATCCGCGGCGGGGCAATTCCGACCGAGTACATCTCGGCGGTGGAGAAGGGCTTCGTGAGTGCGCTCGACAAGGGGCGCCTGATCGGCTTCCCGATCATCGGGGTCCGCATCGTCATCAACGACGGGGCGGCGCACGCCGTCGATTCCTCGGAGATGGCGTTCGTGGCGGCGGCGCGCGGGGCCTTCCGGTCCTGCTATGGCGCGTCCAAGCCGATCATCCTCGAACCGGTGATGAAGCTGGCCGTCGAAGGTCCGGCAGAGTTCCAGGGCGCGGCGCTGAAGACCATCATGCAGCGCCGGGGCACCGTGATCGGAACGACGGAGGAGAGCGGCTTCTGCCGCGTCGAAGCCGAAGTCCCGCTGGCCGAGATGTTCGGCTACGCGACCGACCTGCGCTCCCAGACGCAGGGCAAGGCCGAGTTCACGATGGAGTTCGCCCGCTATCTGCCGTGTCCGTCCGAGACGACCAAAGAGTTGCTCGAGAAGTACGCCGACCGGCGCAAGATCGAAGACGAATGAGCATGGAGGAGTCCATGATCCGCCGCTTCCTGAATGCCCGATCGCCGCTCCGCCTGCTCGAGCAGGGACTCCACGGGGGCCTCGGTCGGGGACATCTCGGCCTGGTGCTCGCCGGGCACGGCGTCGGGAAGTCCTCGTTCGTCGTCGACGTGGCGCTCGACGATCTGCTGCACGGCAAGCCGGTGCTGCACGTCGCGCTCGATCACACCGTGCAGCACGTCCGCGCGCACTACGACACCGTCTTCGAGGAGCTCGCTGCGACGAGCCACCTCGAGAACGCCGCCGGCGTGCGGGCGGAGCTCGACCGGCTGCGCCGGATCCGCGCCTATCCGGCCAGTGCCTTCGACGCCAAGCGCCTGCGCGAAGCGCTCGAGCTCGAGCGGGAGATCGGCAGCCAGCCGGAACTGGTGGTCGTGGATGGACTCGACGTCGAATCCCGTGGGCGCGACGAGTTCGAGCAGTGGGCCGCGCTGGCACGCGAGGCCCAGGTGGAGATCTGGCTCACTGGCAACGCGCCCAGCGAACGGATCGACGTCCTCCCGGCCGCGCTCGCGCCGCTCGAGGATCTGTTCAGCGTGATCCTGATGCTCGAGCCGGGTCCCGAGTCCGTGGCGCTGCGCGCGCTGAAGGACCACGGCAACCCGGACGTCGCGAAGCTGCACGTCGCGCTCGACCCGAAGACGCTGCTGCTCGTCCGCTCCTGAGCGCGTTGCCTCAGTGGCTGAAGAGGCGCCCGATCAGGCCCTCGCGTAGCTCGCGTCGCACGTCGCTGTAGACGATGTCTTCGCCGGCGAGGGGCGGACGCGTCCGCTTCGTGCCCGGCTTCGTGGTCTTCTGCTTCGCCGCAAGCTTCTTCTGCGGGGCCGGTTTGCCAGTCACCTTCTTCGGTCCGGGCTTCCTGGCCGCTGCCTTCTTCGCGGTCTTCGCGCTCTTCGCTTTCGCTGCGGGCCGCTTCCGGGAACGCTTCGCAGAGGCCATGCGTGAATTCTCCTGGTGGGTTTCGATCGATCGACACGGGCAATCTAGTCCGCGCCGCGTGGGGTAGCCAGGTGGCGGCGCGTCAGCCGTCCTTCTTCGCCAGTCCTTGCAGTTCTGCCAGCTTCGCTCGCCACGGCGCCCGGATCGCCAGCGCCTCGGTGGGCAGGAAGCCGAGTTCTTCGCTGATGCGCGCGATCTCGCTGCTCTCGAGGGATGAAATCTGGCCGTCGGCGGCGGCGACGGCGTACAGGCACTCGATCAGCTTGACGCGTTCCTCGCGCTCCGAGAGGCGGCGGAACTCGCGCGTCACGACGTAGTTCTCGGTGCCGCCGAGCAGGCGCGCCTGGCTCTTCGCGATCTCGACGGCGAGCGCGGTCTCCTCGGGCGCCAGGCCGGCGACATCGGCGACCGCCTGCTCCATGGCCCGTGTCTCCGTCTCGGTGATACGCAGGTCGGCATGCGCGACGCGCGCCAGCACGTAGGCGAAGGCGGCGAGGAAGCGCGCGCGCTCGGCCGGGAGCTGTTCGAGGCGCGCGGCAATGCGCCGCAGCGTCTCCGTCTCGGGTGTCTCGCTGTCGGCCTCGCTACCGACACCGAAGAAGCGCAGGAGGAACGAGAAGGTCACGGGGGCCACGCGGGCAGCATAGGGCTCGTGACCCGCTGCCCGCTATCGTCTCGCTGCGCCCGCCGGTGGGGACGGCGGCGAGAAGACCGGCGAGAAGACCGGCGAGAAGACGGGTCATGGAGGAGCCAGAATGTCCCTGTTGACGCGCTCGGAGGACGAACTGGTGCTGCTGCACAATCCGCGCTGCTCGAAGTCCCGGGCCGCGCATGCGCTGCTCGAGGAGCGCGGGGTTCCGTTTCGCGAGCGACGCTACCTCGACGAGCCGCTGTCGATCGACGAGCTGCAGGTCCTCGCCGCTTGTCTCGGCCGCCCGGCCCGCGACTGGGCACGCCGCGGGGAACCGGCCTGGGAGGCCGCCGGACTCGTCGACGGCGCCTGCTCCGAGCCGGAGATCCTCGCGGCGATGGCGGCCCACCCGGTGTTGATCGAGCGGCCGATCCTGGTGCGCGGCGCACGCGCGGTGGTCGGCCGGCCGCCCGAGCGCGTGCTCGACTTGCTGTAGCGGCGTGTGCGCCGCACCTTCGCTGGCAGCGCCGCGCCCGAGGAGTTCTCGCATGTCGATATCTGGCGACTCCGGCTCCGCCCGATCCGCCTCTCGGCCCGACGGCGAAGCGGCCGGCGGACCGCGACGTCTCGCCGTCGTGACGGGCGCGTCGGCCGGCATCGGCCGTGCGTTCGCCGAGCGCCTCGCACGCGAGGCCTGGGACCTCGTGCTGGTGGCGCGGCGCCGCGAACGGCTCGAGGAACTGGCGACGGAGCTGCGGGCGGCGCACGTGCGGCGGGTCGACGTGCTGATCGCCGATCTCGGCTCCTCGGCCGGCGTGCGGGCGCTCGAAGCCCGGATCGCCGACGAGCCGACACTCGAGCTGCTCGTCAACAACGCCGGTTTCGGCACCAGCGGGCCGTTCGTCGAGCTCGATCGCGACGCGGAAGAGCAGGAGACACGGCTCAACGTCGTCGCGCTGGTCCGGCTGACGCACGCCGCGCTCGAGGCGTTCCGCCGCCGCGGACACGGCAGCGTGATCAACGTCTCGTCGCTGGCTGGTTTCCAGCCCTCGCCGTACACGGCGACCTACGGCGCGACGAAGGCCTTCGTCAACTCGTTTACCCAGGCCGTGAGCGAAGAGCTGCGCGACAGCGGCGTGCGGCTGCAACTGCTGTGTCCAGGATTCACACGCACCGAGTTCCAGGAAGTGGCCGGCGCGCGCACCGAAGAAGTCCCGGAGTTCGCGTGGATGGAGCCGGAGGCGGTCGTCGACGCGTCGCTCGCCGGCCTGCGGCGCGGCGACCTGATCGTGATCCCGGGCGCCGGCAACAAGCTGCTCGGCGCGATGCTGCGTGCCGTGCCGAGCGCCGCGGCCCGCCGGGTCGGCGCGGCGCTGATCCGGCGCAGGCTGTCGAAGGGCTGACGGCTCCTCCGACCCGGCACCGGCTCGCATCGGCCGCGAGAGTCGGGACGACCCGTCGGCGGGGCACGTCTTGGCAGAACCCGTCGCGTTCGGCTCGCCGTGAACCCGGGCGCATCCCGTGGCGCGCCCTGACAGGACGCGCGCCGCTTTCGGGCGCAGTCTTCCCCGCGCGGCCCGCGACGGGTCCGGATTCGCGAGGAGAAGACCCGTGGCGATCCGATGCTCGATCTCGTGGCCGGTGTTGCTGGCCCTGGTGACGAGCGTGTCGCTCGGCGCCCGGGCCGAGCCCCCGCCGCCGAAGCGAAGGACTGGGAGATCGAGGCGCTCCCGGTCCTTTGGGGTCCTGCGGGGTCCGAGCATCGACGGAACGAAGCCCCGGTCGTGGGCCGGTGCATCCACAACGACTTCACGACCCGGCTGCGCCTCGAGACCCTCGCGAGTCTCGGTGGCTTCGGCGTCGGCAGCGCTCCGGATCTGTCGGGGCAGCTCACGACGCTGCTGTCCCGCTTCACCGACCCCTGGCTGGTCTCGATCGGACACCGGCTCTTCGCGGCAGACGACGACCAGTACGACGTCCAGATGCACGGCGGGATGCTGGGGATCGGCTATTGCTTGTGACGCCTCGCGGACACGGTCCGCTCGAGCCGCGCCTTTCGCCGGCGACAGCGGACGGGAAGAAAAGGAGACAGACCGATGAGACAGAGTCCCTCCATTCGCAGCGTAGTCCTCGGGGTCGCGACGCTGCTGGTCCTGGCCGCCTCATCCACCACGGCGCAGAAGGTCACCGACGAGCTGGGCTCACCGAGCGCCACGACGTCGCTCGATGGCCGGCAGCTCCCGCCGCCCGATCCGAAGTTCGGTGGCTCGATCGAGGACGACGCCCTCGGTTCGACTCCCTGGTGGGCGCCGCGCGTCGTGCCGCCCGAGGGCGCGCCGCACGTGCTGCTCATCATCACGGACGATTCTGGCTTCGGCATGCCCAGCACCTTCGGCGGCGTCATCCCGACTCCTGCGCTGGACCGCATCGCAAACGAAGGCCTGCGCTACAACCGGGTCTTCTCTACCGCGCTGTGCTCGCCGACGCGCGCCGCGCTCCTCACCGGCCGGAACCACCACTCGGCCGGGTTCGGCGTGATCTCCGAGCAGTCGACGGGCTTTCCCGGCTACGACAGCATCATCGAGCGGGACAAGGCGACGATCGGGCGCATCCTGCGCGACAACGGCTATTCGACATCCTGGTTCGGCAAGGACCACAACACGCCGGCGTTCGCGGCCAGCCAGGCCGGACCCTTCGATCAGTGGCCGACGGGCATGGGATTCGAGTACTTCTACGGATTCGTCGGTGGCGATGCCAATCAGTGGCAGCCGAACCTGTTCCGCAATACGACGCAGATCTATCCATTCCTGGGCAAGCCACCGGAAACTTGGAATCTCGTCACCGCGATGGCGGACGATGCCATCGATTGGATGACGCAGATCCACCAGATCGACCCGGGCAAGCCGTTCTTCATCAAGTACGCGCCCGGTGCGACGCATGCGCCGCACCATCCGACGAAGGAGTGGATCGACAAGATCAGCAAGATGCACCTGTTCGACGAGGGCTGGAACCAGGTGCGCGAGAGGATCTTCGAGAACCAGAAGCGGCTCGGCGTGATCCCGCAGGACGCCAAGCTGTCGCCCTGGCCGAAGGACATCCTGAAGGAATGGGATCAGCTGTCCGCAGACGAGAAGAAGCTCTTCATCCGCCAGGCCGAGGTCTTCGCCGCCTATGCGGCCTATAACGACCACGAGATCGGGCGCGTCATCCAGGCGGTCGAGGACCTGGGCAAGCTCGAGAACACGCTGATCGTCTACATCAACGGCGACAATGGAACCAGTGCCGAAGGTGGTCCGCTCGGGACGTCCAACGAAGTGGCGTTCTTCAACGGCGTCACCGTGCCCGTCGAAGAGCAGTTGAAGAGCTACGACGCCTGGGGTTCAGAGCACACCTACAACCACATGTCGGCGGGTTGGTCCTGGGCCTTCGACTCGCCCTTCTCATGGTTCAAACAGAACGCCTCGCAGCTAGGCGGTATCAATCAGAACATGGCGGTCGCGTGGCCGGCGCGCATCCGGGACAAGGGCGGCCTGCGGGAGCAGTTCGTGCACGTGATCGACGTCCTGCCGACGATCCTCGAGGTGGCCGGCATCCGCGCGCCCGAAGTCGTCGACGGGATCCCGCAGACACCGATCGAGGGCACGAGCTTCGCCTATACCTTCGACGCGGCGAACGCGACGGCGCCGTCGCGACACCGGACGCAGTACTTCGAGATGATGGGCCAGTGGGCGCTCTATCATGACGGCTGGTTCCTGAGCACCCAGGTCGATCGGGCGCCCTGGGAGGCCTTCGGCCCGGCCAATCCGGACCCGTTGAACAAGCAGGTCCTCGAGCTCTACGACCTGAACCAGGATTTCACACAGAGCGAGAACGTCGCCGAGAAGTTCCCGGACAAGGTCGCGGAGATGAAACGGATGTTCATCGCGGAGGCCAGGAAGTATCACGTCTTCCCGATGGACGCCTCGGTGGCGGCCCGCATCGTTGCACCGCGTCCGAACATCACCGCCGGGCGCACCGACTTCGTCTACACCCGGCCGATGACCGGGTTGCCGCAGGGGAGTTCGCCGTTCTTGCTGAACGCCTCCTACAAGATCACGGCCGACATCGAGGTGCCGGAGGGAGGTGCCGAGGGCATGATCCTGACCTCGGGTGGGCGTTTCTCCGGCTACGGCTTCTACCTGCTCGCCGGCAGGCCGATCTTCCTCTGGAACCTGCTCGACATGGAGCGCATCAAGTGGGAGGGCTCGGAGGCCCTGAAGCCCGGCAAACACAGGGTCGAGTTCGAGTTCGCCTACGAGGGCAAGGGCCCCGGAACACTGAAGTTCAACAGCTTCAGCGGCATCGGCCAGCCCGGCACCGGGACGTTGCGCGTCGACGGCCAGGACGTCGCGACCCGGCGCATGGAGCGCACGCTGCCGATGATCCTGCAGTGGGACGAGGCCTTCGACATCGGCTCGGATACGCTGACCGGAGTGAACGATGCGGACTACCAGCCGCCGTTCACCCTGACTGCCAAGCTCGACAAGCTGACGATCCAGATCGATCGCCCGCAGCTCTCGCCCGAGGATGTGCAGAAGCTCGAAGCCGCGATGCGGAACAACAAGTCCAGCGAGTAGGGCCGATCCGCGGACGGACCGAGCCGGTCGCCGTCGACGCCGAGGGCGCCGTCGGGTATCGGTGCGCCC
>CAADGG010000077.1 GCA_900696485.1 uncultured Pseudomonadota bacterium
GGCTTGTCGGCTGCCGCGCGCACCCGACCGCGCCGCAGCTCACGATCGAGGACGGCGAGCTGCTGGTTCAGCTCGCGCTTGGCGAGCGAGAACCGCGCGCCGATGACGGCCTTCAGCTCGCTCTGCTCGATGGGCGACTGCCGCCGCATCGCCTCGACCACGGGCCTCAGCGCGTCGACCAGCTCGCGGCGGTCGATGCTTTCCGGGATGCGCTCGACCAAGAAGAACGGCAGAGCCTTCGCCGCGTCGACCACGGCACGCAGTGCGTCGGCCCCCTGCGCACGCACGACGTCGTTGACGTCGATCTTCGCGACGCCCTCGGGCCTCGGGATGGTGGCGATGCGCACGTCGCGGCCGGCCGCATGCAGCACCCTCGCGGTCTCGAGCGCGCCCCGTTCGCCCGCGCCGCTGTCCTCGCTGTCGTTGACGATGACCGCGCGCCTGGCCTTCGCGGTGAGGCGGACCAACTTCTCGTTGTCCTGCGCGCGGAATGTCGTCGTGACCGGGGAGAGGCACTTGAAGCCCGCCTGCTGCGCCGCGATGGCGTCGGCGATGCCCTCGGTGATGAGCAGCACCTCGTCGGTGTTCGCGTCGTCCTCGCCGAAGAAGTAGTCGTTGGTGATGAGCGCCGAGATGTACGGGTGCTTCTCTGAGCGCACCGGCAGCTTGCGATACTTCGCAGCGTCCCACTCGGCGTCGGTCGACGCCGAGGTGCGTCGGCCGATGAGGTAGACGACCCGCCCGCCCCGCCAGTACGGGAACACGAGGCGGTTGGTGAAGAATTCCGCACGACGGCCTGTTCCGAACCGCACGAAGAGGCCGGTCGAGAGGCGCTCCTCGCCCGTCGCGCCGAGCCCGCCGAGGTGGTCCCACAGGTCGCCCGCGCCGAAGCCCAGGCAGACCTTGTCGATGGTGGCCTCGGTGTAGCCGCGCTCCCGCTCGAGGTCCCACCGCATCGGATCGCGGAGCTGCTGATGGTAGTAGCGGGCGGCGGCGGTCAGCAGCTCTTCGAGACGTTGCCGTTGGTGGAGCCGCTCGAGGTCCGCGTTCGAGGTGCCGGGCACCGGCACGCCCGCCTCGGCCGCCAGTTCGCGGAGCGCCAGCATGAAGGGGACGCCGCGGGCGTACTGCACGAACGCGAACACGTCGCCGCCGCCCGATCCGCCGCCCGAGAAGTCGCGCCACCGCTGCGTGTCGGGCCAGACCACGAGCGACGGCGTCGTGTCGGGGTTCTTGAGGGAGCGGCCGACGTAGTGGTTCCCGCTCTCGCGCAGCTCGAGGTGCCCGCGGACGACGGCGACGAGGTTCGTCCGCGCCTTCACGTCGGCGACGAGCTGGTCGAAGGTGCTCTGGTCCACGCGGCGATCTCCGTGACAGGCAAAGCCACGGCGCGAACGCGCGGGGGACAGGCCCGCACGCAGGCGGACCGATCGCGGTCGCGTGTCCCCTGTTCACCGGGCGCGGTGCCTTTGCATCCCGCATGGCCACCACGGACTACGAACGCCGCCTCGACATCGCCGCAGTCGTCCTCGCGCGCGGCGTACGCCGCGTGCTCGGTGCCGACCTCACGCGCGAACGCGGCGCTGTTGAACGCGAGAACGACGCCTTGCCTGTTCGCGCGACCGAAGCCGTCATGGGCGCGGCCTCGAACCAGGAGAAGACCACCCGATGAACGACACGCCCACCGACCCGCTGATCCGCGAGATCCTCGCCCTGCGCGAGCTGCCCGTCTCCGCGCTGCGCGAGCGCTACCTCGCCGTCTTCGGCGAGGAGAGCACCAGCCGCAACAAGGACTACCTCTTCAAGCGCATCGCCTACCGGATGCAGGAGTAGCGCTACGGCGGGCTCTCGCCGAAGGCCAAGGCCCGCGCCGCCGAGCTCGCGGACAAGGCGCCCGTGCGACGCCGTCCGCCGCGGAACGTGGCGAGCGTGAGCATCGTCGAGGCGAGCGCCCGCGATCCGCGCCTGCCGCCCGTGGGCACCGTGCTGCGCCGCGAGTACCGCGGCGAGGTCCACGAGGTGCGCGTGCTGACCGAGGGCTTCGAGTACCGCGGCGAGCGCTTCGCGAGCCTCTCGACGCTCGCCACCAAGATCGCCGGCTCGCGCTGGAACGGCTTCCTGTTCTTCAAGGTCGGCGCGAAGGGGGCGGCATGAGCTCGGCCCTCGTGAAGGAGCCCAAGGTCGTCCGCTGCGCCATCTACACGCGCAAGTCGACGACCGAGGGGCTCGACTCCGATTTCAACACGCTCGACGCCCAGCGCGAGGCGGCCGAGCACTTCATCAAGAGCCAGGCTGCCCAGGGCTGGAGGGCGCTGCCCACGCGCTACGACGATGGCGGCTTCACGGGCGGCAACCTCGAGCGCCCGGCGCTGACGCGGCTCATGGACGACATCGAGCGCGGCGAGATCGACACGGTCGTGGTCTACAAGGTGGACCGACTCAGCCGCTCGCTGCTCGACTTCGCGCGCCTCGTCGAGCGCTTCGAGAAGCGCCGCGTCGCCTTCGTGAGCATCACGCAGCACTTCGACACCTCGACCTCGATGGGCCGCCTCGTGCTCCACATCCTGCTCTCGTTCGCGCAGTTCGAGCGGGAGCTGATCAGCGAGCGCACGCGCGACAAGATCGCCGCCGCCAAGCGTCGCGGGAAGTGGACCGGCGGCCCCCTGGTGCTCGGCTACCGCGTCGACCGCCAGCGGCGCGCGCTCGAGGTGGTGCCCGAGGAGGCCGCCGTCGTGAAGCTCGCTTTCGAGCTCTACGAGCGAACCCTGTCGATGGCGCTCACGGCGCAGCGGCTCAACGCGCGCGGGCTCACGCTGCGGACGCGCGTGGCCGAGGACGGCACCACGCGAGGGCGCCCCTTCAACAAGAACGCCGTGCACCGACTGCTGCGCAACCCGCTCTACGTCGGCAAGGTCCGCCACAACGACGACCTCTTCCTCGGCGAGCACGAGCCCATCATCGACCCCGACGCCTTCGAGCGCGTGCAGCGCACCCTCGACCTGCGCGCGGCAGGAGCCGGCACGCGCCGCCCGCGACGGAGCGAGTCGCTGCTGACGGGACTGCTGCGCTGTCTGCCCTGCGACGCGGCGATGAGCACGAGCCACGCCTACAACCACAAGAAGCAGCGCTACCGTTACTACCGCTGCCGCGCGTCGCAGGAGGGTCTGCGCTGCCCCACGGGCCTTCTCAACGCGAACGACGTCGAGGCTGCCGTCGTCGCGCAGGTGAAGGCGCTGGCGAAGAGCGGTGCGCTCCGGGATCGTATCTTCGCGACGTTGGCCGAGGGCGACGAGGGCGAGGCCGAGCTGATCGCCACGAAGGACCGGCTCGAGGCGCGGATCACCGAGCTCGGCGCCGAGGCCAAGCGGCTGCTCGGTGCCTTCAGCAGCGTCGACGCGGGCGGCCGCCTCCTCGCCGAGCGCCTCGGCGAGCTCGAACGCGAGACCGACAAGCACCGCGCCGGTGTCGCCGACCTCGAGCGGCGCCTGCGCGCCTGCGCCGCGCTCCGCACCGAGGGCGAGCACGTCGGGAAGCTGCTCGACGCTTTCGACGACGTCTGGGAAGCGCTCGTGCCCGAAGAGCGCCGCGAGGTGCTGCGCGCCCTCATCGCGCGCGTCGGCGTCGATCCCGAGAGCGGCACGCTGCGGGTCACGTTCCACGAGCCCGCGCCGCCGCCCAACCCGCAGCCGACGACGGAGGCCGCGCCGTGACCGAGGTCGTCATCGCCTTCAAGGGTGGGCGGGCGTGGCGCCAGCAGCAGGCCGCGAAGCGAGCCCCGACGCGCCGCTACCCCGCACGCATCGCCCGTCAGCTCGCCCTCGCGCACGCCCTGCGCCGCCGGCTCGAGCGCGGGGAGTTCGCCGACTTCGCCGACATGGCCCGCCAGCTCGGCTTCACCCGGGCCCGCGTCACCCAGCTCATGGACCTGCTCCTCCTTGCGCCCGAGGTGCAGGAGGAGATCCTCTTCCTCGAGCTGCCCCCGGGCGCCCAGCCGCTGAGCGAGCGCGGGCTGCGCGAGGCGGTGCTCGGGACGATGGACTGGAAAGAGCAGCGGCGGCGGTGGGAGGAGCTGAGAGCGCAATTCGCCCCGGCAATGCTGAACGAGCGTTGAGCCGACGGTGGGGCTTGGCGTAGGATGGCGCGGCTTGGAGTCTGATGCCGCTACTTCCCGTAAGTTCCGACCGTCCTGAAACCCCCATGCCTGACGAGGTCCTGACCATCAAGGAAGTCGCTGCGCTGCTCAAGCTCGCCGAGAAGACCGTATACGCCATGGCGGCGGCCGGGGAGATCCCGGCGTTCAAGATCCGCGGGCAGTGGCGCATCAAGCGCACCGAGCTGGACCAATGGATGGATGCGCAGCCCCGCGGAGGTGACTGCGGTGGAGACAACGACGATGGCCGCTGACCACAATTCCTTCGCGAACCTCATCTGGCAGATCGCCGACCTCCTGCGCGGCCCCTACCGCCCGCCGCAGTACGAGCGCGTGATGCTGCCGATGACGGTGCTTCGTCGCTTCGACTGCGTGCTCGCCGCGACCAAGAGCAAGGTCGTTGCGGCACACGAGAAGGAGAAGGGCGGCAAGTTCGCTGGTGATGCCCTCGACACGAAGCTCAACAAAGTCGCGGGCCAGCGCTTCCACAACCACTCGCCGCTCGACTTTGAGAAGCTCAAGGGCGACCCGGACAACATCAACAAGCACCTGGTCAGCTACATCAAGGGCTTCTCGACGAACGTCCAGCGCATCTTCGAGTACTTCGAGTTCGAAGCCGAGATCGAGAAGATGCATGAGGCGAACCTCCTCTACCTCGTGGTCTCGAAGTTCGCCGACGTCGACCTCCACCCGTCGAACGTGCCGAACGAGCAGATGGGGCTGATCTTCGAGAACCTCATCCGCCGCTTCAACGAGCTCGCGAACGAAACGGCCGGCGATCACTTCACGCCCCGCGAAGTGATCCGCCTCATGGTCAACCTGCTCTTCATCCACGACGACAAGCTGCTCGCCACGGCGGGCACGGTGCGCAAGCTCCTCGACCCGGCGTGCGGCACGGGTGGCATGCTGGCTGAGGCGCAGCGCTATCTGCGCGAGCACAACACCGAGGCGCGGCTCTACGCCTACGGACAGGACTACAACAAGCGCGCCTTCGCGACGGCGGCCTCCGACATGCTCATGAAGGAGGTGAGCCACAACGGCGGCGGCGACAACGTCCGCTTTGGCGACATCTTCACCGAGGACCAGTTCCCGTCCGAGACTTTCGACTACTTCCTCAGTAACCCGCCCTTCGGCGTCGACTGGAAGAAGCAGCAGAAGGAGGTGCAGCGGGAGCACGACAAGAGCGGCTTCGACGGCCGGTTCGGTGCCGGCCTGCCGCGTGTAAACGACGGCGCGCTGCTGTTCCTGCAGCACATGTGGAGCAAGCGCGAGGACGTGAAGCCGAAGGAGCACAAGGAGGGCTCGCGGCTCGCGATCGTGTTCTCCGGGTCGCCCATGTTCACGGGCGGCGCGGGCTCGGGCGAGAGCGAGATCCGCAGGTGGCTGCTCGAGAACGACTGGCTCGAAGCCATCGTCGCGCTGCCGGAGTCGATGTTCTACAACACCGGCATCGGCACCTACGTCTGGGTCCTGACGAACCGCAAGGAGAAGCGGCGCAAGGGCAAGGTGCAGCTCCTCGACGCGCGCGACGTGTGGACCGCGGGCGGGAGCGAGGACAGCAAGCGCAGCCTCGGCGACAAGCGGCGGCACATGACCATCGCGCAGATCGACGAGATCGTGCGCCTCTACGGCAAGTTCGAAGAGGGCCCGCGCTCCAAGATCTTCGACAACGCCGACTTCGGCTACACCCGCGTCACCATCGAGCGCCCGCTTCGCCTGCGCTACCAGATGACGACGGACGACAAGGCGCGCTTCCTCGACGCCTGCCCGCACCTGCTCGACGACGTGCAGGCCATCGACAAGGCGCTCGGCCGCGAGCCGCGCCTGGACTGGCCCGCGACGTGGGACGAGATCGAGGCGCTGCTGAAGAAGCGTGGGAGCCGCTGGAAGGCGACCGAGCAGAAGCTCTTTCGCTCGGTGTTCGCGCAGCGCGACGCGAAGGCCGAGCCTGTGCCGGCGGGTGGCCGTGGCTCGGGCTTCGAGGCCGACGCCGACCAGCGCGACTTCGAGAACGTACCGCTCACGGAGGATGTCGACGCGTACTTCGAGCGCGAGGTGAAGCCGCACGTCCCCGACGCGTGGATGGATCGGAGCAAGGACAAAGTCGGCTACGAGATCAACTTCAACCGCTACTTCTACGTGTTCACGCCACCTCGAACACTCGCGGAGATCGACGCTGAACTGCAGGACGCGGAGAGCGAGGTTGTTCGGCTCCTGGGACAGGTGACGAGATGAAGGCGCTTCGCGAAGCGCCGATCGCCGTGCCGTGGCTTGGCATTCTCCGGGCTGATTGGCCTCTTGTGCCGCTCCGATACTTGGTGCGCTTCCTGAGCGGCGGAACCCCTGACAAGGGCAACGCCGACTTCTGGTCCGGCGGGACAATCCCTTGGGTGTCCCCCAAGGACATGAAGGTCGATCGGATCAACGACTCTGAGGACCACATCACCGTGGCTGCGCTCGACGGTAGCGCGACCCAGCTCGTGCCAGTTGGGAGCGTACTCGTCGTCGTTCGCGGAATGATCCTCGCGCACACCCTTCCTGTCGCGGTGACGACTGGTCCGGTGACGATCAACCAGGACATCAAGGCGCTCGTCTGTGGCCAGCGCATCCTGCCGGAGTTCCTGCATGCGGTGCTTGCGGGCCAAGCGGAATGGCTTCTGTCGCAAGCTGACTCATCTGCGCACGGCACGAAGAAGCTCGAGACCGAAGTCCTCCAGCGTTTTGAGGTGCCTTGTCCACCGCTTGATTTGCAGCGGCGAATCGTCGCGGCGATGCGGGCACAGGCGATGGGTTTGGACGAGGTTGTCGCAGCCAAGCAGCGCGTCCTCGACCTGCTCGCCGAAAAGCGCAAGGCCATCATCGCCACCGCTGTCACGCGCGGACTCGACCCGAAGGTGAAGCTGCGGGACTCGGGCGTGCCGTGGCTCGGCGAGATCCCGGCGCATTGGGAGATCGAGCGCGCGCGCTGGCTCTTTCGCGAGCGCGACGTGCGCTCGACGACCGGTGAAGAGGAGATGCTCACCGTCTCGCACCTTACGGGCGTCACGCCTCGATCCGAGAAGGACGTCAACATGTTCGAGGCCGAGACGAACGAGGGCTACAAGCTCTGCGAGCCTGGCGATCTCGTCATCAACACGCTCTGGGCGTGGATGGGCGCGATGGGCATCGCTCCTGTGAAGGGCATCGTCAGCCCCGCCTACAACGTCTACGAGCCCGGCCCGCGCCTGACGCCCGCCTATATCGATGCGCTCGTCCGCCTCCCGGTGTTCGCCCAGGAGGTGACGCGGTACTCGAAGGGCGTCTGGTCCTCGCGTCTTCGCCTCTACCCCGAGGGCTTCTTCGAGGTGTACCTGCCGGTTCCACCGCAGGAGGAGCAGCACGCCATCGTCGATCACATCACGCGCGAGACCGCGAAGCTCGACGCCGTGCGCGCGGCGACTGAGCGCACCATCGCGCTGCTCAAGGAGCGCCGCTCCGCGCTCATCGCCGCCGCGGTGACCGGCCAGCTCGACGTGGGGGCGGCGGCATGATTGTCACGAGGCTCAAGCTCACCAATGTTCGCGGCGTCGAGGATGCCGAGTTCGCGTTCAAGGCGGGCCTAAACCTCATCGTCGGTGTGAACGGAGTTGGCAAGACGACCGCACTCGACGTTCTCAGGATCTGCTTCTCACGAGTGCTGCCCGGGCTCACGCCGTCACGCGCCAAGGCCATGTCGTTCGAGCGGTCGGACATTCGTCTCGGCTTCCCGTTTCTCAATGCGGTTGCTCACTTCGAGGTTGGGCAACAGGAGTATCTCTTCGAGCGACGCGAGTGGCGCGAGACGGTCGTCGCGGACGACGAGGAGAACCTGGCGAAGCTGCGCCGCGAGATTATCGAGACGGAGCGGCTCCGCGAGCGCCCGCGGAAGCTTCTGCGGGAGCTTGCAACCCCCCAGTCGCTCGTGGACTCGGACTTCTACTCGCCCGACAAGGCGGCCCTGCGGAGCGCGCTGTCGAAAGCAGGGCTGCCATTGGCGGTTTTCTATTCGACGAATCGGTCTGTGATCACGGCGACGCAGTCGAGGGGCAAGAGCGTCGGCGGTCAGGCGGCCGCGTACGCAGAATCACTTCTTCCTCGTTCGTGGAACATCGAGCAGTTCGCAGACTGGATTCGTGCACAGGAGGCGATGGCCGAGGAGCGCGAGAACGCTGGGCGGCATGTCGCCGCAATGAAGGCGGCCGCAACGCGCTTCTTGCCGGGATGCACGAACCTCAGCGCTGGCAAGAAGAAGGGCGACTCACTGACGGTCAGCAAGGGGGGATTGGAGCTCGATGTCCGGCAGCTCTCCGACGGAGAACGCGGCGTTCTTGGTGTCGCGCTCGACTTGGCCCGACGGCTCTCGCAAGTCAACCCAGAGTCTGACGATCCTCTCCATGATGGACAGGCGGTAGTTCTCATCGACGAGATCGATCTGCACCTGCACCCGAAGTGGCAGCGCCAGATCATCCGCAACCTTGAGGCGACCTTTCCTCGCTGCCAGTTCATCGCGACGACGCACTCGCCTCAGGTCATCGGCGAAGTTCCCTCGGACCGGATTCAGATCATCGCGAACGGTCAGGTGTACTCGCCGACACACTCGTTCGGCGTGGACTCGAGCCGCGTGCTCGAGGAGATCATGGACGCGCCCCCGCGCTCGCCCGAGGTGCAGGATCTGCTCGGCAGGCTCTCGAGGAGCGTCGCAGACAAGAAGCTGGAAGACGCATCCACCCTGGTCACCGAGCTCGCGGCCAAGCTCGGTCAGGACGACGCCGAGGTCATCCGCGCTCGCACGCTCCTCGATTTCCTCGGAGGCGAGGAATGAGGGCGATCGCGAAAGGCCAGGAGCCGCGCAGCCTCGTCGAGCACCGCGCGAATGCCCACTGCGACTACGCGAACTATGCCGACAAGGACGGCCTGCGCGCCGCGCTTGTCCGCGACCAGCGTGGCCTGTGCTGCTACTGCATGACCCGAGTCGAGGCGACCGGCACGGGCATGAAGATCGAGCACTGGCGCTGCCAGTCGCGCAACGCCGACCTCGAGCTGACGTACTCGAACCTCCTCGCGGCCTGCCTGGGCGGGCACGGCCAGCCGGAGGCGCTCCAGCACTGCGACACCCGCAAAGGCGAGCAGGACTTGAAGTTCAATCCCGCCAACGGTGCGCACCGCATCGAACAGCGAATCCGCTTCGAGATGGATGGGACCATCGCGTCGAGTGACACCGACTTCGACGCCCAGCTCAACGACGTCCTCAACCTGAACCTGCCGTTGCTCAAGAACCGCCGGAAGGGTGTGCTCACGGCCATCCTCGACTGGTGGAAGAGCGAGAAGGCGCGGCTCAGGGGGCCGGTTCCGACGGAGCAGCTCACCCGCGAGCGCGCTCGACGCGCGGGCGACGGAGCCGGCCAGCTCACGCCCTTCGATCCCGTGGCCGTCTGGTGGCTGGACCAGCGCCTCGCTCGGAGCGCGGCATGACCGACCAGACCCCGCAGGAAGGCGAGCTGATCCTCTACCGCACCGCCGATGACGCCGTGCGCGTCGAGGTGCTCTACGAGTCTGAGACCTTCTGGCTCGACCAGCGGCGCATGGCCGAGCTGTTCGGCGTCGACGTCCGCACGGTGAGCTACCACCTGAAGGAGGTCTACGCCTCGGGGGAGCTGAGCCCGGAGGCAACTCTCCGAAGAATTTGGAGAGTTCAACGCGAGGGAAATCGAGAGGTTAGGCGCGAGATCGAGTTCTACAACCTCGATGCGATCATCTCGGTCGGCTACCGCGTCAACAGCACGCAGGCCACGCAGTTTCGCATCTGGGCGACCCAGACGCTGCGCGAGTTCATCGTCAAGGGCTTCGTCCTCGATGACGAGCGGCTCAAGCGGAACAAGCGCTTCGGCAAGGACTACTTCGACGAGCTGCTCGAGCGGATCCGGGAGATCCGCGCCAGCGAGCGGCGGTTCTACCTGAAGATCACCGACATCTACGAGCAGTGCAGCATCGACTACGACAAGCAGGCCGAGACGACGCAGACGTTCTTCAAGACGGTGCAGAACAAGCTGCACTGGGCGGTCACGGGCCAGACCGCTGCGGAGCTGATCGCCGAGCGCGCTGACGCCGAGAAGCCCTCGATGGGCCTCACCACGTGGAAGAACGCGCCCAAGGGGAAGATCCTCAAGAGCGACGTCAGCGTCGCCAAGAACTACCTGATCGAGCGCGAGATCAAGGAACTCGAGCGGATCGTGTCGATGTACCTCGACTACGCCGAGAACCAGGCCGCGCGGCAGATCCCGATGAAGATGGCGGACTGGGTCGCGAAGCTCGACGCGTTCCTGCAGTTCAACGAGTACGAAGTGCTGGCGAACGCCGGCAAGGTCTCTGCGGAGGTGGCCAGGCGCCTCGCCGAGGAACAGTACGACAAGTTCCGCGTGCGCCAGGACCGCGAGTTCGAGAGCGACTTCGAGGCTGAGGTGAAGCGCATCGAGTCGAAGCGTCCCAAGAAGAGGAAGGAGGAGCCGTGACGAGAACGCCCCGACACTCCGAGGCCGCGTTCGAGACGGTCATCGAGCACCACCTTCTCGGGCACGGCTACGTCGCCGTCTCGCGCGATGGCTTTGACCGTGAGCGCGCCATCTTCCCGTCCGTGGTCCTCGACTTCATCAAGGACACGCAGCCCAAGGAGTGGGCGAAGCTCGAAGCCCTGCACGGGCCGAAGACGGGCGAGCAGGTCCTCACCGACCTCTGCAAGTGGATGGACGCGAACGGCTCGCTCGCGACGCTGCGCCACGGTTTCAAGTGTTACGGGCGCACGCTCTTCGTCGCCTACTTCAAGGCCGCGCACGAGCTGAACCCGGAGCTCGAGGAGCGCTACGCCAAGAACCGCCTCGGCCTGACCCGCCAGCTCCGCTTCTCGACGCGCTCCGAGAAGTCGCTCGACGTCACGCTCAGCGTGAACGGCATTCCCATCGCGACGCTCGAGCTGAAGAACGCGATGACCGGGCAGACCGTCGAGCACGCTCGGCGGCAGTACAAGCAGGACCGCGACCCGCGCGAGACCATCTTCGAGTTCAAGAAGCGCACGCTCGTGCACTTCGCCGTCGACACCGACACGGTGCTCATGACGACACGCCTCGCGGGCAGCGCCACCCACTTCCTGCCCTTCAACAAGGGCGACGGAGGCGGGGCTGGCAACCCTGCCGATCCGCAAGGCCGGAGCTACCGCACCGCCTACCTCTGGGAAGACGCGCTCGCCCGGGACAGCTTGCTCGACCTGCTAGCGCGCTTCCTCCATCTGCAGGTCGACGAGAAGCGCGACGATCAGGGCCGCAGGGTGAAGACCGAGCAGATGGTCTTCCCTCGCTACCACCAGCTCCAGGCGGTGCGCTTTCTCGTGGAATCTGCCCGCACGGAAGGTCCGGGGCACAACTACCTCGTCGAGCACTCGGCCGGCAGCGGCAAGAGCAACACGATCGCCTGGCTCACGCACCGGCTCGCGTCGCTGCACGACGAGGGCAACCGGCGTGTCTTCGACAGCGTCATCGTGGTCACCGATCGCGTGGTGCTCGACCAGCAACTCCAGGACAACATCTACCAGTTCGAGCATAAGCGCGGCGTCGTGCAGAAGATCGACGAGAGCTCGCGCCAGCTCGCCGAGGCGCTCGAGAGCGCCGTGCCGATCATCATCACGACCCTGCAGAAGTTCCCCTTCGTCTCCCGCCAGCTGCTCAAGATGGCCGAGGAGCGCGGGGAGGCCGGCGCGGGGACGCTCCAGACCCGGCGCTGCGCGGTCGTCATCGACGAGGCGCACAGCTCCCAGGGCGGCGAGACCGCGACGGACCTGAAAGAGGTGCTCGGCGGCGAAGCGCTCCGCAAGGAGGCTCAGAAGCGGGCCGCCGAGGAAGGTCGAGAGGATCTCGAGGAGCTGTTCCGCAGCATGGCCAAGCGCGGCCGGCAGGCGAACCTGAGCTTCTTCGCCTTCACGGCCACCCCGAAGCACAAGACGCTCGCGGTGTTCGGGCGCAGCGGCAAGCCCGCGCACCGCTACACGATGCGGCAGGCGATCGAGGAGGGCTTCATCCTCGACGTGCTCAAGAGCTACACGACGTACGCGACCTACTTCCGGCTCCTGAAGTCATGCGAGGACGATCCGAACGTCGAGCGCAAGAAGGCGGCGCGCGCGCTGGCTCGCTTCCTCAAGCTCCATCCGCACAACATCGCCCAGAAGACCGAGGTGATGGTTGAGCACTTCCACGCCGTCACCCGCCACAAGATCGGCGGGCGCGCGAAGGCGATGGTGGTGACCGGCTCACGTCTCGAGGCGGTTCGCTACAAGCAGAGCTTCGACAAGTACATCAAGGACAAGGGCTACCCGATCAAGTCGCTCGTGGCCTTCTCCGGCGCCGTGCAGGACGACAAGCTCGCCGACGTCTCGTACACCGAGGAGGCGATGAACGGCGGGCTCCGCGAGAAGGAGCTGCCCGAGCGTTTCGCTTCTTCTGAGTACCAGGTGCTCCTTGTCGCCGAGAAGTATCAGACCGGCTTCGATCAGCCGCTCCTCCACACGATGTACGTAGACAAGCGGCTCGCCGGTATTCAGGCCGTACAGACGCTTTCTCGGCTCAACCGAATACATCCGCTCAAAGAGGACACGTTCGTCCTCGACTTCGTGAACGACCGCGAGGAGATCCGCGAGGCGTTCAAGACCTACTACGAGGGCGCCGAGATCGGTGACGAGGTCGACCCGGCGCGGCTCTACGCCATCAAGGGCGAGCTCGATGCCGTGGGCGTCTATCTCGAAGAGGAGGTCGCGCGGTTTTGCGACGTGTACTTCAAGCCGAAGCAGAAGCAGAGCGCGCTCGACCACCAGGCGATGAACGCGGCGCTCGATCCTGCCGTCTCTCGCTTCAAGGCGCGCTCTGAGGAGAGCCCGGACGAAGCCGAGCTGTGGCGCGGGAAGCTTCAGGCGTTCCAGAACCTGTACGGCTTCCTCAGCCAGGTGATCCCGTACCAGGACTCCGACCTCGAGCGCCTCTACGTGTTCGTGCGTCATCTCATGACGAAGCTCCCACGACGCGCCAGCGGAGCGGCCTACCAATTCGATGACGAGGTCAAGCTCGAGTACTACCGGCTGCAAAAGATCAGCGAGGGCTCCATTGCGCTGAAGGACGGCGAGGCGCGGAAGCTGGATGGGCCGGCCGAAGTCGGAAGCGGCGCGCTGCGCGAGCAGCCCGTGCCGCTCTCGCAGCTCATCGACGTCGTCAACGAGCGCTTCGGGACCGACTTCAACCAGGCCGATCAGCTCTTCTTCGATCAGATCGTCGAGGCCGCCATGGGCGACGACGGCCTGCGTCGCGCGGCGGCCGTGAACCCGGGCGACAAGTTCGAGCTGCTCTTCAAGAACGTGCTCGAGCGACTCTTCGTCGATCGCATGGACCAGAACGAGGACATCTTCGTTCGCTTCATGAATGACGTGCCGTTTCAGAAGGTGGTGACGTCCTGGATGGCCGAGGAGGCGTACCGTCGGCTGCGCGCCGAGGATGGCTCGTCGCAGAGTGCGGCCCAGCCGAAGCTGCGGCTGGTCGAGGGCTCCACGAAGAACCGATACGTAAAATGCGTACCGCTCGTGCCGCTCAAGGCAGCGGCCGGTGCGTTCAGCGATCCCCAGCACGTCGCCGATGACGCCTTCGAGTGGGTCGAGGTGAAGAGCGAGCGCCGGCTACGCCCGGGCATGTTCGTCGCGCAGGTCGTTGGCCGCTCGATGGAGCCTGGCATCGAAGACGGCGCGTACTGCCTCTTCGCTGCCCCGGTCACGGGATCGCGCCAAGGACGCACCGTGCTCGTCCAGCTTCGCGATGCCACCGACCCGGAGACCGGGCACCGCTACACGGTGAAGCGCTACGAGAGCGAGAAGGCCCGCGCCGGCGACTCATGGCGACACACGAAGATCACGCTGAAGCCGACCAACCCGGCCTACGCGCCCATCGTGATCGAGGACGTGGAGGAGGACGCGGTGCAGGTGATCGCCGAGCTCGTCGAGGTTCTGGGCACGGAAGGGCCGGTGCAGTCATGAGGAGGCATGCGGCCAACGCCCAATCGAAGGCCGGAGTCAGCGCGAATGCGGCCGTCATGCGCGCACGCGTCCTGAAATGCGCGACCTATGCGCGGATCCTCTGCGGCGCGCACCCATCCCGGTATGTGGCCGACTTTACTGGCTCCTTTCAGGCGCCCGACCGACGGAAGCTGGAGACCTCGCCATGACTGAACCGACCAAGGACCAGGAGGTGGCCGAAGGCCAGCCCCCGTTGCCAGAGGGCGTCGAGCCGCCGACCCCCGGGGGCTGGGGCGACTACCCCATCGACGAGCTGGCGATCCGCGACGAACCGCGCACGGCCGTCGACGTCGTGCGCCGCATCGAGAAGGGGCGCTTCGTCCTCGACCCCGACTTCCAGCGCGAGTTCGTCTGGGACGAGAAGAAGCAGAGCCGACTCATCGAGTCGATCCTCATGCGCATCCCGTTGCCGGTCTTCTACGTCGCGGAGGACGCCGAGGGTCGGCTCATCTTGGTCGACGGGCGGCAACGCGTCACGACGCTCAAGCGGTTCATCAACGGCGAGCTCAAGCTCGACCTCGAAGACCGCAAGGACCTGCACGGAAAGAAGTTCGATCAGCTCGAGGCCCGGCTGCAGAACCGCGTCGAGGACTGCCAGCTCCGCTTCTACATCATCGACCACAAGGTCCCCGAGCGCGCGCGCCTCGACATCTTCGAGCGTGTCAACGGCGGTGAGGTTCTGACCCGGCAGCAGATGCGCAATGCCATCTACAACGGGTCGGCGACGCAATTTCTCAAGGAGGAGGCCGGCACGAAGTTGTTTCGTGAGGCCACCGGCGACAGTCTCGACGCCAAGAAGATGCAGGACCGGGAGTTCGTGAACCGGTTCTGCTCGTTCTCGCTGCTTTCGCTCGACACCTACAAGGGCGACATGGACGACTGGCTTGCCCGCGGCCTGAGGGAGCTCGAGAAGCTGCCTGATGCCGACAAACAGGCACTCCGCGCGAAGCTGCAACTCGGCCTCAAGAACAACTTCACCGTGTTCGCGAAGCACGCCTTCCGCAAGCATCGCGAACCTGAGCAACGCCGGAGCATCATCAACGCCTCCATCTTCGACGTGATGATGAGTGAGCTATCGAGGCGCGACGAGGCGAGCGTCGCCGCCAAGGCGGACGCCCTGCGATCGGCCTTCATCAAGCGGATGGACGACAAGGAGTTCGAGCGTGCGGTCACCTACGGACCGAACACGCCGAAGGAGGTCCGCAAACGCTTCGAGATCGCCGCCGCGATGATGAAGGAGGTGTTCGATGCTGCGTAACCTGCACATCGCGAGCTTCAAGTGCTTCCAGCGGCTCGACCTTGAGCTTCGCCCGTTGACGCTCCTCTCCGGCGTGAACGGCGGTGGCAAGTCGACGGTCATCCAATCGCTGGTGCTCCTGTCGCAGACAATCTCGGAGCGCGAGTGGGGACGCACATTGCTCCTCGAAGGGCCTGAGCTGGCGCTCGGCAGCGCCGCCGACGTCTTGAACCAGAACGCCCGCGACCGTTTCTCCTTCGGCGCGGCAACAAGCGCAGAACGCCTGCAATGGGCCTTCAAAGCGGCCGACCGCCGCGCGTTGTCCGTAGAGCTCGAGAGCGTTCAGCGCGACGGGCAGGACGTGCCGCTCACCGACCCCGTCAGGTGGTTGCTTCCTGCCGCCGAGGCCGAGGCATCGAGCGTCGTCTCCACGCTTCGTCGGCTCTCTTGGATAACGGCCGAGCGCACCGGCCCCCGCGAGCTGCTCCCGCTACGCGACGAACATGGTCACCAACATGTGGGCGCACGCGGAGAGCTCGCGGCCGGGTTGCTGCACTGGCGGAAGGATGATCCGGTACGCGCGGTCCTGTGCATCGCCGACCGCCCACCCACGTTGCTGCACCAGCTCAAGGCGCGCATGCAGGAGTTCTTCCCCGGCTGCGACCTGCGCGTCGTCCCCATCGACGGTGCGAGCGCGGTAAGCCTCCAGTTGAAGTCCGACCATCGCTCGGACTTCCAGCGCCCCCAGAACGTCGGCTTCGGCCTGACGCAGCTCTTCCCCATCCTCGTCGGCGTGCTGGCCGCGAAGGACGGCGATGTGCTCGTCATCGAGAACCCCGAGGTTCACCTGCATCCGAAGGCCCAGCAGGACATCGGCATGCTGCTCGCGAAGGTCGCCGCGAGCGGCGTGCAGGTCATTGTCGAGACCCACGCGGACCATGTGCTGAACGGCGTGCGGCTCGCAGCGAAGACGAAGGCCATCAGTCACGCTGACGTCGCGGTCCACTTCTTCGGCAACAGCGACGGCACCTTTGCGCCGATGTCGCCGAAGTTGGACGCCGACGGCCGCCTCGATTCCTGGCCCGAGGGCTTCTTCGACCAGTTCGACCAAGCCCTTTCTCAGCTCCTGTAGGTGAGGCGCGTGGAACCGATCCTCGACGAGAGCAGCCTCGTGCCGTGCTCGAAGCGCCCGCCTGCGACACGCATCGAGGCGCTAGCGAAGACGCTCAGGGCGCTCGACGGGCTTGGCGTCGTACGTGTGCTGCGATCCGTGCGCGACGCTGCCGATCGCGATCTCGATGGCGGGCGCGGCCTCCGAAGCTGGTGCTTCGACAAGGCGACGTCGAAGGACGCCGGACGGCTGGTCGCAGCTCGCCTCGACAAGCAGCCGTACATCGACGGCGACGGTGGGCTGTTCGCTGTCGCCGAAGGGCAAGGCGCCGTCGAGGCCAAGGTGAGCGGCAAACGTGTGGTAGGGCTCGGGCTCGCCGCCCTGACCGACGGCCTCGTCGTCGCGCTGACGGCTGAGGAACGAAGCGGGGATGCCACCCTTACGGTCCAGCTCACTTACCTCGACGACGATGGCCAACGCGACGAACAGGTAGACGTGATGACGTTCACCTCCGAGCAGGAGGTGAACGCCACTCGCCAGCAGGTCGTCGACCGCGTGGATCGCGCCGTCCCGAACGGGGCCATGATCATCGAACGGGTCGGCGAGCTGTTCCCGCGACTGCGGCTCGGCCCTGACGCTCGGAAACCCATCGAGGCGATGACCGGCAGCGAGACGGTGTTCCACCAGCTCGTACGTCACCTCCGAGCGCTCGACGAGGGTGCGCGAACTTGGGCGGATGGCGCGTACTCGCCGCTCGCGGTCTCGTTCAGCGTCGAGTCGGAGGCAACGCTCAACCATGGCACCTACGGCCCGATGAGGGACTTCGCGATGCCCGACGGGTTTGCCTTCGAGCGGTGGTCGCTGCACACCAAGCTGACTGGCGGCAACGGCGCGCGAATGTACTTCCGGGCCGAACGCGTCGAGGGCCACCCCGTGGTGCTCGTCGGCTACTTCGGTCCGCACCTCGACACCGTGAAGCACCACTAACTGGCGGAGGAGTTGCTTGGGGCAGTGCCGAAGTCCGAGCTACACCTGTTGACCACGCTGGGCGGCCCCCCGGGTCTCGGGTCCCTCTCCGAACGCCGATCGGCGAGAACCCCACCGACGTGCGCGGCGAACATCGCACTGAGGCCTGCGTTCAACTCCGCGCGCCGCGCTCTTGCGCGGACTTCCGCGCATTCGCAGCTTCTCGGCTCGACCGCGCGCGGGACCTCGCCGAAGCATCCCGGTCCCGGAGCCATTCACGCGGGGTCGCGGAAACGCGACCCCGCACTTTTTAACAGCGGCCTCGGAGAGCGATCACCGGGGCCGTTGTCTTTTCTCCCCTGATTCCCCGCGGGTTTGCGCGTCGGCGAGCA
>CAADGG010000078.1 GCA_900696485.1 uncultured Pseudomonadota bacterium
ATGGGAGGCGTCCTGATGCAGACCGCTTTCCGACCGGGGGTCTACGCGGCGCTGGCCGTGGCGGGCCTGATCGGCACCTGGTGTTTCGATCTGCAGCTCCTGGCAGGCGCGGGGGCTCGTTCCTAGCATGGTCTCGTATGCGCCATCTCCCTGAGCTCTTCGCCAACAACCGCGCGTGGGCAGCGGGCCGCGTCGCCGAGGATCCCGCGTACTTCCGCCGGCTCTGCGGCCTGCAGGCGCCGCGCTATCTATGGATCGGTTGTGCCGACAGCCGCGTGCCGGCCAACCAGATCGTGGGCCTCGAGCCGGGCGAGCTGTTCGTCCACCGCAACGTCGGCAACGTCTTCGATCCCGCCGATGCCAATGCCATGTCGGTCCTGCAGTACGCCGTCGAGGCGCTGGACGTCGCGCACGTGATCGTCTGCGGGCACTACGAATGCGGCGGCGTGCAGGCCGCTTTCGGAGGCGCGCTGAAGCCGCCGCTCGAGGGCTGGATCGATTATTTTCGCCGGGTGCGAGAGGCCCATCGTCGCGAACTCGACGCGCTTCCGGGCCACGAGGAACGGTGGCGTCGCCTGTGCGAGCTGAACGTGGCCGCCCAGGTCGCGTCGGTCTGCCGCACCGATGTGGTGACGAGCATGTGGGCCCGTGGCAAGCGGCTGACCGTGCACGGCTGGATCTACGACCTCACAGACGGCCTGCTGCGCGACCTCGATCTGTCCACCGACGGCTCCGGCAGCCGCGGATCGGGCGGGGCGTGATCAAGTACCTCGGCTCGAAGCGAACGCTCCTGCCCGCGATCCTGCGCGCCGTCCAGGCCGTCCCCGGCGCACGCACCGTCGTGGATCTCTTCTCCGGGACCGCACGCGTCGGCCATGCCTTGAAGGCCGCCGGCTATCGCGTGCGGGCCAACGACCATCTCGCGTATGCGCATCTGCTCGCGCGCTGCTACGTCGAAGCCGACCGCGAGGAGTGGGCTCGGGATGCCGAGCGGCTGGTGGCGGAGCTCAATGCGCTGCCCGGTCGGGCGGGGTGGTTCACCGAGACCTTCTGCGTCCGCTCGCGCTACTTCCAGCCGAAGAACGGGGCGCGCATCGAGACGATCCGCGAGGCGATCGCCCGCAAGGGTCTGGCGCCGGAACTCGAGGCCGTGCTGCTGGTCTCGCTGATGGAGGCCGCCGACCGCGTCGACTCGACGGCCGGCTTGCAGATGGCGTATCTGAAGCAATGGGCGCCGCGCGCGCACAAGGATCTGGCCTTGCGGGTGCCGGCGCTGTTGCCGCGCGCGCCGGCCGGGAAGGGTCTGGCGACGGGTCTCGAGGCGACCGCGGCCGCGACGGCGCTCGACGGCGACGTCGCCTATCTCGATCCGCCGTACAACCAGCATTCCTACCTGGGCAACTACCACGTCTGGGAGACGCTGGCGCGCTGGGACGAGCCGGAGGTTTACGGCATCGCGTGCAAACGCCGGGACTGCCGGGAGCGGCACAGCCCGTTCAACTCGCGGCGCCGCTTCCGGGCGGCCTATGCGGAGCTCGTGGCTGCCGTGCGCGCGCCGGTGCTCATCGCGTCGTTCAGTGACGAAGGCTTCCTGCCGCGGGCCGAACTCGAGGCCCTGCTCGCGACGCGCGGCTCCGTGCAGGTCCTGGCCACGGACTACAAGCGTTACGTCGGATCCCAGATCGGCATCCATGATCCGCAGGGCCGCAAGGTCGGAACGCCGGGTCGCCTGCGCAATACCGAGTACCTGTTCGTCGTCGCGCCGGCCGGCGTCGAACTGGAGCTCGGCGCCACGGTGCCGCTGGCGCCGCTCGAGCCGCCGGCGGGGCGGGCTTGCGGCGTCGCGGGCGGATGACGAAGCGCGAGGACGCGCGACGGCGGCGAGCGCATCGGAGCGGAGCGCAGATCCGCCCCCCCGGCGCGGATTTCACGGAACCTTGACAGACATGGCCGGCGCGGCGTCTACCCTCCGCCCGCAATGGCGCGCCCCCTCCCGACTCTGTTCCGCCACTCGTTGCCCGCCGGCCTGGAGATCCGGATCTTCAAGGATCCCGCCAGCGCTTGGACGCACTTCCTCGGCTTCCTGGCCGCACTCGTGGCCGCCGGCGTCCTGATCCTGCGCGCAGGGGCCGATCGGCCCCGGGTTCTCGGTGTGATCGTCTACGGGGTCACGCTCGTGGTGTTGTTCCTCGCGTCGAGTCTCTACCATTTCTTCGACGTCGGGGAGCGCGGAAACGGCTGGCTGCGGCGCCTCGATCATGCGGCGATCTTCCTGCTGATCGGGGGAACCTCCGTGCCGGTCCTCGCGCACCTGCTCGCGGGGCACGTGCGCGTCGCCACGCTCGGCCTGGTGGCCGTGCTCGCCGTCGGCGGCTGCGCGCTGAAGCTGTTCTGGACGGATTGCCCCGAGTGGCTGGGGATCGTGCTCTACTTCGCGATGAGTCTGCTCGTGCTGATCCCGGCGCTGCCGGTCCTGTCCGAGCTTCCGAAAGGCGGTCTCGCGCTGCTCGTCATCGGCGGGGCCGCGTACACGCTCGGCGCCGTGGTCTATGCCGGCAAGTGGCCGGATCCGTGGCCGGGGCGCTTCGGGCATCACGAGGTCTGGCACCTGTTCGTCCTCGCCGGCGCGGGTTTCCACTGCGCGTTCCACTACACACTGCTCGGCCTGCCGCTCTCCGCACCGATCTGATCGGACGGGACGCCCGCGCGGTGCGGTGGGCCGCGCTCCGTTCGCCTGCGGTTCCGCCCACGCGGCCCGCCGGATGGCTACGGGTCCTTGTGGTTCACGTGGCCGCGTAGCATGATCGCTCGGTGTCCGACGAAGGCGGGATCCGGCTGCAGGCCGCAGTCAATGGAGCGTGGGCGGCCGAGAGGCATCCGGCCCTGCCGGTGACGGCCGCCGCCATCGCGGATGCCGCGCGATCCGCACGGGCGGCCGGCGCCGATGCGATCCATCTGCACGTGCGCAATGCCCGTGGCGCCGAGAGCCTGGCAGGCGACGATGTCGAGACGGTGTTGACGGCCGTCCGGAACGCGTGTCCGGCGACCCCCATCGGCGTCAGCACCGGCGCGTGGATCGTGCCCGATCCGGCCAAGCGCCTGCGCGCGATCGCCGACTGGCAGGTGCTGCCGGACTTTGCGTCCGTCGACTTCCACGAGGCCCGTGCGTGCGAGGTAGCGGATCTGCTGCTGTCCCGCGGCGTCGGGGTCGAAGCCGGCCTCTGGCATCTGGCGGCGGCAGAACTCCTGCTGTCGAGTGGCCTGGCCGCGCGCTGTCTGCGCGTCCTGATCGAACCGACGCAGCCGGACGTCGAGCCGGCCCTCGCCCAGGCGGCGGGGATCGAGGCGACGCTGGACCGCGCACGCGTCGCTCGGCCGCGCCTGCTGCACGGCGCCGGAGCGACGGCTTGGCCGCTGCTCCGGGCGGCGGCCGGACGCGGGTTCGCCGTGCGGGTCGGGCTCGAGGACGTGCTCGAGCTGCCCGACGGCGCGACGGCGCCGGACAATGCGGCGCTGGTCCTGGCCGCCCGCGCGATCCTGGACGATGGCGTCCGCGGCTAGCGGCGCGTCATCGCCCGGCGCTCGCGCGCTCGCGCGCGTGATCCGGTTCTGGGCGCTGGTCGACCTCACCGTGACGACGGCGCTCGCGGTTCCGCCGCTCGGCCGCGCGCTGTTCGCCGCACTCGATCCGATCGATCGCGCGCTCGGCGGCGCCGGCATGCCGGCGGATCCGGGGGGCTTTGCCTGGCTCTTCGTCCACGTGAGCGGCACGCTGGGCGTGCTGTGGGCGCTCGCACGTCTCGCGCGGCCCGTCCGCTCGCTCGCCTGGGCCGATGCGATCGGCCGCGCCTGGGTCGGCTTCCTGATCCTGCGCTTCGCGCTGGCCGGCGCCGCGCCGCGTGTGTTCCTGCTGTTCGTCGTGACGGAATGGGCCGGCGCCGCGGCGCAGCTCGTCGCGCTGCGTCGCGCGCGCCGCGCCGGTCTCGTGGCCGGTGCGGCCGAGCCGTCCTCGGTTTACACCGGCGCGTAGAATTCTATCGTCGGGGTCCGAGGAGGGAGCCCATGTCGCGACTCGTCGGACCGGGAGTTGCCATCGTGCTCGTCCTGGCGATCGGCTCCTGCCATGGGGGGCCCGACGTCGGCCCCCGGGCGCCACGGCCGCCGCGCTTGTTCGACGGCCTCGGCGACATCGAGATGCCGATCTCCACGACGGTCGAGCAGACACAGCGCTACTTCGATCAGGGCCTTGCGCTCAGCTACGGCTTCAACCACGAAGCGGCGATCGACTCGTTCCGCGAGGCGGCGCGTCTCGACCCTCGATGCGCGATGTGCTGGTGGGGCGTCGCCTTTGCGTACGGTCCGAACATCAATGCACCGATGGGCCCGGAGGCCGCCGCGGCCGCGTGGCAGGCCGCGCAGCAGGCGGCGCGTCTCGCGAGCCACGCGAGCCCGGAGGAGCAGGCGTGGATCGATGCGATCCAGACCCGCTACGGCGAGGATGCCGTGGCGGCGGCCGGTCCCGAGCGGCGCGCCCTCGACGAAGCCTTCGCGAACGCGATGCGCGAGCTGCACCGCGCGCAGCCGGAGAACCTGCACGCCGCGACGATCTTCGCCGAGTCGCTGATGGACCTCTCGCCCTGGAACTACTGGGAGGACGACGGCGCGCCACGGGCGCACACGCAGGAAGTGGCGGCCGCACTCGAATCGGTGCTGGAGCGGGATCCGGACCACGTCGGCGCGCTGCACTACTGGATCCATCTCTACGAGCGCTTCGAGCCCGAGCGCGCCGAGGAGCAGGCGGACCGGCTGTGGCGGCTCGCACCGGCGGCGGGGCATCTGGTCCACATGCCGGCGCACATCTACTACCGGCTCGGTCGCTATGCCGAGTCTGCCGAGGTCAACGAGCGCGCTGCGGCGGCCGACGTCGCTTGGTTCTCGTGGTGCCGAGCCCCGCAGGCCTACGCCGCTCTGTACTACACGCACAATCTGCACTTCCTCTGGGCCTCCGCGTTGGCCGAGGGCCGCTTCGACGTATCGCTCACGGCGGCCCGGCGACTGGTCGCCCAGATCGGTGATGAGCAGATTCGCGAGTTCCCGTTCGTCGAGGACTTTCTCGCCACGCCGCTGCTGACCTTTGCGCGTTTCGGGGAATGGGATCTCGTGTTCGGGACGCCGGCGCCGCCGGCCGAGCGTCGCTTCGAGACCGCGTTCTGGCATTATGCGCGCGCTCTGGCCTTCGCGCGTACGGGGCGTCCGGCCGAGGCCGAGACGGAGCAGGCTGCGCTCGCGACGATCGCCGGCGATGCGGATCTCGCGGCGCGGATCTTCGACACGTCGGGAGGGACCGCCGGCGATCGTCTCGTCGTCGCGAAGCGGCATCTGGCGGGCGAGGTCGCATGGGCTCGCGGGGAACTCGACGCCGCGTTACACGAACTGCAGCAGGGGATCGCGAGCCAGGACGCGCTGCCGTACTCGGAGCCACCGCCGTTCTACGTGCCGCTGCGGCAGGTGCTCGGCCGGATCCTGCTCGAAGCGCGACGTCCCGCGGAGGCCGAGACCGTGTTCCGCGACGACCTGCGCCGCTATCCGAACAACGGTTGGTCGCTGTACGGATTGGCCAAGAGCCTCGAAGCCCAGGGCAAGCGCACCGAAGCCAACTGGGCTCGGCAGGGGTTCCGCAACGCCTGGGCCCGCGCGGACCCGGATCGCAGGCCGTTCCGGTTCTGAACTGAACGCCGCGAGACTGTGCGAGCTCGGACGCGCACCCGCCCACCCGCAGGCGCGTGCGCAGTGTTCGTACGGCCGGATCGCCTGCCCGTTCGGCGGATCGCTCGGCAGGCGCGCTAGCCTGCGCGCTTCGTGTCGTCGCTCGTCGATCCCCGCTCCCGTTCTGCACCGCCCGGCCCGCGGGAAACCGGGCTCCCGTGGCGTCCGGCGCTGGCCGGGACGCTGGCGCTCGTGGCGATCAGCATCGTGTTCTTCGCGCAGAACCCGACCGGCACGCTCTGGTCCACGATGACGCCGGCGGACTGCGCGGAGTACTGCGAGGCGCACCTGCGCTGCGGACCTCTCGCGACGCGGCCGTCGGTGCAGCAGCCGCTCAACTCCTGGTCGAACGCCGCGTTCGTCTTCGTGGGCTTGCTCGCTCTGCGCACGCGCCCGCGCGCACTGGCCGGGCTGTTCGCGGCTTCGGTCGTGCTGCTCGGAATCGGCAGCTTCTTGTTCCACGCCGCGATCACGCGCGAGACCCAGTGGGTCGACATGGTGGGAACCTACGCCGCGATCATCGCGGTGGCGGCGCTGGGTCTCCAGCGCCTCGGCATGCCGGCCGGCGCGGCGGTCGTGTTGGCGCTCGTCGTCGATGCGGGGATCGCGCGCTTCAAGTGGCAGATCGATGCGTGGGTGGCGCTGCCGTTGCTGGTGCTCGTCGCGGCCGTGCCGATGGCGCTGGCGGTTCGCGCCGGGCGTGGTGCGGCCAAGGCCGCACTGTGGCCGCTCACCCTGCTGCTGCTCGCCGTGGCGCTGCGTGAGGCCGATGTCCGGCGCGTGTTGTGCTGGCCGGACAGCATGCTCTTCCAGGGTCATGCGGTCTGGCACGTGCTGTGCGCTGCGTCGCTCGGTGCGAGCTGGCACTTCCTCGCGCGGCTGGCGCCGCCGCGCGACGAGCTGGCGCCATGAACGCGCCGCCGGTCGATCTGGCCGCGATCCGTGCCGCTGCGCGGGTCCGGTCTACGTCATCCGGCGCTGGAGCCAGTCGACGAGGATCCGGTTCAGCTCGTCGGGCTTCTCCTGCTGGGTCCAGTGTCCGCAGCGCTCGATCTGGACGGTCTCGAGATCCGGACACAGCGCCGGCATACCGCTCGCCATCTCTGGTCGCAGGACGGGATCCCAAGCGGCCGTCACCATCAGGCACGGCGCCGTCACCGGCGCGACGCCGATCTCCGGCGCGGTCTCCCAGTTGCGATCGAAGTTCCGGTACCAGTTGATGCCGCCGCCAAAGCCCGTGCGGCGGAACACGTCCGCATAGTGTGCGCGCTCTTCGTCCGTTCCGATCGGTTCGCCGAGCGCTTCCATCTCGGGGAGGCGCCGGAACGGGTTCATGTCGAAGTCCCGGCCAGCCATCCGCGCGGTGATCTCTTCGATCGGAACCCCGGTGCGCAGCAGCTTGTCGAACAGCAGGGCCGGGTCGCGGTCCAGCACGGCTTCGGCGACGCCGGGCTGTTGGAACCACAGCATGTACATCTTCTCGTCCTGTCCGCCGAACATCGAACGCAGCAGCGCCATCGGCGCCATCGGCGGACGCGGCGTGTACGGAGTGTTCACCCCGACGATGCCGGAGACGCGGTCCGAATGCAGGATCGCCATCGCCCAGACCACGAAACCGCCCCAGTCGTGCCCGACGAAGACGGCCTTGTCGATCTCGAGCGCGTCGAGCAGGCCGACGAGATCGCCGCACAGATGATGGATGTCGTAGGCCGAGATCGGCTCGGGACGGTCGCTCCCGCCGTAGCCGCGTTGGTCCGGGGCGACCGCGCGGAACCCGGCGGCCGAGACGGCCTCCAGCTGATGCCGCCAGGAGTAACCGAGCTCCGGAAAGCCATGCGAGAAGACCACCGCCGGCCGGCGAGTCGCGTCGGCGGCTCGAGCCGGCTGCTCATGGACCGAGAGTCGGATGCCTGGCTCGACGGTTCCGTCCGGCAGCCGCAACGACGGGAGCTGGATCGAACGAGCAGTCGGGAATGCCATCGTGCGGAGCCTCCGGATCGTGGGAAGCCGGTGGAGTATACACGGAGGGGACGTTCCGGTCGGGCCTGCTGCTAGCCTCGACCTGTCGTGTCGTCGAAACCGCTGATGCGTGCCGCCGCCGTCGAAGTCGCCGTCGTCGAAGTCCCCGGATCGCCGCGTTGGCCGGAGGTGATCGAGCGGCTGCGGACGAGAACCGGCTTCTGGCTGCTCGAGAGCGCGCCGGTCGACGGACGGCCTGGTCGCTGGTCGTTCGCCGGCTGTGACCCCTACGCCGTGCTGCGTGTGTCGGGGACGCGCATCGAGTGGAGCGGACAGCGTGCGCTTGCCGACGGCTGGCCGCCACCGCACCACGCGTGGCGCGGCGATCCGTTCGACGCGGTCCGGGCGTGGTTGCCGCGTGCAGCGCCGGGAGCCTCGCCGTCCGATACGCCTCCGTTCGTCGGCGGCGCGGTGGGCTGGTTCGGCTACGAGCTCGCGGCTCGACTCGAGCGGTTCTCCTTCCGCGGGCTCGACGATGTGGCGCTGCCGGACCTGCAGCTCGCGTACGTCGACCGGGTGCTGGCCTGGGATCCCGGGAAGCCCCGGCTCGTCGCTTCGGCGCTCGGTTTCGGGGGCGATGGGAAGACCGCACGAACCCGGGCCGAACGCAGCGCCTCGCGGCTTGCGGAACGCCTCGCCGCCGGAGCGGAGAATCCCTTCGAGGCGCCGGATCGGGAGCCGTGGCGGTGCCGCGATTCCGTCGCGCCCATCTCGAAGGAGCCGCTGCCGAAGGAGCCGCTGCGCCGGATCGATGCCGAGACGGGTCTCGAACTCGGCGCCTGGTTCGACGAGTGCAGCTACGGGAGGGCCGTCGAGACGATTCGCGAGCACATCGCGGCCGGGGATCTCTACCAGGCGAATCTCACCCATCGTCTTTCCGCACCCGCTTCCGCGGCGGATCCATGGCAGGTCTACACGGCGCTCGAGCGACGCAACCCGGCGCCCTTCGCGGCCTTCCTGAGTGCGGACCGGGCGGCCATCGCCGGCAGCTCGCCGGAGCGCTTCCTGCGCATCGAGCCCGACGGCCGGATCGAGAGCCGGCCGATCAAGGGGACGCGTCCGCGAGGCGCCACACCGGCCGAAGATGCTGCGCTGCGGGCCGCGCTTCTCGGCTCGGAGAAGGAGCGCGCAGAGAACGTGATGATCGTCGATCTGATGCGCAACGATCTCGGGCGCGTCTGCGTGCCGGGGAGCATCGAGGTCCCGGAGCTGTTCACGCTCGAACCCTACGCGACGGTGTGGCAGATGGTCTCCACGGTGCGCGGGCGATTGCGCCCCGGACTCGATGTGGTGGATGCGCTGCGCGCTGCGTTCCCGCCGGGCTCGATGACCGGTGCGCCGAAACTCGCCGCCATCGAACTGCTCCAGCGTCTCGAACCGGTGCGGCGCGGCGTCTATGCCGGCGCGCTCGGTTGGATCGACGTGCGCGGTGGCGCCGAGCTCGCCGTCGTGATCCGTACGCTGCTGCTCCGCCCCGGTCGCGCCTGGCTGCACGTCGGCGGGGGCATCGTGCTCGATTCCGAGCCGACGGCGGAATGGGCCGAAACGCTCGCCAAGGCGCGCGCTCCGCTCGATGCGTTGGCGGACGCCTGCGGCTGATTCCGGGTCCGGATGGGCTACCGTGAGCGGCCGCGCCGGCGCGGTCTGCGGTTCCGGGCGGAGAGAGGGAGGGGGAGATGGCGGGGCCGCTCGAAGGAATCCGGATCGTCGAGATCGCGGGCATCGGACCCGGACCGTTCTGCGGCATGTTGCTCGCGGACCTCGGGGCGGAAGTGCTGCGCGTCGATCGCACCGAGGCCGCGCGCCAGCCGCGCCGCCCGGGTCCCAACCTGGATTTCCTGGCTCGCGGCCGGCACAGCGTCGCGGTCGACCTCAAGCACCCGCGCGGGGTCGAGGTGGTGCTCCGCCTCGTCGACCGCGCCGACGCGCTGATCGAGGGATTCCGGCCCGGCGTGATGGAACGCCTCGGGCTCGGACCCGACGTGTGCCTCGGCCGTAATCCCCGCCTGGTGTATGGGCGCATGACCGGTTGGGGACAGGACGGCCCGCTCGCCAAGGCCGCCGGCCACGACCTCAACTACATCGCGCTGACCGGCGCGCTGCACGCGATCGGCCGGCCGGATTCGCCGCCGCCCCCGCCGCTCAATCTCGTCGGCGACTTCGGGGGCGGCGGGCTGCTGCTCGCCTACGGCATCGTGTGTGCGCTGCTCGAGCGGGCGCGCTCCGGCCAGGGCCAGGTGGTCGATGCGGCGATGGTCGACGGCGCATCGACGCTGATGGCGATCATCTACGGCGCGCACAAGGCCGGCTGGTGGCAGGACCAGCGCATGAGCAACATGCTCGATGGCGGCGCGCATTTCTACGACTCCTACGAGACGAAGGACGGCAAGTACGTCTCGATCGGATCGATCGAGCCGCAGTTCTATCGCGAGCTGCTCGAGAAGATCGGGCTCGCCGGAGAGGAGCTGCCGCACCAGATGGATCGCAGCGCCTGGCCGAAGCTGAAGGAGCGCTTCGCCGCGATCTTCAAGACCCGGACGCGCGACGAGTGGTGCGATCTCCTGGAGGGCAGTGACGTGTGCTTCGCCCCCGTGCTGTCGCTGGCCGAGGCGCCCGAGCACCCGCACCTGCGAGCGCGCGGCACCTTCGTCGACGTCGAGGGCGCGCAACAGCCCGGTCCGGCCCCTCGCTTCAGTCGAACGCCCGGCCGCATCGAGCGGCTCGGCCCCCAGCCCGGTGAACACACGTCCGAGTCGCTCGCCGCCTGGGGCTTCGCCGCCGACGATCTGACGGAGCTGCGCGAAGCCGGCGCGATCGCCTGATCCGCCGTCCCGTCGAAAAGCGAAGCGTCAAGAAAGGGGTCGGGTTGGATTCGTCAACTTTTCCCGAAGGGAAAAGTTGACGAATCCAACCCGACCCCTTTCTTGACGCGGGGAGCGACGGAGCGACCGGCCACGGTCTCGGCAGGAGAAACGCTCGGTGTTGCCAGTTCGCGGCCGAAAAATCGGAAGCTGCAGGCGGTCAGCGCCCTCCGAGGGTCTCGAGGATCACGCCTTCGCGAAGGCCCCAGTCCGAGACGGTGAGCCCGCGCAGGTGGAGCGCATCGACGACGGTGTCGAGGATCACGGCCCCGGTCGGAACCAGGTCCGCACGCCGCCGGCTCATCCCGGGAAGCCGCAGGCGCTGCTCCTGGCCCGAGCGTGCGAGGCTCCGCGTGAGCTCGCGGATCTTCGCGGCCGCGAGGAATCGCCCCTGGATCGAAGCCTCCGGACCGCGCCCCTCGCCGGCGGCGGCGAGCCGGGCCAGGGCGCGCAGCGAACCGCCGCTGGCGATCGCCGGCTGCGGCGTCCAGCGCTCGATCGCCTCGCGGTAGTCGGCCAGCCGTTCGCGGACGCGCGCCCGGAGCGCACGCCGCTCGTCGCGGGTCATCGGATCGTGGTGGACCAGTTCCGCGTGGAGTCTCGCGGTTCCGAGCGGCAGCGTGGTCTCCCAGCGCACGTCGCGATCGTCCCCGGTGATCAGCTCGAGACTGCCGCCGCCGAGGTCGACACCGAGCGCCCGTCGAGAGCCGACTTCGAGCCGGTGGCGAAAGGCCGAGAACGTGAGCCGCGCCTCCTCGATGCCGGAGATCACACGCGTCGGCATGCCGATCGCGGCTCCGAGTCGCTCGGCGACATCCTGTCCGTTGGCGACATCGCGGATCGCGGAAGTCGCGATCGGAAGCAGCAGATCCGCACCGGCACGGCGCGCCATGTCGGCGAGCTGCCGGGCCGTCTCGACGGCGCGTACGCACACGTCCTCCGGGATCCGTGCGCCATCACCGATCAGCGCCCCGAGCCGCAGCATCGTTCGCTCCCGGAGCACGCGTTGGATGACACCCTCCCGGGTCGCATCGGCGACGAGCAGATGGAACGACGTGCTGCCGAGATCGAGCACGCCGATCCGCACCGCGCGGCGCTCGCTGTCGCCGCCGGTGCTGCCGGGCGTCGCGGGAGGAGGGGTGTACATGGTCCGCCACGGACCGGACCCGTGCCGCACGGCGCGCCACGTCGAGGCCTTCTCGCAGCGCGGCTCCTCTTCGAGATCGGCACCTTGCGCGCGCAGGTGTTCGAGCAACGCGGTGACGTGATCGCCATGACTGCAAAGAACCGTGGCTTCGTCGCGCAGCGTCGCCAGCAGCTCGCTGACCTTCGCCGGATCGCGCCGCTCGTCGAGGCGCTCGTCGATTTCGACCGGCAAGCCCGTCGCCAGCCCGAGCGGCGCCAACGTCTGACGACAGCGCAGCGCCGGCCCGGCGATCAGGCGCCGGACCCCGCTGCCCGCGAGCACCTTCGCGAGCTGTTGTGCCTGCGCGTGGCCCTGCGTGCTGAGCGGACGCGGCCACGGGGGACCGCACCAGCGCGAGCGTTTGGCTGCCCGACCGTGTCGAACGAGGAACAGCTTCATGGTGCCCCTGACTCCGCGCTGGTGACGACCGAACCGCTGCGCCCGCCACGCGACCGGTGCGCGAGGAGTGGCGTGGATCGGGGGAGGGGCAGGATCCGAGCGCGATCGCCACAAGTTGCGATGGCTCCCCGAACCGCGCAAGAGGGCCGTGCCGGCGGAGGCGGCGAAGCTCCGGCGACGCCGAGCAGAACGCTGCGAGACAGGCCCAGACCCTTCGTTCGCGGTCCCGTCAAGCCGGCTTCAGCCCCAGCATCAGCTCGAGATTCTGCACGGCCGCACCGGCCGCCCCCTTGCCGAGGTTGTCGAGGATGGCGATCAGCAGCACGTGGCCGGCCGCATTCGGCACCACGTGCAGATCGATCCGGTTGGTGTCGTTGCACGCGCGAGGGTCGAAGCTGCGTTCGTGCAGCGCCGCCGCGTCGGTGAGCGGCAGGACCCGCACGTACGGCTCGCCGTCGTAGCGGCCGTGCAGCGCTTCCCACAGCGCCTTGGCGTCGGCTCCCCCACGCAGCAGCGCGGCCGGCAGCGGGACCTCGACGCGCATGCCGCAGCGGAACGGCCCCACGGCCGGCACGAACTGCGGCTCCGTCGTAAGGCCGCTCCAGCACAGCATCTCCGGGATGTGCTTGTGCCGGGCGCCGAGCGTGTAGGGCGCCTCGTACGGCAGCTCCAGCAACCCGTTCGACGGGTCCTCCCACTTGCCGATCAGCGGCTTGCCGCCCCCCGAGTAGCCGGACAGCGCATGGAGCGTGAGCGGTGCGTCCGGAGCGAGCAGGCCCGCGTCGAGGAGAGGCCGGACCAGCAGCAGGAAGGCCGTCGGGTAGCAACCCGGGTTGGAGACGCGCTTCGCGCCTCGAATCGCGTCGCGTTGTCCGGGCGCGAGTTCGGGGAGACCGTAGATCCAGCCCTCGGCGATGCGGTGCGCGGTGCTGGCATCGAGCAGCCGTACGGCTGTGTCTTCTGCCCAGGCGGCGGCTTCGCGTGCTGCGTCGTCGGGAAGACACAGGACCGCGACGTTGGCGGCACGGACTGCGGCTCGTCGCGCTGCGGAGTCCTTGCGCTCCGGCTCCGTGAGCGTCGTGATCACGACGTCTCGGCGGCGCTCGAGGAACTCGCGGATGCGCAGGCCGGTCGTGCCGACGGAGCCATCGAGAAAGATCCGGGGCTTCATGCGCACGGAGGGTAGCGCCTGACGCGACGGCTCTCCGCCGACCCGGCGCCAGGGGGGTGCCGCCGGCAAGGATCCGGGCTCGCGTCTGGCGCACGGCCGCGTCACGCTCGCCGCGTGGCCGCTTCCGATCTCGTCGATTGCCCGCATGCCGATCGCTGTCCCGGCTGTCCGCTGATCGCGTTGCCGGAGCCGGCGCAGCGGGCGGCCAAGGTGGAGCGCCTGGCACGAGCGCTCGCACCCTATGCGGTGTTGCCGGCGCTCGCGCCGGATCCGCTGCGCGCCGCACCGACGCGTACGGACTATCGCACGCGCGCCAAGTTCGTCGTCGGTCCAGGGCCGCGTGTCGGGCTGTACGCGCGCGGGACGCACGAGCTCCTCGATCTTCCCGGCTGCCGCGTGCTCGCGCCGGTGATCGGCGCCGGACTCGTCGAACTGCGCCGCCTGCTCGCCGATCCACCGGCATCGGCCGCGTCCGTCCTGCGCGCCGAGGGCGACGGCCCCGGTCGCCTGCGTGCGCTCGATCTGCGCGAGGTCCGGGATGAGGCCGGTGCCGGCTTGCTGGTGACGCTGGTCGTGCGGGTGCCGCCCGATCCCGATTTCGGCGAGACGGCCGCGGCGGCGGAGTGCCTGGCGGCCACGCTTCCGTTCCTTCGGGGTGTCGCGGTCAGCTTTCACGAAGGGCGCTCGCCGCAACTGCTGGGCACGCCGCCGATGGCGATTCACGGGCCGCGACTGCACCGCGACGAGACGCGGGATGCGGCGCCGTGGAGCTTCGCGGCGGCAGGGGGCTTCGCGCAGGCCCACCGCGCGCAGGCGGCCGAGATCCAGGCCGTCGCCGAGGCGGCGGTCGCACCGAAGCCGGGTCGGCGCGTGCTCGAGGTCTACGCGGGCCATGGTGCACTCGGCCTCGCGCTCGCGGCGGCCGGCGCGCAGGTGACGGCGATCGAAGCCTTCGAACCCGCCGCGGACGCCGCGCGGGCCGCTGCGCGCGAGCAGGGCATCGACGGCTTCGCCGTCCGCGCCGAGAGCGCGGAGGCCGCGCTCCCGAAGCTGCTCGATGCGGGCGAGCGCTTCGACGCGGCGGTCGTGAACCCACCGCGTCGCGGCCTCCTGCCGCACGTGCGTGCCGCCCTCGCAAGGCTCTGTCGCGAGCGGATCGTGTACATCTCGTGCGAACCCGAGACGCTCGCGCGGGATCTCGCCGACCTGTCGTGGCGCGGCTGGCGCAGCGTCCGACTGCTGCCGTTCGATCTGATGCCGCTGACGGCCGAGGTCGAGTGCGTGGCAGTTCTGGAGCCGGCCGAGCCGCCGCTGCCGGCCGTCCTGTTCGAGGACGAGGACTGGCTCGCTGTCGACAAGCCGCCGCATCTGCCGACCGTCCCGCACCCCGAGCGCGACGGCTCGTTGCTCGGGCTCGTGCGGAAGCTGCCGGGCGGCGAAGCCGCCGTCCCGGTGCACCGTCTCGATGCGGAGACCAGCGGAGTGTGTCTGTTCGCACGCTCGGCCGCCGTTGCCGGGGCGGCGCAGCGAGCCCTCGCGGATCCGTCGGCCGCGAAGCGCTACCTGGCGCTGGTGCGCGGAGTGGCGCGTCCACACGGACGGATCTCACGAGCCGTCGTCGAGCAGGGTCGAAGCCGGGAAGCCGCGACGCGCTACCGGCGCCTTGCGGTGGTGTCGGGCCACGCGCTGCTGTCGGTGGCGCCGGAAACCGGACGCACCCATCAGATCCGTCGCCATCTGGCCGGCATCGGCCAGCCGATCCTCGGGGATGCCCGCTACGGACACGCCGCGTCGAATCGCCATCTGTTCGAGCGCGCCGGCCTCGACCGCCCGTTCCTGCATTGCGCCGAGCTCGAACTGCGCCATCCGCGCAGCGGCGCCGCGGTGCGGATCCGCGCGCCCCTCGCGCCGGATCTGGACGGGTCGTTCGGCCGGCTCGGCGGGATCTTGCCAGCGCCGTCCTAGTCGCAGCCGGCCCGGCGAGCGGTCGCAACGCTTCTCGGATCAGCGCCGATGGAGTCCTCCGCTGCTCCGTCGAGAAAGGGGCCGGGTTGGTTCGTCAGCTTTCTGCTTCGGAAAAAGTTGACGAACCACCCCGGCCCCTTTCTCGACGCGAGTACGGCGAGGGCGGGGAGGCCGAGGAGCAGCTCGCGGACGCGCTTGACGAGCGACAGCGCGAGGCTGGCGTCGGGTCCGAGCCCGAGCGCCTGGCCGAGGATCAGGAACGCGCCTTCCTGGACGCCGAGCGCACCCGGGACCAGGAATGCGGCATTGCGGACGAACTGGATCAGGCTTTCGAGAATCAGCGCGTCGCCGAGTCCGATCGGGTGGCCGAGCACGAAGAGCGCCAACCAGACCTCGCCGGCGCCGGTCAGCCAGCCGGCGAAGCGCCACGCGGCTGCCGCCGCGAAGGGGCCGGGACGCCGGTACGTCTCGAGGATCGCTGCGTCGAGCGAACCGGCGCCGTCGGTGAGCGAGCGGGCGTCGTCGGTCGGGAAGATCCGCTCGAGCGCACGCGCCGCGCCGCGGAACAGACCGGTACGCTGCGCGACATAGAACCCGACGATCAGGACGGCAAACGTGCCGATCGCGAGCGCGACGCTGCGGCCGGTCTCCTCGGCGCCGGGCCGCTGCAACAGCAGCACGATCCCGAGCGACGCGAACAGGAGCTGCGTGCTGATGCCGGCCGTGATGTCGGCGACGACGCTGGCTCCTGCCCACGCACCCGGCACTCCGGACTGGTGGATCAGACGGATGCGAACGAGATCCCCGCCGATCTTCGCGACCGGCAGCAGATCGTTGACGGCCGTCCCGATCCAGCGGGCTCGGAGCGTGCGCATGAGCGTCGGCCGAAACACGCGCGGGATCACGACCCACCAGCCGATCGCATGGCAGGTGAGCGGCACGACGGCGTACGCGCCGACGGCGAGCAGCCCCCAGCCGGCGGCCGCCAGCCCGACGCGCAGGTCCTCGAGGCCGTGATGGACCAGCAGCCCGATGACCCCGGCGATGCCGAGCAGCCAGAAACCGACCGTCGTCGCGGCGACGAGTTGGGTTCGGGAGGGCTTCTTCACCCGGCGGCCCCACCGTCGGCCTGGGCCGCGTCCTCGTCCGGCACCTGGAAGTGGGTCCGGTAGCGTGCGTAACGACGCCGCTCCACGTCGGCATCCAGCCCGAAGGGAGCGAGTGGGTAGCGGTGACGCCCGAAGCGATCCTGCGGATTCTCTTCGAGGAAGCGTTGCATCGCCCGCTCGGCCTCCGCGTCGAGAGGCGTGTCCATCCGCGCATACAGCAGACGCACGATCGCGATCGGATCGCGCAGTAGATCCCGATACTGGATATCGACGAAGCGATCGCCGGAAACGTTCTGACGAACGGCGATGCTGCGCCGCAGCGCCTCGGCCCAGCGAACGGCGACGTCGCGCCCGATCTCGAGCGGGTCCACGTCATCGCTGAAGGCGCCGCGCAACGTGGCGACCAGGCTGGCGAGCGAGGCGAGGATGCGCACCGGGTCGCGATGCGTCTGGACGATCAACGCATCGGGGTAGACGGCGAGCAGGTCGTCGAGGGCGAGCAGATGGGCAGGCGCCTTCAACAGCCAGCGGCGCCCCGGATGGCGCCATTGCAGTTGCTGCAGGAAGCGCCGGTGATCGGCGTACGCGAAGCGAAGATCCTGCTGATCGAGCCACGCCTGGTAGCTCGGCAAGCGATGCATCGCCACGAACCGATCGCTGGCGAAACTGTGCGCCAGGATCGCGATGCACTCCTCGGGGAGCCGGGCGCCGACGGCGTGGATACGCTGGAACTGCGGCGCGAGGCGGTCGAGCTGCCGGATCCCGCGTGCGGCGCGCGCGATGCGGGCGTCCGTCGCGGCGCGCGCCCGTTGCGGCGGGGGCGAAGGGTGCAGGATCTCCCACGTGTGCGGCACGCGATGAGCGGGATCCTGGGCCAGCAGCCGGTGCAGCAGCGTCGTTCCGGTGCGCGGGAGTCCGACGATGAACACCGGGCGTTCGATCGCCTGTTCGGCGATCTCCGGGTGGCGCCGGCGATCCGCAACCAGCCGCAGCCGGTTCGAGAGCAGCGCCAAGGTGTCCGCATGGGCGGCGATGCGTCCGACCGCGTGCAGCCGGGCCTCCGTCTCGTAGGATCGGAGCAGCCGCCGCAGGCCCTCGACGGAGAACCCATCGCCGAACTCCTCGAGGCCGGTCCTCCTCTGTGCCGCACGGATCAGTCGGGCCGGCGAGAAGTCGGGTCGATACAGGCCGCTGCGCAGGGCGAGTTCTCCGGCGCCGATGGCGGTACGGACCAGCAGGGATCGTCGCGGGCGGTGGCGGCGGGCGCCGCTGGCAGGTCGGAGCGGACGGCCTCCGGTCCCGGCTCCGTAGGTCGGGTGTGCATGCGCCGGGTGGGCCGGCGGGGAAGCAGCAGGCTCGATGGATCTCCAGCGACGGATCCTCACGGACTCGGTCTCCTTCGCGGCGGGTGCGGCGGCGCGAGACGGGCAGAGCCCCGGCCGTCGGCCCCGCCGGAGAGCGTGCAGCCGCGGTCCGGAAGCGAGGATCGGACGACGAAGCGGCGCATGGGTCCGCTATCGGTCCGGCCGCGCCATCGACCTGCGGACCTCGTCGGGCGCCTCCCCGGCCGTGTCCGGGTCCGTCCCCGTGCGCGCCGCGTGTTCTTCGAGGCAGCGATAGAGGTCCGCGAAGATCTCGTCCCGATCGATGTCGATGGCTTCGAGCATGGGGTGGCGCTCGGCACCGTGCGTGATCCAGCGAAGCTCCGCGTCGAGCGAGGGGGTCGGAACGGTGTGGACACTGAACCAGGCCGGTTCGAGCAACCAGGCGATGTTGATCAGATCCCACAGGACCTTCGATTGCCCCAGCGCGTGGCCGCCGCGCGGATGTCGCTCGTAGAGTCCGTGGAGGTACTCCCCGAACGGCCCACGCCCCGCGACGTGCGCACGGATCTCGGCGCGTGACACGCGCAGTTCCTCGCCCACGTAGTATCCGGGCAGATACACCAGCGGCACGCCCGACTCGAGCAGCACGCGGGCTGCCGGAACATCCTGCGCCAGGTTGTACGAGGCGTTGACGCCGGGCCAGAACGACGGATAGCCCGCCGTCCACACCACGACGATGCGTTCGACGAGGCCCGGGTCGAGCAGCAGCGCCGACGCGACGTTGGTCGCGCAGCCGATCGCCACGACGTAGAGCGGACGATCCTCCGTCGTGCGCGCCGCTTCGATCAGGAAGCGGGCGCCCGGGCTGTCGACCGGCACGTCCGGACTCGGCAGGTACCGATCGGCACCGGGCATCACGCGTCCGTCGCAGGCCACACCACAATCCCGCGCGAGTTCGAGGATCCGGACCAGTTCCGCGTGGGCGCGCTGCATCCCGTCGCGCGGATCGAAGGTCGGGATCCGAGTGACGTCGATTCCGGCGGCGCTGAGGCGACGCTCGAGACGCCGGGCGTCGAGTTCGGCGAGCGCTCGTCCGGAGGACAGCAGCTCCATCGAATAGCCATACGGAGAGGCGATCAGTCCGCGGAGTCGCAAACGGTCCGGGCGCAGCAGCGACCAGACGACGGCGAACTCGTCATCGATCTCGTTGGTGGCATCGGTGTCGATCACCACATCGGCGATTCCGGACGGGGGAGCGAGGCGCGCCGCGCGTCGTGCCGGCGGGAGAGTCGGAAAGCGAGACGTCACGGGAGGAAACCGTAGCAGCGAGCCAACGCGGGCGAGAGGATCTCGAGCGCCCGATCGAAGACCGACGGCTCGGCGAGCAGCTGCAGGACCAGATGCGCGCAGGGGGTTCCGTCGGCCGTTCGCGACTCGAGATCGAACAGGGATCCCGGATGGACCCACACGCCGCGCTCCAGCAGCGACATCACCAGGGCGTCCTCGTCGCGGACGCCGGGCACGCGCAGGATCGCAGCCCAGCCGGCTTCGGCCGGAAGCAGCTCATGGGGTCCACCGGCCAGCACGGCGGCGAGACGGGTGCGATTGCCGGTGATGCGCGCGCGCAGCGCACCGGCGATGGCGGCACGCCGCGCCAGCAGCTCCGGTACGGCGGCCGCGAGCAGCGGCGAAACCGACAGGTACGCGTCGGCGATGAACTCGAGCCGTGCGAGCGCATCGTCCCGTTGCGCCGCCGGTCCGCCGACGGCGATCCAGCTGATCTTGAGCTGCGGCAGGGCCAGGCGTTTGGAGAGCCCACCGAGGACGAAATGCAAGGGTCCGGCGTCCGCCCCGACGAGCACGCCGGGCGACGCTTCGGCGCCGAAGGCGGAACCGGCGAACACCTCGTCCGAGACGATCGCCAGTCCCCGCTCGCAGGCCAGCGCGCGCAGCGCCGCGAGGTCTTCCGGATCGAGGAAGCTGCCGCTCGGGTGATGGGGATGGATGACGAGCAGCACGCGACTGTGCGGCTCGAGCGAGGCCGCGAGGGCGTCGAGGTCGACGCGCCAGCGCGCGCCCGTGCGAGGCTCGCGCAGCGGGTAGCGCGCCGTTTCGGCGCCTTCCAGCGCGGCCAGGTGCTCGAAGAGCGGATACCCCGGCGCCGGCACGTGCACGAGGTCTCCGGGATCGGCGAGCAGTCGAAACAGATGCGCGTAACCTTCGCTGGTCCCGGAAGTCAATACGACGTGTTCCGGAGCGACGGTGGCGCCGTCCTCCCGAAGCATCGCCGCGATCGCGACCCGTGCAGGAGTCGGGCCGCACGGCTCCGGCAGGTAGCGGAGCGACTCGGTGTCGTCCGCGACGGCCGCCAACGTCGCGGAGAGCGCCGCGGCGGGTTCGCGGAGCGCGACGCGTGTCGGGTTCGAGTCCGCGAGATCGAGGAGCGGCCGTGGTCCGCGCCGCCGCTCGGCGAGGCGCATGGCAAGCCGGCTCGGCGTCAGATCCCACGCGGTCCGCCGGGACAGGGACGCCGCGCGCGCGGCCGTCGGCTTTCCGGCATCCCGATCCCGTCGGGTCGTTCCGCCGTTCGTGTCGCGACTCACGAGCGTCCTTTCCTTCGCTGCCAGCAGCGACCACCGGTTCGCGGCGAGATGCCCCCGGGGCGCAAAGCCGAGTTCCGCCGATTTGGTGATTCCTTCCGGATGGTGTACCCACTGGCCAAGAGTTCTCCTGGAAGACGCCGATTCCGGTCCTTTGTGGGCCCGATTCTCGTCCCCACGTGAGCCCTGCATCGCCCACCCCGGAAGCACCGTGCTTCCTCGCGTCGCGGCGATGCCATCCAAGCTCGGGCTCTCTGCCGGAATCTCCGAATCAGGTCCTGAGTCGTATGGGCGATCCCGACTCGCAGCCACAGGGCGCGAACCGGGTCGCTTGGGAAGTTCGCTTGAATAACAAGATCTATGTCGGAAACCTCTCTTTCAACACCACCGAAGAGGAGCTGCGTCAGCTCTTCGAGCAGCACGGATCGGTGTCGAGCGTCAGCGTCATCACCGATCGCGAGACGGGCCGCCCGCGCGGCTTCGCCTTCGTCGAGATGGGCGACGGCGACAGCGCGGCGACCGCGATCTCGCGCCTCGATGGCCGCGAGTTCGGCGGCCGCGCCCTGCGGGTCAACGAAGCGGCCGCGCGCGGGGCGGGCGGCGGCGGTGGTGGCGGCGGCGGTTTCCGTCGCTAGCAATCCGGTCTGGGGTCCGTTCCTGATCCGACAGGGTCGGGAACGGACCCGTTTCCGTCCGTCCGTCCACCCGTCTCCGTGTCCGGAACGCTCGTTCCCAGCCCGCCTCCCGGGGAGCCACCGATGGCCAGCAAGCGACCGTCCGTCCTCAAGCGTGAACGCGAGAAGAAGCAGGCTGACCGCGCTGCGCAGAAGCGCGAGGAGCGCGCCCGTCGCGAAGCCGCTCGTGGTGAGACCAGCGACAATGCCGGCGCTCCCGTCGCCACCTACGACGATCTCGAGAGCTACGGCATCGCCCGCCCCATGCACGACGACGACGACCGTGACACGCGCTGACGGGAGCTGCCCACGCCGCCCTCGCGCCGCCGCGCTGATCCTCCCCCCCCGCCCCCGGCGGTGAAGCCGGCTGCGCGGCCCGCTTCCTCCGGGCATCGATTCGATCCGGATCTGCATTGCCGCGATTGCGGCATCACTTGGCAGGCGCATCGGGCACGCCCCAAGCCGTGTCCGCCTCGTCCACCCGGCTGAGAGATCGCTCCGCCGCCGCACCAGAGCGGGACCCCGCGCGTCCCGCGACGCGCAGAGTCCCGACCCGCCTACGCGCGCAGGCGTCGCACCTGCCGCCGCGTCCAGCCGACCAATCCGAGCAGCGCGAACGTCTCGATGCCGAGCAGGCCGCACCCCGAACCCGGAACGAGTTTGTAGGTGACCGTCTCCTGTGACTGGCAGCCCTCGGGGTTGAGGACGACGACCTCGTGGGTTCCAGGCCCGAGACCCTGCGGGATCCAGGCGAAGAACTCCCCCAAGAGCGTCGTCGTCGTCGCCGACAAGCCGCCGACCGTGACGATCAGGTTCGGACCGAAGCCGGTGCCGACGAGCTGGAAGCGCTGCCCCGACTTACCCGTGGCGGGTTGGATGCTCGTGAGGGCCGTGACCTCGCTCGCGATGCACTGCGCGTCGCAGACGTCCCCGACGCCGTCGGCATCGGTGTCCGCCTGCCCCGCGTTCGTCTTCGCCGCGCAGTTGTCGCAGGCGTCGCCGACCAGGTCCGCATCGGCGTCGGGCTGGGCGGCATCCGGCACGTTGCGGCAGAGGTCGACGCCGTCGAGCACGCCATCGCCGTCGCGATCGATGCCCGCGCGCAGCCCCGCCCCGGGGGTCGCGCAGGTGTACGTGAGTTCCTGCCCTGTCGTCGTCGCCAGTCCGCGCAGCGCGGCGTCGCTGATGTTCGGGCCGCCATCGTCCGGGCGGAACGTGCCGGGCCCCGGCTCGTAGAGCCAGCCCTTCGTGACGCCACCGACGGTGCCCTTGACGACGAGGTCACACTCGTTGGCGCCGGCACCGAGGATCTGCGACACGAATGGCGTGCCGGCGCGCGTCCGCAGCAGGTCGATGCGCGGTCCGGCGACGGCGGCGTTGCTGCTCGTCAGGGTGACCTGCTGGCCGACCACCGGCGCCAGGTCCGTGTCGAATGCGAGCATGAACTGCTCCATGTCGCGGCGCACGCCGTTGCCCTTGGCGCCGGTCGGGAAGCCGGTGGTCGGTCCGAAGAGATTCGCTTCGTTGAACACGGTCGCCTGGAAGAACCGGAACGTGGTGTCGGTGCTGCCGTCGTGCAGGAACCCGAAGCCGCGGACCTGGTCGCCCTGATGCGGTGTGTTGAGCGCGTTGTTGAACGGAACGTCCGGCATGCCGAACATCCCGACCTTCTGATAGAGGTTGCGCAGATGCGCGATCTTGAGGATCTGCGGCTCGTTCTCGAAGCTCGCCTGGCCGTCGGCTCCGAAGAATCCCTGGGACGGATCGAGCCGATGGCAGCCCTCGCAGGTGAAGCCGCTCTCCAGCCCACCGAAATCGCTCCCGGTGCCGTCGGCGCGACGACCCGTGATCGTGCTGCCGCCGACCCCCGTTTGGCTCGGGCTGGGGCCGCCGGCCGTGAAGTTGTTGCCGAGATAGAAGTTCCGGCCGTTGGCCTGGGCGGGGGTCAGTGAGTTGTCGAGGTTCCGCACCGGGTTCGGCGGCAGCGTCAGCTGCAGCGCGAAATCGGCGAAGCTCTGCATGTCGCTGGCGCCGAGCAGCGCATCGCGGCCGACGAGACCCGGGAACGCGATGATGAAGTTCCGGAACGAGAGGTCCGAATCGAACGCATCCTGGCCGAAGAAGCCGTTCGAGCGATCTCCCCGCCAGTGCATCGCACCGCTGTTCACCGTGCCGCGCAGCGTCTGCGTCGTCATCGGGCCCTTCAGCGCGCTGAACTCGTTGACGACGCCGGTTCCATTGATGTCGCCTGGGGCGGCGAAGCCCAGCCGGATCGGGATCGGATTGCTCGTCGCCGCATCATCCGGATTGCCGAGGTCCCAGGAGAGCTGGTCCATGTCGCCGAAGATGTGGCAGCTGCCGCACGCGGCCTCGCCGTTGCTCGACGTCTCGACGGCGTCGTACAGGAACGGCCGGCCGGCCACGACCGCCGGGGGTTCCGGGTTGTGCAGCGCCACATGGAGCGTCTCGCTGGCGCTCCCGAGGTCGATGACCGAGACCGAGTTGTCGAAGCGCGTCAGCACGTAGAGGCGGTTGCGGAGTTCGTCGAGGACCAGGCCCCCGGGACCACCGCCGCTGACGGCCAGGTACTGCGCGCTCTGGACGGTCGGATCGAAGCTGTCGTTCTCGAGCGTGGCGGTTTCGAAGACTCCCACCTTCGCGGAGCCGAACGCGGCCACGTACAGCTTGCTGCCGTCCGCAGAGATCGCCATCTCGAGCGGCGTCGCGAGGCTGTGCTGGGCCGTGCCGGGCGGAGCCGGGAGGATCGAGTAGTCGATGTGCTTGTTCAGGTGGCGCGGCAGTACGTTCGCACCGTCGAGCACGGTGATCCGAGCGCGATGCAGGTCTCCCTGCACGGTGGCCGGGACGCCCGGCGGCTTCGAGCCTTGCTGCGTCACGAAGATGCCGGGACCTTCGAAGCGAACCTCGTTCCTCGCATCGGTATTCGCGACGTAGACTTTGCCGCTCACCGGGTTGACCGCCATGTTGAACAGGATCGTGCCGACGCCGGACCAGGAATTGGTCTGGGTGAGCGTCGCTGCATCGATCGCGAAGACGTCCTTGTCCGGCAGATCGAAGCGGACGACCTGGCTCCAGTCGCGACCGCGCTCGTCTTCCCACTTGCCGTTCGACGGGTTGAACTTGACGACGATGCTGACATCCGGTGCGGCATTGCCCAGGTGGTCCGTGCTCGGCGGCAGGGCGCCGCCAGGGCTCTGGAGCCCCTGGGAGTTGGTGCAGGAGGCGTTGAGGCCGCCGCTGCAGACGACGCCTTCGCTCACGACCGTCGTCTGGTTGCCCGATGCGAGGACGGCGGCATAGACGGTGCTGCCGTCCGGGCTCACCGTCAGCGCGCGCGGCGTGTCGCCGAACAGCGTCACAATCCGGAGCGGCACGCCGCCGACCGCAGTTCCGAGGTTGCCGGCGTCGAAGACCCAGACGTCGGCACGGCCGACGCCGGCCGTCGTGAGCAGGGGATCCCCGGCGCCGGGCACGCCGGCCAGCGAAGGATGGCTGCGGTGCTGGCCGCGGTGCGCCGTCGTCACGAACGCACGCTCGCCGCCGGGTCCGGCGAAGACGATGTCCCGCGGCTCGTCTCCGACTAGCAGCGTGCGCTTGACGCGCGCCGGGTTCGCGGCGACATCGACGATGCTGATGCTGTCGGACAGGTGGTTCACCACCCAGACTTCGCCATTGCCACGGGTCGCCACCGCGACCGGCTCGAGGCCCACCGGTACGGAGCCGGTCCTGGCGATGCCGCCCGCGCCGATCTGGAAGATCTCGAGCCGGCTGTCGGGCGTATTCGCGACGAACAGCCGCGTGCCGTCCGGCGACATCGCCAGCGGCCGGACCGGACCCGATTCGAAGGTGACGAAGTCGGCGGCGTGCGCCGGGGCCGCCAGCCACGCAGTGGCGACCAGGGCGAGAGCGAGCGATCGACGGGTGGACATCCGTGTTTTTCTCCCAAACAGAAGACGGGTCGGACAGGAAGGCGAGGTGAGACCGCCGCCGAGAGAGGGGCCCCGGGCTTCGGCTTTCGATCCGCGAGAGCCCGGACGAGAGCCCGGACGAAGTGGCCGGAGAGGCGCGAGCACCCGCCGCGCCGCGGCCCTGACCGATGGTTCATCACAATGCCAGCAGGCCCGGGGCCGATGCAAGCAGATTCGATCCAGATGCGGGCGGATTCGCCCCCGACCGTGCTGTGGAGCGGGGCCGAGGAGCAGAGCGGAGTCGGCGCGACGCGCGAGATGATCCCGAGGGGCGGCTTGTCCTCCCTGCGGGGGGTGGCAGGCTTCGGCTTGGCCGATGCGCCGCGCCGGCTACCCGAGGGCGCCGCGCTCGCGGAGCGCGGCGATCCGGGCCCCGTCGTAGCCGAGGACGTCGGCCAGCACCTCGTCGGTCTGCTGGCCGACGGTGGGCGCGCGTGCCGGCGGGACCGCCTCCTCGCCGAGGAAGCGCACCGGAAACGGCAGCAGATCCGCGCCGTGCTGCTCGTGCGGGTACCAGGGGAAGCGGGCCTGGAACTGCGGATCCTCCGCGATCGTCTTCGGCGTGTTGACCGGCGCGACCGGGAAATTGTGTTGGCCGCCGAGCGCGATCCAATCCGCCGTCGTACGCGTCTGGAAGATCGCCTGCAGCTCGCGCTGGAGCTCCCGGTTGCCGCGCGCGTGATCGGCGAACTTCGCGCCGGGCCAGCGTTCGAACAGCTCGGGCCGGCCGACGGCGTCGCAGAAGTGTCGCCAGAAGGCCTGCTCGCTGGCCATGAACAGGATGTGGCCGTCGAGACTGTCGTAGATCTGGTAGCGGACGCCCTCCCGCATGCCCGCCGTGCCGGGCGCGCGCCGCTCGTACCCATCGGCCTTGTTGCCGGTGACCTCCCGCTCGGGCCGCTCGTACGCTTTCCAGCTCTCGATGCGATACCAGTCCATGTACGCGGCCGCGTCGCTCTGGCCGATCTCGAGCGCGCAGCCCTCGCCGCTGGCGCGCGCGCGGATCACGGCGGCGAGGATGCCGAGCGCGCCGAGCAGCGGCCCGGCGTGCATGCCCATCGATGCGTGCTCCGGGATGAACGGCAGACCTTCTTCGTCGCGCGCGACGCCGACGATGCCGGCCCAGGTGTCGAAGGCGATGCCGTGTGCCGGCAGATCCCGGTACGGCCCGGTCATGCCGTAGCCGGAGACGTTGCAGAAGACGATGCGAGGCTGGAGTTCGCGGAGCCTCTCGTAGCCGAGCCCGCGCCGCGCCAGCGAGCCCGGGCGCATCGCCTCGACGACGACGTCCGCTCCGCGCACGAGATCCTCGTAGACGGCCACCGCCTCGGGCTGGCGCAGATCGAGCACGATCGAGCGTTTGCCGCGGTGCACGTGGAGGTGAAGCAGCGAGACGCCCTCGACGATCGGCCAGGTCATCTCGCGGATGTAGTCGCCTCCGGGCGTCTCCACCTTGATGACGTCGGCCCCCAGGTCGGCCAGATGCGTCGTGATCGCGCCCGGGCCGAGCAGCGAGGATTCGATCACACGCAGGCCGGCGAGCGGCGGCGGGCGACTCATGACCCCGACCGGAACGGCTGGTCGCCGTCGAGGATCGCGCTGGCGATTCGTTCCTCCAGCAGCTTTGCGTCCCACCAGGTGATCTGGAGCTGCTTGGCGCGGCGGAAATAGAGCTGGATGTCGTACTCGAGGGTGAAGCCGACGCCGCCCCAGACCTGCTGACACATGGCCGTGACGTCGCGCCAGGTCTGGCACGCGAACAGCTTCGCCATCGGGGCGAGCCGGGCGGTCGAGCGGCCCTCGGCCCGCGCCCAGGCGGCCTCGTAGACGAGCATCTTGCCGCCGTCGACGGCGGTGGCGGCGTCGGCCAGATAGTGCGCGATGGCCTGGAAGGCGCCGAGCGGCTTGTCGAACTGCTCGCGGTCCTTGGCGTACTGGACGGTGATCTCGAGCGCTCGCTCGGCGCCGCCCATCGCCAGCGCCGCCAGCAGCACGACGCCGTCGAGCAGCACGCGGTTCCACGTCGTCCAGCCGCTTCCGGCGTCGCCGATGCGCGCCGCCGCCGGCACGCGGACGTCGTCGAGGCGCAGCTCGTACTGCGTGTCCGACGCCAGGCTCCGCTGCTGCGTCAACGTGACGCCGGGCGCCTGCGGGTCGACGAGGAAGAGATCGATCGCGTCGTCCTCGGGACCGGTGCGCGCCAGGACCAGCAGCCGCGTCGCCGCGCTGGCGAACGGCACGTGGCGCTTGATCCCGCGCAACACGAAGTCGCCGTTCGCCGCATCGGCCCCGAGCCGTGCCTGTTCGGCGCGGAGCTGGACGCCGCGCGGCCCGAAGCCGCCGTCTGGTTCGATCCAGGCCGGGGTCAGGATCGCCTCCCCCGACGCGATGCGCGGTAGCCAGCTCCGCTGCAGCGCGTCCCCGCCCGCAGCGAGCAGCACGCCGGCGCCGAGCACGGCGCTGGCGAAGTGCGGGGACGGGGCGAGCGACCGGCCGAACTCCTCGTACACGATCGCGGCGTCGAGGAAGCTCATGCCGGCGCCGCCGTGCGACTCGGGGATCAGGAGTCCGGTGATGCCGGTTTCCGCCAACTGCTTCCAGAACGCGGCCGGAAACCCCGTCGGGTCGTCCTCCATCTTTCGCACGACGTCGAGCGACGCATGCTCCGCGCAGACGCGCCGCACGGTTTCGCGCAGCAGGTGCTGCTCGTCGTTGAACTCCAGATCCATATCGCACTCCTCGCTCCGGCCGGGATCCGACGCCGGATCCGAGCGCCGGGCGCTTCGTTCAGGGCCTCCAGTCCGTTCCCTGGCGACGCCACGGGTTGTCGCTCGCGGTGCACGGCAGGGCCACGCGAGCGCGACACTCCGTGCACACGCGATCGTCGACGCTGACGCGCAGCGTGAGCTCCGCCCAGCCGCAGCCGACGTCGTCGGTCGAGACGCTCTCGACGGCTCCGCGGAAGACCATGCGATCGCCCGGGAAGATCGAGTCGCGCATCCGGAACTGCATCCGGCCCAGCCGTCCGGTGGGTCCCGTCCAGTCGCTGATGTAGCGCTCGTACCAGGCGGCCAGGTTCGGCGTGTTGAGGAAGATGTCTCGAACCCCGTTGCGTTGCTGCGCGAAGTCCTTGTCGTGGTGCATCGGCCGCCAGTCGCGGCTCGCGAGGGCGCCGAGCACGACGGTCGTCGCGCAGACGTCGACGGCCAGTTCGGGCAGGGCCTGGCCGGGCGCGACGTCGTCGAGGGTGAGGCGCGCGTCGGGGTTGCTCACGAGTCCCTCCGGTATCCGAAGCCGGTGTAGGTCTCGGTGCCGACCCAGTCGCCGCGCTGGTTGACCGACTCGACGTCGATGACCCAGAAGCGCCCGAGCCCGAGTTTGGTGCGCTTGGGCTCGGAGACCGAGCGCAGGACCTGCCACGTGACGAGCCGGTCCCCCGGCCGGACCGGTGCGCCGAACACGAGCGTGTTGTCGGTCATCACGGCTTCCGGCAGGCCCAACTGCTCCTTCAAATCGAAATGGACCTGCAACGGTTGCTCGGTCCCGGTCCGGTCCGGCGCCCAGGCATGCGGCCGGAACCAGACCGACAGCATCGTCGGCGGCGCGATCCAGCCCCCCGTGAGCCGCCGTGCGACCGCTTCGTCCCAGAACAGCGGGTTGCCGTTCTCGACCGACGCACAGCTGGTGAAGATGTAGCCGCGTTCGACCTCGAACTCCCCCGCCTGCTCATAGCGGCGCTGGCCGATCCACTCCCGTACCTGTTCGGGCAACTCCGACATGCGATCTCCTCCGTCAAGAAAGGGGTCGGGTTGGATTCGTCAACTTTTCCCATCGGGAAAAGTTGACGAATCCAACCCGACCCCTTTCTTGACGCGTCACGCGATGGCTCCGTCGTGGCGGAGGGTGGCGATGTGCTCGGGGGGGACGCCGGCCTCGCGGAGCAGGGCGTCGGTATCCGTGCTGGCGGCGTCCCGAACGCGAGCGGTGTCGGAGGGCGGCGTCTGGCCCGCCAGGATCGGGCCGACCTGACGGATGCGGCCGTGGACGGGGTGCTCGGCGTCGCCGAACGCGCGGCGGGCCGCGAAGCCGGGATCCGCGGTCACTTCGGCCACGCTGAGCACCGGCGCGACGCAGGCATTGCCGGGCCCGAGTTCGGCGACCCAGGCATCGCGGTCGCGGCGCGCGAAGCCGGCCGCCAGCGCGGCGCGTAGCTCGTCCTGGCGCTCGTCATCGAGTTGATGCGGGATCCAGCGCTCGAGCCCCAGTCCCTTGCACAGGTTGGCGAAGAAGGCCGGCTCGATCGCCGCGACGGCCAGCCAGCGTCCGTCCGCACAGCGATAGACGTCGTAGCAGGCGTAGCGGCCGGTCAGCAGATCGCTGCCCGGGCCGGGTTCGACGCCGGTGGCGAGATGCTCGTCGGCCGGCAGGGCCATCAGCGACAGCACGCCGTCGGCGACCGACACGTCCAGGTGTTCGCCGTGGCCCGTCGCAACGCGCCGCAGCAGCGCGGCGAGGATCGCGAGTGCGGCGTGCATGCCGCCGGCTGCCGCGTCGGCGATCGTCGCTCCGGGCAGCGCCGGCCCGCCGTCGGGCCGGCGTCCGGAGCAGCCGAGGTATCCGCCGACGGCCAGGTAATCGAGATCGTGCCCGGCCCACTGCGCGCGCGGACCGTCCTGGCCGTAGCCGGTCGTCGAGCAGTAGACGATTCGCGGGTTGCGCGCGGCGACGGCATCGAAGTCGACGCCGAGGCGCGTGGCGACACCGGGGCGGAAGCTCTCGATCACGACGTCGGCGCGGCCGGCGAGCGCGAAGAACGCCTCGCGGCCGGACGGCGCCTTCAGGTCGATGCGGGCGCGGAGCCAGCCGCGCCCGGCGCCGTAGGCCCACCAGGCCGGTTCGATCTGGAGGCCGGCGTGTCGCGGTGGCACGCCGATCTTGATGATGCGCGCGCCGTAGTCCGCGAGGATCCGGGCGCAGCGCGTGCCGGGGCCGACCGTCGAGAGGTCGAGCACCGTGACGTCGCGGAGCGCGGGAGGTTGGGACATCGGCAGGTCCCGGTTCAGAAGTTCTTCGGCAACCCGAGCTTGCGTCGGGCGATGATGTTCTTCTGGATCTCGCTGGCGCCGCCGCCGATCGTGTCGATCACCGAGTAGCGGTACGACATCTCCGGGCGTCCGCGCATCGGCGCCTCGCTCGTGTGCACGCGCAGCTGGGCGCCCGGTCCGGCCAGATCGACCATCGCGTTGCCGACCCGCTGCGAGAGCTGCGTCGCGAATAGCTTGTACTCGCTCGCCTCGATCGTCGGCGGCTTGCTGGTCACGTGGCGTGCCGCCGCGAGGAACCGCAGCCCCAGCACACGCGCCACCTCGCACTGCGTGGCGAGCTGCGCGATCCGGCTGCGGACGTGCGGATCGCGCCGCACCGGCTCGCCGTCGAGCGTGGCGCCGCGTATCCAATCGATCAGTTCCTCGAGCCGCTGCTCGGTCGGCGAGAACGTGAACATCGTGAAGCGCTCGAGGTCGAGGGCTTCCGAGATGTACCGGAAACCGGCACCCAGCTCGCCGACGCGGTAGTCGTCGGGCACGAACACGCCATCGAAGAACACCGTGTTCGTGATCTCGTCGCCGATCGTCGGCATCGGCTGGACGGTGAGGCCGGGATGCTTCATCGGGATCAGGAACAGGCTGATCCCGTCGTGCTTGGGCGCCTCCGGATCGGTCCGGGCGCCGACCCAGTACCAGTCGGCGAAGTGCGCCGAGGTCGTCCAGACCTTCTGGCCGTCGAGCCGCCATCCGTCGCCCTCGCGCACGGCGCGCAGCTGGATGTTCGCGGCGTCGGATCCGGCCTGCGGCTCGCTGTAGCCCACGGCGAACTCGATCTCCCCGCGGATGATCTGCGGCAGGAACTCCCGCTTCAACTTCTCCGAACCGTGTCGGATCAGCGTCTTGCCGACGATCCCGACGCCCTTGCCGATCTGGGGGCAGCCGCGCCGCGCCAGCGCTTCGTTGAGGAGGTACTCGTAGATGCCGGGTCGTTCCTGCCCGCCGTACTCCTTGGGCCAGGTCATGCCGAGCCAGCCGCGCGCCGAGAGCCGTTTCATGAACGCGCGGCGCGCCGGCGTATCGACGATCTGCGCCATGTTCTCGCGCGTGACGTCGGCGACGTCGGGGGTCGCGTGCTCGTCGAGGAAGCGTTCGACCTCCGCCGCGAACGCCTGCTCCTCGGAGCTGAAGGTGAAGTCCACGCCGCGCCCTCCCGGCCTGGGAGCAAAGCCGCTCACGAGGCCCCCGATCGATGCCGGTACGATATACGATACGCCTCGTATTGTAAATGAGGCGACCCCTCCCGCCGGCCCGATGCCGGGGCCGGACGGCCTCGAGTACTCTGCCCGGCACGGGAGGATCCGATGGACACGTTCCGCGGCAAGATCGCCGTCGTCACCGGCGGCGGCACCGGCATGGGGCGCGAGCTGGCCAAGCAGCTCGCCACCGAAGGCTGCCACGTCGCCCTGTGCGACGTCTCGGCCGAATCCATGGCCGAGACGAAGGCGCAGTGCGAACGCGCCGCTCCCTCCGGAACGCGGGTGTCGACGCACCACTGTGACGTCTCCGAAGAGCCGCAGGTCGAGGCCTTCCGGGATGCCGTCCGGGCGGCCCACGCGACCGACTGCGTCCACCTGCTGTTCAACAATGCCGGCATCGGCGGCGGTGGCAGCTTCGTGACCGACGACCGCGCCGACTGGGACAAGACGTTCGCCGTGTGCTGGAACGGCGTCTACTACTGCACGCGCGCCTTTCTCCCGCTGTTGATCGCGAGTCCGGACGCGCACCTGGTCAACACCAGCTCGGTGAACGGCTTCTGGGCGAGCCTCGGACCGCTGGTGCCGCACACCGCCTACAGCGCGGCCAAGTTCGCGGTGAAGGGCTTCTCCGAGGCGTTGATCGCAGACCTGCGCCTGCACGCGCCGCACGTGAAGGTTTCCGTCGTGATGCCGGGCCACGTCGGGACCTCGATCGTGACGAACAGCGCGGTCGTGCTCGGCCGGCCGAGTCCGAAGGAGATGACCACGGCGGATCTCGCACCGATCCGCGAGCGGATGAAGGCGCGCGGGCTGCCCGTCGACGCGATTTCCGACGACCTGATCCGCGCCGGCCTGCAGCAGATGGCCGACGATTTTCGCGACAAGGCCCCGCTGACGGCCGCGGCCGCCACGGCCCTCATCCTCGACGGCGTTCGCCGCGGTGCGTGGCGGATCCTGGTGGGGGAGGATGCCCACGAACTCGACCGCCTGGTGCGCGCGGACCCGGAGGCCGCCTACGAGCCGTCTTTCGTGACCCAGATCCAAGGCCGCGGCCTCTTCCACGGGATGCTCGCACCGGGCAGCGGGTGAGCGAAGGCGTTCCCCTCCCGGTGTCGCGCAATCCGAGTTCCGCCGCACGGCCGGCGCGACGGCGGGAGACGGTTGGGAAGGGTTTTTCTCCTTCGTGGAACAGGATTTCCACGAAACTCTTTGCTGGGAAGGGCGATCTCCCGTCCCGGTTCGCACCGGACCTCATGGATTCCGAGGACTTGCCGGGCGCAGCGCCGATCCGCGATCCCCGGAGTCGATCCTGCATGAAATCTCGCCGAGTGCTCTCGACGGCTGGTTCGTGGAGGCGCCGGCGGAATCATTCGCCGCGCAACGCCGAGCCGGTTTTGCGAAGACCGGGTTTCGCGAGGACCGGTGCTCGGATGGCCGGCCCTCGGGACCCTCGGGAAGGAGGTCGATCATGGCGATCACGGGCAGGTTCTCGGGGTTCTCGTGGTTGTTGGCGACGGCGTGCCTGGTGCTCGGCGGGTCTGCCAGCGCGGGGCCGTTCGCGGGTGGTGAGTTCGGCTTCAAGCTGGGCGCTCTGCCGGAGCTGACAGTTCCGATCACGCAGGGTTTCACCACCAGTGGCGGCGGCGTGACGGCCACCAGCACCGGCGCGATCTCCGGGGTCGTCGTTCATCCCGGCCTCACCAATGCGCCACCGATCACGCGTTTCGAGATGGTTGTGACCGGCAACCAGACTGGTTCCCTCGTGCCGGCGGCCGGCACGGCCGCGAACCCGCTCGGTCTCCAAGGCGCCCTGCTCGCGCCCGGTTACGGCGGCTACGTGACGCTCCTGGGCGTCCCGCTCACACCCGTCGGTGTTCCCGGCGCGACGTTCAACACCTCGCGCGGCGGCGGCACCGTCGTCGCCTTCACCGGCGCCGGCTGGACGACCGGCACCGTGATGGTGACGCTCCCGAGCACGACGATCGCCGGCGCGACGGGACAGCCGCCGGGAGTCGTGACGGCGGCCGGTACGAACATGCTGGTCGGCGGCGTCGGGCAGATCACGTTCATCAGCCCGCTGCTGATCCGCACGAACCTGGCGGGGGACTTGCCGAGCTTCGCCCGGCTGACGCTGACGTTCGTGCCGGAGCCCGGCTCGCTGCTGCTGATCGGCGCGGGCACGACCGGCCTCGCCGTGTACGGTCGCCGGCGGGCGGCCAACGCGGTGCGCGGGCGGCGGTCGCCCTGAGTCCGCAGTCGTCTCGAGGCCGGGCCTGACGACGGCTCGGTCGCCGGCGTCCCGCTCTCGGCGCGGCCGAGCGGGAGGGGCCGCCGGGCCCCACCGCTCCCCGGCTCGCGTCGCTCGCGCGCGCGGCAATCAGTCCGTGGCGGCGCCGCCCTCGCGCTCGCCGAGCAGGAAGCGGCGCATCTTCTCCTCGTCGCGCGCGAGCTGCTGGCGCCAGAAGCGGATCTGCTCGAGGCGGCTGCGGCGCAGCACCTGCAGCGAGGTGAGGCGCAGGTTCTCCGCGTAGTGCTGCATCAGCGCGAAGTAGCGGCTCGAGAGGACTCCGATCACCGGAAACAACAGCACGGCGAGCGCCAGTTCCATGCGTCCGAACTCCGTCCAGTGTCGGAGCAGGAGCACCCCGCCGGCATAGGCCACGGCGAAGGCCTGGAGTCCGATCCACAGCTCGTAGGTCGCGAGCTGGCTCGGCTCCCGAATCATGCGCTTTGCGATCCATCCGGTGACCCGCCGTGGCAGCGCGTTCAGCAGCCAGCCGAGGCCGGCGAGTGGCGCCCCGACGACGCCGATCAGCGCCGCCGGGAGCGTATCGCGCAGCAGCGGCAGCGCGCCGACCTGACGCCGGAGCGTGTCCTCGGTGACACGCGCACGGGTGCGGGCCTCGCGGTAGGCGGTGAGCCGCTGCTCGAGGCCGAGCGCCCAGGCCGGCTGGTAGCGCGAGTAGTATTCGATCGCGTCGGCAATCCCCTGTCGGAGTTCGATCCGGCGCGTCGCCTCGTCGCCGATCTCCGGCAGCAGCAACGGGTCGGAGACGTAGTCCGGGCCGAAGACCTCGTTGGCCGCCGCGACGATCGGGGCCTTCGACAGGTCGTCGAGATGCACGATCAGCTTCTCGATCCGGCTGCGCAGCTCGGCAGTCAGCCTCGCGACGGTGGCGGCGGGATCGGCTCGGTACGCAGCCTCGTGTCGAGCCAGGGCGATCGGCGCGTCTACCCGCAGCGTCAGCTCGCCGCGACGGCGCCCGTTCGGCCGCGAGAAATTGAGGCCGATCGGGACGACTCGGACTCCCAGCGAGAAGCCGCACCGGGCTTCGGCCTCGAAGCCGATCCGGATCGCGCCGGTGCGCATCTCCTTGACCTGCGGGTCCACGTGGCTGATGCCCTCGGGGAAGATCCCGATCACGCCGCCGGCTTCGAGCAGCTCGTGGCAGCGCTGGAAGACCTCGACGTTGCCGGCCATCCGTTCGGCGGCGTCGAGCCTGCGATGGATCGGGAGGACGCCGAGCCGCGCCAGCACGCGGGCGCGCCAGCGCGCGTCGAACATCGTACTGCGCGCCAGGAAGTGGACCTTGCGAGGGGTCGCGAGCCCGATCGCGAAGGCGTCGACGATGCTGTTCGGGTGGTTGGCGGCCAGGATCAGCGGGCCGCGTTCGGGGACGTTCTCGGCGCCGCGCACCACGGTGCGGCGAAAGAAGGCGCGCATCGCCAGGGCGACGAGCGCCCGGGCGCAGCGATAGAAGCCGTCGGCGTCGGGGTGCAGCGGAACCGGATCGGTCCGGGAGCGCGCCGGCGCGGGCGGGCTCGGCGAGGACACCGCCGATCAGCGGCCGCCCGGCGCAGCAGCCGGGTGGTTCCTGGACGGTATCCGAACGCAGTGGCGGGATGACAGATCGAGCCCTCCGCGGGCGGCGCAGTTGACAGCAGGCGGCGCTTGCGGACCCTAGCCCGATCCGGAGGGGGCGGCTCGTTGCAGATCCTGATCGTCGGCGGAGGTCTCGTCGGCTCGACGCTGGCCGCCCGCTTGTCCCAGAGCGGTCGCGACGTGGTGCTGATCGAGCGCGACGGTGAGCTGGCGCGCCGCCTCACCGCCAAGCTCGACGTCCAGGTGATCGAGGCCGACGGCACGCTCGCGCGGGTGCTGCGTGAGGCCGGCATCGAGAAGGCCGACGTCGTCGTCGCGATGACCGAGAGCGACGAGGCGAACATGGTCGTGGCGATGCTGTCGGCGACGCTGTTCGAGGTGCCCTGCATGCTGGTCCGGCTGCGCAACGCCGGACACGAGGAAGGCTTCGCGTGGATCGCCCGGGAGCGTCATCGCGACTACCGGGCCATCAATCCGGTCTCGGCCGCCGTGGATCGCATCCTCGCCTTGCTGGTGGTGCCGGGCGCCCTCGATGTCGCGCCGTTCATGGACGGCGAGCTGCTGGTGGCGGGCTTCCGCATCCGGGACGGCTCGGATCTCGCCGGCCTCACCGTTTCGCACATGAGCCTGCTGTTCGCCGATGCCCCGACGCTCGTCGCCGCGATCCAGCGCGGTCCGCGCTGGATCGTGCCGCACGGCGGCGAGGAGCTGCGCGCGGGCGACATCGCCTACTTTGCGATCGCGCGCGCCGATCTCGCCAACGTGATCGCGCTCGTGCGCGGCGAGCCGGCGCGTCGATCCGGCGGCTCCGATCGCCCGCGCGTGCTGATCGCCGGGGCCACGCGGATCGGTCTCGATCTGGCGCGCCGGCTCGAGGCCGAGGACGTGCGCGTGGTGTTGATCGAAGAGGATCCGGTGCGGGCCCGCGAAGCCGCCGAGCAGCTCGGCGACACGCTGGTCGTCCACGGCCACCCCACCGACGAGACGTTGCTCGAGGAAGAGGACATCGAGCGCGTCTCGACCTTCGTGGCCGTGACGGAGGACTACGAAGACAACCTGGTGGCGGGGCTGTTGGCGCGACGCCTCGGCGCCGAGCGCGCGTTCGCGTTGATCGACAATCCGGACCTGGTGCACCTGATCGGTGAGGTCGCCATCGATGCGATCATCAGCCCGCGCTTGCTGGCCGTGAGCCTGGCGTTGCAGCACATCCGCGGCACCGGCGTGCGCTCGGTGGCGGCGCTGCTCGAGGACCGCATCGAGGTGATCGAGGCCGAGTGCGCCGAAGGCTCGCGGCTGGTCGGGAAACCGCTGGCGGATCTAAGCCTGCCGCGGGGCATGCTGATCGCCGCGCTGCGACGGGATGGACGCATCGTCGTGCCGCGGGGCCACGACCGGATCGAGGCGGGAGACACCGTCCTGTTCGTCACGACCCTCGAGGAGGCGCCGCGGGTCTCCACACTGCTCAGCGCCGACTGATGGCGCCCGGCCGCCGGTGAGCATGCGGTGAATCTTCGCCTCGACGTCCGTGTTCTCGGGGTTCTCGTCGCGTCGCTCGGCGCGTTCCACCTGTTGCCGCTCGCCGCCGCACTGTGGTTCCGCGAGTCGCCGTGGCCATGGCTCGCGAGCGGCGCTGGCGTCGCGCTGCTCGGACTCGCGGCGCAGACCCTGGCGCGTCCGCGCAGCCGGACGCTGCGACCCCGCGACGCCTATCTGGTCGTCGCGGCCGGCTGGCTGCTGGCCTCGCTGGTCGGCGCCGTTCCGTATCTCGCGCTCGGCGTGCTCGGCCCGATCGACGCCCTCTTCGAGTCGGTCTCGGGCTTCACGACCACCGGCTCCACGGTGCTGGCGGGTCTCGAGAGCGCCCCGCGCGGCTTGCTGCTGTGGCGCGCGCTGTCGCAATGGGTCGGCGGCATGGGCATCATCCTGTTCGCCGTGGCGGTGCTGCCGCTGCTCGGGATCGGCGGGATGCAGCTGTTTCGTGTCGAGGTGCCCGGGCCCGTCAAGGACAAGCTGCGTCCGCGCGTCATCGAGACGGCACGGCGCCTGTGGGCGATCTATGTCGGCCTCACCGCACTGGAGTGGGGTGCGCTGCGGGTCGCCGGCATGAGCGGGTTCGACGCGCTCTGCCACGCGTTCACGACGCTCTCGAGCGGTGGCTTCTCGACGCGCGACGCCTCGATCGGCGGCTTCGAGTCTGCGGTCATCGAGTGGATCGTGATCGTCTTCATGATCCTCGCCGGCATCAACTTCGTGCTGTTATGGCGCGCGTTCGTCGAGGGGCCGCGGGTGGCCTCGCGAGACATCGAGCTGCGCTACTACGTCGCCATGCTCGTCGTGGGGACGCTCGTGGCCGCTCTGGTGCTCCCGCCAGCGCATGCGCTGGGTGTGGAGGCGACGATCCGCAGCGCGCTGTTCAGCATCGTCGCCGTCACCACCACGACCGGCTACGCGACGGTGGACTTCGAGCAATGGCCCGCGCTCGGTCAACTGGTGCTGCTGCAGCTGATGATCCTCGGCGGCATGGCCGGGTCGACGGCCGGCGGCGTGAAGAGCCTGCGCGTGCTGATCGGTTTCCGCGCCGTCGGCGTCGCGGTGGAGAAGCTGGTGCACCCGCACTCGGTGCGGCCGGTCAAGTACGGCGGGCGCGCGGTTCCGGAGGAGATCGTCGCCGGGGTCTGGGCGTTCTTCACCGCGTACTTTGCGATTGCGGCGCTGGCGGCCGCAGTCGTCGCCGGGGCCGGCTACGACGTCACGACGGCCGTCTCGAGCGCACTCACGACCCTCGGGAACGTCGGTCCCGGACTCGGCGACGTCGGTCCCTACGAGAACTTCGCGCACATGCCGGCGCACGTGAAGCTCGTGCTGGCGGGATGCATGCTGGCCGGGCGGCTCGAGGTGTTCACGATCCTCGTGCTGATCCAGCCGGGATTCTGGCGGCGCTGAACGGCTGCCCGGCCGGCCACGCGGTGCGTTCAGCGCTCCGTCGCGGCACGCAGCGGGCCGTCCGCGGAGAACTCCGAACGTTCCGCGAGTTCGGCGATCGACAGCACACCGGTAGAGCGCACGCCGCGGATGATCCAGGTCGGGAAGCTGCGAGCCCCCGCCGCGCGACACACGGCGACCGGCGGACCGGGGCGGCCGCCCGGGGAGCATTCGACGTACGGCAACCGGTGTGCCGACGCGCCGAAGAGCGCCTTCTGATCCTGACAGTGCGTACACCACGACGCGCCGTAGAAGCGCGCGCCGGTCTCGTCGAGATGGGTCGCGAGCGCCCGGAGCTGCGGGTCTTCGGGCCCGGCAGCGTCGCTGATGCCACCCGGATCAGAGAAATGCAGCAAACCGCCGACCAACGCGACGCCGGCGACGGACGCGACGAGTGGCCGCCAGACGGGGCCCAGCATCGGGGCCCGGAGCCGCTGGGTGAGCGCCACGCCGAAACAGACCGCCACGAGCCCCGCCGAAGCGAGGCACCAAGTACACGTCGCGCCGATCGCGAAGATCGAGACGGCCGTCAGATAGAGGCTCACGCCCAACGCGATCGTCGTGAGCGCGAGGGCCAACGCGGCGTGGCGCGGCACGGGGCGAACGAACAGCGCCACCGCTGCGATGGCTGCGTAGCCGGCGAGCCCCCAGGCCGCGGTCGGGATCCCGAAGAAGGACGCGAAGCGGCTGCTCTGGACGAGGTCGCAGCCGGCGCCTGCGGCACAGGCCGCCGGCAGCGTCTCGAGGAGGGCGACGACCGTCAGGTAGCCCGCGAGCGCGACGCCGGCGAGGGCGGGGAGGAGCAGCGGAACGTTCGGCAGCGGCCGCTTGCGGAGCTGGCGCTCGGCGGCCAGGCGCCGCCGCCGTTCGGCTTTGCTGCTGGGCGGACCGCTGCGGGCTGCGGCCGTCGTCGAGTCCTCGTAACGGGGGTGGGGGGGGCTCAGGGCTGGTTCTCCCGGGGCGCTGGCGGGAAGGCCAGACCGCGCTTCGCTGACCGGCGCTTCCGGTTCAGGGAGGGCTACTCACCGGTGCTTCCGGATCCCTGGCCGGCCGCGCCGGAGCCGGCGCTGGTTCCTCGATCTCGAGCTGGAGCTGGCGGTACTGCTCGCATTCCATCCGCATCGTGCGGATCTGCTCGCGCAGCAGATCGTTCTCCGTCTCGATGCGCTGGATCTCGCCCGGCGTGATCCGGCAGCCCGGCAGCGCTGCGAGCAGGAGCAGCGAGCCGGACAGCAGCAGACCCCGCAGGGCGCGAGGCCGCACACCTCGGTCGGACGGCATGCGGGCGAGGATACCGCAGCGTGCTGCCGTCACGGCGATTCGGGTCGCGGCGGGGGCAACCGCGTGCCGGAGCACTCGCAGTCGCGGGGGCAGAGGAGTCCGGTTTCGTAACCAGCATCCCCGCTTACGAGGCGGAGAGGGGGCGTTTTCCCCTCAAGTACCGATTCGAGTCGTCCGAGAACGACATGGAACTCAGCCGGAGCGGCCACACCATGCGAATCCTTCGAAGTGCCGCGTTCCTCTCGTTGTTCGCGCTGGCGGGGAGCGCACAAGCAATCTCGTTCACCAACGTGGTGAATGCATCGATTGCAGACAACGCGGGCGACACGAACCCAGTCCTGACCACGATCGACACGACGGGTTCGTTCGGCCTCGGCTGGCAGGTTGCGTCGGTGTCGCTCGAGCTCGTGCTGAACCACACGTGGGTCGGCGATCTCGCGATCGAACTGTGGAGTCCGAGCGGCACGGAGATCCAGTTGATGGCCCGGCCGGGCAGCACGATCGGCGACGAGCAGCGCGGTTCGCCTTGGGGGGACAGCTCGAACCTGCGTGTCACCGATCCGATCCGCTTCCTCGATAGCGCCGTCGTCTCGGCCGAGACGATGGGCTCGACCGTCAACGGCAACCGCACGGTGCCGGCCGGAGCCTTCCGGCCCGATGCGGATGGTTGGACGACGGACATCACGACACTCGCGGGCTTTCTCGGCGAGCAGGCCGGCGGCCTGTGGACGCTGCGGGTCGGCGACTACGGCGGGGGAGACGTCGGCACGCTGGTGCAGTGGAACCTCGACGTGACGGCGGTCTTCGTGCCGGAGCCCGCACCGGCGCTGATGCTGGGGCTCGGCTGCCTCGGCCTGGCGGTCGGAGGCCGGCGCCGCGCGGCCGTCTCCGCGGCGGCCTAGGCGTCGCCGTCGATCGGCCGTCCTCGAGCGCTCCCACGCCTGCATGATGCGTCTGCTGATCGCCCGCCTGAGGCCGTCGCGCGGCCGCCTCGAGTCGAAGCGGCCGCGCGCCGATCCAGGGAACATGGCGTCGCCGAGAACCCCGTCGCGCTCGTGGGACCCGACCCTGATCGCCGCCGCGGGTGTGGCGATCGTCGTCGCGGCGTGGGTGCTGATCGGAAGCCTCACGTGGATCGGACGGCCGTTTCCGGGTTTCCTGGTGCTCGACAACGGCGTCGTGGCGTCGGCCGGACTCACACGCTGGCCGGCGACGGCGGGCGGCGCGATCTACCAGCAGCACGTGGTCGCCGTCGACGGTGTGCCGGTCGCCGACGGGGCCGCACTGCGCGCCCTCGTCGCGCGGGCACCCGCCGGCACGGTGTTTCGCTACGCGCTGTCCGACACCGACGGGGAGCGTCATGTCGACGTGCCGTCCCGTCGTTTCGATCGGACCGACTGGCTGTTGCTGTTCGGGACCTATGCCTTCTGTGGTCTCGGCCTGTGTGCGATGGCGCTTTGCATCCGCTTCCTGCGCGGTCGCGACCAGCTCGCCAACGGCAGCTTCCCGACGCTGTACCTGGTCGGAATCTTCTCGCTCACCGCGATCGATCTCTACGGTCCGTCCCACTGGTTTCGTCTGCACGCGCTGGCCGAGACGTCGCTGGCTCCTGCGGTGTTCCACCTTGCCCTGGTGTTCCCGCGCACCGCCGCGCTGCTCGTGCGTCAGCCACGTCTGCTGTGGATCCCGTACGTCGCAGCCGCCGTGCTCGCGGTCTACTACCAGATCGGCCTGCACGACCCGAACGCGTATCGGCTCGCTCACCACATCGCACAGACCGCCTTCGGTGGCAGCCTCGCGCTCCTGGTGGGGATGCAGGTCTGGCATTGGAGGACCGCGCACGATTTCGATGCGCGACAGCGGATCAAATTGGTGGCGTTCGGCAGTGCGCTCGCGCTCGGGCCGCAGGTGGTGCTCGCCCTGCTGGCGGTGACGGCCGGCGTCGAGGCGCCGCAGAACGCCATGGCATTCAGCGGCATGCTGTTCCCGCTCTCGCTGGCCTATGCCGTGCTGGGACAGAATCTGCTCGGGGTCGACCAGGTCCTGCGACGCGTCCTGCACTATGCCGTGCTGACGCTGGCGGTCACCGGCGTGTATGCCGGCGCCGTCGTCGGTTTCGACGCGGCTTTCCGGGGCTCGTCGCCCGGCGGTCGCGGGATCTCGACGCTGCTGATCGGTCCGCTGGCCGTGATGGCCCTGCTGCTGTTGCGGGATCGCGTGCAATCGGGAATCGACCGGCTGTTCTTCCGCCGCGCCTGGGACTTCGGACGCGTCGTCGAGGCGACGAGTGCACGCCTTGCCTCGGTCTCGGACCTGTCGGTGATCGTGGTCGACCTGCAGCGGGCCGTGGCGGATACGCTGCATCCGGAGTGGACGGCGTTCTACGTCCGGAGCGCACCCGACGACGAACTCGCGTGCGTCGATTCGAGCTGCCCGGATCCCGAGCTCGCCGCGGCCCTGCTCACCGTGGCGACGAGCGCGGCGCAACCGTGCGAGGGTCCCGATGCCAGCCTGGCCGTGCCGTTCCGGGTCGAGAGCGGCCTCACCGCCGTGCTGCTGCTCGGACGGCGCCGCTCCGGACGCTTCTACAGCGGGGATGATCGCCGCCTGCTCCACACGCTCGCCAATCAGGGCGCGGTGGCGATCGAGAACGCGCTGGCCCTCGAGCAGCTACGGCTGTGGAATCGCGACCTCGAGGACAAGGTGGCCGCGCGCACCCGGGATCTGGGCGATGCCCTCCGCGACCTGCGCGAGACCCAGGCGCAACTGGTCCATCGCGAGAAGATGGCTTCGCTGGGGCAGTTCGCGGCCGGGATCGCGCACGAGATGAACAATCCGCTGACCTTCATCGAAGGCAACCTCCATTTCCTGCGCCGCTATTCGGAGACGCTGACGCGTGCGATCACGTCGTTCGAGAGCGCCGCCGGCGCCGCCAACGCCGAGCAGCTCGCCAAGATCCGCCGCGAGCTCGATCTCGAACACGTGCTCGGGGATCTCGGCAGCGTCCTCGACGCCTGCGCCGAGGGCGTGGCGCGGACGACCGGGCTCGTGAGTGACTTGCGGACCTTCTCGCGCCTCGACCAGGCGGAGGTCGCCGCCGTCGATCTCGACGCTGCGCTCGACTCGACGCTGAACCTGTTGCGCAGCCGGCTGATCGGCGTCCACGTCGAACGGCACCGCGGCGAGCTGCCGCCGGTCGAGTGTCTCGCCGGTCAGATCAACCAGGTCTTCATGAACCTGTTGGCGAACGCCGCGGATGCCGCCGGCGAGGGCGGCCACATCACGGTGCGGACGGAGCGCTGTGGCGAGAGCCGCGTTGCGATCGAGATCGAGGATGACGGCCCCGGCATTTCTCCCGAGAATCTGGAGCGGATCTTCGATCCGTTCTTCACCACCAAGGAGCCGGGTCAAGGGACCGGTCTCGGACTCTCCATCAGTTACGGGATCCTGTCGCGACACGGCGGCACGCTGGCGGTCCGGAGTACGAAGGATGTCGGCAGCTGTTTCCGCGTGGAGCTGCCAGTGCTCGGGAACGAGGTTGCCGGGTCCTGAGTGTCGGTTGCCGTGGCGCTGCGCGTTGCGTGCCGGCGGTTTGCCGGGGGTCCTCTCCAGTTCAACCGGCGCTTCTCCGATAGCAGACGCCATGGAGGACGCCTCGCCTCGCCCCCGGATCGTGGTCGTCGACGACGAGCCGCGCAGCGTCGAACTGCTGGTTCGCACGCTGCGGCGCCTCGGAGACGTCGAGCCGTTCACGAGTGCCGACGAAGCCTGGGCTCGCGTGCAGGCCGAGCCGCCGGACCTGCTGATCAGCGACCAGCGAATGCCCGGCATGAAGGGTGTCGACCTGCTCGCCCGGGTGGCGGGCCTCGACGTGCCGGTCGCGCGGGTGCTGCTGACCGGCTATGCCGACATCCACGCCACCGTCGAGGCGATCAACGCCGGTCGGATCCACGCCTACGTCAACAAGCCCTGGTCGCCCGATCAGTTGGTGCAGATCGCGACCGCGCTGCTCGAGCGGACCTGGTTCGAGCGCGACAATGTCAGACTTCTGACGAGTCTCGTCGCGAAGAACGCCGAGCTCGAGATGGCGCTCGGGTCGGTGCGGGAAGCGCAGTCGCGGATGCTGGCGGCCGAGCGACTCGCGGCGGTGGGCCAGATGGTCGCGATGATCGTGCACGACATCCGCGGTCCGCTGACCGTCGTGCGGTCATCGACCGAAGAGCTGGCGCGCGATGCCGGATCGCTTCCGGTCGAAGAGATCCGCGCGCTGGCCGGGGGCGCGCTGGAGGAGAGCGAGCGCATCATGCGCATGTGCAGCGAGCTGCTCGACGCGACGCGCGCGAGCGAGGATCGCAGCGAGCGCTCGCCGTGCGAGATCGACGAGTGGGTAGAGGACGTCGTCGCGACGATCGCGGAGTCGGCGGGGCGTCAGGGGATCCGCATCGAGACGCGCCTCGAGTCCGCGGCGACCCTGTGGGTCGACGTGGAGCGGCTGCGCCGCGCGTTGATGAACCTCCTCTACAACGCCTTCGAGGCGATGCCGGAGGGCGGCCTGGTCCGCATCGAGACCCGGCGTGACGCCGATCTCGTGTGTCTGGATGTCGAGGACACGGGCCCTGGGATCCTCGAGACGATTCGCGAGCGCCTCTTCGAGGCGTTCGCCACGGCGGGCAAGCCGGGAGGGACGGGCCTCGGGCTCGCCGTCGTGCGCAAGATCGTCGAGGACCATGGCGGATCCGTGACGGCCGAGAAGGCCGAAGGCGGCGGCGCACGCTTCGCGCTGCGCTTGCCCCTCGAATCCGCCGTCAAGAAAGGGGCCGGGTTGGATTCGTCAACTTTTCCCGTCGGGAAAAGTTGACGAATCCAACCCGGCCCCTTTCTTGACGGCGTGGGCGTCGAGGTGGCGAGCGTACTCGTCGAGGATCGGCAGGACGACGTCGCGGGGGGCCGAAGGCAGGCGCAGGATGGCTTCGGTGACGCCGAGTGACGCGTAGTAGTCGAGCTTCCCGGGATCCGGGACCACGCCCATCGGGACGACCCGAAGACTGGCCGGATCGCGTCCGCGCGCCTCGAACTGGCGGCGCAATTCCGGCAGCGCCTGCTGGAGGCCGGCCCCGCCGATCGGCATCCAGCCATCGGCCCATTCGGCGAGGTGCGCGAACAGCTTGGGACCGGGGCCGCCGCCGAGCAGCACGAGCGGGCGCGGTTGCTGCCGCGGCTTGGGCCACTGCCAGCTCGGCGCGAAGCGCACGTACTGACCGTCGAAGCCGGCCTCTTCGCAGCTCCACAGCGCCTGCATCGCCAGCATCACCTCGCGCACGTGCTCGCGACGGCGCGTGAAGTCGACGCCGTGGTCGACCATCTCCTCGCGATTCCAGCCGAAGCCGACGCCGACGACGACGCGACCGCCGGACAGATGATCGAGCGTTGCGATCGTCTTGGCGAGGGCGATCGGATCGTGTTGCGCAACCAACGCGATGCCGCTGCCGAGCCGGATCCGTGACGTGACGGCGGCGGCGGTCGCGAGTGCCACCCAGGGATCGAGCGTGCGACGGTACTCGTCGGCGAGTTCGCTCTCGCCGGTGGGCGGCGGCGTCGCGCGGCAGGTCGGGATGTGCGTGTGTTCGGGGACGAAGAACGACGCGAAGCCGCGCGTCTCGGCCTCGCGTGCAAGATCGGCCGGCGCCATCGAGCGATCGGTCGCGAAGATCGTGATGCCGAGTTCCATCCGGTCTCCCGTCGTCCGGCGCCACCGTTCTGCGGCACCGGGAATCTCCGTCCCGCCGCGATCCGGGACGCGAGCACGTTACAGATCTGTGGCGATCCGGGAAGGGTAGGACCGCCGACGCCGGATGCGCCGGCTCCCGGTCCGGCGCTCGCGACCCGACGCAGCGAGAGCCGTGGCCGGCGGAGTTCGGTACCGTCCGTCCGGCCGTATCGAACGAAGGCTGCGGCGGGTCCGCCCGGCGTCCGCCGCAGGACTTCGCGATCGTTCGCAGGTCCGTGTCATCCTGCATCCCGTTGGCCGGGCCCGCTGGAAAACACGGAGCGGAGGACGTCCGCTGAGCGAGACTCCCACCTCGATGCCGGCTGAGGATGCCGACGACGCTGCCCCGAGCACGCGTGAGCGAATTCTCGAGGCGGCCCGAGAGGCGCTGTTCGAGAAGGGCCTCGAGGCTGACATCCATACGGTGATCGAGCGGGCGGGTGTCGGCACCGGCACGCTCTACCGGCACTTTTCCGGCAAGCAGGCCCTGTATCGCATCGTCGCGCTGGAGCTGGTGAACCGAACCCGCGACGAGTTCCTCGAGATCGCAGCGCATGTTTCGGATGCGCGGGAGTGCGTCTCGCGCACGATGGAACTCGGATTCCGCAACCTGCAGGACTATGGACAGCTCGCCATCGAGGTGTTTGCCGGAGTCCACCCGCCCGAGTACGCGGACTTGTACGACCGCTCGGCGCTCGAGGCCTTCTTTCGCGCCCTGATCGAGCGTGGCATCCACCAGGGCCACTTCCGGAAAGACATCGATGTCGAGCATGCCGTCGGCGTCTGGTTCGCCCTGACGGCGCCCAGTGTGCTGGGCCGGTTGCTGGGCCGGCGCAGTGTCGAGGAGATCGCCCGCTCGACGACGCGGTTCTTCCTGAGCGGGCTCGCGGGTGACTGACGGCCGGGGCCGGGCCGGGAGTTGGAAGTCGGGTTCCGGCGCCGAGCGCTCGCCGGTCAACGGATCCGGGGCTCGCGCGTTGTCTTTTCCCAGCCAGGCGGCGCTCGTGTCGTCTGGACTCAGGGAGACCCAGATGAAGCTTCGAAACCTTGCCCTGATCGGGTTCGTGACCCTGGCCCTCGCGCCGGCAGCCAGCGCCGACATCGACCGGGGGGACCGCATCGACGCCCGTCTCGATCGCCGGGGCGACCGGATCGAGGCGCGGCTCGACCGGCGGGGCGACCGCGCGGAGAGGATCCTCGATCGCCGGTCGGCGCGGGCCGCCGAGCGTGGGCATCCGCTTCGGGCCGAGCGCCTCGAGCGGAAGGGCGACCGGATCGATCATCGTCTCGACCGGCGCGGTGATCGGATCGACCATCGTCTCGATCGGCGCGGCGATCGCCTGGATCGGCGCTTCGATCGGCGAGCCGATCGGCGTGCGCGCCGCTGAGAACCGCGACCCGGTGCGCGCCGCCGGCCTCGCGTGGTCGGCGGCGCGCACATCCGGAGCAGGGGGGCGCTGCGCAGCGTGGAACGACGGGAGGAGCTCGATGGATTCCTCGCCGGTGTCGAACGCCGCGCCCTCTACACGGCGCGGCTCGCGACCCGCGATCGCGAGGACGCGCTCGACCTGGTCCAGGATGCGATGACCGCACTGGTGCGTCGCTACGCGCAACGGCCGGCTGCCGAATGGGCGCCGCTGTTCCATCGGATCCTGCAGAACCGGATCCGCGACTGGTCGCGGCGTCGCGCGCTGCGCGAGCGCTTTCGCGCGTGGCTCGGACCGCGGACGGATTCCCGCGAGGATCCCGGGGACGATCCGATCGAGGCACTCCCGGATCGCGACGGGGCGAGTCCCGCGGAGCTGGCCGAACGCGCCGATCTCGGCGGCAATCTGGAGGCTGCGCTGCGCGACCTGCCGTTGCGCCAGCGGCAGGCGTTCCTGTTGCGGGCCTGGGACGGGCTCGATGTCGCGGAAACGGCCCGTGCGATGCGCTGCTCGCAGGGCAGCGTGAAGACGCACTACTCTCGTGCGATCCGGGCACTCCGCGCGAGACTGGAGACGACCGGGAGATGAACACCGATCCGCGAGATCCGAACCCGCGAGATCCGAACCCGCGAGATCCGAACCGGCGAGATCCGAACCCGCGAAATCCGAATCAGCGGGATCTGCACCGGGACGATTCGCAGCTGGCTCGTCGTGCGGCGGAACGGCTCTCTCGAAGCGCCGAGGCCGTCGACGACGCGACGCGCGCGCGGCTCCGCGCCGTGCGTCTTCGCGCGCTCGAGGCGCTCGACGAACGGCCCCGGTTCGCCAGACCGCTCGTGTTCTCCAGCGTGGCGGCGCTGGCGGCGGTGGCGCTCGCCGTCGTCCTCGTCGTCCCGCGTCGGACCATGGAACCATCACCGGACCGCGTGCTCGGCGTCGGCCTCGAGGACATCGACATCCTCGGGGCCGACGAAGATCTGGAGCTGTATGAGCACCTCGAGTTCTATCGCTGGCTCGAAGCAAGCGAACCGATCTGAGCCGATGGACGAGCCGTTGGCGGCGGCCTCGCCGAGCATCGAGCTGCTCGAATTCCTCGGGGAGTTTCCCGACGCCGCCGGGGCCGGGCTCGATGCTCTCGATCCGGCTCTCGATCGCCAGCTCGATCCCGAGCTCGATCCCGCAGATGCGCAGGAGCGCGATGTGGAGGGAAGCGGTGTTGACTAGGCGATCGTTCCTCACGCTGCTCCTCACATGGCTCGTCGTGCGCCCGCGGCCGGCGAAGGCGCAGGAATGGGATGCGCTGTCGGCGGCTGAGCGCGAGCTGCTGGCGCCGCTCGCCGATCGCTGGGACGGTCTCCCGCCGGAACGGCGCGAGCGGTTGCGGCGCGGGGCGGCCCGCTGGCAGCAGTTGTCGCCGGAGGAACGCGCGCGAGCGCAGCAGCGTCTGGCGCGCTGGCGGGAGCTGCCGCCCGAACGACGCGAGCGGATCCGCGAGCGGTTCGAGCGCTTGCGCGAGGCGACGCCGGAGGAGCGGGAGCGGCTGCGCCGGCGCTATCGCTGGTTCCGCGAGCTTCCGCCCGAACGCCGCCGCAAGCTCCGCGAACGCTGGCAGCAGCTCTCGCCCGAGGAACGCGAGCAGCTGCGCCGGCGCCGGAGGGAGTGACCGCCGGGCGACGGCGCACACGGCGGTTGCTCGCGCGCCACCACCCGCCCGGCAGCCTCCCCTCGGGGGATAAAATCCTTCGTGACGAATCCGGAACGATCCCGTCACATCCCTTGTATGATGAAAGCCCCATGTCGAAATCGCCGCACCCCCAGCCTGAAGGGGCGGCATCGGAGAATGCGATGATACCGCGTGGTTGGTTCCCTCCGTTGCTTCTGCTCCTGTCGCTCGGTCTCGGCAACACCTGCGGTCAACCCGTGATCGTCTCGGTGACGCCGACCGAGGGGACCATCATTGCGACCCCGAGCTTCCCGGTCGAGGTGGTGTTGGGAGGCGCGGCGCAACCGGGGACGCTCGAGGTCACGCTGAACGGTGTCGAACTGGTGCTCACTGGCGGCCCCACGGTCTTCTCCGCGACGCTCGCCCCAGGACCGCCGCTGCTCGACGACAACGAGCTGTCCGTCTCCGCCGGGGCGACGAACGGCACCACCTGGCGGCGTGTCATCGAGTTCAGCTACGGCCCGCCGAAGGCGCGTGCCCGGCGCATCGAGTCGGAGGGGGATCGCATCCAGGGCCCGCTCGGCCACAGCCGACTCGGGGATTGGCTGCTCGTGAACGACGTGGCCCGCTTCGCCGTGCAGGACGCGCCGCAGCGAGACCTGCACAGCGTGGGACAGTTCGGCGGCAATCTGATCGATGCGGAATTGATCGGCCGTGAGAACCGCGATGCGTTCTTCGAGCTGCAGCCGGCGATCAACGTCGAGACGGTGCTGAACGCCCAGTTCGTCGAAGTGGTGAACGACGGGCAGGACGGTACGGCGGCCATCCTCCGGGCCTGCGGCCCCGACGACCTCATCGACTACATCAACGCCTCCTCGCAGCTCTCCTCGCTCGGACTCTCGCTCCCGAACCTCCTGGCCGCCGCGGACGATCGCGACTACGCCGTCGAGGCCTGCACCGAGTACCGGCTCGAGCCCGGCGACCGCCACATCGAGCTGGAGACGATCGTCAGCAACCTCGCGCCGGCTCCGATCCGCCAGTATGCGGGCTACTACATCAACGCGATGGGCACGGTCGAGCAGTTCGTGCAGGCCGGCGGGGTCCCGATGGGACTCGGCGAGCCGCTGCTCAGTCCGATCACCGAGATCCTCGGCTTCTTCGGCTTCGATTCCAGCGAGGGGATCGACTACGGCCTGATTCCGATCGCGTTCCCGGGCGGGCAGCCGTCTTCGAGTTCCTTCAGCACGTCGGGCGTGAGCTTCCTCATGCACAGCCAGAACCTGGTCTTCGTGCTCGGGGCGGACCTGCCGGCCATCTTCGTGGTCCCGGGCAACGGATCGAAGGCGTTCCGGAGCTTCTTCAGCGTCGGGGATGGCAGCGCCGGGAACAGCTCCCGTGTGGAGGCCGAGGTCAAGGGGGTCGGCACCGGGACGATCGAGGGTTGCGTGACGATCGGCGGCGCGCCGGCGCCGGCGGCCCGTGTCGCCGTCGGACCGCTCGGTGGCGGCCGGATCAGCACCCTCGCCGCACACTTCGTCACCGACGCCGCGGGCTGCTACCGCGGGCAGCTTCGCGCCGGCACGTACGGCGTGGCGGCCGCGCGGGTGGGCGTTCCCTACGAGGGCGGCGGACTCGCCCCGGTGTATCACACGGCGGTGGTTCCGCTCGGTGGCGTCGTGATCCAGGACATCGCGCTGCCGGCAACCGGGCGCGTGCAGGTCACCGTGACCGACGAGAGCGGTGCAGCCGTGCCGGCCCGGGTCAACGTCATCGGCGCAGTCTCGGTGACGACGGCGTCGGATCCGCGCTTCGGGACGTCCGATCCCAGTCCGGACCCGCTGTTCGTCCTGTCGGTGCTGTCGGCACAGGACACGCGGACAGGCATGTTCGACGACCAGACCGATCGGCTGCTGCCGGGATACGCCAGCCTGGCCTACGCCGGGCCCGACGGAGTGGCCGAGTTCGATCTCGAGCCCGGCACCTACCAGGTCGTCGTGTCACGCGGCGACGAGTACTCGGTGTACCAGGAGACCATCGCGCCGGTGGCTGGCGCCACGACGTCCGTGAGCGCACAGATCGGCCGCGTACTCGACACGGCCGGCTTCGTTTCCTCCGACTTCCACGTGCACATGCTGAACAGTCCGGATTCCCGGGTCGCGCTCGAAACGCGGGCCCGCTCCTTCGCCGCCGAAGGCGTCGAGAACATCGTCGCGACCGACCACGATGCGATCACGGATCTGGCGCCGACGATCGTGGCCAGCGGCCTCGCGCCGTTCCTGACCACGACGATCGGCGAGGAGATCACGTCGTTCGACTACGGACACTACAACGCGTACCCGCAGGGCCTCGATCCGACACGGGTGTCCAACGGCTCGACGGACTGGGGCGGCGCGGCGCCTCCCGGGGAGGACTTTCCGTCGTTCGGCCACTATGTGCGGACGCCTGCGCAGATCGAGGCTGAGGCACTGGGGAAGCCGCAGAACGCCGGGCTCGAAACGGTCGTGCAGATCAACCACATCGGGAGCCACTTCAGTCCGCTGCGCATCGATACCGGCGTCGAGCCGCCGCAGTCGTTCCTGCCCGACACGAGCGTGTTCCGCCTGGATCCTGCGGTGGCGAACTTCTTCCATCCGTTCCCGGCGCTCGAGCTGTGGAACGGCAACAACAACTCGCACCAGAACCAGTTCCTGATCGAGCGCATCGGGATCTGGATGAACCTGCTCAACCAGGGCTATCGAGCCACGGCCGTCGCCAGCACGGACACCCACACCGTCCTCAACCTCGACAGTGCCGGCGCGCGGAGCTGGACGCCGTCCTCGACGGACGTCCCGGCCGCGATCCCCTCGGCGGAGATCGGGCAGGCCGTGAAGAGCCAGCGGCTGGTCGGAGGGCAAGGGCTGTACGTGCAGACCCGGCTCGTGGCGGGATCCGCCTCGGCGGACTTCGGCCTCGGGAACAGCACCCTCGTCACGACGAACACCGGCTCGGTGGATCTCGAGATCCGCATCCAGGCGCCGCTCTGGGCGCCGTACGATCAGATCGAGATCTATCGCAACGCGCAGACGGTGGTCACCGGAACCACGGGTGGCACGCCGACCAGCTACTCGGCCGTCCCGACGCAGGTCCTGACCCTCGGTGGTGGAGACTTCACGCGCGCCACGATCGACGTTCATCCCGCGGTGCCGGGCGCCGAGCGGTACGAGACGAACCTCGTCGTGCCGCTCACGGGTCTCACCGAAGACGAATGGGTCGTCGTCGTTGCACGCGGAACCGTCGGTGAGTCCACCCCGATGTTCCCGATCTACGGCAGCAACCTCAGTGTCGCCGGCAATCTGACGCTGGCGAATCTGATGGCGGTCGACGCTGCGGAGTCGGGCGTGCGCGCGCTCGGCTTCACCAACGCGCTGTACGTCGACGTGGATGGCAACGGAGTGTTCGATGCTCCGGGTGTGCGGGTGGCGCCCTGAGCGTCGCGGGTCCGGCCGTTCGGAGACTGCTGCCCCTTGCCCTGGCTCTGCTCGGGGCCACGCCTGCGGTGGCCCCGGCGACGGGCGGCCGGGAGCTGCTCGCGGCCGCCGCAGCGGCCGACACCGTCGTGGTCGGACGCGTCGAGCAGCCGACCCAGATCGATCGTCTAGGCTGGCGCGCGACGCTCGTCGTCGAGCGTTCGTTGCTCGGAGACGACGCGCCGGAAGCAGCCCTGCTCATCGCCTGGGAAGAACTCGCGACGCGCCGGCCCGCTCGCTTCGTCGCTGGCGAGCGGGTCGTCGTGGTGCTCGAGCCGCTGCCGCCGGGGTCGCTGTGGACCGCGCGCTTCCCGAAGCGCGATGCGCTGGCGATCGCGGCGCGCGGGGAGGCGTTCCTGCGCGATCCCGATCAACGCACGTTGCGAGAGCTGGCGGCGTGGCTGGCGTTGCCGAGCCCCGACCGCGACGGCGAGGCCGGTGTCGCCGCGCTCGCGCGCCTCGCGGCGGTCGGCGAGGCGACCGTCGCGGAGTCGGCTCTCGCCTGGCTCGAGCGCGTCCCGGCACTCCCCGAGCGGCTCTCCGCCGACGCGGCGCAAAGCCTCACGGACCTGATCGCGGACGGGGGCCGTCCGATCGAGCTGCGCCGTGCGGTCGTGACGTTGGTCGGTCACCGGGAGCTGCAAGCCCTCGAGCCGGCGCTCGTGGCGCTTGCGTCGACGCCGTCGCCGCTTCAAGGCGATGCGCTCGACGCGCTCGGACGGCTGCGCGGCGGACTGGGCGCTGCGCGTGTCGCCGAGCTGCTGCGCGCGCGAGATCCCGCCGTTCGCGCCGCGGCGGTTCGGCACGCGGCTGGCGCCGTCGATGTCTCCGCGCTGCGTTCGCTGCTCCGCAACGATCCGGCCGGTGCGGTGCGGGCCGCCGCCGCCGAGGCGCTGGCGCAGCTCGAACCACCCGACGCGGCCGACGATCTGGTGCGCAGCCTGCGCGACGACGAGCCGGCCGTGCGGCTGGCGGCCATGCAGGGGATCGCCGCACTCGGCGCTCCCGCGCTCGGCGCACTGCGGCGCGAGATCTGGGACGGCGCGGCCGTCGAGGCCTCCGGATCCCTGGGGCCGGCGGTACTGACACTCGGCCTGTTCGGCCCGGAGGGCCTGGCGGAGCTGAGACGGATCGTGCACGAGCACCCGAGCCAACAGATCCGCCGGCTCGCCGAACTCACGCTCGGCAAGTTGCCGGAGCAGCACTGAACGGCTCTTCCGTCCCGATCCCGATCCCGATCCCGCGAACCCCGAACCCGAACCCGATCCCGATCTGTCCCGTCCCGGTCCGTCCCGCTGCCGACGGCGGGACCCTTGACGTGAGCTGGCCGCTCCAGAAAACTAACGATCGTTAGTTTTCTGGAGGTTTCGTGTCGCCGGCTCCGATCGTCACGTTCGATGGCAGCAGCCGCCGCGGCTCGGCGACGGCCGAGCGGATCCTCGCGGCCGGCGAGGCGCTGTTCGCGGAGCGGGGCTACCACGGGACCACGCTGCGCGACGTCGCGACACGGGTCGGTCTGCGCATCCCCAGCCTCTACAACCACTTCACGAGCAAGGATGCGCTGTACGCGGCCGTGCTCGAGCGCGGCATCGGGCCGGTGGTCGGGCTGCTGTCGGAGCTGGCGCTGGCGCCGCCGGCCGAGCGTGATGATCCGCGCCGCGTGATCGAGCCGGTGATGCGGATGCTGGCGGCGCGCCCGCATCTGCCGCGCCTGGTGCTGCACGAGACACTGGCCGGCGGCGAGCACCTGACGCCGATGCTGCGCGGGTGGATGGCGCCGGCCTTCGCGCGGGCGCGCGAACTCGTCGAGGCGCGTGGGGGTGCGCCGTCCGTCGCCCCGGAGCAGGCCGAGCTGCTGGTGCTGGCGATGTACCACACCGTCGTCGGGTTCTTCGCCAGCGCGCCGTTCTATCGCGCACTCACCGGGACGGACCTGCTGACGGCGCCGGTGCTGCGCCTCCAGACGGAGCTGCTGCGGCGGATGATCGACACGCTGCTGCCGCGCCCGAACCGCAATCCGAACTCCGAGCCCTGAAAGGACCCGCCATGGATGTCGATGTCGCCTTTCTCGATCCGAAGACCTGGGACCTGGACGTCCACGCACGCATGCGCTGGCTGCGCGAGCACGATCCGGTGCATTGGTCGGAGCGGGACCGGTGCTGGGTCGTCTCGAAGTTCGACGACGTCGCGTACGTGTCGAAGCACCAGGACCTGTTCACGTCGGCGCACGGAGTCCGGATCGACAAGGCGCCGAAGATCGGCCTCATCGACGAGGGCGAGCCGCGCCACACGAAGCTCCGCAACCTCATCAACCGCGGTTTCTCGCCGCGCATGGTGAAGAAGCTCGAGCTCGCGTTCCGCGAGATCACGACGGAGGCGCTCGACGCGATCGCCGGCCGCGGGGAGGCCGACTTCGTCGAGGACGTCGCGGTGCCGCTGCCGCTGTCGCTGATCGCCGAGATGATCGGGATCCGCAAACAGGATCGCCGACGCTTCCACCAGTGGTCCGACGCGATGATCCGCGGCGACGGCAACCAGGACGATCCGGGCATCATGGCCGCCGCCGGCCAGGCCTTCCTCGCGTATTCGGCGTACGTGCGCGAGATCATCGAGGACCGCCGCCGGCAGCCGCAGGACGACCTCGTCAGCATCCTCGTCGGGGCGAAGGATGCCGGCCTGCTGACGACCTTCGACCAGCCGGATCAGCCCGGCCTGCAGGACGGCCAGCTCGAACTCGCCAACGACGAGTTGATCATGCTGCTGGTGATCCTGCTGGTGGCAGGCAACGAGACCACCCGCAACGCCCTCTCGGGCGGCATGCAGCTGCTGATCGAGCACCCGGCCGAGCGCCAGAAACTGATCGACGACCCGGACCTGATCCCCTCGGCCGTCGAAGAGATGGTCCGCCTGGTCTCACCGGTGCAGTCGTTCTCGCGCACCGTCGTCGAGGACACGACGCTGCGCGGCCGTACCCTGCGCGCCGGCGAGCGGGTGCTGATGCTGTACCCGTCGGCGAATCGCGACGCCGACGTCTTCGACGATCCCGATGCGTTCCGCGTCGAGCGCAATCCGGTGCATCTCGGCTTCGGTCTCGGCAAGCACTTCTGTCTCGGCGCGAACCTGGCGCGCATGGAGATGCGCGTCGCGTTCGAGGAGATCCTGCGGCGCTGCCCGGACATGACCTTCGCCGATCCGGAAGGCGCCGTGATCGTGCCGTCGGCCCTGGTGCGCTCGTGCATACGAATGCGGGTGCGCTTCACGCCGGAGCGCTGAGCGCGCTCGCGTTCGGCACCGGCCGCGTGGAGGGGAGCGCCGCTCGCGAGTCGACGGGCGGTCGGATAGGCTCCGCGCCGGAGGACCTCGATGGCGGACGATCCGGTCGACGTGCTGATCATCGGCGCCGGCGCAGCCGGCGCGGCCTTTGCGTGGAGCCTCGCGGAGACGCGGATGAACATCCTGTGCCTCGAGCAGGGCGACTGGATGAACCCGGCCGATTACCCGACCGCCGGGCTCGACTGGGAGCAGCGCGCGCAGACCGACTTCGCGTTCTCTCCGAACACGCGCCAGCGCCCGGCCGACTACCCGGTGAACGACGCCGAGTCGCCGATCGCGATCTCGAACTTCAACGCCGTCGGCGGCGGCACGATCCTGTACGCCGGTCACTTCCCGCGCATGAAGCCGTCGGACTTCCGCGTGCGCAGCCTCGATGGCGTGGCCGACGACTGGCCGCTCGACTACGCGACGCTCGAGCCCTACTGGGCGGAGAACGACCGGATGATGGGTGTCGCCGGGCTCGCCGGGGATCCGGCCTATCCGCCGAAGGAGCCCACGCTGCCGCCGGTGCCGCTCGGCAAGCTCGGCGAGACGGTGGCGCGCGGCTTCCACGATCTCGGGTGGCACTGGTGGCCGTCGGACAGCGCGATCGCGACGCGCCCGACCGGCGATCGGGCCGCGTGCATCAACCTCGGGCCGTGCATCAGCGGCTGCGCGCAGGGGGCGAAGGCCAGCACCGACCTCACGTACTGGCCGGCGGCGATCCGCAACGGAGTACGGCTCGAGACGCGTTGCCGCGTCCGCGAGATCACCGTCCGCCCCGACGGCCTCGCCGATGGCGTCGTCTACTACGACGCGGACGGCGTCGAACGCCGACAGCGCGCGGAGATCGTGGTGCTGGCGTGCAACGGCGTCGGCACGCCGCGGCTGTTGTTGAACTCGCGCTCGCCGCAGTTTCCGGACGGGCTTGCGAACCGCAGCGGCCTCGTCGGCCGGAACCTGATGTTCCATCCGTATGGCCTGGTCATGGGCTTCTTCGACGAACCTCTCGACGGCTACCAGGGGCCGACCGGCTGCGGCCTGATGAGCCACGAGTTCTACGAAACCGACCTCGCCCGCGGCTTCGTGCGCGGTTTTTCGTTCGAGCTGTTGCGCGGCTTCGGGCCGGTGACGACGGCGCTGTGGGGCCTCGCGAGCGGCCGCGTACCGTGGGGCCGCGATCACCATCGCCGCTATGGCGAGGTGATCGACCGGATGGCCGGGTTGATCGCGATCTGCGAGGACCTTCCGGAGGAGCACAACCGCGTGATCCTCGACCCGGAACTCACCGATGGCCACGGCATCCCAGCGCCGAAGATCGAGTATCGGCTCAGCGACAACAGCCGCCGGATGCTCGACTTCGGCACCGCGCGCGCCCAGGAGGCGCTGGCCGCGGCCGGGGCCCGGAGCAGCTTCGTCGACGCGCCGCTGCGGGCGGCCGGCTGGCATCTGATGGGCACGGCGCGGATGGGGACCGATCCGGCGCGCTCGGTCGTCAACGAGTGGGGCCGTTCGCACGACGTGCGCAATCTGTTCATCATCGACGGCAGCATCTTCGTGACGGCCGGTGCGGTGAACCCGACCTGCACGATCCAGGGTCTCGCGCTGTACATCGCCGACCGCATGAAGAAGAACCTCGATCACCTGCTCGAGTGACGGGAGACGCCATCGCATGGCCAAGAGCCCTGACGCCGCTCCGGCCCTCGATCCGGCGCAGCAACGCTTGCTCGCCACCCTGCTCGACGAACTCCTGCCGGCGCGACCGGAGGTCGGCCTACCCGGCGCCGGTGCGCTCGGCCTCGCCGATGCCGTGGCGGCCGCAGCGGCGGAGAAGCCCGAGCTCTTCTCGGTGCTCGAGGACGGCCTGGCGCGACTTGCAACCCTCGCCGAGCGTCACGGTGCCGGATCGTTCGTCGAACTCGCCGCGGCGACCCGCCGCGCCGCACTCGACGAACTCGGCGCGCAGGCTCCCGGCTGCCTGCCGGTGCTGTGCGTCCTGACGTACTCCGCCTACTACCGGGATCTCCGCGTGCTCGAGGCCCTCGGCCACCCGCCACGCCCGCCGTACCCGCTCGGCTACGAGGTTCCCCCGAGCGACTTCGCGCTGCTCGACGCGGTCCGACGCCGCGCGCCGTTCTACCGCACGCGCTGAGCCGTCCGCTGCGGGTGGCCCGCCGGCCGCCCGTTCATCCCGTCGAGCCGAATCCCGGGGAGCGACGAGGCCCGAGAGCGCTCTCCGAACCTCAGCTGAGGAAGTCAGCCGAGGAAGCCGAGTTCGTAGCCGCGCGCGACGAGGGCCGCGCGCGTGCTCACGCCGAGCTTGGCCCGCATGTGCTCCACGTGGGTTCGCACCGTCGTCTCGCCGAGGCCGAGCTGCGCCGCGATCGCGGCCGTGTTCTTGTCTTCGGAGAGGAGCTGCAGGACTTCGCGCTCGCGGGTGGTCAAGAGCTGCCACGTCTGCGGATGCTCGTCGGAGGACGGGCTCAACATGCAGGCGACCATGCCGTCGAGCGGCACGCAGGTCAGCATGTGGCATCGGTTCCGCAGCCGGATCCGCGTGCGCTGCGTCTTCTCCAGGCCCTGGTTCATCAGATCGCGCACGCATCCGAACCGGCACGGGAGCCCCTCGGCGTCGGACAGGCCGCCGACGGCGTGCCAGCACTTGCGCCCCACCGCATTGCCGACCAGTCGTCTGGCGACGGCGTTGAGGGCGACGAGGTCGCCGTCCGCCTGCGCCACGAAAGTGGCCGGGGTCTCGAGGAAATCCACGTCCTGCTTCACGCCTGCCATGGCTGGAACCTCTGGGCCTGCACCCGGGGCGCCTCGCCGCCGATGCGGCCGAGGCGGGTCTGCAGCACCGGACTACGCGGGCAGCAGTTCGAGCGTCTGGGACAGCGGAGGGACTTCCTCGACTACCCGCAGCGCATCGTGACGCACGTGATCGTATCGCATCTGCTCCCGAACCATCTCCTCGGTGACGCTGCCGTTCTCGATGCACTCCTGGAGCAGCCCGAAGAAGAAGTTCTCCTGGTTCCGATCGGGATGCGGGCGATAGCGCCCCAGCAGTGCGTAATCCCCGAACAGTTCGCGCCGCCACCGCATCAGCCAGCCGAGCGGCGGGAAGCGCCGGAACGTGTCGGCGGGCGTGAAATCGACCGGCAGGCCGGCCTTCCACGGCTGCGTCCAGCGCTTGGTCGTGTGCAGCAGCTTGGTGCGCCGGTTGAGGATGTCGAGGTCGTTCCAGCAGCTCTCGAACAGCCCGATCGAATCCCGATCCTCGTGGCGCAACGTGATCCAATCCTTGTAGTCGAGCTTGCCGGCGAACAGGTCGTCGAACTGCTTCTCGACCTGCCAGTGCCTGAGCTGCGCGCAGTCGAGCAGCATCACGCTGGTCGCCATGGGACCGTCGAGGCTGCGGCTGGTGCGGCTGCGCGGCCGGCACAGGATGGCCTTGCCCCGCATGTCCCGGGACAGCAGCTCCCAGACGTCGCCGACGGCGAACACGTCCGGATCGATGACGACGGCGCGCCCGCGGTAGCCCATCAACTCGGGCGGCATGAAGCGCAGGGGCGTGAACGACTGGAGGTCGTTGTTCCGCCAGGGCCGCATTTCACCCTTGCGCAGGAAGAGCTGCCCCTCTCGGTCCTGGAGGAACGGGTGGTCCCGGGTCTCGATCAGGCGGACATCGAACTTGTCGGCGTTGGCGCTGTTGCGGCGCAGCGAGTGCGCGCCGACGATGGCGCCGAGGATCTGCTTGTGATTGACGTGGATGAACACGCAGGGCTTCTGCGTGCTCTGCTCCGTAACGGACTCCGTGGCCATGTCACTCCCCCCCATCCTCTTTCTTCCGACGCTCCGACGTTCGATCTCTGACCTGACCTCCGAACCGGATGCTCCGCGCTGGAGGACGTGCGACCGGTCCCTTCTCGCTGCACTCCCGCTGCACTGGTGGGAGCATATAACGCGCAGGTCCGCGCGCGGCGTATGACCCCGGTCATGCATGACGGGGAGGGCAGCTCAGCCCCCTCGCCCCAGGGAGTTAAGCAAAACCGGAACTCGGATTCGAGTAGTTCCAGAGAGCAACCAGGAGCCCCTGGGGGGAAACGAACCGGACGCGCTCGATGACGGCGCGTTCGGTTCCCGGATTCCCGGGCCTGGGAGGAGAGCCTCGGATCAGTGTTCGGAGTGCCCGTTCTTCGCGCCGAGCTCTTCGATGACGCGCTGCGCGATCGGCTCGATCGGTCGGGCCACGCCGTCGAAGTGATCGGCCACCGCACCCTCGCGATCGAGCAGCGTGATGCGCTGCGTGTGGCTGTACTGGCCGTTGCCGGTCGCGCGGTAGCGGACACCGAGGACGGCGGCGAGCTCGCGGACCTGATCGGGTGTGCCGTGCAGGAGCTTCCAGTGTTTCGAGTCGATGCCGTGCGCCTTCGCGTAGGCCGCCAGGCGCTCCGGCGTGTCGACGGTCGGATCGAAGGAGATGAGCAGGTAGCGCAGGTCCGCGCGCTGTGCGGCCGGGATCTGCTCGTCGATGCGCTGGAGATCGCGCACGAGGACGGGGCACACGGACTCACAGGTGCCGTAGAAGAGCAGCACCAGCACCGGGTGCCCGCGCAGCGAGGACAGTTCGAGCGTGTCGCCCCGCGCGTCGCGCCACGGCGTGTCGAGCTGGTAGACCGAGTGCCCGGCGACGGGGGCATCGCCGGTCATCGATTCGTGCGCGTGGCCGGCGTGCTGGTGGGCGTCGTGCGCCCCGGCCGCGGACTTTTCCGGCGTGTCTTCGGCGCGCAGCGGCGCGGCGAGCAGCAGGCAGGCGGAGGCGACGACGGAAACCAACGAGAGGGGGCGGATCATGGCAGGCTCCTTGCGCAGCGAAAGCCGAGGTGATGAAGCGTGTGCCGAGCCTCCAGGCTCGAGCGGAACGCGAAACGCATGAAGGTGGCGTAGTCGGACGGGTCGCCGGCTGCCGAGGCGGCCCCGCCACAGACGAGACCGGAGTCCTTGTCGCCCTGCTTGCGGCTGTCGGCGCTGCCGAAGCCGGCCTGGAAGTCGTCGACCCACTCCCAGATCACGCCGTGAAGGTCCATCAGGCCGAGCGCATCGGGGGGCGTGCTACCGACCCGCGGGAGCTGGGAGCGCGGCCGGCTGTAGAACGCGAGGATCCGCCGGGTCGTTTCCGCGCGGGCCTCTTCGTCCTCCGGCGGCGGGGTCGCGGCGAGTTCCCATTCCGCCTCCGTCGGCAGCCGTTTGTCCAGGCTCCGGCAGTACGCCCGCGCGGCGAACCAGGAGACGAAGCTGACCGGCTGATCCGGCAGCGCTTCGGGGCCGAGCTCGAGCTCGTCGGCCCAGTGCGAGAGGTAGCCCTCGCTTGCGAAGAGCGGAGCCACCTGGGAGCGGCGCCAGCGCGGTTCCTGCTCGACGAAAGCCAACATCTCCGCATTGGTGACCGGCCGGCGGTCGAGCAGGAACGAATCGACGGCGAGCCCCGGCTCGCCCGGCGTTCGATAGAGCGGCTCGTAGGTGCCGGCGGGTACGCGCACCATGTCCGCCGGCGCGGCCGCAATGGCCGCGCCGGCGCCGGCGGACAGCCACCCTACCAGTAGGGCGGCTCTGGACAGCACACGAAATCTCACGGGTGGCCGGGCGTCCCTTCCTTCGGCAGCGCGGCGCGCACGCGCGCGATCTCTTCGTCCGCGACCGCACCGCCGTCGTTGCCCCAGCTGTTGAGCACGAAGGTCAGCACGTCGGCGATCTCGTGGTCGGTGAGGTGAGCGAACGGCGTCATCACGCCGTTGTACGTCTCCCCGTTCACCACGATCGGCCCGCTCATGCCCTTCAGCACGAGTTCGATCGCGCGCTCGCGATCGGCCATCAGGAAGTCCGACTTCGCGAGCGGCGGGAAGATCGATGCAAGGCCCTGACCCTCGGCCTGGTGGCACGTCGAGCAGGTGCCCTGGTACACCGCCTTGCCGCGCTGCATCCGCGCCTGGAGCGAGGTGTCGTCGGGGTCGACCGAGGCGACGGCCTCGAGGGCGACGGCCGAGCGCTCCGAGAGGTAGACCTCATCCACCTCGAGGCCGGAGTAGATGAGCGGCGCATCCGCACCGTCCACCTGCAGCATGCCGACGGCGCCCTTGTGGAAGGCCCGGAAGATCGAGTGGTCGACCAGGATGTAGGTGCCCGGCACTTCGACCGCGAAATCCGTCACCGTCGCCCCACCGGCCGGCACCAGCGTCGTCTGCACGCTGCGCACCGGCGGGAAGGCGCCCTCCTGATAGACGTGGTCGAAGATCTCGCCGATCACGTGGAACGAGCTGACGAGATTGGGTCCACCGTTGCCGAAGAAGATCCGCACCTTCTCGCCGACCTTCGCCTGCATCGCGTGGTCGCCGACCAGGGCGCCGTCGCGGCCGTTGAAGAGGACGTAGGACGGGTCCTCGTCGATGGCCCGGTTCATGTCGAAGGGCTGCAGGCCCGGCTCGCGGAAGTCGCCGGTGGTGTAGAAGTCCCCCTGTGCCACGTAGAACTCGCGATCGACCGGCGGAAAGCCTTGCTCCGGTTCGACGACGATGAGGCCGTACATGCCGTTCGCGATGTGCATGCCGACCGGCGCCGTGGCGCAGTGATAGATGTAGGTGCCGGGATGCAGCGCCTGGAACGTGAACTGCGTCTCGTGTCCCGGGGCGGTGAAGCTGCTGGTCGCGCCGCCGCCCGGCCCGGTCACGGCGTGCAGGTCGATGTTGTGCGGCATCGTGTTGTCGGGGTGGTTCTGGAGGTGCAGCTCGACGAGATCGCCGTGGCGCACGCGGATCATCGGCCCGGGCACGGTGCCGCCGAAGGTCCAGAACGTGTACTGGACGCCCTCTGCGATCTCCTGCACGACCTCGCGGACCTCGATCTTCACGACGACCCGCGCCGGGGCGCTGCGGTTCGTCGGCGGCGCCGCCTCCGGCCGGATGCCGAGCTGCGCCTCGATCACGGGGAAGGTCTTCGGATCTCCCCAGTCGGGTTTACTGGTGGTCCGGGCGTTCGCGGTGCCGATGAGCGCGACGTCGCCGCGCGGCGCGCCGCCGTCGCAGCCGAGTCCGCCGGCCAGGAAGAGAATACAGAGGACGACGCTGAATGATCGCACGAGAGGTCTCCTGTGGTGAATGCTGCCGCTGCAGGGTCTCCGATTCGACATCTTCATCCGGTGTGATCCGGTGTCTCGACTCGATCTCCAGCTCCGACTCCATTTTCCACCGGAGAGTAGACCCGGAATCGGACACGACCCGGTCGCGCTCCCGCGCGAAGTCCGAGCCCAGCTCGGACGCGACAGTGGATAACCGGATTCGTCACCTCGTGGAATGAGCTTGGTCATACCCGCGACGGTTTCAGGCGAGGGAGACGCTGGCGCCGTCCTGCCCGGCGAGCGGGCGGAGTGCGGGACGTCCGACGATCTGCGTGCCGTCTCGCGGAGTGGGGGAGGGTCTCCCGCGGACCGAGCGGGTCGTCGCGCGCACGGTCCGCCGCGCTGGCCGGCACGGCTCGGGTAGTGAGAACCCGGACTCGGGCCACGAGCGAGCTGTACAGATAAAAACTGAGAAAAAGCCTGATTCTGTCGGCCGCCGCGCTTGTGCTGGGGGGTGCGCGCCGTGCGCTGCCGGAATCGACAGCCCGGCGGCGGGCTGGTAACTACACCAGGCAGATCTTACCGACTCGATGACCGCCGAAGCCGGAGACGCGATCGCAGGCAGGCGAACTTCTGAGACCGGACCCTAGGCCCCGTAGGCGCGGTACTTCGGCAGCAGGCGAACCGGCTTGCGCAGCGCGTCGCGTCGGAACGGCTCGGCCAGTTCCTGGTTCACGATCACCTCGAGCACCGTGCAGCGATCCGAGGCGGTGGCCGTGCGGAGCGCATCGCCGACCTGGTCGGGTTGGTCCACGGTGATCGCCTCCGCGCCCATCGCGCGGGCGATCGCCGCGAAGCTCGGGTTCTCGAGGTTGGTTCCGACGAAGCGATTGCCGTAGTAATCGATCTGGTTCTTCTTCTCGGCGCCCCACTGGCCGTTGTGGAACACCACGGCCGTCGCCGGGATCCGCTCGCGCACGCAGGTCATCACCTCGGCGAGGCTCATGCCCCACGCGCCGTCCCCGACGTAGGCGACGGCCGGCCGCTCGGGGCACGCGACCTGCGCGCCCATCGCGGTCGGGAAGGCGTAGCCGCAGTTGCCGAACTGCATGGCGGCGAAGAAGCTGCGCGGCTGCTCGAAGCGCAGGTAGCTGTTGGCCACCGAGCAGATGTTGCCGATGTCGGTCGTCACCATGGCGTCCGCAGGCATGGCCTTCTCGAGCTCGCGCAGTGCCCGGCGCGGCGCCATCGGGCTCGCTTCGTGTGCAGAGAGAGCGTCGAGCTCCGTCTCCCACTCCTTGCGCTGCTTCTCGAGCTCGGCAACGCGCCCCGCGACGCTTCCGAGGCAGCGCACCTGCTGCCCCCGCGCTCGCAGTCGCTCGAGCAAGGCGATCGCCACGGCCCCCGCATCGCCGTGCACGGCGACCTCGACCGGCCGCACGAGTCCGAGCACGCGGGCGTCCGTGTCCACCTGCACCACGCGGGCCGTCTCGGGCCAGTATTCGATCCCGTACTGGGGCAGCGTGCCGAACGGACCGAGACGGCTGCCGAGCGCCAGCACCACGTCGGCGCCGGCGACGACGCGCATCGCCGCCTTCGAGCCCTGGTAGCCGAGCGGACCGCAGGCGAGCGGGTGCGAGGCGGGAAACGCGTCGTTGTGCTGGTAGCTGGTGACGACGGGAATCTGCAGATACTCGGCGAGCGCGCGTGCCGATTCGGTCGCATCGCCCATCACGACGCCGCCGCCGACGAGCAGTACGGGATGGTTCGCGCCCGCGAGCAGCTCCGCGGCGCGCTCGAGGCTCGCCGGATCTCCGGGTCCGTGCCCGATTCGCTGCGCCGGCGCGATGCGCGCGTCGAACTCGCCGTAGAAATGATCGCGCGGCACGTTGATCTGCACCGGCCCTCGCTCCGCGAGCGCGATCGTGAAGGCGCGATGCGTGAGCTCGGCGATCCGATCCGGCCGTACGACGTGGGCCTGGTAGCGCGTGATGCGCGAGAAGATCGGGAGCTGGTCGGTCTCCTGGAAACCGCCCAGTCCGATCGTGTTGCTGCCGGCCTCGGGTGTGATCGCGACCACCGGCGAGTGCGCCCAGTACGCGGCCGCGATCGCCGTCACGAAGTTCGTGATGCCGGGACCGTTCTGCCCGATGCACACGCCGTGACGATTGGTGCTGCGGGCGTAGCCGTCGGCCATGTGGGCGGCGTTCTGCTCGTGGGCGACGGAGACGAAGCGGATGCCGGCCGGCTCGAACAGATCGAGCGCATCCATGAAGGCCGAGCCGACGATGCCGAACACGTGGGTCACGCCTTCGGCCACCAGCTGCTCGACGAAGGCTTCGGAGGCGCTCATGCGGGTCATGCGGCGGAACTCCCGGTGGCAGGTGGAGCGGGCCGGATGCAGCCGGCCCGCGAGAGGTCAGAGCGAAGCGAGGACGCCGCGCACGATCGCGCAGATGCGGTCGACGTGCTCGCGTTCGGCGACGAGCGCCGGAGCGAGGATCAGCGTGTCCCCCGTCATGCGCACGACGAGACCCGCCGCGAAGAGCCTGCGCAGGACCTCGAGCCCACGCGTTCCGGCGGCGCCGGCCGGTTCGAGATCGATCCCGGCGAGCAATCCGTAGCCCCGGAGGTCGCGCACGACGGGCAGCTCGGCGAGCGCGAAGACCTGTTCGAGGAAGTACGGCGCGAGGGCGGCGGCTCGCGCGACGACGTCTTCGTCGCGGAAGATGCGCTGCGTCGCGAGCCCGGCCGCGCAGGCCAGCGGGTGACCGGAGTACGTGTAGCCGTGAAAGAACTCGATCGATGCTTCGTCCGCTGCCGACACGATCTGGTCGTGGATGCCCCGGCGCACCGCGACCGCCCCCATCGGGACGGCCCCGTTGGTGAGCGCCTTGGCCATCGTCATCAGGTCCGGGACGACGCCGAAGCTCTGGGCGGCGAAGGTCTGGCCGGTGCGGCCGAAGCCGGTAATGACCTCGTCGAATACGAGCAGGATCCCATGGCGGTCGCAGATCTCGCGCAGCCGCGCGAGGTAGCCACGCGGCGGTACCAGGATGCCGGTCGAGCCGGCAATCGGCTCGACGACGCACGCGGCGATGGTGTCGGCTCCGTACAGATCGACGAAGCGCTGCAGGTCGTCGGCCAGCTCGGCGCCGTGCTCGCCTTCGCCGGGGACGAGCCGATTGGCCGGCAGCGCGGTATGCCGCATGTGCAGCGTGGCCGGCAGACCGACTCCGAAGTGCTCGCGGTTGCGCACCATGCCCGAGAGCGACACGCCGCCGAGATTCACGCCGTGGTAGGCGCGCTCGCGACTCACGAAGCGCTGCCGCTGTCCCTCCCCGCGCACGCGGTGATAGAGCAGCGCGATCTTCATGGCGGTTTCGACCGCTTCCGAGCCCGAGCCGGTGAAGAACACGCGATCGAGGTCGGCCGGCGTGAGGTTCGCCACGCGCTCGGCCAGCTCGAGGACACCGGGATGCGCGTACTGGAAGGGCGGCGAGAAGTCGAGCTCGCGCGCCTGCCGCGCCACCGCCTCGGCGATCTCGGGCCGGCCGTGCCCGAGCGCGCAGCAGAACAGTCCGGAGCAGCCGTCGAGCAGGCGATCGCCGTGATCGTTCCAGAAGTGCAGGCCCTCGGCCCGCACCAGGATGCGCGGCTCTTTCTTGAAGCCGCGATTCGGGGTGAACGGGAGCCAGTAGGAGTCGAGTTTCGCCATGAGCCGCGTGTCTCCGCCAGGCCCGTCCGGAGGCTGGCGCTGGGCGGACGATGCTACCGGACGGAGGCCGAACCCGCCCCAATCTCCGGCTCCGCGTCCTCCGCGGCAGTCGCGTTCGCCTCCGCGATCCACTGCGTCAGCTGCTCGCGCGAGAACGCTCCACGCGTAAAGCCGCCGAGCTTGCCGATCGGGAGGCCGAGGATCATGGCTCGCAGCGTCGCGAACCGTTCGTCGTCGTCGGACGGCGGTGCCGGCCCGCCCGGCGCGGGCGGCAGCAGACCGAACGCGCGCAGCAGGGGGCCGGCCGACGCCTCGATCGCCGCTCGCGCCTGTGGGTCCGCGAGCCAGCGTGCGAGCGGCGTGTGGCGGTCGAAGCGAGCCCGGATCGGCGTGCCGGCCGTGACGTCGATCCGGGTGCGCAGCCGCAGATCCCGAGACGAGGCGCCGAGTGCGATCTCGAACGCGCCGTCCTCGACCGTCCAGGCGTGCCGCGTGGGATCCCAGAAGGCGAATGCGCGCCGATCCAGTGCGAACTGCAACTCCTGCTCTTCGCCGGGTTCGAGCGCCAGCTTTGCGAACGCCGCGAGTTCGCGCGGCGGCCGGCGCACGCGCGCCGCGAGATCGCCGACGTAGAGCTGGACGATCTCGCGCCCTGCACGAGTTCCGGTGTTGCGCACTCGACACGTGACCGTGACGCCCTGATCGTCGCGGATGCGGGAGGCCGAGACGCGCAGGTCGTGGTAGGCGAAGCTCGTCGTCGAGAGCCCATGGCCGAACGGGAACAGCGGCGCCGTGCCGAGCGCGTCGTGCCCGCGGTAGCCCATGAAGACGCCTTCGCCATAGCGCACCGCCCCGGCCTCGCCGGGAAAGTGCAGATAGGACGGGGCGTCCTCGAGCCGGACCGGCCAGCTCGATGCGAGCTTGCCGGACGGCGCGACGCGGCCGGTGAGCACGTCGGCCACCGCCCCGCCGCCGGCCTGGCCGAGCAGCCCGCCGAGCAGCACCGCGCGCGTGCGCGCGAGCCACGGCATCGCGACAGGGGCGCCGGCCGTCACGACGACGACGAGCTTCGGCTGGACATCGGCGACGGCCTCGATCAGCGCGTCGTGGGACGGCGGTAGCGCGAGGTGCGTGCGGTCGACGCCTTCGACCTCGTGGAGCAGCGGCAGCCCGACGAACACCAGCGCGATGTCGGCCGCCGCCGCCGTGCGGCAGGCCTCGGCCAGCGCGTCGGCGTCCGCCTCGTGGTTCGCGCCGGTGCCCTCCGCATGACGGAGCGCCAGTCCCGGGACGCCGGCGGCGATCTCCGCGAGCGCCTCCCACGCGCTCGTCGTCCGGGTTGGCACCACCTGCGAGCTCCCGCCGCCCTGGATCCGCGGCTGCCGGGCAAAGCGGCCGATCACCGCGACGGTCTGCGCCGTCGACAGATCCAGCGGGAGCGTATCCGCCTCGTTGCGCAGCAGGACGAGACATTCCGCCGCCACCTCGCGCGCCAGTTCGTGATGTGCGTCGTGATGCGCGTCGGCGTCGACCGCTGGCGCCGGCGTCGCGGCCCGCGCGTCGGCCGCGCGCAGCACGCCGGTCAGTAATTCCGCGGTGACGTCGTCGAGGCGCTGCTCGTCGAGCCGGCCGGTCCGGACCGCGGCCACGACGTCGCCGGGTCCGAGCGGTCCGGACGACGGCATCTCGAGGTGGAGCCCGGCCGCGACGCCGGCGGCTCGGTCGTCGACGGCGCCCCAGTCCGACACGACGAAGCCGTCGAAGCCCCACTCCTCGCGCAGCACCGTCGACAGCAACCACCGATGCTCCGAGGCGAAGACCCCGTTGACCCGGTTGTACGCCGACATCACCGACCACGGCCGGGCCCGTTCGATCGCGAGTTCGAACGGACGCAGGTACAGCTCGCGCAGCGTGCGCTCGTCGACCTCGGACGAGCACGACATGCGCTCCGTTTCCTGTTCGTTCGCCGCAAAGTGCTTGATGCACGCGCCGACGCCCTGCGCCTGCACGCCCTCGATGAAGGCGGCCGCGAGCCGGCCCGACAGGACGGGATCCTCGCCGAGATACTCGAAGTTGCGTCCGCCGAGTGGCGAGCGTTGCAGGTTCACGCCGGGCCCGAGCACGACGTCGACGCCGTGCGCGCGGGCCTCGCAGCCGATCGCTTCGCCGACGCGTGACGTCAGCGCCTCGTTCCACGCGCAGGCGAGCGCCGACGCCGTCGGGAAGCACGTCGCCGGCACGGCAGTCCCGGCGCCGACTTCATTCGGGGCCGGCGCCTTGCGCAGCCCGTGGGGGCCGTCGGCGAGCCACAGCGACGGAATCCCGAGGCGCTCGATCGCCGTCGTCGTCCAGGTGGACGCACCGGACAACAGCGCCGCCTTCTCCTCGAGCGTGAGCTTCGAGACCAGCTCGCGAGCGCGTTGCACGGGGTCCGTCGGCATGACCGGCGACACTAGTGTCCTGTCTCAGAAGTTCGCCTGCATTCGATCGCGTCTCCGGGCCGCTCGCCGCGTTGCGCTCCCTCGCCGTAGCGACGGCTATGCCTCGGTCGCGCGCCTTGCGAGCGACCCGGAGACACG
>CAADGG010000079.1 GCA_900696485.1 uncultured Pseudomonadota bacterium
CGCCGCGCCGCGCCGCCGCCGCGGCGCTCGCGCGGGCCGAAGCCGCCGCCGCCCGCGGCGATCGCGACACGGCCGCCGGAGAACTCGCCGCTGCGCTCCGCTCCGCGCTGGCGCCGCACCTGACGGGAGCGGACGCGCGAGGACCGGCGCTCGCGCCCGCCACCGCGCTGCTGGCCTCACTCGATCGTGCCCGCTTCTCGGCGCCTGACGCCGCTCCCGAACTCCCGCCCCCCGCGACCGTCCGCGCCGCCGTCCACGCCCTCGCGTCAAGAAAGGGGTCGGGTTGGATTCGTCAACTTTTCCCCCAACGGGGGAAAAGTTGACGAATCCAACCCGACCCCTTTCTTGACGCGAGGGCGCTAGTAGTCGCGCAGGCCTTGGTGCCAGGCATCGAGGGCCGTCGCGGTGGCGGGGTCCCCGTCCGGCGTCACGAGGATCTTCTGCTGCTTGCCGCCGCGGACGATCGTCAGCGCGAGCGGCGTCCCGGCGGCAGCGCGCGCGACGATGGCCACGAGGTCGTGCGGGCGGGCGAGCGGCTCGTCCGCCGCAGCGATGATGACGTCGCCGACGCGGAGGCCGGCCTGCTGGGCCGGGCGCTCGGCTTCGACGCGCACGATCAACAGTCCGTACTCGGCCGGCGCCGCGAAGAACTCGCGCAACTCCGCCGTCATCGGCTGGACCTCGATGCCGATCCGGCCGCGGCCGGGATACCCGGCTGGAGCGTTTCCCTCGGCCAGCGCATGGGTCGCCACGAGAGCCGCCAGCGCGAAGACCCCGCAGAAGCGGCAGGAGGCGAATCGCATCGGGAGGTCTCCTGGCGAGGGTGGCCCTTGGACGAAGCGGCGGCCGATAACTTCGCGCTGGGCGCGTTCGCGTCCGGGATCTTGGCTCGCTCCGTCGCGGGTGCCAACCCGGGCGCCGGGCGCGCTAGGCCTCCCCGTCTGCGCCGCGCGCCAGCGCCGCGATGCGCGCCCATTCCTCTGGCGTATTCGCGTTGGCGAGCATCCGGCCGAGCGGATCGACGGCGCGCAGATCCTCCGTCTCGATCCGCTGCACATGCAGTGAAGCGACGAGCTCGTACAGGGCGAGACGGCCGGCCGCGAGCGCGGCCCGCGCGGGCGGCAACGCGGCGGTCCGCGACCAGATCGCACAGAGCGGCTCCAGGCGATCCTCGACGCACGGCAGGACGACGTCCGCTTCCGGCCACGCCACCAGCGTCAACAGCAGCTCGGGACCGAGCAACGGAAGATCCACAGCGACGATCAGGACGCGCTCGGCCTCGGCGGCGGCGAGCGCGCTGACGACGCCGCGCAGCGCGCAGCGGGGACCCTCGACATCGGGCACGCGACGGCCGGGTGCGTCAGCCGGCGCCGCCCCGCCGACCAGCAGGACGTCCTCGAAGTGCTCCGCGAGCAGACCTGCGGCGCGCGTGGCCAGGCGCTCTCCGGCCAGCTCGAGCTGCGTCTTGTCGGAGCCCATCCGCCGCGATGTGCCGCCGATCAACAACGCCGCGGACACGTTGGCGAGGAGACCCTCGCGCGGCGCATCGCGCGCGCCGGCGCTCACAGCCCGGAATCCTCGGCCGCCAGGAAGTCCGCGTCCAGCACCTGCACCTGCACCGTCTCGCCAGCGGCCAGCCTGTCGGCGTCGGCCGGAAACACCAGCAGCCCTTGCGCCAGTGCCATCGAGCGCAACACCCCGGAACTCTGCGTCCCGGTCGACGTCGCCACGACCTCACCGTGCTCCCGGTCCAGCCGGACGCGCACCAGATGGAGCCGCCCGGGTTTCTTCGCGAGCGTCTCGCCGAGCCGAGCGGAGATCCGCGGCCGAAACAGCGCCCGATGCCCGGCGAGCCGCCGCAGCGCCGGCCGGACGAATTGCTCGAAGGTCACCATCGCCGAGACCGGATTGCCGGGCAGGCCGAAGACGATCGGGCCCGGACCGGGTTCTCCCTCCAGCGCGCGCGAATCGAAGCGCCCGAACGTCAGCGGGAAGCCCGGCTTGATCCGCACGCCCCAGAAGCGCAGCGTGCAGCCGAGCTGCTCGAGCACCGGCCGCACGTAGTCGCGGTCGCCGACCGAGACGCCGGCCGAGCTGACCAGCACGTGCGCCGACAGCCCGGCACGCACGAAACGCGCCAGATCTTCCGGCGTATCCCGCGCGATCCCGAGGTACACCGGCTCGGCGCCGACCTCGCGGCACTGCGCCGCGATCGAATACGAGTTCGACGACACGATCCGGCCGCCGCGCACGTCACCGTCCGGTTCGACCAGTTCGTCGCCACCGGACAGGATCGCCACGCGCGGGCGCTGATGGACCACGACGACGCTGCGGCCGAGCGACGCCAGCAGGCCGAGCGGCCCCGGGCCGAGCCGGGTGCCGGGTTCGAGCACGCGCTCGCCCTCGCGCACGTCCTCGCCGGCCGGCCGCACGTCTTCCCCGACCGACGCGGCGCGCCGGATGCGCACCCGCTCGCCGTCGCGTTCGCAGTCCTCCTGCCGCACCACCGCGTCGGCGCCGGGCGGAAGCGGCGCGCCAGTGAAGATGCGTGCCGCGGCGCCGGGCGGAAGCGGCCGGTCCCGGTGACTCCCGGCCGCGACTTCGAACGCGACCGGCAACGCGACCGGAGCGGAGCCGAGGTCCGTCGCACGCACCGCGTAGCCGTCCATCGCCGAGATGTCCCACGGCGGCAGCGTGCGCCCCGAATGCACCGGCTCGGCCAGCACGCGCCCGAGCGCATCGGCCGTCGCGCAGGTCTCCGGCGGCAGCGGTGCGACCGCCTCGAGCACGAGGCGCTGCGCTTCGGCGGCGGGGAGGTCGGTGCGCATGATCGGGCAACGTAGCCTGTCCGGATCGAGCCGCCGGACTCGAGGCGGGCCGCCACGATTCTGCTCGACGGTCCGCGGCCCGACCGTTACGCTGCCCAAAAGTTGGGCACCGGAGGGCCGCTGGCGTTCCGTCGATCGAAGGCCTCTGCCCAGGCCCCGACTGCCCCTGCTCCGAGGCACGCGATGTCCTCGTCCGACGCCGCAGACCTGCGCAGCGTGCTCGACGCCCTGCTCGACGGGGTGGTCGTCGTCGACGACGAGGGCGCCATCCGGCAGCTCAATGCCGAAGCGTGCCGGATCCTCGGCAGCTCGTCGGAGACGGTTCGGGGCCGGCCCGTCGAGCACCTGCCGGGCAGCGAGTGCTTCGCAAAAGGCGTGCGCACCGTGCTCGCCGACGGCGCTTCCCTCGTCGAGCACGAACTCGTGCTGCCGCGCCGCTTCGACGGCGACCTCGTCGTGGACGTCGCCGTCTCGCCGCTGCTCGACGATGCGAGCCGCCGCCGGGGCGCCGTCGTGCTGCTCCGCGACCGCACGCTCGGCACCGCGCTGCGCACGGCGCTTGCCGAGCGCGCGCAGTCGGTCGTGCTCGGCTCGATGGCGGCCGGCATCGCGCACGAGGTGCGCAACCCGCTGGCCGGCATCCGCGGAGCCGCCGAGCTGCTCGGGGCACGCGCCGCCGGCGACCGCGATCGCCAGGCGGCGCAGTTGATCGTCCGCGAGGTGGATCGGATCGCCGCGTTGCTCGACGACTTCATGGTGTTCTCGCGCGGCGATCTGTTGCGACTCGCGCCGCTGAACCTGCACCGCGTGCTCGACGATGTGCTCGACGTGCTCGCGACGGATCCGCTCGCGGCCCGGGTCTCCGTGACGCGCCGCTTCGACCCGTCGATTCCCGAGCTGCTCGCCGACGGCGACCGGCTGATGCAGTTGTTCCTGAACCTCGGCCGCAACGCCCTCGAGGCGATGGAAGCCAGGCCCGCGACGTTGCAGATCCGGACCCGCCTGCGGCTCGACCACCGCCTCGACGTCGACGGCGAGCGCGTCGCGACCGTCGCCGTCGACGTCGAGGACGAGGGTCCCGGGATCCCGGACTCCGTGCGCGAGCAGATCATGACCCCGTTCTTCACGACCAAGCGCAGCGGCACCGGGCTCGGGCTCCCCCTCGCCCGACACTTCGCGGCGCTGCATGGAGGTTCGCTGCAGATCGAAAGCAAGGAAGGCCACGGGACCTTGGTGCGCGTGTCCCTGCCGCTGCGGCGGGCGTCGTGAGCGAACCGGCTGGACGCGCGCGCGTGCTCGTCGCCGACGACGAGGCTTCGATCCGCTTCGTGCTGCGCGAGGCGCTCGAGGAGGCCGGCCACGACGTGGTGGACGTCGACTCTGGAGATGCGGCCTGGCAGGCGCTCGCCGAGGGCTCCTTCGCGATCGCATTCCTCGACATCCGGATGCCGGGGCCCTCGGGCCTCGAGCTGCTCGACCTCTTGCGCAGCAGTGGCAGCGACGTCGCCGTCGTCGTGATCACCGCGCAGAACACGCTCGAGAACGCCGTCGAGGCGATGAAGCGCGGCGCGCTCGACTACCTGGTGAAACCGTTCCAGATGGCCGAAGTGCTGGCAGCGGTGCAGAAAGCGCTGCGCACGCGCTCGCTCGAGCGCGAGGTCCGGTCCCTCCGGCGCGAGGCCGGCGAGCGCGGCGCCGGCGGCGACCGGCTGGTCGGTCGCAGCAGCGCGATCCTCGACGTCTTCAAGACCATCGGCCGCGTGGCCCCACGCAACATCGCCGTGTTGATCACCGGCGAGAGCGGCACCGGCAAGGAGCTGGTCGCGCGCGCCATCCATCAGGCGAGCCCGCGCGCGGCGGGCGCCTTCGTGGCGGTGAACGCCGCCGCGATCCCGCGCGATCTGCTCGAGAGCGAGCTGTTCGGCCACGAGAAGGGATCGTTCACCGGCGCCATCGAGGCGCGCGCGGGCCGCTTCCGCGAGGCGTCCGGCGGCACGCTGTTCCTCGACGAAATCGGGGACATGCCGCTCGAGCTCCAGGCGAAGTTGCTCCGCGTCCTGCAGAGCGGCGAAGTGACCCCCGTCGGTGGCAAGCAGGCCGAGAGGGTCGATGTGCGCATCGTCGCCGCCACGCATCGCGACCTCGACGACATGGCGCGCGAGGGTCGCTTCCGCGAGGACCTGCTGTATCGCTTGCGCGTGGTGCCACTGGCGATCCCACCGCTGCGCGAGCGGCCCGAGGACATCCCCGTGCTCGCCGAACACTTCGCCGCGCGCTACGCGGCCGAGCTGCACACCGAGGCGCGCTATCTCTCCGATGGCTGCATCGAGTCCCTGGCGACGCACGAGTGGCCCGGTAACGTCCGCGAACTCGAGAACGCGATCAAGCGGGCGCTGGTGCTGGCCGCACACGAGGTGCTCTCACCCGAGGACTTCCAGTTCCTCGAGGGCCCTGCGCCGCCGGCAGCAGAAGGAGGATCGCTCGAAGAACGGATCCTCGCGGAGACCCGGAGCCTGCTCGACCTCGGCGAGACCGACTTGCATCGCAAGCTGCTCGAGCGCCTCGAGCGGCCGCTGCTCGAGGCCGTCCTCCGCCGGACTGGAGGCAACCAGTTGCGCGCCGCGGCCGTGCTCGGCATCAACCGCAACACGCTCCGCAAGAAGATCTCGGAGCTGGGGATCGCGATGCCCCAGCGACCGTGAACAGCTCGTCCGTGCGCGGCCTGTACGTGCTCGCCGACGACGACCCGCGCTGGCCGTGCGACCCGGTGGAGCAGGCGCGCGCCGCCCTGGCCGGCGGCGCGTCGGTCATTCAACTGCGCGCCAAGCACACGACGGACCGGCAGGCGCTCGCCTGGGCCGAGTCGATCCGTGATCTGTGTCGCACGAGCAGCGCGCTGTTCTTCGTCAACGACCGCTTCGACCTGGCGCTCGCGGCACGAGCCGACGGCGTCCACCTGGGCCAGGACGACCTGTCGCCGGCGAAGATTCCCGAACCCGTGCGCGGCCGGCTGCGGATCGGCCGCTCCACGCACACGCTCGAACAGGCGCGCGCAGCCTGCGAGGAGCCGCTCGACTACGTGGCCTTCGGCCCCGTCTTCGGCACCACGTCGAAAACCTCGCCTTACGACGCGCGCGGCCTCGATGCGCTCGCCGCCGTCGCGCAGCTCGTGCGGCCGCGGCCGTGCGTCGCGATCGGCGGCATCGACGAAGGCCGCGCCGCGGACGTGCTGCGCGCCGGGGCCTCGGCGCTGTGTGTGCTGTCGGCCGTGATGGCGGCTCCGGACATGGAGCGGGCCACTCGCTCACTGGTCTCCGCGATCGCGAGAGCCAGTGCCGTCGCCCCGACGACGCAATGAGCGATCTCGGCGCCCGCGCCGTCTCGGCCGTCGGCGTCGCCGCGATCGTGGCGATCGCCTGGGCCTGCTCGACGGATCGCCACCGGCTGCCATGGCGCACCGTCGGCTGGGGACTCGGCCTCCAGCTCGCCGTGGCGTTGCTGCTGCTCGCGAGCCCGGCCGGACGCGGCGTCTTCGTCGCCGCGAGTGGCGCCGTCACAGCCCTCACTTCCTACACCCAGGTCGGTTCACGATTCCTGTTCGGACCGCTGGTCGATGCCGGCTTCTCGTTCGCGCTGCACGTGCTGCCGGTGATCGTCTTCATGGGCAGTCTGTTCGCGATCCTGTTCCACCTCGGCCTCGTGCAACAGGTGGTGCGCCTGCTCGCGCGCGGGCTCGAGCGGACCCTGCAGACGAGCGGCGCCGAGAGTCTCGCCGCAGCCGCCAACATCTTCGTCGGCATGGCCGAAGCGCCGCTGCTCGTGCGTCCGTATGTCGAGCGCATGACGCGCTCGGAGCTGTTCGCCGTCATGACGACCGGGATGGCCACGGTGGCCGGCTCGGTGCTGGTCGTCTACGCCGCCATGCTCGGCGAGGGCTATGCCGGTCATCTCGTCACCGCGAGCCTGCTCGCGGCGCCCGGCGGCCTGTTGCTCGCGAAGGTGATGGTCCCCGAGACGGAGACGCCACTGACGTCCGGCAGCATTCGTGCCGAGGTCGAGCAGCCGGGCCGTAACGTGATCGACGCCGCCGCGATCGGCGCGATCTCCGGCCTGCGTCTGGCCGCCTACGTCGGCGCGATGCTGCTCGCGTTCGTCGCGCTGATCGCCGTCGCCAACGACGGGCTGGCGGCCGTCGGCGGGCTCTTCGGCGTCGATGGACTCAGCTTCCAGCGCGTGCTCGGCTGGGGCTTCGCGCCGCTCGCGGTGTTGATCGGCGTCGCACCGGCCGACGCCGTGACGGTCGGCGGCCTGCTCGGCGTCAAGACCGTGCTGAACGAGTTCCTCGCCTATCAGGAACTGGCGGCGCTGGTCGCCGACGGTGCGCTGGCGCCCCGCTCGGCCGTGCTCGCCAGCTACGCCCTGTGCGGGTTCGCAAACTTCGGCTCGTTGGCGATCCTGCTGGGCGGCCTCGGCGGCATCGCGCCGTCGCGGCGCGGCGACATCGCCGCGCTCGGCCTGCGCTCGATCCTCGCCGGGACGCTCGCGACGCTGCTGGCGGCGGCGTGGGCGGGCGTGTTGCTCTAGCGCTCCGCGTCCGCGCGCAGCGCCTCGCGCAGCTTCGCGAGGAGCGCCGAGAGCGAGCCGTCAGCCTGTGCGGCGTTGTCGGCCATCGGGTAGAGGATGCGCTCCTCCTTCCCGTTGTGCGCGAACAGCAGCGCGGTCAGCTCCCCGAAGCGCCGGGTGGCGTCCTCCGTGTCTCCGCGCGTCAAGGTCGCCACGAGATCCTCGATCAAGCGCCGCATCTCGGTGTGCTCGTGCCGCATGACGGAGATGGGCCCGCCGGCACGACCGCCGGTGCTCGTCTCGAGGGCCGGGAACAGCACCTCTTCCTCGGCGACCATGTGACGCAGGAGACCGCGCTGGAACTCGCGGAGGCGATCCGCCGCTCGCGGCGCATCTCCGGCGGCGGATCCGCGCTTGGCTTCGACGAGGATCTCGTCGATCTGGCGGTGGTCGCTGCCGAGCAGTTCGGACACGGTGGCGGCGGCGTCGAGCGAGGCGTCGGATCCAGTCACTCCGGATCCGCCGGCCACGACGCCGTCGGGCGGTCGCGAGCGGCCGCCGATGACGACGAGATAGCGCGCGTCGTCTCGCGCGTGGACGGCATGGGCGAGATCGGCGGAAAACACCGCGAGCGAGCCGGCAGTCAGCGCGGTCTCCGGCCCGTCATCCCCGGCGACGAAGCCCACCGTGCCCGAGAGCAAAACGACGCTGCCGGCGGACGGTGCGCGATGCTCGCGCATCACCGCTCCCTGGCGCAGCGCGACGAGCATCAGCGTGAGCTGCTCGTCGCGAACCAGCGTGATGCCGGCAACGCCCGAGCGACGGTATTCGTCTCGCGCTTCGAGTTCGCGGGCCACGTCTGCGAGCGGGAAGAACGCCAGCGTCTCCGCCGCCAGCGCGATCGGACGCGACGAGTTCGTATGGTCTGCCGTCGATCCTTTCGTCTCTCCTGCCGTCGATCCCTTCGCCTCTCCTGCCGTCGATCCTTTCGTCTCTCCTGCCGTCGATCTGCTCATCTCGAATGCCTCCCGGCAGTTTCCGCGTGCCTCGAAAGGGCCTTCGAATATACTGGTTCCATCGCACGTGGCCAATCGGCGCGGAGACTTCGGGCGTGTGCCGCGCGTCCACGAGCCGATCGGAGGAGTCCATGGAGATCTGGATCCGGCGCGCGTACGAACCGCCTGCGCGAGGAGACGGCCAGCGTCTGTTGATCGACGGAATCTGGCCGCGCGGCGTCGCGAAGCAGCAACTGAAGATCGAAGCGTGGCTGCGGGACGCGGCCCCCTCGACGCGGCTGCGCCAGTGGTTCGACCACGATCCGGAGCGCTGGGAGGAGTTCCGCGAGCGCTACTTCGCCGAACTCGATCAGCGCCGGGACGTCGTCGAGGATCTGCTGCGCCGCGCGAAGGCGGGTCGCATCACGCTCGTCTACGCAGCCCGCGATCCCGACTACAACAACGCCGTGGCCCTGCGGGAGTATCTGCGCGCACGGCGGTCTTCGCCGGGCCGACGGTAGCGACGCGTCGGAACCGGCAGGCAGAAGGCAACGCAGTCGCGCCGTGGCAGCGTCGTCGTATCGATGCTTTCCTTTCGCCCGTGATCGATCGACGCCCTGCACGCGCCCTCGGCATCCTCGGCATGCTCCTGCTGCTCGTGCCATCCGCCGCACCGGCGGAACGACGCGAGCCGGCCCGGTTGTCGGTTCTCACCTACAACACGCACGGGCTGCCGGCCTGGATTGCACGCGACGACCCCGAGGCGCGCATTCCGATCCTGCTCTCCAAGGCGGAGCGCTTCGACGTCGTGCTGCTGCAGGAAGACTTCGCCCACCAGGAACTCGTCGACCGACACCATCGACACCGGAGTCTCGTGCGCGGGATCGGTCCACGGCGCAGTTGGCCGCTCCTCGCGGGTTCCGGACTGACGCTGCTGACGAACCTCACGATGCACGGCTCCCCGGTGCTCGGCGCCTACGAGAGCTGTCATGGCTGGCTCACCGCCGCCAGCGATTGCTTCGGCAACAAGGGCTTCCTGATGCAGCGCCTGACGCTTTCCAACGGCGCCAGCGTCGATGTCTGGAACACGCACCTCGAGGCCGACCGGGGTGAAGCCGATCACGCCGTTCGCCAACAGCAACTGGAACGGCTCGCCAGCGCCATCGAATCCCACAGCGCAGCGCGTGCGGTCGTGGTGGGGGGCGATTTCAACCTGCACTGGGACGACGAGCGGGATCGCGTACTGCTCGAGCGCTGGATCGCGCGCCTCAGGCTCAGACTCGGCGCGATGGCGCCCGCCGGAAGCTGGGACAAGCGGATCGACTATCTGTTCTTCCGGAACGGTCCGGAGGCGACGCTCGAGCCTCGCGACGGCGGTCTGCACTGCGATTTCATCGGCCCGCTCGGCCAGCCGCTCTCGGACCACCCGGCGGTCTTCGCGACCTTCGAGGTGCGCTGACGGCTACTTCGTCGTCGCGATTCCGCCATCGACCGGCAGCACGACGCCGGTTACGTACGCACCGGCGCGCGAGGCCAGGTAGACGGCGGCGCCGGCCATGTCCTCCGGTTCGCCGATGCGGCCGAGCGGGCAGCTCGCACGGATGCCATCGCCGAACTTCTCGAGCGTCTCGGCCATCATCTTGCTCTCGAACGGGCCCGGCGCGATCGCGTTCACCGTGATCTTCGGTGCGAGCCGGCGGGCGAGCACGCGGGTCAGGTGGTGCACCGCGGCCTTGCTCGACGAATACGCGTAGGTCTCGAGCAACGGCACCTGCAATCCGTCGATCGAACCGATGTTGAGGACGCGCGCCGGATCGCCGGGCGAAGCCGCCGCCTCGAGCTGCGGCAGCAGGAAGCGCGTCAGGTCGAAGACGGCCTTCACGTTGAGCGCCATCACCTTGTCCCATCCCGCTTCGGGATAGTCGGCGAGCGGCGCGCCCCAGTTGGCGCCGGCATTGTTCACCAGCACGTGCAGCGCACGCTCGCGGCCGGCGATCTCGTCGGCGAGCGCGCGCGAGCCGGCCTGCGTCGACAGATCGGCGCTGACGCCGATCGCTTCGCCGTGCGACGACAGCGCCTTCACCGCGGCGTCCACCTCGGCCTGCTTGCGTGCCGCCACGTACACACGGGCCCCCGCCCCGACGAGTCCCGTCGCGATCATCTGTCCGATGCCGCGGGAGCCGCCGGTGACCAACGCCACCTTGCCCCGCACCGAGAACAACTGCTGCACGTCCATCACGTCCGATCCTCCTGCCGCCGCGTCGGCGGCTGCCTGTCGTTCAGGGCGCCGCCACGCGGGCGCTCTCGCCGCCCATCCCGGCTCGCGTCCGGACGGCTCCGCTCGCCTCTTCCCAGGCACGGCGCACGACGAAGTCGCGATCGAGCTGCAGGATCCCGGGAATCACGATCGCCCGGTAGCCCGCGTCCTCGCGGAGCTGCACGGCCGCGAGCGTCTCGTCGAGAGTCCTGCCGGCGGCGGCCAGCGGCTGCACCTGCGCCCACAGCTCGCGCAGGAAGCGCTGGAACTGCTCGATGCCGGCGCGGTCCGTGATGGCGCCATGACCGGGAATCACGTGATCCCAGCCGTCCATCGCCAGCACCCGGTCCAGCGTGGCCGGCCACTCGCGCACCGAGCCGCCGGCCTCGAGATCGATGTTCGGGTAGCGACGATGAAACAGCAGATCGCCGAGATGCAGCACCCGATCCTCGACGAACTGCACGACGAGATCCCCATCGGTGTGGCCCCGGCCGAGGAACGAGGAGCGGATCGTCTTGCCGCCGAGCTTGATCTCATGGCGGTCCGTGAACGGGTCGTTCGGCAGCGCCTCGGGATGCGACACCCAGTATCCGTCGTGATCGAACGCCTGCATCAGCGCGCGCGTTCGCTGCGTCGCCACGATGCGCAGGCCGGGTGGGAAACCGGGATTCCCGTGGGTGTGATCGTAGTGGTAGTGCGTGTTGACGATCACTTCGACTTCCCGGCCGGTGAGCGCCTCGGCGGTCTCGCGAATGCGCTCGCCCTGCATCCGGAACGTCATCGTGTCGACGACGACGGCGCCGCGCTCGCTGCGCAGCACGCCCACGTTGCCGCCGAGGCCGGACAGCATCCAGACGTCCGGGGTCACGGACTCCGTGCCGAGCGTGCCGAGCTGCTGATAGATCCAGACCGCGAAGATTCCCCCGCCGGCGAGCAGCGCGACCAGCAGCCAGCCGAGGATTCGCCGAGCAGGAGATCGTCGACCCACGTAGCGCGTCATTCTCCCCCCGGAGCGCAAAGATGGCGGGGCGCCATCATAGACACCACGGACGGCCATCGCTGCCGGCGACGAAGTCGGGCGGCGCGATCGTCTCGATCGGATAGGCTCCCGACACGGCACGCTCGCGCGACCCCTTCGGCGCTGCGCGTCCCCCGCGACCATCGACTGCCGCCAGGAGGACGTCCCATGGCCCTCTCGATCCGCGTCTTCTCCGCCGCGCGCCGGACCTGCGCGGTCGCGGCGGGAATCGCGGCGCTCGCCCTCGCGGCGCCGGCGGCCGACGCCCAGCCGGAGAGCGGTGCGACGACGGAGGCGGCGGCCCCGGCGGCCCCGAAGCCGCCGCCGGCGCCGGAAGACCCCTACGACCGCGGCACGCCGCGCAGCGCCGTCGAGGGGTTTCTCACGGCGGGGCGCGCGGACGATTGGGAGCGGGCGGCAGAGTACCTCGACCTGCGACATCTGCGCGCCGCCGAACGCGACGAGCGCGGCCGCGAACTCGCGCGGGATCTGAAAGGCGTGCTCGACCGCACGCTGTGGGTCGACCTCGCCGAATTGTCCGAGGATCCAGCCGGCCTGCGCGACGACGGGCTGCCGGCGCAGCGCGACCTGGTGGGGCGCATCGATGCCGTGCAACCACCGGTTCCGGTGTATGTCGATCGGGTCCGGCGCGACGACGGCGTGCGGATCTGGAAGATCGCCAGCGTGACGCTGCGCGAAGTTCCCGCGTTGGCGGAACAATTCGGCGACGGCCTGCTGGCCGAGTATTTGCCGGAGATCTTCCTCACCTGGAGTTTCCTCGAGATCCGGCTGTGGCAGTGGATCGGGCTCATGATCCTGCTCGGCGCCGCCGCGCTGGTGAGCTGGATGATCGCGTGGATCGCCGCACGGATCCTGTCGCCGCTGTGGCGCCGGGTTCCCGTGGTGCGAGTGATGATCGCCCCGCTCGCCATGCTGATCGGGATCGGCTGCTTCTCCGGTTGGCGGCTGCTCCTCGGCCTCTCGCTTCCCGCCGAGCGCGCCGTCGGCGGACTGATCCGAATCGGTGTCGTTCTGGCGCTCACGTGGATGGGCTTCCGACTCGTGAACGCCGCCGAGGGCGTTCTTGCCGGTCGCGCGAGCCGGCTCGGGAATCCCGCGGCGGCCTCGATGCTGACGATGGGCCGGCGTGCCGCCAAGACCCTCGTGCTGCTCATCGCGTTGCTGGGTGTGTTGCAGAATCTCGGCGTCAACATCACCGCGCTGGTCGCAGGCCTCGGCGTCGGCGGTCTGGCCGTCGCGCTGGCGGCCCAGAAGAGCCTCGAGAACCTCTTCGGGGGCATCACGATCGTCGCGGATCAGCCGGTACGGGTCGGTGACTTCTGCCGCTTCGGAGACCAGGTGGGCACCGTCGAGGACATCGGGCTGCGCTCGACGCGGATCCGGACGCTGGATCGCACGGTGGTGACGATTCCGAATGCGGAGTTCTCGTCGCTGCAGCTCGAGAACTTCGCCGCGCGCGATCGCTTCTGGTGGAAGCCGAAGCTCGGACTCCGCTACGAAACGACGCCGGATCAGATGCGCTGGGTCCTCGTCGAAGTGCGCAAGCTGCTGTATTCGCACCCGCGCGTCGATCCCGACCCGGCACGCGTTCGCTTCGTCAGCTTCGGCGCCTACTCGCTCGACATCGAGATCTTCGCGTACATCCACGCCGCGGACGTCAGTGAATACCTGGAGATCGGCGAAGACCTGAATCTCCGGATCATGGAGATCATCGCGAACGCCGGCACCGGCTTCGCGTTCCCGTCGCAGACGCTGTACGTGGGCCGGGACGAAGGCCTCGACGCGGCAGCCGCCCGGCGCAGCGAAGCCGAGGTGGCCGACTGGCGGGAAGCCGGCGCGCTGCCGCTCCCTGGCTTCCCACCCGACCGGATCCGCGAACTCGGCGGATCGCTCGACTACCCGCCCAAAGGCTCCGCCCTGCGCCGCTCCGGTTGATCGTCAAGAAAGGGGTCGGGTTCGTTTCGTCAACTTTTCCCGTCGGGAAAAGTTGACGAAACGAACCCGACCCCTTTCTTGACGGTCTTCCTGGCGGCTAGTGGATGCCAGGCGTGGAGATGACGGTGGCGGGGTCGATGCCGAGCAGGCGCCAGGCGTGATCCCAGAGCTGGTCGGAAGCGACGTCGAACACGGCGGGGTGACTGAGTGGCGCCAGCACCCACGCGCCTTGGATCAATTCGGTTTCGAGCTGACCGGGCCCCCACCCCGCGTAGCCGAGAAAGATGCGCAGTCGCTCTGGTGGCTGCGCCGCGACGATGCGCAGCGCTTCGAGCGAACCGGCGAAGTGGATGCCGGTCTCGACTCGCGTCGCACCGGCGACGCAGGCCAGCGCGTCGTCACCCGTCACGACCCAGCCGGTCTCCGGCTGCACCGGTCCGCCCCAATGCACGCCGAGTTCTCGAGGACCACGCCACGAGACGCCGAGCGTCTCGCACAGATCCTCCGCCCGCACGTCGGCCGGTCGATTCAGCACGAGGCCGACCGTGCCGTCCTCGTCGTGATGCACGAGCAGCACCACGGTCCGGCAGAAGTTGGGATCCGCGAGATCCGGCATCGCCACGAGCAGGGACGGAGCGAGGGAGTTTTCCGTGGCCACCCGGGAATCCTAGCCGAGCTCCCGGCGACCTGACGACCCTCGCGAAAAAGCGGCGATATCCTGCGCAGATGCAATGGCAACGCGGCGTGCGTGCGGGATCGTTCGCGCTGGCCGTACCGGTCGTCATCGCGCTGCGAAACGCCGCGTCCGTCGTGTGGCGTCCCGACCCGGATGGCGCCGTGACGCTGGCGCTCGATGCGCTCGCGACGGCAGCGCTGTTCGCACTGCTGGCCCTGGCCGGCGCCGCCCTGAGCCGCGACGCCCTTCCGGTGCGACTCGGTCTCCGCCGCGGACGCTTCGATGCGAGAACCATCGCGATCGCCGCCTTCGGTCTGCTCGGGCTCTCCCACGCGGTGGATGGCCTGCTCACGCTGCTCGGATTCCCCGTCTCCGCCTCACTCGCGCGCCTCGCCGCGACGCTGTCCGCCGCCACGCCGGCGCAACTGGCGCTCGCGCTCGCGGCGCTGGCGCTCGGCTCGGCGAGCGCCGAAGAGTTGTTCTTTCGCGGCTTCCTGCAGCGCGGACTCGAGCGCGTCCTCGGGGCCGCCGGCGCGATCGCCGTCGCCACGCTTGCATTCGGCGCCGCCCACGGCGACCCCGTACACGCCATCGCGACGCTTCCGCTCGGGGTCTACCTCGGCGTGCTGGTGTGGCGGGATGGCTCGCTCCGGCCCGCCCTCGTCGCACACGTCGTCAACAACGCGTTCGCCGTCGTCGAGGCGGCGAACGACGACCGGCTCCCGGAGAGCGGGCCCCTTGCGCTCGCGACGGTCGTGCTCGGGCTCACCATCGCCGCCGTGTCGCTGCGGACGGTCCTCCGGGGCTCTTCGCCCCCGACCCCTGTGACGACACCGCCCGCTTGAGTCCGTGCTCCGTCCGGCCGATCGGGTACCGGGGACCTTCGGGAGAACGCCATTGGCGAGGCAGGCACGACAGTCCGCTGATTCACAGAGCTTTCCCGTCCTCCTCGTGGATGACGGCGAGCTCGATGACGTGCGCGGCCTGCTCGATGCACTCGGGATCGATTTCGCCCACCTGCGCGGCGGCGCCGTCCCGAATCGCCTCGCTCCGCCGCGCGATCTGTTTCTGGCGACGATGCGCCGCGCCAAGCTCGCGCGGGCGTGGCCGCATGCGAGCGATGGCACGCTGCGCCCGGTGCGCATCGCATTCGCACAGGAGGACTCGGTCACCGCACGCGCCACGCTGCGCCGGATGGGTTTCTCGTATCTGGTCCGTCGGCCCATCCATCCCGCTGCGCTGCGACTGCTGCTCCTGCGTGCGCTCTATCGCGGCGAGGAGCGCCGCTCGGACGCTCGCGTTCCGATCGGCTTCGACATCAGCCTGCGGTCTGGGATGCGACGGCGGGAAGCGCTGCTCGTCGATCTCTCGCGCGGCGGCTGCCGACTGATCACCGATCGCGCGCTGCCGGCCGGCGCAAAGCTCAGCCTGCACCTGCCGGGAGAGCTGCTCGGCGATGGCGATCTCAGCATCGCCGGCGAGATCCTGCGCTGCGAGCGGGATCCCCAGGCGCTGGCAGACGGCGGGTTCCGGATCGCCGTCCGATTCCACGGTCTGCGAGAAGCCGACCGCGAGCAGCTCGAGCGCTTCCTCGGACGGCGCGACGTGCGGCTCGGACCGGCGCTCGAGCCCGGCGTCCAGACGCTGCACCCCCCGGTTGCGGCGCCGGCCAGCGCGGCCGCGTCACGTCCTCCCGCCCCGTCCCGGTCCCCGTCGCCCCCGCCCGCCCCGTCCCGCGACGAGTCCGTCGCCACTTCGGACGACCCGCACGAGCAGACCGCGAGCGCCGCGGCCGCCGGGACGGCGCAGACGGCCGCACCGGCCGCGACGAGGCCGGCGGACCGCCCGCAACGCGAACCACACGAGGAGCGGGAAGCCAGCGCATCCCCGCGACTCGGCGCCGCTCTGATCGGCCGGACCGCGCGCCGAGGCCCGCCGCGGGAACGCCGCAACCGTCCGCGAGCGGTGTATGGCCGGAGGGTGATCGCCGAGGCGGCCGCTGCCATGCACCGGATGCTGCTCGGTCGCGATCTCGCCGTCGGCGGCATGCGGGTCGACGCCCACCCGGACCTCAAGGTCGGCGCGAGGCTACGCCTGGCGCTCTACGATCCGGCCCGCGAGGCCCCGCTGGTCGTCGACGCCGTCGTGGCGCGCGACGATGGAGCCCGCGGCGTCGGCCTGCAGTTCCTCGCCGTCGCGCCGGACGTCGCGTCACGGCTCGAGCAGCTCGTCGCCACGCTGCCGCCGGTCGAGCAGCTCCGGGACGGAGAAGCCGGCGCGCTCGGGACCGTGGTCGGCGAGATCGTCGCCTGAGCAACCGCGTCAGTGGAGGTTGCGCCCCGCGTGATCGGTCCCGACCGGGGCGGCCGCGAGGGTCGTCTCCGGAGTGCACGCGCCGTCGCCGCAGAACACCGCGCGGAGCACGCCGGCCGCGATCTGGGACGCGCCGTGCCAGCGCTTGTCCTGATGGACGACGACGGTCGCCACCGCGACGCGCGGGGCGTCCGCAGGAGCCACGCCGATGAACCACTCGTAGCGTCCCTTCGGATTCGGGCCGGAGAGGCTTCCGGTCTTTCCGGCCACTCGGATCGACGAGAGCAGCGGGCGTCCTTTCGCATCGCGAAACGCGCGTCGGGCGGTTCCGGAGAGCGTCGTCTCGACCAGCATGCTGCGCAGCTCGCGCGTGACGCGCCGGCCGAGCACCTTCCGCGGCGCAGCCTCCGGAAGCACCAACTCGGCGCCACCGGCATCGGTGACGCGCGCGATCCAGCGCGGTGACACGAGCTTCCCATCCGCCAGCGACGCAGCCAGCCGGGCCGCTGCCAGCGGGGCCAGCCGGGATCCCGCGAGTCCCGAGCCGAGTTCTCCGAGGGCGAGCCGCGATCCGATCGCATCGACCTCGCCCGGTGCGTGCCCGGGGCCCGGTGGTTCGAGGATCCCGAGCGTCGCGAGCTCGTCGAGCATGCGCAGCTCCCCGACGTCGTGCACTGCGAGCTGCGCGAAACATTGGTTGTTGGACGTCGCGAGTGCGTGCTCGAAGCTGGCGGTGCGCGTCCGGCCCCGCCCCGGAGGGTCGAGCAGCGCCGCGCTGAGCGCGTACGGACTGCCGCGGAACCGGCACGGACGGGACACTGCCTGCGGCGCGCTGTCGAGCACCGCCGCTGCCGTCACCACCTTCATCAGCGACGCCATCGGATAGGGCCGCGTGGCCGGGAAGACGGTGGGATTGGTCGAGACGTAGCTGAGCACACGGCCGTCGAGCGGGTCCATCACGATCACGTGGCCGAGCGGGACACGGCCGCGCTGCAGCACCGCCCCGATCGCGCGCGTGAGATCGGGATCCACCGTGTACTCGATCTCGAGCGGGCCGAGAACGCCGGAGAGCGAAGCCGGCACGTCGATCTGCTCGGTAGCGATCGCCGCCGGGCCGGCAGCCAGCCCGGCAAGACCGGTGCGGGCGGACGGCGGGAGCCGGCGTAGCACCTCATCCGGAACCGGCAGCGGCGCCGGTAGCGCCGGCATCGACGCGACGGCCGCAACGCTGTCGACGTCGGCCGGCGCGCCGACCGGGCCGGGATCGGCGGCGCCGGGCGGACCGGCAGCGACTGCGGAGAGCGGCGGCGTTCCGACCGGCGCCACGCGCGACGAAGTCCCGAGGTGCACAGCCGTCCACCAGCCGCCGGCGAAGCCGAGCGCCACCAACAGCGCCATCGTCAGTCGGCCGCGACGCGTCATCCGGCGCTGCCGGCGCATCGTGCTGCCGCCTGCTCCGGTCGTCGCCCTGCGCAACTGCGGGTTGAGCCCCGGACCGACCGGCACCCGCCCAGCCGGACGCGAACCCTCGAACGAGCTGGAACGCAAGCCGGATCCCCCCTCTTCTCATCCCCTGGCCGGCATCCCCTGGCCGGCATCGTGTGGCCGGCCTCCTCTGGTCGGCGGAACGCAGGCGGACGCTGAGTGCCGCCCAGCACACCTGCCCGGAGGGGGGACCTCAGGCAGGCGTGATCTCGATCCTGTTGCGACCGGGCTAGAGCGCGACCACCTGCTGCACCTCCGGCACCGCTTCGCGCAGCCGCGCTTCGATGCCGTGTTTGAGCGTCGCCGTCGAACTCGGGCAGCCGCTGCACGAGCCCTGCAGGTAGAGTTCGACCGTGCCGTCGCGGAAGCCCGCGAAGAGCACGTCGCCGCCGTCCTGCGCGATGTACGGCCGGATCTCCTGGTCGAGGAGACGCTGGATCCGTTCTTCGACGTCGGAGCGACTCTGCGTGCGTGACGCCTCCCAGGCCGGACCGAGAGCGGGCTCCCCGCTCGCGGCGAACGCCTTGAGCGCGTCGACCAGCGACTGCGCGAGGGCCGGCCACGTCACCTCTTCGCGCTTCGTCACCGTCACGAAGTTGCCGGCGAGGAAGACGCCGCTCACACCGTCGATCGCGAACAGCCGCGTCGCCAGCGGGGAGCCGTCGACGGCCGGAGCGTCGGCGAAGCGCGCGCTCGAGCCGCCATCGACCAGCCTGCGAGACAGGATCCACTTCACACTGTGTGGATTGGGGGTGCGTTCGGCGCGCATCTGGAAATCCAGTTCGAACGAAGCGGAATTCGTCGCGGAAGTGGACGTCGGTGCAGACAAGGCGGTCTCCGGCGCGCCGGGGGGGGAACGGCGTCGAGCTGCCAGGGTAGAGCCGTGCGGCCGCTCCGCCAACCGGTCCTCGAGTGGGTGCCCGGCGGTCGCGGACCGCTCCCAGGCTCGCCGAAGATCGGCCACTGGCGAACGCGCAGCGCCGGCCGACTTTCGGCAACCCTGTCAGGGACTCGCAGCCAGGAACAGCAGCAGCATCGTCACGAAGATGCCAACGAGTCCGGTCATCGCACACACGAAGACCGCGCGTGTCGTCTCGACGCGCAGGGCCTGGCGCGTGCCGCCGACCAGAGCGGCGAAGAACAGCGAGAACGCCAGCAGCCGCACCACCAGTTGCACCGGCGCGGCCGGAATCGCCGCCAACACCACGAGCATCAATGGAGCCATCGAGAAGCCGACGATCCGGAAGGACGCGCCAACATGCAGCCGATGACGGAACCAGTGGGCGAGCCCCCAGAGGAGCAAAGACAGGAGCAGCCACGTCGACAAGGTCGACAGGAAACTCAGCAGCGCCGTGATCGGCGTTCCGTCGAAACCCAGGAAATCGGCCGTTGCGCTGGCCGCCGACGCGCCGGCCACGACGACGGCCGCCTGCCCTCCTCCCTCTCCGTCCTCGAGGATCTCCTGCCACGTGCCCGGCTCCAGCCGCACGGCCCCGAGCACGCGCTGCCAGAACGAGCTCGGCGACCCGTGCGCCGGGGCTCCAACGGAATCGCGGACCTGGGCGTGGCTCATCGGTGCTCCTTCGGCGGCGGGACCCGGCCGTACTCGGCGCGGGGCGAACCCGGTCGAATCGTCCATCCAGGTGGGGCTGTCAACCCCCGCCCCCCTGTGCGTGGCCGATCCGGGACGTGCGTGACGATCTCGGCGGCCGAAACCGCCCCGGCCGGCGTGAATGAGCGGACCGACGGGCAAGCGCGGCGCGGCCGGCGCGGTCGGCGCGGCTGGCGGCGCGGATCAGAAGATCTGCGTTTCGAAATCTTCGAGGGTGCACAACAGGTGCCCGTGCGCACGGGCGAGCCGGTGCTCTCGGGGTCCGTTGTAGCCCCACGCCGCGAGTGCGCAGCGCACCCCGAGCGGCGCGACGCGGTCCAGGTGGTTCACCTTGTCGTCGACGAAGGTGATCTCGGCGAAGTCGAGGCCGCGCAGGCCCGCCAGCCGCGTGAGATGCGTATCCTTGGTGACGCCCGTCTCCTTGTCGACGATCAGGTCCGGCGGGAACAGGTCTGCGACGCCGTAGTGCGCGAGCAGCAGGCCCACCGACGCGCGGTCCTTCGCGCTCGCGATCGCGTACTCACAGTCGCCGGAACGCCGGCGCAGCAGCTCGAGGAACTGCGGATACGGACCGAGCAGGGCGAGCCATGCCTGCCGGTCGGACTCCGCGAACGCCGTGCGCACCTGATAGAAACGCCGATGAAAGGCGCGCAGCCAGGCCGGATCCTGGGCGTCGCGGTACGCATCGTACGACACCTGATCCCCGAGCTCGACGTTCGCGTCGATCGCTGCGAGCGCCGTCGCGTAGTCCTCGGCACGATTGCCGAGCGGCATCAGCGCGAGGAACTCAGGCCACAGGGCCGTCTCGTCGGCACGGCGCAGCGGAGAATCCGGACGCAGATCCCCGTACGTCCGGCGCGCGACCGCGAAGGCTTCGCGCGCGGAGTCCGACACCACTCCATCGAAATCGAGCGCCAGCAGCTTCACGACCGTCGAGTCTAGCGGACGGCCGGTGTGCGAGATCGATTCCGCGGTGGGGCGGCCGCCTGCGGACGCGACGAGCTGCGAGGCCCGCCAGCGCCGCCAGCGCGGCGGCTCCCGCCAACGCCGTGTCCGGCTCCGGAACGGCCGCGAACGCACCGAGATCCGGCGCGCCCGGATCGCGCCGGATGTCGCTCGCGAGATGCGGTGCGTACCGACGCGTGACGGCGTGGAGCGGCAAGGCGCCCGCCGCGAGCGGTGCGCCGGCGTCGATCGTCGCGCTACCCGCCAGCGGGCGGAAGTCCTGCGCCGTTTCGTCCGCGAATCCCGGCGCCGCTCCTTCGACGTTGCCGCCTCCATCGTGGACGCCAGCCGGGCCCGCGTGGCTCTCGACCCAGCCCGGCTTCAGCCAGTTGTGCACGAGCGTGAGCTCTCCGTCCTGGTTCAGCAGCGCGAGGCGATGTCCCCCGGCCGCGACGTAGAGCACGTTGTTGCGGACGTCCGCCGTCTCGTCGTCCGTCGACAGCCGTACCAGTGTCGTGTTGCCGGTGCGCAACGACACGACGGTATTGTGGAAGAAGTGCAGCACGCCGTGGCGGTAGATCGCGGGGTTGCCGCTGTCCCCACCGTAATGAACGATCTGGCTGTTGCCGGCGCCGTCTGGTTCGATCAGCACGTTGCCGTACACGAAGGTCCGCCGGTAGCTCGGATGCGCGACCAGCACGCCACTGTCCTCGGCATCCACCAGGTCGAGCTGGCGGTTTCCGCCCTCGATCCAGTTGTAGCGGACCACCAGTCCGGCCGAGCGATCCTTCAGGTTGTTGCCGTCGGCGCCGAGCCGGAGGCGCCCGAAGCGGTTGGCCTCGTACACGATCCCGAGCGCCGCCGTGTAGCTGTTGTGCTCGAACGCACTGCCGTCGTTGCCGTTGCCGAAGAGGTGGTTGCCCTCGATCCGGATCTCTGTCGTCTGGCCGTCGAAGGCGCCGATGAACAGGCCGTTGCCGGAGTCGTGCAACACGCAGTCCCGGATCACCAGATGCGCCGCACGCTCGACGTAGATCGACGCAGCGTTCTTCCCGTAGCTCTGCAGCAAGCCGTGATCGTCGTAGAAGGGGTACGCCGGATGAGCCGAGCGGATCTCGAGCCCCTCGATGACGAGGTGCGAAGGCAACGTACTCGGCGGCACGTTCGACGTTCCGATCTTGATGACGCCGCGCTGCTCGTTCGTGTAGTCGAGCGGCGCCGGCGTCGTCGCCCCGTCGCCGGACACGACCGGCCGCGCGCCGTCCGGGCTGGGGATCCCGCGCACGACGATCGGCGCCTGCGCCGTTCCGCTGCGCCCGATCACCCACTTCTCGCGATACGGCTCCGGCCGCCAGTGGATGCGCACCTCGTCGCCCGGCTGCAGCGTCGCCCACGGCGCATCGCCGATCGCCGCGAGCGGCTGGCCGGGGCCGACGTCGTAGATCGTCGCGCGTGCGGGTGCGGACCGGCCTGCGACGAGCGCGGCGCACAGGATTCCGAAGCGCAGCGAACGGGCCACGAACGTCGACACGCGCTTTCTATCGGCCGCGCACGGCGTCTTCGTGACTCCGGCGGGGCGGGGCGGGACACCGGAAAGCCCTCGGAGTAGCATCCCGCCTCGCACGCGAGAGGACGGATGACGGCAGCGCCGGAATCGAGAACCCACCGCATCAACCCGCCGCCCGAGCGGACGCCGACGTGAGCCGACGATGAGCTGGAAGCCGGAACTCGAAGAGCTGGCGCGACGGGCGGCCTGGGCCGAAGAGATGGGCGGGGCCGAGCGCGTCGCACGCGCGAAGGCCGCCGGCCGCGGAACGGTGCGCGAGCGGATCGCGCAGTTGCTCGATCCGGGCAGCTTCCACGAGACCGGCGTCCTGGCCGGCCGCGCCGAATATGACGATGCCGGCCGGCTCGCGTCGTTCACGCCGTCGAACTTCGTCTGCGGGCGCGGGCGCATCGACGGGCGACCGGTCGTGGTCGGCGGGGACGACTTCACCGTGCGCGGTGGCGCCGCCGACGGTGCGATCGGCAACAAGATGGGCTGGGCGGAGAAGGCCGCGCGCGATCTGCGGCTACCGCTGGTCCGGCTCGTCGATGGAACAGGCGGCGGCGGATCCGTGAAGACGAATGCGACCTTGCGCCGCTCGTACGTGCCGTACATCCCGGACTTCGACGTGTCGGTGGAGTTGCTCGGCCACGTCCCGGTCGTCGCGGCGGCGCTCGGACCCGTCGCCGGACTCGGCGCCGCGCGCGTCGCCGCGTCCCACTTTTCCGTGATCGTCCGCGGGACGAGCCAGCTTTTCGTGGCCGGACCACCGGTGGTGCGGCGCGCGCTCGGTCGCGACGTGACCAAGGAAGAACTCGGCGGCGCGGCGATCCAGCGCAGCAGCGGCGCCGTCGACAACGAAGCGCTCGACGAAGCGGACGCCCTCGCGCAGCTGCGGCGCTTCCTGTCGTACCTGCCGTCCTCGGTCTGGGAGCTGCCGCCGCGTCACGAGCCGGCCGATGATCCCGAACGTCGCGAAGAAGCGCTGCTGTCGCTGGTGCCGCGCGAGCGGCGCCAGCCGCACGACGCCCGCAAGCTGCTCGCGCTGGTGCTGGACGTCGGATCGGTGTTCGAGCTCGGGCGTCATTTCGGACGGCCGCTCGTCACCGCGCTCGCGCGCCTCGATGGGATTCCGGTCGGCGTGCTCGCCAACGACCCGCGTCAGAAGGGCGGCGCGATGGATGCCGACGCGACCCAGAAGTTCGCCCGCTTCGTCGACCTGTGTGACACCTTCCATCTCCCGGTCGTACACTTCGTCGACAACCCGGGCTTCGAGATCGGCGTCGAGAGCGAGCAGCGCGGCACGATCCGTCACGGCGTCCGTGCGCTCTTCTCGGTGTACCAGGCGACGATCCCGTGGTGCTCGATCCTGGTGCGCCGCTGCTTCGGCGTTGCCGGCGCCGGCCACGGCGCCCATCACCGACTGAACCTCCGCTACGCATGGCCGAGCGCCGAGTGGGGCTCGCTGCCGATCGAGGGCGGCGTCGAGGCGGCCTACCGCCGCCAGCTCGAGGCCGCGCCGGACCCCGACGCGCTGCGCGCCGAACTCGAAGCCGGCCTCGCGTCGCTGCGCTCGCCGCTGCTCACCGCCGAGGCCTTCGGGATCGAAGAACTCATCGACCCGCGCGAGACCCGGCCGCTGCTCGTCGAATGGGTCCACCGCGCATTCGCGCTGCTGCCGAGCCGGCTCGGGCCGATCACCCGCGGCGCGCGGCCCTAGACGAGTCGGCCCCGTCCGTGCGCCGCGCGTTCGTGGATTCGCGGAGATGGCTTGCGTTCGCCACTGAATCTTCACACGTTCGGCGTCTCAGTGACAAACCCGTCACGAAAAGTCCGACCCCGGATGCGGGCGCGTCGTCCGTCTCCCGGTCGCGATCCGCAGGAGGGGGACTCGATGGCTCGCTCGCGAACTCGCTCGCGAACTCGCTCGCGAACTCGCTCGCGAAGGATGGCACGCGCGATGGCGCTGGGGCTGCTCTGGGTTTCGGGCCCGTGGCCTCCGGCGTCGGCGGACGCCGACGCCACGGTCGTCGAGGAGATCCTCGAGATCCTGCGCGAGAAGGAGCACATCAGCGCTGCGCAGTACCAGGCGCTCCGCGAACGCGCCCAGCAGGAGGCGACGCTGCAGGCCGAGCAGGCCGCCGTGGCGATCCGCGCCGAGAATCTCGCCGCCTCGGCGTCCGAGCCACCGCCCGGGGCGCTCCAGGCATTCTGGAAGAACGGCCTGCGCTTCACCAGCGCCGACAAGGCCTTCGACGTAAAGGTCGGCGGCCGGATCCAGAACGACTGGGCGGTGCTGGCGCCCGACGACGATCTGCAGGACGCGTTCGCCAACCGCGCCGGGATCGGCACCGGCACCGAGTTCCGGCGCGCGCGCATCCAGATTTCCGGAAGCATCTACGAGCGCGTCGGATTCAAGTTCCAGTACGACTTCGCCAACAGTGAAGTCGGCTTCCGCGATCTGTTCATCGATCTGCTCGATCTCCCCGCCGTCGGGCGCCTCCGGATCGGCCACTTCAAGGAGCCGCTGTCGCTCGAGCAGGTCACCAGCGACGTCCATGTGACGTTCATGGAACGCTCGTTGCTCGATGCGCTGGTGCCGGGACGCGAGACCGGCTTCATGCTCCAGAACGACGCGTTCGAGCAACGCCTCACCTGGGCGCTCGGCGCCTTTCGCGATACCGCGTCGGACTCCGGCAACGGCTTCAGTAGCGACCCGCTCTACAGCCTCACCGGACGCGTCACGGGCCTGCCGTGGTTCGAGGACGGCGGCCGCAAGCTGCTCCATCTCGGCCTCGCGTTCAGCCAGCGCTTCCGCGACGAGAATACGGTCCGCTTCTCCTCGCGGCCCGAGGCGCATCTGGCGCCGAACCTGGTGAACACCGGAAATTTCGTGACCGATGCGGTCCGCATCGTCAACGCCGAGCTCGCGCTGGTGCACGGTCCCTTCTCGCTGCAAGGGGAGTACAACCGGCTGTTCGCGGATGGCTCGGGGGAGTCCGTCGGCGATCCCGCGTTCGACGCCCTCTACGTCCAGGCCAGCTACTTCCTCACCGGCGAGCACCGTCCGTACAAGGCGTCGGAGGGAGCCTTCGACCGCCTGATCCCACGGCGCAACTTCGACCGCGAGGGCGGGCTCGGGGCCTTCGAGGTCGCCGCGCGCTTCTCGCGTATCGATCTCGACAGCGAGGGGGTGTCGGGCGGGACGCTGAACGACGGCACGCTCGGGATCAACTGGTATCTGAACCCGAACGTGCGCTTCTCGTTCAACTACGTGCTCGGGCGACTCGAAGGGGTCGGCTGGACGAACCAGGCGCAGTCGCGCTTCCAGGTCGACTTCTAGTCGGCGTCGCGCGGCACCCGTCGTCCGTCGATGCGACGCCAACGCGCCGTGGCCTCGGTGAGGAGGCCGTCGCTCGCATCGACGATCTCGCCGGCCACCCAGTAGTCGCGCCCTTCCCGGCGCAGCAGGCGACCGCGGATACGCAGCGGCGCGCCGCTCGGCGCCGGCCGCCGGTAGCGGAGCGAGAACTCGACAGTGACGAGGTCGAAGTCCTGGCCGTCGTCCGCGGCGTGCGCGGCGAAGCCGAGCGCCTCGTCGAGCAGCGCGGCCTGGATGCCGCCGTGCACGACGCCGGGCGCCCCGGCGAAGTGTTCGGGGGCCTCGTACTCGGCCTCGACCGCGCCGGGGCCGGTGCGCCGGAAGCGCAGGCGCAGCCCCCGCTCGTTGCCCTGCCCGCAGCCGAAGCAGCGCGCGTCGGGGTCCTCGCGGACGAGCCACTCGCCGGCGTCCGGCGCCTCGCCGAACGAGTCTTGTCGGATGCGATCGCTCACGAAGGCCTCTCGGATGCGGGGGCGCCGGCGGCACGGTAGCTCAGCCGCGCAGGTCGAGAACCGCCGCCCCGCGGATGCGGTCCTGCTTCAGATCGAGCAGCGCCTCGTTTGCGCGCTCGAGCGGGTAGTTCGTGACGTGCGTGCGGATCGGGATCTCGGCGGCGAGCCCGAGCAGCGCGCGGCCGTCGTCGCGGGTGTTCGCGGTGACGGACGTGACCGTACGCTCCTGGAACAGATGGCGCTGATAATCGAGCGATGGCACGTCGGACAGGTGGATGCCGGCGATCGCGAGCGTCCCGCCGCGATCGAGGCGCTCGAGCGCCACCGGGACCAGCTCGCCGGCCGGCGCGAACAGGATCGCGGCATCGAGTGGCACCGGCGGCGCATCGAAGCTGCCGCCGACCCAGCGTGCGCCGAGTTCCTCGGCGAGCCGGCCGTGCTCACGGGCGCGGCTGAAGACGTAGACGTCGCAGCCCCGGTGCCGCGCCACCTGGATCGCGATGTGCGCGGACGCCCCGAAGCCCCACAGCCCGAGCCGCGCACCCGGCGCGGCCCGCGACCGACGGAAGGCGCGGTAGCCGATGATGCCGGCGCACAGCAGCGGAGCCGCCTGGTCCGGAGGCAGCGCATCCGGCAGCTCGTAGACGAACGCGGCCGGTGCGAGCGCGAACTCGGCGTAGCCCCCATCGACGTCCCAGCCGGTGAACTGCGGGGCGACGCACAGGTTCTCGTCGCCGCGCGTGCAGAAGCGGCACTCGCCGCACGCGGCATGCAACCACGGGATGCCGACGCGCGCGCCGAGCGCCCGCGTCGAAACGCCGGCGCCGACGGCCTCGACGCGGCCGACGACCTGATGCCCAGGCGTCACTGCAGCGTGTCGTGGAGCCAATTCGCCCTCGACGACGTGCAGATCGGTCCGGCACACGCCACAGACCTCGACGCGGACCCGCAGCGCGCCGGGCCCGGGTTCCGGCATCGGCTGCTGCGCCCGGGCCAGGGGTCGGGACTCGATCGGCGCCGGCTGCGTGAGGCGCATCACGCGCATGGCCGCGCCTACCCGGAGCGGATGCGACGCGGGGCGGCGCTGCCGGCGTCGCCCTCGCTCCCGGCTGCGGCACCGGCGAGCCCGAGCGCCGCGCGCAGCCGCTCGAGCAGCCGCTGGACATCCGCGTGCAGTTCGTCGTGCCGCATCGCCCGCGCGACCTGCACCGGACGCAGCGGGCGGCCGAGCAGCTGCTGGAGCGCGCCGTGGTGCGCGAACAGCGGCTTCGCGTCGAGGGCGCCGAAGGCAGGCTCGTCGTGCTCGGCCGGCAGCGCCTGCGCGAACCAGCGTGCGCGGCGCCGGTCACCGGCCGGCACGCGCGCGGCGCGGCAGATCGCGGCCGGGACGAGCAGGTAGCTCTCGATGTGGCGTCGGCCCCAGGTGAAGAACTCGAGTCCGGGCTCACGCGCGCGGGCCGGCATCGGCTTCGGGCCGACATCCCGGTCGAGGACGCAAAGGCCGCGCGCCGTCGCCGTGCGCGCGCGAACGCTGCGGAAGTGCTCGGCCGCCCGCAGCGGCTGGCAGCCCCCGAGGATCACCGTGATCGCCGGCAGCGCGCGACCCAACGCAGGCGCGACGCGCCAGGCCCACGCCTCGAGCAGACTCCGATCGCGAGGGCCCTCCACGTACAGCACGAAGGACATTTCCGCAGGCGATGACGCAGCCACCGTTCGCATCCCTGCCGCGCAGGAGCGCGGCACGACGAGGCCGGGGGGGCCCGGGAACCCGATGCCGCCAGAGACTAGCTCCGATCGGGCGCCGCTGTCACGTGCTCACCGTGCGCTCGAGCACCGCCAGCGCCTCGACGTGTGGCGTTTGCGGGAAGAGATCGAAGCCATGGACGCGCGCGAGCCGCCAATCATGGGACAGCAGCACCGCGAGATCTCGGGCCCACGTGGCCGGATCGCAGGAGAGGTAGGCGAGCCGGCGCGCCGGTGAGCGTGCCAACGCCGCGGCGGCCAGGGCCCCGATGCCGCCGCGCGGCGGATCCAGCACCACCACGTCCGCGCCGAGCCTGTCGGCCTCGCCACCCGCGAGCCAGGCTTCGACGCGCGCCTCGACGACGCGAACCTGCCGCAGTCCGGCCGCGGCCACGTTGCCGGCGAGATCGCGAATCGCGTCCGGATCCGACTCGATCGCGACGACATGCGCGAAGCGGCGCGCGAGCCCGAGCGTGAAGAAGCCGGCGCCGGCATGGAGTTCGAGGACGGTGTCGCCGGTTCCGGCGGCCTCCAGCAGCGCCGCGGCCAGTGTGTCGAGGAGCAGCGCATGGGCCTGTGCGAACACACCCGGCGACACGCGGATCCGCTCGCCGGCGGCCTCCAGCTCGATCGCATCCGGCCCGGCCTCGCGCGCGGCGGGGCGCCGGCGGGCCGCGGCATCGAGCGGCGCGACGCGCACCCGGCCGTCCGATCCTGCCGCCAGTTCCCACTCGCCGTCATGCGCCGGCGGCGCCGCTGCCAGTGCGCCGAGCGCCCGATCGAGCGCCGGCAACAGCAGCGGACAGCTCGTCACCGCACAGACGGCGTGCGCGCGCCGCTGCCGAAATCCCACCTGCCCGCGCGAGACGAGCACGCGCGCGCGCCCGCGATAGCCGTATGCCGTGGGCGAAGCCGTGAACTCGATCGCCGGCGCTGCGCCGAGGCGGGCGATGCGCGCGAGCGCATCGCCGAGAATCGCGCGTTTCGCGTCGACTTGCGCGGCGTACGCGACGTGCTGCCACGCACAACCGCCGCAGCGGCCGAACACGGCGCAAGCCGGCGTCACGCGATCGGCGCCCGGCTCCAGCACGGCCTCGATCTCGCCGCGCGCGAAGCGCGCCCGCTCCTCGATCACACGCACGCGCAGCCGATCCCCCGGCGCCGCGAACGGCACGAACACGACGCGACCGTCCGGCCCGCGGCCGACGCCGTCGCCGCCGGCGGCGAGCGCGTCGATCGACAGCTCGAGGACGGGCGGGGCCGTCCTCACGGCGGAGTGTCGATGGGCGCCGGCATCAGGTGCACATCCTCCGGCCGGATCGCGATGCGGACGGTGTCGCCGATCTTCAGCTCGTGGCCGAGCCCACGCCCGGCCAGCAGATGCGTGCGCAGACGCAGGCGCTCCCATTCGATCCAGGCCGTCACCAGCGCCCCATCGGAGAGCAGCTCGACGACGCGGCCGCTGCCGACGAGACCCCGGTCGTCGCCGTCGGCGTCGACCTTCACGTGCTCCGGCCGCACGCCGGCGACGATGCGGCGGCCGGGCGGCCGCTCGGCCGCGTCGGCGAACAGCCGACCCCCGCCCGCGAGCGCGACCTCCCAGCAGCCGATCGGGCTGCGGCCGACGAGTTCACCCGGCAGCAGATTCGTCATGCCGACGAGACCTGCGACCTGCGGATCGACCGGCCGGCGCAGCACGTCGTCGCGGCGGCCCTGCTGCACGAGCACGCCGCGCGCGAGCACGGCGATCCGGTCGGCCAGCGCCAGTGCGTGCCGCAGTTCGTGCGTCACGAGCGCCACCGCGAGGTGGCTGTCGACCAGCGCGGCGCGCAGATCGACGACGAGCCGCTCGCGTGCGGTGGCGTCGAGATCGTCGAAAGGCTCGTCGAGCAGCAGTGCGGACGGCTCGGTGGCGAATGCACGCGCCAGCGCAACGCGCCGCATCTCGCCGCCGGACAGCGTGGTCGCCTCCTGGGACGCGAGCGCAGCGACTCCGAAACGCGCAAGAGCGGCGTCTGCGCGCGCGCGCCGTGCGGCCCGGCTCTCGCCGCGGACCCACAGCGCCACCTCGACGTTCCAGCGCGCGCTGCCGCGCAACAGCAGCGGCCGTTGGAACACCAGAGCCGGCGCGCCGACGCGGGCCTCGACGCTCCCGGACTGCGGCGTGAGCAGTCCCGCGAGCGTCTCGAGCAGAGTGCTCTTGCCGGCGCCGTTGTGCCCGAGCACGGCCAGCACCGTGCCGCCAGACAGTTCGAGAGACGGCACGCGCAGCACGAAGCCGCGCGCGCCGGCATGGCCTCGCGCGACGACGAGATCCCGGACCCGGATCGCCGCGGCATCGCTCATGAGCGCCGCCGCTGCTGCTGCACGACCGTCAGGGCGGCGGCCAGCACGAAGGTGAGTCCGAGCAGCACGGCGGCGAGAGCCAGCGCATCGCCGAAGCGTCCCATCTGGGTGTACATCAGGATGCCGGTCGTCAGCACGCGCGTCTCGCCCTCGAGATTGCCGCCCACCATCGCGACGGCGCCGACCTCCGACAGGATCCCGCCGGCCGCGGCGATCACCGCGGCCAGCAGGCCCGGCCGGATCTCGCGCATCAGCAGCCACGCCGCGCGCCAGCCACTCGCGCCGAGCGCCCGCACCTGCAGATGCCAGTCGTCGGCCAGTCCGCCGACCGCCGCCAGCGTGATGCCGACCACGAGCGGCAGCGCGATCGCGACCTGCGCCACGACCATCGCCTGCGGCGTGTACATCCAGCCGAGCGACCCGAGCGGACCGCTGCGCCACAACAGCAGCGCGACGAGCAACCCGACGACGACCGGCGGCAGACCCATCCCGGTGTTGACCGTGGCGACGAGCAGTCCGCGACCGGGAAAGCGCCGCCGCCCGAGCCCGAGGCCCGCCGGGATCCCGAGCGCCAGCGCGATCGCCAGTGCGGACCCGGAGACCGCAAGCGTGCGCAGCGCGATCTCTGCGACGTCCCGCATGGCTCAGCGCAGTTCCGGCGGCGCCGGGCCCGGCGTGAACAGCGGCGCTCCCTCGGCCGTGCGGCCGAAGTCGCCGATCCGGCGTTGGGTCGCCGGGGACAGCAGGAAATCGGCGAAGCGCCGCGCGCCTCGGACGTCGACGCGTCCGGGCTCGAGCGCCTCGGGGTTCGGGCGCAGCACCGAGTATTCGTTGAGCAGCGCGGCGTCGGGCCGCGCGTAGAGCGGCGCCAGCGCCGTCCGCGCCCGGAATGCCTCGAACGTGGCGCGATCCGTCAGCACGTAGGCGCGCTTCTCGCCGGCGACCATCAGCGTCTGCCCCATCCCCGACCCGGTGCTGAGGAAGCCCTGCCAGCGCGTCGCCGGATCGCGCCCGGCGGCGCGCAGCAGCGCCTGCTCGCGGCCATGCGTGCCGGACTCGTCGCCACGGCTGGCCCACGGCGCCGGCGCCGCCGCGATCCGCCGCACCGCCTCGGTGGCGCTCGCGGCGCCGGCGACGCCGACGGGATCCTCGGCCGGCCCGGCCAGCAGGAAATACCCGTGCACGAAGGGCCGGCGCTCGACGAGTTGTCCGCTCGCGACGAGCTTCTGCTCCTCCTCCGGCGCATGCGCAACGACGACGTCGGCCTCGCCGAGCGCGCCGAGGCGCAGCGCGGCGCCACTGCCGACGGCGATCAGCTCGACCTCGAAGCCGGATTCCGCCTCGAACGCCGGCAGCAACGCGTCCATCAGACCGGAGTCCCGCACGCTGGTCGTCGTCGCGAGCACCAGACGCCGGGGCTGCGCGGGGTCCGCCGCCCGGACGGCACCCGCCGTAGCGATGACGGCGACGAGCAGCAGCAGCGCGGTGCCCGCGGCGGCGCATCGATCCGTCACGTTCCCTGCTCCGGCATTCCGAAGCCGAGCGCGGCGAGTTCGCCGCGCAACACCGAGCCCGCTTCGAGCAGCTCGCGCAACGCGCGCACCGCCGGCCGCTCCCAGCGCGACGCCGGGACAGCGAAATCATAGTGCTCCGCGCGCAGCGGCTGGAAGCGCAGCCCCTGCTCGCGCGCGACGGTCTCGATCGCAACGCCCCAGTCCGCCCGCCGCTGCGCGACCGCCGCCGCCACGGCGTAGTGGGAGCGCGGCTCGTATGCGAAGCCCGGCGGGCGCAGCGGCTGCCGCGGGTCCGGCGCCTGGCGCGCCAGCAACTCGTCGATCAGCACGCGCGTGCCGGCGCCGCGGTTGCGGTTCACCATCCGGGCCGCCGGATCCGCCAGCAGTTCTTCGATCGTCCGCTGGTCGTCGCGCCGGGTCACGACACCCTGCATGCGCGTCCAGCCGCGCAGCAAACGCAACCCCTCGCCGAGAAACGGCTCGTTGTAGCGTCCACTGCCGGGATCGAGCAGATGGATCGGCGCCACGTCGCACTCGCCGCGTCGCGCCGCCGCGAGTCCTCCCCACGAGCCGACGGCCTGCACCTTCACGACATGGCCAGCACGCGCGAGCGCGCTGGCGGCGCGATCGAGCCCGACGCAGTGGCTACCGAGCACGACCAGGTCCGCCACCGTGCCGGCCCGACCGAGGCGCGTCACGGCAACCTCGGACTCGGCCTCCAGCAATTCGACGTTGCGCGGTACGCGCACGAAGCCATCGGCGCGACTGAAGGCGGTGACGCTGCCGCTGCCCTTCCCCATCGGGTATGCGGACAGGCCGCCGTCGTCGCGCTGCACGAGGCCGACCAGCAGATACTCGAGCCGGCCGCGCTCGGACGAGGTCCGCAGCGCAAGCCTGGCCAACACGGTTTCGCGTCGGTCCGGATCGCCGCTCGATCCGGCCGCACGCGTGGCGCCCGCCAGTCTGCGCAGCACCGGCGCGACGAACTCGTGGAACGTGAAGATCGCCGAGGTCGGAAAGCCCGGCAGGATCACCACCGGCCGGCGGCCGTGCGCCGCCAGGCAGATCGGCTTGCCCGGCTTCAACGCGACGCCGTGGACGACGATGCCCGGCTCGAGCTGCGCGACGACGCGTGCGTTGAGATCCCCCTCCCCCTTCGACGTGCCACCCGACAGCAGCACCACGTCGGCGTCGGCGAGTGCGCGGGCGAGCGCAGCGCGCAGTTCGCGCTCGTCGTCGCGGAACGCGCCGAGGAACCACGGCTCGCCGCCGAGCTCGGTGACGGCATCGGCCAGCACGCGGCCGTTGCTGTCGTAGACGAGACCGGGCCGCATCGGCTCGCCGGGCTGGACGATCTCGTCGCCGGTCGAGAGGATCGCGACGCGCGGGCGGCGTACGACGCCGACCTCCGCGCAGCCGATCGCGGCCAGCACGCCGGTCTCCCGCGAGCCGAGGCGCGCGCCGGCGAACAGCACCGTTTCGCCCGCGCCCATGTCGGTGCCGGCGAACGAGACGGCGGCGCCCGGCACGACGGCGCGGCGCACCAGCAGCGCGTCGCCGTCGACGTCGGTCACTTCCACCGGCACCACGGCATCGGCGCCGCGCGGCAGCATGCCGCCGGTGGCGATCTGCATCGCACGGCCGGCGACGACCTCGCACTTCGGCACGACGCCGGTCGGGATCGTCTCATCGAGCAGGCGCAGCCGGCGCGGCATCTCCTCGCTGGCGCCGAAGCTGTCTTCCGCACGCACCGCAAAGCCGTCCATGTTCGAGCGGTCGAAGCCCGGCACGTCGACGGCGGCGCGCACGTCCTCGGCGAGCACACGGCCGAGCGCCGCCGCGATCGGCACGCGCTCGGCCGCGAGCGGCGCCACGTCGAGCGCCGCGCGCCAGCGGCGTTCGGCCTCGTCGCGATCGACGACCTCGAGGAACTGCTGCTGCTTCATCGCGCCGCCCGCCGCGCGCGGCGAGCGGCGGCCTCCGCTCCGCTCATGTCTCGCTCCGATCGATCCATTTCTCGGCGCACGGCCGCGCGCCGGGGCTCGAGCCGCAGAAGCCGCACACGCGCGTCACCCGGCCGCCTCCGCAGCGGCGATGCCGGCCGGTTCGTCGTCGTCGTAGAGCAGGACCGCGACGGGCGCCCCCTCCGCCATGCCCTCGAGCCCGCGCGGCACGAGCACGCAGCCGGCCGCCCGCACCGTCGACGACAGGATCGACGCCCCCGACGTCGCGAGCGGAACGACGCGACCGGCTTCGATCGCGACGCGGACGTAGTCCGTACGGCCGACCACCGAACTGATCTTGCGCGCGAGCGGGAGCCGCACGCGCCGGTGCGGCCACGCGCGGGAGCGGCCGCCGAGCGCGCGGATCGTCGGACCGGCGAAGAACTCGTAGGCGCACAGACACGACACCGGATTGCCGGGCAACAGGAACACCCAGCGCCCGTCGATCCGGCCGACCCCGGCGGGGCTCGACGGACGCATCGAGAGGCCGTGAAAGTCGAGCGTGCCGAGTTCCGCGACGAGCCGTGGTGCGTGGTCCTCCTGGCCGACCGAACTGCCCCCCGACACCAGGACGACGTCCGCCGCAGAATCCACCAGCGCGTGGCGGATCCGTTCGGGATCGTCCGGCAGCAAGGCGAACGGCAACGTTTCGCCGCCATCGCGCGCCACCAGCGCCCGCAGCACGATGGAGTTGCTGTCGACGATGTGCGAGCCGGCGGGCCGGGCGCCGGCCGGCAGCAACTCGTCTCCGGTGATCACCAGCGCGACGCGCGGGCGGCACACACACGAAAGAGACGCGACTCCGATCGACGCCAGGAGTCCGGCATCCTGCGGCCGCAGCCGCCGGCCGGCCCGCAGCACCAGGTCGCCGGCACGGATATCCTCACCGACCGCGCCGACGTGCTTGTGCGGCGCCACCGGCTCCCGGATCGCGACGCGGCCGTCGCTGCGCTCCTCGGCGACCTCGGCCATCAGCACGGCGTCGGCGCCGGCCGGCACCGGCGCGCCGGTCATGATGCGCACGGCCTCGCCGGTGCCCACGGTGCCGGCGTAGCCCTTCCCCGGCAGCGCGAGCCCGACGACGCGCAGCTCGATCGGGTCGTAGTCCGCCGCTCCGAACGTGTCGGCGCCGCGCACCGCGAAGCCATCCATTGCGGCGCGCGCGAAACCCGGCACGTCGACCTCGGACCGGATGTCGGCCGCCAGCACACGACCGACGCAGTCATCGAGCGCGACCGACTCGGCCGCGAGTCGTTCCGTGTGCGCGACGAGGAAACGCTCGACGTCCTCGACGTCGGCTCGCTCCGCAAATCCGCGCATGCGCACGTCCGAATGCTTCATCGACCTTCCGCAGGGGGCGCCGCAGCGCCGCGTGCAGCGGACCTTATCCCCCACCCCTCCGGCCGGCAAAGCGCGAGCGGGGCCGTGCGGGGGAGGCGCTCGCCTAGGCGCCGGCCGCCGTCAGGCGTCGGTAGAGATCGACCAGCCGCTCCGGGAGCCGGCGGACGTCGGACAGGATCGCGTAGCCGAACGGCCCGAACATCTGCGGCAGATACGCCGAGCCCTCGCGATCGATCGTCAGACAGAACACTTCGATCCCGAGCGAACGGGCCTCGACGACGGCCTGGCGGGTATCCTCGATCCCGTAGCGGCCCTCGTACTCGTCGTCGTCGTTCGGCTTGCCATCCGAAAGCAGCAGCAGTAGCCGTCGCTGTGCGCTCTCGCGAGCGAGCGCCGCGGTGAGGTGGCGCAGCGGCGCTCCGAGCCGCGTGAAGCGATCGGGAGTCAGACCGGCGATCCGGCGCGTGGCGACCGCCGACGGCTCGGCGAAGCCCCGGACTCGCAGCACCCGGACGTCGCGGGGCCCCTCGCCAGAAAAGGCATGGATCGCATGGCGATCGCCGAGTGCGGCGAGCGCTTCGCAGAGGACGAGCGTCGCGGCCTTCGCCACGTCGAGCACGGTCCGGCGGCCGGCGACCCACGCGTCGGTCGAGCCGCTGGCGTCGACGAGGAACGAGACGGCGACGTCGCGCCGATCGGGTCGCTGCTCGAGATAGATGCGGTCCGACGACGGCAGACCGGCGCGGCGATCCGCGTAGTCGGCGACGAATGCATCGAGATCGACCTCGTTCCCGTCGAGGCGGCGCCGATGCAGCACGCGACGCGGCCGCAGCGCCTCGAAGAGCCGCCGCACCCGATCGAACAGCATGGACTCCTCACGCCGGATGATGTCGGCCCAGTCGGGATCGCCGTCCGGCGCCGGCGTCTCGCGAACCACGCAGTGGCCGCGGCGGTAGTCCCCGAGCCGGTAATCCCATTCCGGGTAGCGGAGACCGGCTTCGCTGGCCTCGGCCGCCGGTTCGCGAGCGGCGGCGTCCGCGCGGAGCCCTTCGTCGTCGGACTCGAGGATCTCGCCGGCCGAGCCGGGCTCACGGACGCGGGCCAGCTCCGGGACGCGAGCGAGCTCCTCGGCGAGCGCGTCGAGGTCCAGCGGATCGTCGAGCCCCTGGTCGCGCGGGCGGCGGAGGCCGGCGGGATCCTGAACGGACAGATGCCCCTCTTCGGACGCGAGCAGGATGGGACCCGGCGCGGCGTTCTCGTCCGGTTCCTCGTCGCGTGTCTCGATGCGCCGCTCGAGTCGCCGACTGCGATGGGGGCGCTCGACGCCGGCTTCGCCGCGTTCCCGAAACGCCGCCGACGCCGCACGCGCCACCAGATCCGGCCGCGGCACGCCCCAGTGCGGAACCGGCGCCATGCCGCGGTAGTCGGCGGCGTCGGCCTGTTCGCTTGCCCAGCGCACGGCCCACTGCGCGACCTGCTCCGCCGTGAGGCCGGCCAGCACGACGCCCGGTCCGCGCGACGCCGCCGGCGCTTCGTCCGCGAGCCAGGCCCGCACGAGGCGTTCGACCCGCTGCTCGACGCCGCGCAGCGTGCGCCACTCCGGCCGCGCCGCCAGGGCGACGCGGCGGGTCCGCGCGAGCTCCGGCGCGAGGCCCGGGAGCTCGTCCGCCAGACGGCGATCGCCGATCCTGCCGTCGGCCGCCCAGAAGACGTCGCGCGCCAACAGCGACGTGGGACAGCAACGGACGGCGTCGCGCTGCAGCCGACCGGCCAGCCCGAGCGCCGCCATCCGGAAGCGCACGGAGGCGGGGCCCTCCGGACTCGACCGCAGCAGCTGCCGCGGCAGGAAGATGCGCGTTCCATCGGTGAACGCGACGGCCGCCGGCTGCCACTCCCACGGCGGAATCCGCCCGAAGCGGCGGGCGAGACGGCCGCGCCCCGGCGCCGGATCCATCGCCTGGAGCGGCGCGTCCGTCCCGTAGCAGGCCCGCAACAGCACCTGCAGCCACGGCCGCAGCTCGGAGAGCGAGACGGTCTCTGGCGCGCGCGCCGCGCGTTTGCGCGCCCACATCGCCCGGGTGGCCGCCGTGGCGCGCTCGGCGGCTTCGATCAGGATCTCTTCGGCCTCGGCCATGGCGGCGCTCGACGGACCGGCGCCTAGCCGGGCCAGGTGGCGCGGATCAGCTCCGAGATCCCGGCCCGCAGGTCCGGGTCGTCCGAGAGCGGCCCGGCGATCGCCACTTCGCACGCGCGGCGCGGATCGATGCCGGTCGCGACCAGGCGGCCGGCGTGCACGAGCAGACGCGTGCTCGCGCCTTCGACGAGGCCCCGCTCGCGGAGCCGGCGCACGCGCCCTCCCAGTCGCACCAGCTCCCGCGCCGTTCCGGCCTCGACCCCGGATTCGTGTCGCACGATCTCCGCTTCGCGATCGGGCGGCGGGAAATCGAAATCGAGCGCGACGAAGCGCTGTCGCGTCGACGGCTTGAGGTCCTTCGCGAGACTCTGGTAGCCGGGGTTGTACGAGATCACGAGCTGGAAGTCGGGATGCGCCTCGATCCGCTCGCCGGTCTTTTCGATCGGCAGGATCCTCCGGTCATCGGTCAAGGGATGGATCGCGACGACGGTGTCCTGGCGCGCCTCGACGACCTCGTCGAGATAGCAGAGGGCTCCGGAGCGAGCGGCCACCGTGAGGGGCCCGTCCTGCCACACCGTCTCTCCGCCGCGCACCAGGTAGCGGCCCGAGAGATCGTTCGCCGACAGGTCGTCGTGACAGGAGACCGTGACGACCGGCAGACCGATCCGCCACGCCATGTAGTGGACGAAGCGCGTCTTGCCGCAGCCGGTCGGCCCCTTCAGCAGCACGGGCAGGCGATGGGCGTGCGCCGCCTCGAACAGCGCGATCTCGTCGCCGGTCGGCAGGTAGTACGGCTCGTGCGCCGGCGGCTCGAGCGATGCGTCGCCCGCCCCCGCGTCCCGGCGCGCATCGACGCGCAGCTCTCGCAGGCTCACCGGAGACCTCCTGATCCACACGCGTGCCCGCCTGAACGGGCGCGATACGGATGCCGTTGCTTGCTACACCGCACCGACGCGGGCCGCGGCCGACGGCCCCGATGCGGCGGACTCGGCCACCGTCCGCACCGGGAGTCCGGCACGCGCGAAGTTCCACACGAACGCGCCGACCCCTGTTGCGAAGATCACTCCGGTCGTGAGCCACATCAGGTAGTGCACCTGGATCATCCGCTGCGTCTCGAGATAGCCGAAGCCGAGGATCCGCTCGAGGTAGGTCTGCGTGATGCCGGCGGCGGCCAGCGCCATCGTCATACCGAACATACCGCTGACCATCAGCCAGAACGCCCATATCCCGAGGCGGCTCTGCGCGTTCTCGTCGCTGCGACCGGTGCAGCCCGGCAGCGCGTAGGTGATGATCGCGAGGTTGATCATCGCGTAGGCGCCGAAGAAGGCCATGTGGCCGTGCATCGTCGTGATGTGGGTGCCGTGCGTCCATTGATTCACTTGCGGCCACGTGTGGGCGAAGCCGAGGATGCCCCCGCCGATCGCCGAGAACACGGCGGAGCCGATCGTCCAGTGCAGCGCCACGGTATTGGGATGGGAGACGCCGCTACGCCGCAGCATGTTGTAGGCGTAGACCGCCATCGCGAACAGTGCGAGCGGCTCGAGCGCGGAGAAGAAGCCCCCGGCGAACAGCCAGTAGCGGGGCACGCCGATCCAGTAGTAATGGTGCCCGGTGCCGAGGATGCCCGAGATGAAGGTGAGCCCCACGATCACGTACAGCCACTTCTCCATGACCTCCCGATCCGCGCCCGAGAGCCGGATCAGCAGGAATGCGAGCATGGCGGCGAGGATCAACATCCACACGCCCTCGACCCAGAGATGCACGACCCACCAGCGGTAGTACCGGTCGAGTGTGTAGTTGTCGAAGTGCAGCAGCGCCGGGATGAACAGCAGCGCCGCCGATGCGAGTCCGCCGATCAGCACGGCCTCGGTGGTGGTCCAGCGATTCGCCTTGCGGATCGTCATCAGGATGTTGAACAGGAACATGCCCATCACGACGACGACGCCGAGCTTCAGCGGGAACGGCATCTCCAGCAGCTTCCGGCCTTCCGTGATGCCGAACAGGTAGCCGACGATCGTCACGACGCCGATCGTGAGCCACAGGCCGAGCTGCAGGTAGGCGAGTTTCGGGCTGTAGATCTCCGTGCGCGACTCATCCGGAACCATGTAGTACGCGGCGCCCATGAAGCCGGTGAGACACCAGACCAGCAGCAGGTTGGTGTGGACCGCCTTGGTCGTCGCGAAGTGCATGACGCCGAGCAGAGGGTCCGGGCCGAGATACTTGGCGAGGCTCAACAGGCCGAACACCACCTGCAACGCGAACAGCAGCACGGCGGCCAGGAAGTAGAAATAGGCGATTCGCTGGGTTTCGAAGGTCATCGCTGGGTTCCTCGCGCCTACTGCAGCGTGAGCAGGTAGGCGACGAGTTCGTCGGCCGCCTGCGGGTCCAAGGTGTTCGTGTAGATGCCGGGCATGTACGAGAGCCCGTCGGCGGTCCCGTGCTTGCCGGCCGGCGGCGCCAGGAAGGCGCTCGGCTCGAAGATCGACTCGCGCAGGTAGCCCTCCGCATCCTGTGCCGACCCGGTGTACGCCGCGTCCTGGACGCGCTCCTCGGCCCGGCGCGCGATACCGGCGAGTGAAGGACCGACGAGCATGACGCCGGGCTCCAGGGAATGGCAGGCGCCGCAGCCGGTGGCATCGAAGACCTGCCGTCCCTGCGTGACGGGATCGCTCGCGGCCGACGCGGTTTCCGTGCCCGGCAGCCGCGTCGGCATGCCCGACACGCGGATCGGACGAGGCGGCCAGCCCAGCGTGTCGATGCCGCCGACCCAGCCGAGGAAGGCGATCGCGTCATCGATCTCCTGCGCCGACAGGCCCAGCGTCGGCATCAGCCGGCGGTGCTCCTCCTCCGAGTAGAACGCCGACGGATCGGCCAGGAAGGCCTGCAGGTAGGGGACCCCGCGCTGCGCGACGATCTGCGTCAGATCCGGCGCGTAGTAGGAACCTTCCCCGAGCAGCGTGTGGCAGTTCTCGCAGTTGTAGACGCCCCAGACGCGCAGCCCACGACGCACGTCATCACCGAGCGCCCGCGAGTGCTCGCGGGCGACGACGGTCCGATGGCTATCGACCGTCAGCACGATGAAGGCCACCGTGCACAACAGCGTTCCGAGGACGAAGAAACGACGCGTATCCGCCTTGGTCACGGGTTCTCCTGGCGCAGGGATGAGCGCGGGCCCCGCCGGCTGGCCCGCAGTGTCGCGACGAGGGCGAGCGCGAAGGACGCGATCCCCGCGCCGACGGCGAGCAGCAGGAATGCGGTCGCCAGCACCGGCCAGCCGTTCCGGCCGAGGATCGGCGCAAACAGGACGGTGACGATCGCCAACAGGACGAGCCCGACGACGGGCGTATCGCTGGTCTTGTCCATCGGCTCAGACGCCGATCCGCGGCAGGTTGATCAGCGCGATCACGACGGCGTAGCCGACGGCGGCCGCCAGCAGGCTCAGCACGGCGCCGGCGCCGATGCGCAGCCAGCGGTCGCCGGCGGAGGGGGTTCGCTCGGACATGAGGAGGCTCCTGGTTCAGGCGCGGTTCCGGGGTCGGTTCGGGCCGGTTCGGGCCGGTTCGGGCCCCGGGCTCGGGGGCCGGCGCCGAGCCCGCGGGGCCGTGTGAGGTCTAGCAGTTCAGACCCCGCGGTCGAGGGCGCGCGGCGCCCGATCCGGCCTCATCGGCCTCGGCCGACCGGCCGGCTTCGCGACGGGCCGGGCAATGGAACGGACGGCTTCGACGGGGGAGCCGGGAGTCGACGACGCGGAGATTCCCGCTCCGTGACGCCCGTCACCGCCGGAGGCCGGGAACACCCGCGCCGGCGCGTCGCTTCGGGTCAGCTTTTCTTGATTGCGTGACCGCCGAACTGGTTCCGCATCGCGGCCAGCAGTTTGTCGGCGAACGAGTCGTCGTCGCGCGAGCGCAGCCGCTCGAGCAGCGCGAGCGTGATGACCGGCGCCGAGACGTCGAGGTCGATGGCTTCGGCGACGGTCCAACGACCCTCTCCGGAGTCCGACACGTACGGTGCGATGCCGTCGAGGCGGGGATTCGTTTCGAGCGTCCGCGCGGTGAGGTCGAGCAGCCACGAGCGCACGACGCTGCCGGATCTCCAGACCTCGGCCACCTGGTGGAGATCGAGTGCGAACTCCGTCTTGTGCTGCAGGATCGCGAAGCCTTCGGCGTAGGCCTGCATCAAGCCGTACTCGATCCCGTTGTGGATCATCTTCACGAAGTGACCGGTGCCGCTCGCGCCGACGTGTCCCCAGCCCTGGTCGGCCGCCGGTGCGAGCGCTTCGAAGATCGGACGCAGCCGCTCGACGACGGCTTCCTCCCCGCCGATCATCAGGCTGTAGCCCTCGCGGAGGCCCCATACGCCGCCACTGGTGCCGCAATCGACGTAGTGCAGACCCTGCTCGGCCAACTGCTCGCTGCGCCGCAGGGTGTCCTGGTAGTAGGAGTTGCCGCCGTCGATCAAGACGTCGTCGCGGTCCAGCCGCTCGCGCAGCTCCGCGATCGTCGCATCGACGACGTCGCCGGCCGGCACCATCATCCACAGCGCACGCGGCGAAGACAGCGATCCGACCAGCGCCTCGAGCGAGGGGACAGGCTCGATCCCTTGGCCGGCGGCGGCAGCGCGGGCCTCCGCGTTCGGATCGAAACCGACGACGCGATGCCCGTTGCGCACCAGCCGTTCCGACATGTTGGCGCCCATCCGCCCGAGCCCGATCATCCCGAGATCCATGGTCACTCCTCGTTGTCGTCCCAGAGCCGGAGACCACCCGTGAGGCCCGCGTCGTTCGAGACGATCTTCACGTCCCGAGGCAGCCGGAGCGAGAGCTTTCGGGCGTTCCCGCCGCCGATGTACAGCGTGTCGAAGTGCAGCAACGTGCGGAAGGCGTCGATCGTCTTGCCGACCCTCCGGTTCCATTTCTTCTTGCCGACCTTCTCGAGCGCCGCCGCACCGAGGTAGCGATCGAGGGTCTTCTTCTTCCGGAACGGGAACTGCGCGAACTCGAGATGCGGCATCCGCTCTCCATCGCGGAACAGCGCGGACCCGAGCCCCGTCCCGAGCGTGATCACGAACTCGAGTCCGTGGCCGCAGATCGCGCCGTAGCCCTGCACGTCGGCGTCGTTGAGCACACGCGTCGGCCGATCACCGAGCCGCTGCTGCAGCACGTCGGCCAACGGGAATCGCTGCCACTGCTCGCTGCCGAGGTTCGGCGCCGTCACGATCGTGCCGCTGCGGACGACGCCGGGGAACCCGACCGAGATCCGGTCGAACGCCGGCAGCGGGGCGACCAGGGCGACGAGCGCCTCGACGACCGCCTCGGGCGAGGCCGGATCCGGCGTGTCGATGCGCACGCGATCGGCCAGCATCGACCCCTCTGGATCCAGCACGGTGGCCTTGAGACCGGAGCCCCCGATATCGATCGCGAGCGTCGCGATGCCGTGCTGCGCGTCAGCCGGGATGCTCGGCTCCGTGCGCTCGTCTTCCCGTGCGAGTCGGCTCATGGCGCAACCCCTTTGTCCGACGCCGCCGAGCGGCTCCGGAGACGCCCCGCGAGCCAGCGGCGAATCCGGAGTGCAGCCGGGATCCGAGGATACCCTGCGTCGGCGCCGAATGAAGAGCGCGACCGTGCTCGAGGCGATGTGCGCGTCGAGGAAGCTGCAGATCCGTTGCAGTCGCAGGTCGCGCGGGCGGCGCGCGACCTGCTCGAGTCCGTCGTAGACGCAGGATCGCGCGCCTCTCGAGCCCGATCAGCCGGTCGCCTTCAGCTTGTACAGCTCCTCGCGGGCCGCGAAGCGCTGCTTGCGGGCCTGCTCGATGATCTCGCGCGGCACGTCGAACTTCATCGCATGGTTCGGGCCGACGCCCTCTTCCCGCAGGCATGCCGGCAGGTCGTCGTCCTCCGGCTTGAAGCCGGCGCGGTCGTTGAACGCCCACTCGTCCTGCAGGCACTGCCAGCCGATGTCGGCGATCTGCTCGCGCGTCACGTCGTCGCCGGTGAACAGCGAGTAGTACTTGGCGATGTCTTCGCAGGTCGGCTGCAGGAACTGACAGAAGCCCGACGAATCACAGGCCGCATTGACGACCTGGACCTCTTGCGATGCCTGCGCGAACTGCTCCGGCGGCAGGCCCGGATTCACGATCAGGCCGGCCGTGTGGTCGGCGCCCATCGGGCTGGTGGCGTAGGTGACGCCGGTGGCCTTCAGCGGGCGCGGATCCCAGGCCGGCAACGCCTGCCCCTTCACCACTGGCACGCGCGCGTGCTTGCGCTTCTTGCCCGTCGCGACCGCGCCGCTGCCGATCGCACGGCCGAGTTCGGTGCCCTCGGCCACCTCGCGCAGCAGCCGCTTCGCGCCCTCGGCATCGCCCCACTCCATGCCGCCGGAGTCCATCAGGATCGCGATCGCGGCGCCGGTCTCGATGGTGTCGAGGCCGACCTCGTCGCACAGCCGGTCGAGGTCCGCGACGTCCTCCCAGCTGGCGATCGCGCAGTTCGAGCCGAGCAGCGTCAGCGTCTCGAACTCGAGTGCGCTGGTCTTGTAGTTGCCCTCCGCATCGTTCACGACGTTCGAGCACTGCACGATGCAGCCGGTCATGCAGTTGTGCATGCCGCCGCCACGCGTCTCGAAGCTCTCGACGATGCGGGCGCCGTCGAGCGTCGCGGCGTCGGGGGACTGGCCCTCGGTCCGGTTCTTGTACGGGAACGTGTTCAGCATGTTCGCGATCGGCACCACCGAGCTGGTGCCGACTTTGAACATCTGCGGTCCGGCCTGATACGCCTTGGTGTACTCCTTCGCGTAGGCGAAGAAGTCCTTGCGCACGGCCGGCTGGCGCACGGAACTCTTGCCGGGATCGACCGCGACGTACTTGAGTCCCTTGCTGCCCATCACGGCGCCGAGCCCGCCGCGCGCGGCGTGACGCGTCGGGTGGCCCTTCTCGTCGGTGCACGCGATCGATGCGCCGGTCAGCAGCATCTCGCCGGCCGGGCCGATCGTCAGGAACGAGCTCGACTTCGGATACTTCTCGTACAGCTTTTCGCAGGCCGCGTAGTTCCACAGCTTCTTGTACGCGTCGGCTTCGACGATGCGGACGCCGTTCGCGTCGGCCTCGAGGCCGTAGCGCTTGTCGCGGTCGGCCGGCTGGCCCTTCACGATGACGCAGCGGTAGCCGAGCTTCATCAAGTCCTGACCGGGGTTGCCACCCGCATTGGCCTCCTTGATACCGCCGGTGAGGGGGCTCTTGCCGCCGATCGAGATCCGGCCGGATGTCGGCGCCGACGTGCCGGCCAGCACGCCCGGTGCGATGACCAGCACGTTGTCGGGTCCGAGCGGGTCGCAGGCGGGATCGCATTCGTCGAGCAGGATGCGCGCCGAGAGCGCCCGGCCGCCGAGCAGCTTCCACGCCTCCGGGAAGGGCTCGGTCGCCACCGTCTGATGGGTCATGTCCACGCGGATGATCTGGTCGGACAAGCGGAAGTCTCCTTTGCGAGAGGGCGGATGCTATCGGAGGCCGGAGCCTCCGGCGATGGCGGCGAGCACTTCGAGGCGATCCCCCGGACCGATCGGCGCGGCGAGCACGTCTCCGGTCAGGAGGTCGCCATTGCGGAACAGTTTGACGAACCGATGCACGCGACCGACCGGATCGATGATCTGCGCGCGGAATCCGGGGAAGCGCGCCTCGACGACGTCGAGACACGCAGCGACGGACCCGGCCGGGATCTCCACTTCCGCGGCGCCGCCGGTGGGACCGCGATACGGCGGCGGGATCGCGAGGGTCGGCATCGGCCGGGTTCTCCTGATGCGTGCGGGGCGTCCGGATTCTAGCGGCTGCCGCGACCGCCGGACGCGCTCCGGCCGGTCATGGGCGGCGCCGGCGTCCGAGAGGTCCGAGAGAGGTGGCTGGCGCCAGCGGGGCGATGGCCTGGCCCGCGGGGTCGCGGTCGAGGACAAGATCGAGGTGGCGAGGGCGAGGTGGCGAGGGCCTTCCCGTGCCTCCGACGGAGCTGCCTGGCACTGGGCCGGTTCCGGAGCGGCGCCGACTTCCTCGCGAAGAGCAGGCTCCTCGCGAGGCTCGCTCGTTCCCTCCGTCGACCGCTCCCGGCGGCCGGCGGAGCGCAGCGCGCGATCGAGTTCGACGCCTTCGGGAAGCAAGAAGGTCGTGCGCCGACGCTTCGGACTCGAGCGGGCCGGGATGTCTGCCCGATCGGTCAGGGCCCATCGATGCGCCCAGCGCGAGCGACCGAGGCCTCGCCTCCGTCGATCTCCGGCATGTTTTGTGGGAAGCTCCCGGGCCGGGAAGGACTTCCCCCGCCTGTACCCGCTCCGCCGACGGCTCCGAGCACCCCGGCGTCTGGCGACGCACTGACTGGCCGGCGGAAGCGGGACCTCGTGTCTCCTGCGTCCGACGCCGAAGCACGGTCCAAGAGTACGCCGCTTCCGAGGCGTAGACAAGCGGATTCTCGACGAGGATCCCTCGTCGCCGCCTACGAGCGAGCCGCGGCGCACGCGGTGTCTTGCGCCGCGCCGCGCCAGTAGCGGGCGCGGGCCGGAATGCGCCAGAAACCCTCGTCGGGGGTACGGAACGGCGCCGGATCGGCGGACGACGGCAGCCAGGCGGTGAGGAAGCCGTCGCGTCCCCAACCGTGGTACACACATCCGCTGTCGAGACCGCGTAGGCCCGGCGCCACGTGCAGGCCCTGCAACGACCAATGGCCGTACACGATCCCGTAGCGATGGTTGCGCGCGGCCCAGCGCCGATGCCAGGCATCGGCCTCCTCGACCGGGATCCGCGCCGACCAGCGACCGCGCGCATCGACACTGCGGCAACGCGTGAACCGGCCGAGCGCATCCGCATCGGCATCGCGGCGCAGATCAGCGGCCAGCAGCTCCGCCGCGCTGCGGCGAGAGCCCCGCAGCCGCTCCTCGATCGCACCGGCGCGCCGCGCCAGTTCGGCCAGATCCCAGTCTGGCGCCACCGCCGCATGCACCATCGCGAAATCGGAGCCACCGATCCGATCGACCTGCGCGACGGGCCAGCTGCGCAGCCAGTCGATCCACGCCTCGCGATCGGGTGCGGCGAGCACGTCCTGGATCGTGTCGTCGGGGGCGAGCGGGCGCTGCTGCCAGGCCGCCCGCAGCAGCGCCAGCTCGTGGTTGCCGAGCACCAGATGCGCGCGGCCGGCATCGGCGAGCGAGCGCACCAGGCGCAGCACGCGCAGGTTGGCCGGCCCGCGGTTCACCAGGTCCCCGACCAGCCACAACTCGAACTCGCCGCCGAACGCGGCCCGCACACGCGCCACCAGCTCCTCGAGCTCGTCCGCGCACCCCTGCACATCCCCCACGAACACCCGTTGCACCCCGTCAAGAAAGGGGTCGGGTTCGAAATGTCAACTTTTCCCCGTTGGGGAAAAGTTGACATTTCGAACCCGACCCCTTTCTTGACGCCGCGCTAGGGTTGAGGGTTTGCGGTGGGGCGGCCGGGCCTCGCCTCGGGATCGACTCGAAGCGATAGGAGAGACGGCGCATGGACTGGAACCTCGCGGACCTGTTCGAGCTGGTGGCGGATACGGTGCCGGAGCGGCTCGCCCTCGCGCACGGTATCGCCGGTCCGACCCGCACCTGGCGGGAGCTGGATCAGCGCAGCAATGCGCTCGCACACCACCTCGCGCGGGGGCACCAGCCACACGACAAGCTGGCGCTCTACGCCTACAACCGCCCCGAGTTCATCGAGACGCTGGTCGCCGCCCTCAAGGCCCGGCTCGTGCCGGTGAACGTCAACTATCGCTACCGGGAGGAAGAGCTCGTCTACCTGCTCGACAACTCGGACGCCACCGTCGTCGTCTACCAGGCCGAGTTTGCCGACCGCGTCGCGAAGGTCCGGGAGCGTCTCCCCAAGGTGCGCGAGTGGATCGAGGTCGCCGACGAGGACGCGGAGAGCGGCGCTGGGTGCGCCTCGTTCGCGACGCCGTACGAACAGGTCCTCCGCGGCGGCAGCGAGCAGCGCCTCGACATCCGTCGCGAACCGACGGACCTGATCTTCATGTACACCGGCGGGACCACCGGCATGCCGAAGGGCGTGATGTGGGAGCACAAGGCGCTCTACAACTCGCTGGGAGGGGGCGGCAACGCCGTGCTCGGCGAAGCCGCCAGCGAGTCGCGCGAGCAGCACCGCGAACGTGTCTCGCTGGAGGGACGCGCACAGAAGCTGATCCCGGCCTGTCCGCTGATGCACGGCACGGGGCTGTTCACCGCGATCAATGCGCTCGGCGGTGGCGGCACCATCATCACCGTGGCCGGCAAGAGCTTCGACGCGGAGGAGCTCTGGTCCGTCGCCGAGGCCCGCGGCGCGACGGGCTCGTCGATCGTCGGCGACGCCTTTGCCAAGCCGATGCTGAAGGCTCTCGACGAGCATCCCGGCCGCTGGGATCTGTCGAAGTTCTTCTTGCTCGTCTCGTCGGGCGTGATGTGGAGCCCACCGGTCAAGCAGGCGCTGCTCGAGCATCTACCACACGCGCTGCTCTACGACTCGTTCGGCTCGAGCGAGGCGGTCGGCTTCGGCGCCGAGCTGACGACGAAACAGAGCACCATCTCGCTCGGCCGCTTCAAGATCGGCCCGAATTGCAAGGTGTTCACGCCGGAGGGCAAGGAGGTCGCGCCGGGCAGCGGCGAATCCGGTTTCATCGCCCGCGCCGGACCGATCCCGCTCGGTTACTACAAAGACGAGAAGAAGAGCGCCGAGACGTTCAAGGAGTATCAGGGCCGGCGCTGGTCGATCCCGGGCGACTGGTGCACGGTCGCCGAGGACGGCACGCTCGTGCTGCACGGGCGCGGGTCCGTGTGCATCAACACGGCCGGCGAGAAGGTCTACCCGGAAGAAGTCGAAGAGGCGTTGAAGACGCATCCGGCCGTGGCCGACGCCATCGTCGTCGGTGTGCCGGACGAGAAGTGGGGCGAGGCCGTCACCGGCGTCGTGCGCCTCGAAGCCGGCCAGCGCGCCGAAGAAGACGAACTCCGCGCGCACGTGCGAGAGCGCCTCGCCGGCTACAAGACTCCGAAGCGCATCGTCTTCACCGACATCGGTCTGCGCGCGGCCAACGGCAAGGCGGACTACAAAGGCGCCAAGCAGCAGGCGCTCGAAGCCGGCCGCGCGGGTCGCTGAAGAGCCGTCGGCCTGCTGGAGGCCTAGGCCTCCAGCAGGCCGACGAGATCGAGCGCCGTGATCAATCCCACGATGCGGTCGTCGCCCCGGACGACGATCACGCGATGAATCCGCTGCGCCCGCATGAGTCTCGCGATCTCCGGAACCGTCGTGTCCTCGGCGACGGTGACGGCCCCCCTCTGCATCACATCGCCGACCGAGATCTGCTCGAGCCGGTCCTGGAAATCCTGCGGCGCACTCGTCCAGTCCGGCCCGGAGAACTCGAGGACGTCGCGGAAGTAGACGGCGGTGGTTCCGGCACTCCCGTGCTCTTCGTCGACGGCGCGCAGTAGATCCGTGATCGAAACGACCCCCAGCAGCCGCTCGGTTTCGTCGACGACCGGGGCGCCGTGGATCTCCTCCTCGAGGAACAAGCGCGCCACCCGCGCAAGCGGCGTGTTCGCATCCACCGAGAGCACCGAAGTCTGCATCACGTCACGGGCTCGCAGCGCCATTCGTCCGGGTCCTCCTCGGACACGGATCTAGCATCAAGCGTGCCGGCCGGCCGGCTCGCCGGATCGACACGCCGGGCCGCTCCTCAGGCGCCGCCACGCCGCGAAGCGGGACTCGCAGACGCTGGGACGGCCAGACCGACTGTGACCGAACGACACAGTCGCGCCCGCGTGACACCGCCGCTTCACGCGCCGGATCGGCGGTCCCGCGAGGGGAGGAGCCGTCCCGTATGTGACGGATCCTTCATCCCTCCGGGGGGATTCTCAACTTGGGGCCCGCGCACTCCGTTAGAATCCGAGAACGATCGGAGCGTGCCCTCCACGCGCCCGGGGAGCTGCCTTGAATCGCCGCATCATCGTCTGCGACGGCGCAGAGCTGGCGCGCCTCTGGTTGCGCATCGGCGCCGGCGACAACGAGGAGCTGACCTGGGTTCCGCGCGAAGATGAGTCCCGCGCGCGTCCGCCCCGGTTCCGAGCCCTCCAGGGAGGCCTCGTCCCCGAAGCGATCCTGAAGCTCAACCCCAAGGAGGGGGACGTCTTCGGTGTCGGCTCCGAAGATCCCGCGTTCATCCGGCAGGCCGTGGCGGTCCTGACCGAAGCCACGCCGCACGCGCCGATCCTCGTGCTCTCCGATGAACTCGAGCCCGACCAGATCGCCCCGCAGCGTTGCCTGCGCCTCGGTCGGCTTCGCTCGTTGATCCGCGACGACTTCGACGAGGAGTTCGACCACCTCGGCAACCTGCGCCGCGTCGTCGAGATCCGCGAACTGCTCGAGTCGCGCGAGAAGGTTGCGATCCTGCTGCAACCGGATCCAGATCCGGATGGCATCGCCTGTGGCTTTGCGCTGCGCACGCTGACCGGACGCAAGAGTCCGACGATGCCGCTGGTCTCCTTCGGCGAGGTCAAGCGTCCCGAGAACCGCGCGATGGTGGCGGCGCTCGGGATCGACGTGCGCACACTCACGCCGGACGAGCTGTCGGAGTTCGACGGCCTCGTGCTGGTGGACGTGCAGCCGACGGTATTCGGCGAGAATCCGCCGCCGCGGGTCCTGTCCGTCGACGTCGTGATCGACCATCACCCCGAGCGCTCCGGGTACGACGCGACGATCCGCGACATCCGGCCCAGCTACGGCGCCACATCGACGATCCTGACCGAGTACGCGCGGGCGGTGCGTCTCGAGATGCGACCGAAACTGGCCACCGCACTGCTCTACGGCATCAAGAGCGACACGCAACTGCTCGGCCGGGAGACCAGCCGCCACGACATCCAGAGCTTCGCGTTCCTGCACGCGATGCACAGCCCGGCGCTGTTGCGTCGCATCGAGCGGCCGGCGCTCCCGGTCGACGGCCTGCGCGCGCTGGGACGATCGCTCAGCCGCACGCGAGTCGAAGACGGCATCCACATGCTGGTGCTCGGCCGGGTTCGCGAGGACGTGATCCCGCAGGTGGCGGATCTGGGCCTGCAGGCCGAAGGCGCCGAATGGTCGATCGCCGCCGGGATCGTCGGCGGCGATCTGGTCTTCTCGGTGCGAAACGTCGGCTACGTGCGCGCCGCCGGCGAAGTGGTGAGAGCAGTGGTCGAGGGCCTCGGCGTCGGCGGCGGCCACCGCACGATGGCCAAGGGCATCATTCCGCTGAAGGCCTTTCGCAAGACCTACGGCAGGGCCGACAAGGCCACGATCCAGAAGGCGCTGCACGAGGCCTTCGTGCGCGCCATTCGCCGCGAGAACGACTAGGGCTCGGGAGTCCACCGTCGCATCCTCGAGCCCTCGCGGCTGGCTCGGGATGCACCGAGATCGCGCCTGCGGGCCGCTCGCCAGACGCGATCGCAGACAGGCGACCTCCCGAGACGGACCGCTAACGCCCCTTCGTCAGCCCCGCCGTCGACTGCAGCCGCTTCAGCTCCTTGTCCGGAGGCGGCGTTCCGACCAGCTCCCAGGACTCGCGGCGCCAGCTTCCGTCTTCGGCGAGGTTCGCGAAGGCGGCGCCCATCGAGTCGATCACGCGCACCGGCCGCGCGGGATCGTCGGGCCAGCGCGGATAGTCCGGGCGATCCTCACTCCAGCGGCCGGCGAAGACCCCGATGTCGATCGGCTCGTCCTCGACGTCGTAGGCGACGTAGTAGAGTGGCGCCAGCGTCTGCAGATCGAAGTACCAGGTGACGCGGGCCTCCCCGCGGTCCCCCGGCTTGTCCTTGATGCGACCCTCGAGCACCAGCGTACGGCGCAGATCCCAGCGGTCGCTCGCGAAGGAAAGACCCCACGGGCCGAACTCGCGCTCCTCCTCGGTCGGATACATCGCGTTCCCCGCGTTGATCGGCGCCAGCAGGTCCCGGGTGCCGACCACGCGCCAGGTCCACAGCAGCGGCCGCAGCTCCTGACCCTCGAAGCCGTTGCGCTTGGTCTGCAGGGTGCCCGCATCGCCGCCGACGCCGCCGGCCACCAGCGCGCCACCGGCGCCGGCGCTGCCGGGTCCACCTCCGACCGCCAACTGCGTCGCCTGCACGACGCCGACACTGAAGGATGGCATGTAGATTCCTTCGAGGTTCGTCGCCGAGATGCGCCGGACGCGGCGGTGCCCGGGCAGATAGGCGTGCAGATCGTCGGTGCGAATCGCCTTGGCGAGGCTGTCCTCGTGGCGATACTGCCGCCATGCGTACTCGCGGGCGTTGAAGGGCTCGAAGAACTTGCCTCCGGCCACCCACCAGTTGCCCTTCGCGAAGGGCGTCGCATAGCCAGCGTCCGCCAGGTCGGCGCGATGCGAGATCTGGATCCGGAAGAGCTCACCCTCGAACGCCTCGGCACGACCGACGCGACCGAGCAGGTCCACGATGCGGAAGCGTCCGCGGAAGCCGGCGGCCTGGTAGCGTGCGGCCGCGTTCCAGGCCCAGCGGGCGCCGGCCCGCGCATCGGCCGGATCGATCGTGTCCGGCGCGAACGGAAGACCGGCCTCCCAGCCTTCGAGACCGCCGTCCTCCGTCAGCGTCGCCTGACCGGCATGCCGCGCCGTCGCATCGGAGAAGAACGCGGGCGGCGAATAGTCGCGGTAGCACGGCCCGATCTCGAGACGCATGCCCTCGTAGAAGAACCGCTCGCGATAGGTCCACAGGGCCTCTGGCAGGAAGCGCCGGAGCCTCTCGAGCTGCGGCAGCGCAACGGACGCGCCGGGCTCGAACGGGAACGAAGCCGGCGCGTCCTCGCCACCGAGGTCGGGCAGGCCGTCGACGCGATCGCAGCGGCCCTCCGGCGGAACCGCCCATCGCTCGCCGGCCGGCGCCGGCGACGAGACGTCGGGCTGCTCGGCGCGCGAAGCAGAAGGAAAGCACGCGAACAGCCCCAGCATCCCGGCGATCGAAAGCATCCACACGAACGGCGTTGCCGCAGACGGGGATCGATTCGAGCAGCGCACGAGTCTCCTCCTCGCGATCGGGGCTTCGCTGCATTCTATGCGACATTGGGCGTCGAACGGACGCCGAATCGGAGGCAGCCGCGGTGATCGAGCTCGAAATCCGGCCGATGCGCGCGAACGAACGGATCGAGGCCGCCGGGGTCGCGGCCCGCGCCATGCGCGACAACCCGATCCACGTGGTGGTGTTCGGCCCCGATCCGGCTCGTCGCGTCGCCGCGCTGGACCGGATCTTCCGCGCGCTGTTCCGTGTCGCGCCCGCCGCGCCGCTGATCGCACTCCGCGCCGGTTTCATCGTCGGGGTCTGCGGCGCCGCACCGCCGGGAACGTGCCGACTCGCGGTTCCGGCGTGGCCGCGCGTGCTCATCGCAATGGCGCGCAATGGCCTCGGTCCCTTCCGGCGGACGCTGCACTGGCTCGAGGCCTGGAGCCAACGGGATCCAGCCGAGTCCCATTGGCACGTCGGACCCGTCGCCGTCGACGGAGGTCTGCAGGGTCTCGGGATCGGCAGCAGGATGCTGGCCGCCCTGGAAACCACTCTCGACGCGGACGGGGAACCCGCATGGCTCGAGACCGACAAGCCCGAGAACACGGTCTTCTACCAGCGGGCCGGCTTCACCATCAGCGCCGAAGCCGAGATCCTCGGTACGCGCTGCTGGTTCCTCACCCGCCACCCGCGTCAAGAAAGGGGTCGGGTTGGAAACGTCAACTTTTCCCCAACGGGGAAAAGTTGACGTTTCCAACCCGACCCCTTTCTTGACGCGTCAGCCGAGCGTCAGCAGGTCGTGCGACTCGAGCATGCGCTGCGGGATCGGGATGCCGACCGGGCAGCTCCCGAGACACGGCGCGGCGCAGCCGGCACACAGCGAGGCATTCCTGCCGAGCCGCGCATAGAACTGGAGACCACGCTTCTCGAGGCGGTAGTCCTCGAAGTACATGCGGTAGCGGAGCACGTCGTGGATCGCGAGGCCTTCCGGGCAGCGGTCCAGGCACGCGCCGCAGTGGGGCGGGCAGTAGCTGCCGGCGATCTGCTGATCGTAGTGACGCAACACCGCGTGATCCGCCGGCGCGAGCCGGCCACCCGACGCGAACAGGTACTCGTCGAGATGCTGCGGCTCGATGAACGAAACCACCAGGCAGTTCACATCGGGGTTCGACAACACCCACCTGAAGGCGGCCTGACTGTACGCGTCGGCATGCTCGCGGAACCCGACGAGTCCGTGGTGTCGGGCCCCCTTCAGCGTCTTCATCGCGACGACGCCCATGTCCTGCTCGCGGCGTGCCCGTGCGATCACCTCGCCGAGCGACGGCCAGATGCCGTGATGGTAGGCCGGCATCATCACGTCGAAGCGACCGGACCGGATCGCCCGATCGGCCACCTGCACCAGATTCGGCGTGTGCGTCGAGAAGCCGAGGAAGCGGACCTTTCCTTCCTCCTTCAGGCGGTCGAAGGCCTCGTGCAGATTCGGATCCATCAGGCGTTCGATCTCGTCGCAGGAGTGCACGTGCGCGAGATCGACGTAGTCGGTCCCGAGCCGCGCGAGACTGCTCTCGATGACCGCCTTGTACCTCGCCACCGGCGAGCCGGCCGCCACGTGACCCGACGGCGAGCAGAACTTGGTGGCGAGAAAGAGCTTCGAGCGATCCTTCCCGCGCAGCGCACGACCGATCGCCTGCTCGCTACCGGAGCCGGAGTAGTCCGGCGCGGTATCGAGGTAGTTGACGCCGCGCTCGATCGCCTCTCGCACCAGCGCCTCGCCGGTTTCGCCCTGGATCGCACCGGTGCCGAGCGAGATGTCCGAGACCTCGAAGCCGGTCCGACCGAGTCGGCGATAGGCCGTGATGCGCGCCCCTCGCCAGGCGTCTGGCCATTGTCTTGCCGTCTTCTCGACGGCGCCGCCAAAGATCTGCGTCGCCGGCCCGCGCCAGCCTCGCCCCTCGTTGCCGAGCCCGAGGAAGGCGCGCGCAAACGCCATCGCGGCGCCCGCGACCGTCGTCAGCACGGCGGCGCTGGCCCCGGACGCAGCGCCGGTCAGGAAATTGCGTCGCATCGGATCGGTGGCCGCGCGGAGGCTGCGCCGCACCAGCCAGAACGTCAGCCCGGCGCTGCCGAGAAGCAGCAGCGCAGCGAGCATCAATCCGGCCGTCGAGAAGCCGACCTCTGGAATCAGCGCGCTGCCGATCTTCTCGAGCCACTCGCCGGCCGGGAACGCGGCGGCCTCGAGTCCGATGAACGTGCGATAGAGCACGGCGCCGGCCAGGTAGAACCCGATCCCCAGCGAGAGGGCAAGACCGAGCAGGAACGCGTTGCGGGGCCGACGCATGCAAACTCTCCGGATCTTGAGTCGAGAATCGACCGGGCGGGCGAACCTTGCCCGGATCTCGCGAGAGTACCCGGTCCCGCGGGCAGGGCGACTCGCCACACGCCGTGCCGGCGCACGGCCGCCTCGCGCCGGCACGGTTGTGTTACGTTCGCCCCCTGCCGCAATCGGAGGCAGGTTTCGTGGCTGATCCCGTCGTCGTTCCGAGCATCTCCGCCCTCAAGAGCTTCATCGGACAGCGGCTCGGACCGACGGAATGGACGGCGATCGGGCAGGAGCAGATCGACGCGTTCGCGCGCGCCACCGGCGATCACCAGTGGATTCATGTCGATACCGAGCGTGCGCAACGCGCATCCCCTTTCGGGGGGACGATCGCCCACGGGTACCTGACGTTGTCGCTGATCCCGGCGCTGCTGCCGAAGCTGGTCGACGTGCAGAACGTGAAGATGGCGGTGAACGCCGGGCTCGAGAAGATGCGGCTTCCGGCGCCGGTGCCGGCCGGCGCCCGCGTGCGGATGAGCGCCGAGTTCAAGCACGTGCGCGAGATGCCGGGCGGCCGGGCGCGGGCGACGATCGCGGTCAGCTTCGAAGTCGAGGGCGGCAACAAGCCCGCGTGTATTGCGGACGTGGTGTACCTCTACTTCCCCTGAGCGGCGCCCGGCGACGAGTCGGACAGGAAGCCTCCGACCGTCTCCAGGAACGCGCCGAGCTGGTCGTGATGGACCCAATGTCCCGCCGCCGGGATCGTGACGCAGCGCGCGTCCCGGAACGGCTGGTCCCGGCCGTCGACGGTGGGATCGCTGGCCCACGAGTCAGCGCCGCGGACCAGCAGGGTCGGGCAGTTGATCCGGGCCCAGAGCGAGCGCATGTCGTCGACGTCGAAGCGGTACGGCGCGAAGGCACGCACGTAGTTGTCGAACTTCCATGAGTACGTGCCGTCTTCGTTGCGGTTGACGCCGTGGACGGTGAGATGCAGCGCCTGCTCCTCGGACAGGAAGGCGTTCTCCTCGCGCATGCGCGCGGCGGCGGCCTCGAGGCTCTCGTAGCGCCGCGGCAGGCGCGCCGCGAGCCCGCGCATCTGCTTCACCCAGTCCTGCATCCGCTCCCACGGTGCGCGCACCTGGAGCTTCGCGATCATCTGCGGCGGCGGTCCGAGCCCCTCGATCGCCACCAGCCGGGCGACCCGCTCCGGATACACACCCGTGTACATGAGACTCACCGCCCCACCGAGCGAGTGGCCGACCATGTGCAGGCGATCGACCTTCAGCGCATCGATCAGGTTGGCGAGATCGAGGACGAAGTCTGCGATCGCGTACATGCCGCCGACGGCCCAGCCGCTGTCGCCGTGGCCACGCAGATCCGGTGCGATCACGTGCCACCGCTTGCGCAGCGCGCGCGCCACCCAGTCCCAGCTCCGCGCATGGTCGCGGCCGCCGTGCACGAGCACCAGCGGCGGGGCGCCCTCGTTGCCCCAATCCACGTAGTGCAGGCGCAGGCGATGGGAGACGTAGAAGTGCGAGGTCGGGCCGATCACATCCGTCATGGCGGGGGATCCTACCATCGCCGACGCGGACCCCGAGCGCCGGACCGCGACGACCCGCGGCGGCGGCGGTACCCTCCGGCGCGTGCGCATCGCCCTCGCCCAGGTGAATCCCCTCGTCGGCGACCTGGCCGGCAACCGGCGCCTCGTCGAAGAGGCCGCCGCGAAGGCGGCCGCCGGCGGCGCCCAGCTCGTGCTGCTGCCGGAGCTGGTGCTGACCGGCTACCCGCCGATGGATCTGCTCGAACGGCGCGGCTTCGTCGAGGATCAGCTACGGGAGCTCGTAGCGCTCGAGCCGGCCTCGCAGCGCATCGCGATCGCGCTCGGTGCCGTGCTGCCGGCAGAGCGGCGCAACGGGAAGTCGCTGGCGAACTGCGCGGTCCTGCTGGCCGGCGGGCGGCGCGTCGCCGTCCAGGCCAAGACGCTGCTCCCGACCTACGACGTCTTCGACGAGAACCGCTACTTCGCGCCGCCGTCCCAGCGCTCCGTCGTCGAGTTCGAGGGCCTGCGGCTCGGGCTCACCGTCTGCGAGGACGGCTGGGCGGAGCCACTCCCCTACGACAGCGACCCCACCGGCGAGCTCGCGAGCCAGGGGGCGGATCTGGTCCTCAACCTGTCGGCGTCGCCCTGGCACGTCGGCAAGCCGGCGCAGCGCCGCGCGCGGTTCGCCGCGCTCGCAAAACGACACCGCGTGCCGATCGCCTTCTGCAACCAGCTCGGCGGCAACGACGAGCTGACCTTCGATGGCGGGTCGTTCTTCGTCGATGCCGGCGGTCGACTGCGCGCCGCCCTGCCGCTCTTCGAACCGGCGCTCGAGCGGATCGACCTCGACGCCCTGCCGGCGCCGCTCCGCGAAGACGCGCTCCCGGAAGCGGTTGGCGCCGCCCAACTCGAAGCCGGGCTCGTGCTGGCGATTCGGGACTACTTCCGCAAGCAGCAGCTCCCGCCCGGCACCGTGATCGGACTCTCCGGCGGCATCGATTCCGCGGTGACCGCGCATCTCGCCGCGCTCGCGCTGGGGCCCGACCGCGTGCTCGGCGTGCTGATGCCGGGGCCGTTCTCTTCTGCTCACAGTGTCGAGGACGCCCTCGCGCTCGGTCGCCGACTCGGCATCGAGACCCGCACGGTCGACATCGCTCCGGTGTATCAGCAGTATCGCCGCATCTTCGCGGACCTGTTCGGCGCTCGCGACGACTACGGCCTCACGCAGCAGAACATCCAGTCGCGGATCCGCGGCGCCATCCTGATGGCGATCTCGAACGAAGAACGGCGGCTGGTCCTGGCGACCGGCAACAAGAGCGAGCTGTCGATCGGCTACTGCACGCTGTACGGGGATACCGTCGGCGGCCTCGCCGTCCTCGGCGACGTCTACAAGCGCGACGTCTACGCGCTGGCGCGCCATGCCAACCGCAGCGGGGAGCGCATCCCGGCGCGCAGCATCGACAAGCCGCCGTCGGCCGAACTCGCCGCCGATCAGCGGGACGAGGACGATCTGCCGCCGTACGCCGTGCTCGACGCGGTGCTCGAACAGGCGATCGAAGGCGGACGCGGCGCCGACGCGATCGAAGTGCCGCCCGGAGCGGATCGCGCGCTGGTCCGGCAGATCGTGCGCCTTCTCGACCGCAACGAGTACAAGCGCCGCCAGGCGCCGCTGGTGCTGCGCACGTCACCGAAGGCGTTCGGCAGCGGACGCCGGCTGCCGATCGTGCAGCGCTACGACGCCGACTGAGGAGATCTCCGTCCGATGCAAAGCCGCTGGTCCGACTCCGACGCCCGCGCCGCCTGCGAGCAATGGGCGCCGCAATGCGGTGAGGAGCTGGCGCTGCGCGTCTACACGAGTCGGCTGCTCGGCGCCGAGCCGGCGCTGGTGCTGCACGGCGGCGGCAACACGTCGCGGAAGGGCGTCTACGAGAACCGGCTCGGCGAGAAGGTCCCCGCGCTGTTCGTGAAGGCGTCCGGCTACGATCTCGCATCGATCGTCCCGGAGGGCCTGCCCGGCACGGATCTCACGTGGCTGCGCCGACTGCGCGCGCTGCCGGCGCTTTCCGACGAGGCGATGGTGAACGAGCTGCGCGGCGCGCTGTTCGACGCCGGCGCCGCGACGCCATCGATCGAGACCCTGTTGCACGCCTGGCTGCCGGCGCGCGTGGTCGATCACACGCATGCCGATGCGATCCTCGCGCTCAGCAACCGCGAGGACGGCCTGGCCTGTCTGCGTGACGCCCTCGGCGCAGAAGCGATCCTGCTGCCGTACGTGAAGCCGGGCTTCGACCTCGCGAAGGCCGCCGCCGACGCCGCGGAGGTTCAGCCTTCCGCCCACACGATGGTGCTGCTCCAGCACGGCGTCTTCACCTGGGGCGAGACGGCGCGCGAGGCCTACGAACGGATGATCGACGTCGTCTCGGCGGCCGAGCGCTGGACCGAGCAGCGCCAGACGCGGCCGCTGCGCCGGCGCGGCTCGGAGACGCCGCCCGCGCTCGCCGCCGAACGGGCGGCGCGCGTCGCCCCGTGGCTGCGCGGACTGCTCGCGACGCCGAGCGGCGACGCCGATCGCCCCTGGCGCCGTCAGATCCTGCGCCCGCTGTGCGACCGCACCACGCTCGACGTCGTCGACGCCGAAGCGGCTCACGAGATCACGTGCACGCCGCCGCTCACGCCGGACCACCTGATCCGCACGAAAGCCCTGCCGCTGTTCGTCGCCGACCCGGCCTGGGACGACGACGACCGGCTTCGCGCCCAGCTCCAGCAGGCCGGCCGCGACTACGCGCGCGACTACGCCGCGTACGTCGAGCGCCACCGCGATCGGCTCCCGCCCGGCGTGGTGCCGGCCGATCCGATGCCGCGCCTCGTCGTGCTCCCCGGCCTCGGGGTGCTGTGCGCGGGGCCGGATGCGCACGCGGCCGGCGTGGTGCGCGACATCACCCGCCACACGCTCGCCGTGAAGGCGCGCATCGCCGGCACCGGCGCACGTTATGCCGGGCTCCCGGAGCGCGATCTGTTCGAAATGGAGTACTACGCGCTCGAGCAGGCCAAGCTCGGCCGCGTGCGGCCGCCACTCGGCTCGGAGGTGGCGCTGGTGACCGGCGCCGCCGGCGCCATCGGCGCCGGGATCGCACGCGGCCTGCTCGCCGAGGGCTGTCACGTCGCGGTGACGGACCTGCCGGGGAAGCCGCTCGAGACGCTGGCCGCCGAGCTCACCACGGAAGCCGGCCCGCGCGCCTTCGCCACCCCACTCGACGTCACCGACCCGGATTCCGTGGCGGCTGCGTTCCGCGAGATCGCACGCCACTGGGGCGGCGTCGATCTCGTCGTCGTGAACGCCGGCAGCGCCCACGTGGCGCCGCTCGCCGAGCTGTCGCTCGAAGCCTTCCAGAGGCTCCAGCGCGTGAACGTCGAGGGCACGCTGCTGCTGCTGCGCGCGGCCGGGCGTCACTTCGCCGCGCAGGGCACCGGCGGCGACATCGTCGTGATCTCGACGAAGAACGTGATGGCGCCCGGCGCCGGCTTCGGCGCCTACAGCGCGACGAAGGCCGCCGCGCATCAGCTCGCCCGGATCGCGAGCCTCGAGTTCGCGCCGCTCGACGTGCGCGTCAATCTGGTCGCGCCGGACGCCGTCTTCGGTGCTCCCACCCGGCCGTCGGGCCTGTGGCAGCAGGTGGGCCCGGAGCGGATGCGAGCCCGCGGTCTCGATGCGGAGGGCCTCGAGTCCTACTACCGCGACCGCAACCTGCTGAAGGCGCGCATCACCCCGGAGCACGTCGCGCGGGCCGTCATCTTCTTTGCGACGCGGCAGACGCCGACGACGGGCGTCACGTTGCCGGTGGACGGCGGCCTGCCGGATGCTACGCCGCGCTGACGCGCGGCTTCGGGGATGCTACGCCGCGCTGACGCGCGGCTTCGGGGATGCCACGCCGCGCTGACGCGCGGCTTCGGGGGATGCCACGCCGCGCGGATGCGCCGGCTAGGCCGGGGCGGCGGCCGGCGCGGCCTCGGTGACGCCGCGTACGTGCTCGGCACGCGCGCCACGCGGGCCTTCCTGCACCACGTACTCGACGAAATCGCCCTCGTTCAACGCATCATAGTCACTGGCGTTGAGACCCGAGCGATGGAAGAACACCTCTTTGCCGTCCTCGCCGCGGATGAAGCCGAAGCCGCGGTCGCGCACCATCTTCTTGATCCGGCCGCGCGTCTTCGGACCCGTCGGAGCCGCGGTCACCGGCCGGCGCGAGCGCGGCCGTCCGCGGCCGGTGCTGTAGCGGTCGCTCGCGATGAACTCCTGACGGAACAGGTCCATCGGCACCAGCAGGTCCTGGAAGTCCGTGTTGTCCGGAGACAGCAGAACCTCTTCCTCGCCGAGGTCGGCGATCGTGTAGCGGAGGCCGGTGTTCTTGTGCGTGACGCGGGAGCCGGTCTCGACGTTCTCTAGTCGGAGCATGTTCTTGCACCTCCCCCGAAGGGTCCGCTGGGAGACCGTCCGTGACTGCTGGGGACTGCCGGGTCGCGGAATCGAGACTCGCCGGAAACGAGACTCGCGGAATCGGGACTTGCGGAATCGGGAATCGCAGAATCGGGAATCGGCGCCGGGGAGCCCGGTCGCCAGGAGGGCGCAGGATAAGGGGGGGGGCGAATCGTGTCAAACCGGCGTCAGATCAACGTTTTAGCGATCCGCTACGATGCCGGCTTCCGCTTGTCCGCCCGCCCCGAAAGGAGCTGATCGCGTGCGTCACCGAGCCGTCTTCTTCGATCTGGGCGGAACGCTGTTCAGCTACGCCAGCATCAACGCGCACTTCGACCGCCTGCTCACCGAGCTGGCCCGCGGTCGTGGCGTCGAGACCCCGGTCGAGAAGCTGCGCCACGCGTACCGGATCGCCATGGGCACGACGATGTCCGGTTGGGCCGGCCGGCCGTACTACCTGCACCGCGACCTGTTCACGGAGGCGCACGTCCAGTTCCTCCGCAGCCTCGGCGTCGAAGCCTCGGCCGACGATCCGGATCTGCGCTTCTCGCAGGGCCGCGTGCTCGGCGAGCCCGAGATCGCGCCGCGCGCGGATGCCGCGACGACGCTCGCCGCGCTGCGCGCGCGCGGGCTGCACGTCTCGATCGTCAGCAATATCGACGACGACCAGCTCGAAGCGGTGTGGAGCCGGCTCGGTCTCGACGCGCACGTCGATGCGATCACCACCAGTGAGGAAGCGCGCTCGTGCAAGCCCGATGCGCGGATCTTCGAGCTCGCGCTCGCGAAGGCCGGCGACCCGCCGCCCGCGTCCGTCGTGTTCGTCGGCGACTCGCCGTGGCACGACGTCGCCGGCGCCAACGCGCTCGGCATGACCAGCGTCCTGCTCGGCGCCGCCCCGGCCGGTGCGCCCATCCCGCACCACCAGATCGACGCGCTCGCGGAGCTGCTGGCGATCGTCGGCGCGTAGCCGTCAAGAAAGGGGTCGGGTTCGTTTCGTCAACTTTTCCCGTCGGGAAAAGTTGACGAAACGAACCCGACCCCTTTCTTGACGGTCGCGCGGATCTCTGCACGTAAAAAATTGACAGTGTTCATTCAATGCGGCAGGCTCCGGGCATGGCGCGGCCGGCCCTCACGGAAGACGAGATCTCGGACTTTCGCGAGCGGCTGTGCGAGGTGGCGACGCGCCGCTTCGTGGAGTTCGGCGATGCGGGTGTGAGCCTGCGCGGGCTGGCGCTCGAACTGGGCTGCAGCCCGACCACCCCGTACCGCTACTTCCGCGACAAGGACGAGATCCTCGCCGCCGTCCGTGCCCGGGCCTTCGACCGGCTGGCCCACTTCGCCGCCCCCTTCGCCGGCCCGGACGGCGATCCCTTGAGCCAGCTCGAAGCGCTCGGCTTCGCCTATCTCCGCTTTGCCCGCGAAGAGCCGCATGCCTACCGCATGGCCTTCGAGCTGAGCCAGCCCGAAGCCAGCGCCTATCCCGAGCTCCTCCAGTCGCGACAAAAGGCCTGGCAGATGATCTACCGGGCCGTGCGACGAGCCGTCGTGGCGGGGGCCCTCGCCGGGGACGCGAACGTCGTGAGCCACCTCTTCTGGGCCGGCATGCACGGCCTGGCCGCCCTCCATCTCGGAGGGCAGTTGGAGTCCCTACCCATCGAGAAGCTCCAGAAACCGATGGTGCGCGCACTGCTGCGCGGCGCCCTCCCGAGCGTGGGACCCACCACAGGAGACACTCCGGATGCCTGATGCGAAATCCGACCGACGCGAGAGCTGGGATGCGATCGTCGTGGGCTCGGGCCTCGGCGGCCTGTCGACCGCGGCGTATCTGTGCGCGCTCGGCAAGCGCACGCTGGTGCTCGAAGCGCACTATGTGGCCGGCGGCAACTCGCAGGTGTTCCGGCGCCGCCACCAGGGTCGCGACTACGAGTTCGACGTCGGCATCCACTACATCGGCGAGTGCGGCCCCGACGGCGTGATCACGCAGGTCCTGAACGGGCTGGGGCTGGCGGAGCGCGTCGTATTCCGGCCGCTCGACCGCGACGGGTATTCCACGCTGGTCTTCCCGGACTTCACCTTCCGCATTCCGACCGGCTGGGACCGCTACCGGGAACGGCTCTTCGAAACCTTCCCGAGCGAGCGCGAACCGCTCGGCCGGCTGCTCGACGTGATGCAGGATGTCTCGGACGAAGCGCGGCGCTTCGTCCGGCGCGAGTTCGACCTGTCGGAACTCGCGGCGCGGGCGCCCAATTTCGTCCAGTGGGGCCTGCGCTCCACCACCCAGGTCTTCGACGAGTTCGCGATCTCCCAGAAAGCGCAGGCCGTGCTGCTCGGCGAACAGGGCTGCTACGCCGTCCGGCCCAGCAAGACGCCGCTGGTCGCCGCCTGCGGCGTGACCGACCACTTCCTGCGCGGCGCCTACTACCCCGAAGGCGGCGGACAGGTGCTGGCCGCACGCCTGATCGAGGCGATCCAGGCCTACGGCGGCGAGGTCCGCACGCGCGCACCGGTCCGGCGCATTCGCGTCGAGAACGGCCGCGCCGTGGGCGTGACGGTGGCGCGCAAGAGCCGCCGTGAGATGGAGATCGACGCGCCGATCGTGGTCTCCAACGCCGACCTGAAGCGCACCGTCTTCGAACTGGTGGGCGAAGCGCACTTCTCGCCGCAGACGCGCGAGCGGATCCACTCGCTGCGGATGTCGATTCCGCTCTTCGGTGTCTACCTCGGCGTGAACGTCGACATGGCGGCGCTGGGGCACCGCAACAGCAACTACTTCCTCTGGGGTACCTACGATTTCGAGGGGATCTACGACGAACTCGAGGGCGGGCGGCTCAGCTCCGACGCGATGGCCTACATCACCATGGCATCGCTGAAGGATCCCGTCAGCGCTCATCTCGCACCGGAGGGCTACACCAACCTCCAGATCATGACGCTGGTGCCCCGCGAGTACGAGATCTGGGGAGTGGACCGCGGGCCCGCCGACGGCGGCCGCTACCACCGCGACCCGGAGTACCGCCGGCGCAAGCGCGAGCTGATGGATCGTCTGATCGCCACCGCCGAGAAGGTCCTGCCGGGACTCTCCGAGCACATCGACTGGAAGGAAGCGGCCACGCCGGTGAGCCAGGAGCGCTTCACACGCTCGACCGGAGGCACCTCCTACGGCATCGAGACGAGCATCGACCAGGCCGGCCCGCTGCGGGTGGGGCCGCGCACGGAGATCGAGGGGCTGTTCCTGTGCGGCGCCAGCACGCCCTCCGGCGCCGGCATCGCCGGCGTGATGCGCGGCGGCGTGTTGACGGCCGGCGAGATCCTCGAGACCGACCTGCTGCGCCCGATCCTGGCCGGTCAGGTCTTCGGTGATCGCGATGCGCTGCCGCCGCTCACAGCGGACTGGGACGCCTGGAAGCTGAACACGTCGCTGGGTTGATCCGCAACGGCCAAGGCGGTGTCGCCGGCGCTCGGGTCAGCGCCGGCGGCGGGCGGCCAGGTAGGCGCGGCGGGCCTCGGCGCATTCCGCGTCACCCAGGGCCGTCACCAGCCCGTCGGCATCCGACCAGCTGCGCATCGTGCCGACCATCTGCTCCGTCACGGCGTTCACGTGCTGCTTGGTCGAGAAGATCGCGTGGGCCGCCTTCGCCGCGAGCGATCGCGCCAGATCGAGAGCGGTGGCCTCGAGCTCCGCGGCGGGCACCACGCGGTTCACGAAGCCGGCCGACCGGGCCTCGGCGGCGTCGAAGGGCCGACAGGTGAGCACCAGTTCTTTGGTCAGCGCCGGACCGATCTCGCGCACGAGCCGCGGGATGCCGCCCCAGGCCAGCGGGATGCCCAGGTCGATCTCGGGAATCGAGAAGCGCGCGTCGTCGGCCGCGATGCGCAGGTCACACGCCGCCGCGAGGACGAGCCCACCGCCGACGCACCAGCCCTGGATCGACGCGATGCTGAGCGCGCGCATCCGCTCGAGCGCGTCGGCCATCTGGCGCCCGCGATCCGCCGCGTCGCGGACGGAGGTCTCCGGCTCGCCGGTGAAGCTCGCGAGGTCGGCTCCCGCCGAGAACGCCCGCCCGGCTCCGCTCACGATCACGACCTTCACCTCCGGTCGGTCGTCGAACCAACGGGCGGCTTGCGCCAGCTCCGTCAACGTCTGGGTCGAGAGCGGGTTGCGCTTTTCGGGTCGGTTCAGCGTGAGGCGGCCGACGGCTCCGTCGACATCGGTGAGCAGCGTCTCGAACATGTTGGACCTCCCGGCCGGGACAGTACACCGCCCCCGGCCCGTGAGCCCTGGCGCCGGCCTGCTCGAGCGAGTATCACCGTCCGGGCACCGGTGACAGGAACGACCCGACCTCCCAGGGGCTGGGAGCACGAGAGGAGATCCGCATGGCTGGGCTACATCTCGGTGATCTCGCGATCACCTCCCCCGCGTTCGAGCACGGCGGTCGCATCCCCGACCGACACACCTGCAATGGCAAGGACATCTCGCCGGAGCTGTCGTGGACGAATGCACCCGACGGCACGACGCAGTTCGCGCTGATCTGTCACGATCCCGATGCCCCCCTCACCGATGGCTTCACGCACTGGGTGCTCTATGGCATTCCCGCCGGCACCACCCGCATTCCCGAGGGCGGCGGCGGAGCGTTCGTCGAGGGGCGGAGCGACTTCGGACGCGAGGGCTACAACGGCCCGGCCCCGCCGCCGGGGCACGGGACCCATCACTACTTCTTCCACCTCTACGCACTGAGTGACCCGGTCGGCGCCGGCCCCGGCCTCACGCGTCGCGAGCTGCTGGCGAAGATCGACCCGCTGATCCTCGTCCAGGCCCGCATCGCAGGCACCTACAGCCGCTGACAGGCTTGCCGAAAATCGGCCACTGGCGAACGCGCAGCGCCGGGTGGGAGGAGCACACCCGGAGCCGGAATCCGGAGGCGGCCGTACCAAAGCCGTACGCAGCGCCGAAGCTCGTCCGCCGAGGACATCGGCGCAGGGTGTGCTCCTCCCGCCCGCCTCCGAACATCGTCGGCCGATTTTCGGCAACCCTGTGAATCGAAGTCTCGGTCGACGAAGCGACGTGGACGCGCTGGAAGGGCAGCAGGAAGGAGTCCGATGATCGATCTCGCGATGGCCCGCGCGCTGCACGTCCTCGGCCTGATCCACTGGATCGGCGGCGTCTTCCTGGTGACGGCGGTGCTGCTGCCGGCCGTCCGCCGGATCGCCGAGCCGGAGCGCCGGATCGGATGGTTCGAGGCCATGGAGGGGCCGTTCTCGCGGCAGGCCAAGTTCTCCGTCAGCCTCGTGGGCCTCACCGGCTTCTACATGACGTACCGGCTGCACGCCTGGGAGCGTTTCCTCGAACCCGGCTTCTGGTGGATGCATGCGATGGTGCTGGTGTGGCTGCTGTTCACCCTCGTGCTGTTCGTCGCGGAACCGTGGTTCCTGCACGCCTGGTTCCGGCGCCACGCGCAAGCCGACCCCGACGGCACCTTCGCGCGCATCCAGCGCTTCCACTGGATCCTGCTGACGGCGAGCCTGCTCGCGATCGCCGGCGCGGTGCTCGGCACCCACGGCGGCGCATTCTGGCTGTGAGGCTCGGCGGCGAGGTCGGCGCCGCGCGCAGCCGTCCGCCGTCCGGCCGCAGCGCTCAGTAGTACGGACAGCGGCTGCGGTGCCGCGGGCGCGCTTTGATCTCCGGGCGCTGGCCGCGGTGCCACAGCGTCATGTCGATCTGGTGGGCGCTCGCGGGCGTGCCGGTCGCGCGCAGCGCGGCGACGAGCTGCTCGACGGCGTGGACGCCCGCCGCGCGGATCTCGACTTCCTCCGGCGCGCCCGGCGGCAGCAACTGCTCGGCGGCGATGCGCGCGGCCAGCGCCGGCGCATAGTCGAGCACGCCGGCGCAGCGCAGCACGTGCGGGACGAGGTTGTCGGCAAAGCACGTGAGCGCATCGAGATCGTCGAAGCGACCCGGACCGGCGCCGCCGAACGCGATCGCGAGATCGGCGACGGTGATCTGCGCGCGCTTGTAGAACGGGACGGCGAACCGGGCGCCTGCCGGGCCTTCGTACCATGAGACGTCGCGGTACAGCGGCATCCGCGCGAGCGAGCGCACCAACCGCTCGGCCGAGCCGCCGGCGTCGGCCACGAGGGCCTCGAAGGAGCCGCCGTGGTGCTCGGCGAGCAGACGGCCGAGATCGTTCAGCGCCCGTGCGAAGAGCGCCATCAGCTCGGCGACGTCCGGATCCGTGAGCGTCTGGCCGGTCGTCTCGGCCAGGTCCGTGGCGGTCAGCACCGACAGCTCGGCGGCGCTCCACGGGCCGTGCGCATCGAAGCGGTCCTTCAGACCGAGCGCGACGGTGTAGTAGCCGGAGCGCCCGGCGCGCTTGCGCAACTTCGGGAACCAGCCGGAGCCGAAGTTGATCGCGTCGAGCGTGATCCCATAGGCGAGCCGCGTGGCCGGCGTCCCGACATGGTACGCGACCGGATCCCAGCTCGGCGGCGGCGGCGGATCGATGCGGAGCTGCGAGGCCAGCGCGGCGAGCGCGGCGGCGTCGATGCGGACCGAGCGCGCGTGCTGCACGACGCGCGCGGCCGCGCCGCGCACGTCGTCGAAGAGGCTCACGACCCGACGCCGCGCAGCGACAACGCGCCGGGCAGCAGCTCGAAGCGGGCCGGCAGCCGGCCGATCGGTTCGCCGTCGACCTCGACCCAGATCTCGGCGCCCGGCTCGATCGGCTCCGCCTCGACGAGCGTGCCGCGCTGCGCACCCACATCGGGCAGCGCCAGATGGGTGCCGCGGTAGAGCCGCGGCAGTTGCCGCACCAGCCGCGCGCGCGACGTGCCGCCGATCCAGACGACGTCGAAGAGACCGTCGTCGAGGCGCGCATCCGGTGCGACGTGCATGCCGCCGCCGAAGTACGAGCCGTTCGCGACGGCGAAGAGATCGAGCAGGCCCTCGTGCACCGTCTCGCCGTCGATGCGCAGCCGGACCGAGGCGGCGCGCCAGCGCGCGATCCCGCGCAGCGTGCCGATCAGGAACGACGCGCGACCGCCGAGTCCCTTGGGCGCCCGGTTCACCAGCTCGGTCACCAGGCCGGAGATGCCGGCGCTCGCGATGTTGACGAAGTAGGTGGTCAGCGGGTGGCCGCGGCGATCCTGCAGCGTGATGCGGCCGGCGTCGATGCGCCGCGCCTTCGCTGTGGCGAGTCGCCCGATGGCGGCCTCGAGCCCGGCCGGCAGAGCGAGGCCGCGCACGAAATCGCCGCCGGTGCCGAGCGGCAACGGCATCAGCTCGGCGTAGCGCGCGAGGCCGGCGCCGAGCAGGCCCGCGGCCGTCTCGCTGAGCGTGCCGTCTCCGCCGGCGACGAGGAGCAGCTCGACGCCGGCGCGCACACCCTCCCGTGCGATGCGCTCGGCATCGCGTGGGCCGCGCGTGTGCTCGACCTCGAGCGAGCCGAGCGCCGCGCGCAACTGCGCCTCGACGGCCGGCCAACGCCTGGCCGTGGCGCCGGCGCGGCTGCGCGGATTCACGATCGCGAGGATGCGCATGGCGCGGGAAGGTAGCGGGAGCGCGCGCGGTGGACCCGCATCGAGCGCTGCCGGCGGGCGCGCTACGCGACGGCGCGGGCGGCCGCCGGGTTCGCGACCGGATTCGCAGCGATCTGGTAGCGACGGCGCACGGTCGCGATGTACGCGCGGGTTTCGGCGCGCGCGCGCTCGGCATCCCAGCCGAGCGCATCGCCGGCGATCTGCGCGATGCGCGCCAGCTCCGGCAGACCCTGCCCTTCGGCGAAGAGCGCGAGCCGCACGCGACGCTCGAGCACATCGCTCAGCGTGACGGCGCACTCGGTGCGAAACGCCCACGGGATCTCGGCGTACAGATAGCGCGAGCGCCCGATCGGCTGGCGCGCCTCCGGCGCCGCGGCGTCCAGCAGCGCCGGCGCCTCGCGGCCCCACGCCCGCACCAGGTGCTCGGCCACCCGCGGCTCGAGCCGGTGGCGGCGCTGCAGATCGGTCGCGAGCGCCGTGGCGTCGAAGTCGTCGCGGCGCAACGGCTCCGCGAAGGTCCGGCTCGGCCCGGCGGCGCGCCGGCGTTCGCGCGGAAGCCGCCGCACGGCGCGATCGAGCGCGGCTTCGCCCATCGCCCGGAACGTCGTCAGCTTGCCGCCGGCGATCGAGAGCAGGCCGGTCGGCGACTCCTGGATCTCCGATTCGCGCGAGACATCGGACGGCGGCGCCGTGGCGTCGTCGTCGGCCACGAGCGGCCGCACGCCGGCCCACACGCTGCGGATGTCGTTGGTCGTGAGGCAGGCGTTCGGGAAGGCCTCGTTCGCCGCGGCGAGCAGGTAGTGCACCTCGTCGATCGTCACGACCGGCTCGTCGATCTCGTCGCTGAAGCTGTCGGTGGTGCCGATCATCGTGATGTCCTCGAACGGACACAGGAACAGGTGACGGCCGTCGGCCGCGGTGAACGCGACGGCGCCCTCGGCATGGACGCGCTGGCGCGGGATCGCGATATGGATGCCCTTCGCCGGCCGGATCCGCTCGCCTCCCGTGCGCGCATCGAGCCCGCGCACGCGGGCAATCCCGGGCCCGGCGGCATTCACGACCACGTGAGCGCGCAGCGTCACGCTGCGCCCGTCGAGGCGATCGCGCACGCGCGCGCCGACCAGGCGGCCGTCGCCATGGAGCAGCTCGATCACCTCGGCGCGCGGCGCCGCATCGGCCCCGCCCAGCCGGCGAGCGCTCTTCAGCGTCTCGAGCACCAGCCGGGCGTCGTCGACCTGCGCGTCGTGATACAGACCGGCGACGCGCAGCCCGTCGAGTCGCACGTCGCGCGAGTAGGCTGCCACCTGCTCGCGCGACAGCATCCGGAAGCGCGCCTCGCGCCGGAAGTTCGCCAGCACGGTATAGGCCCACAGCGCGGCGCGCACCTGCCCGGGCGTCACCTTGCCGCCTTTCCACGACGGGAACAGGAACGGCAACGGCCGGACCAGGTTCGGGTTCAGCCGCGCGAGCTGGTCGCGTTCGCGACAGGCCTCGCGCGTCAGTCCGAAATGGCCGTGCGCGAGGTAGCGCAGGCCGCCGTGGATCATCTTCGACGAGCGGCTCGAGGTGCCGGACGCGAAGTCGTCGCGCTCGACGAGGAACGCCCGCAAGCCGCGCGAAGCGGCCTCGCGCAGCACGCCGGCCCCGACGATGCCGCCGCCGATCACCAGCACGTCGACGCCGTCGCGCTCGGCGCGCGACAACGCAGCACGGCGCTCGTCGAGACCCCAGCGCGGGGCGCTCGAAGTCGTGAGGACCGACACGGGGGCGCTCACAGCAGCTTCCCGGGGTTCATCAGTCCTTGTGGATCGAGGGCTGCCTTCGCCCCGCGCAGCGCCGCCAGCGCCAGCGTCCCGCGCTCCCGGGCCAGCCACGCGACGTGGTCGGTACCGACCCCATGGTGGTGGGACAACGTGCCGCCGGCGGCGACGATCGCGTCGGTGACGGCGCGCTTGATCCCGGCCCACTGTTCGAGCGCGTCGTGCGGGGCCAGCGGCCACAGCGCCGTGAAGTACAGACACGCGCCGTCACGATAGCTGTGCGACAGGTGCGCCATCGCGAGTCCGGCTCCGGCCCCCGTCTCGAGCGCCGTGCGCAGCGCGGTCGTCACCGCCTCGTGTCCGCGCGCGAGCCGGCTCCACGAAAACGCCGTCTCCATCGTGTCGACGGCGACGCCGTGATCGAGCAGCCAGTCGCGCAGATACGGGGTCCGGAAACGCTCCCGGTACCAGGCACGGCCGGGCCCGGCGCCGAGCGGCAATCCGCCGTGCCGGCGGCCGATCGCGCGGGCCTCGCGCAGCGTGCGGCGCACCGCGCGCGTCTCGGCGCCCTCCGCGCCATAGAGAAGCACGCAGCGGCCGGCGCCCCAACCGGCCCGGGCGGCGACGTCGAGGAGCCGCGCGGTCGGATCGAGACGCCGCGCCGGATCCCGGCGCAGCAGCAGATGCAGCTCCGTCTCGGCAGCGTCCGAGAGCCGCGCCATCGAGAGCGGGATCCCGGCCTGGCGCATCGTGCGCACGGCGGCGACGCCGCTCGCGAAGTCGCGGAACAGCAGGCCGCGGATCCTGCGCGTGCGCGGTGCCGGGCGCACCCGTACGGTCGCCTCGACGATCACGCCGAGGACGCCCTCGGAGCCGAGCACGAGCTGGTTCCAGTCCGGACCGCTGGCGGAGCGCGGCACCTCGATCGTGCGGACGACTCCCTCCGGCGTCACCATGCGCAGCGCCACCAGCAGCTCGGCGATGCTGCCGTAGCCATCCGACTGCTGGCCGACCGAGCGCGTCGCGATCCAGCCGCCGAGCGTCGAGTGTTCGAAGGACTGCGGGAAGTGCCCGAGCGTCAGGCCCTGCGCCGCCAGCAGCGCTTCGAGCGCCGGCCCGTCGATGCCGGCCTGGAAGGTCGCCGTGCCGCTGTCGCGATCGATGCGCAACAGCCGGTCGAGGCGCGTGGTATCGAGACACAGCGCACCGGCCTGCTCCGCCCCGCTGCGCGGATCGACACCACCGACGACGCTCGAGCCGCCGCCGAATGGTACGACCGCGAGGCCGGCGCTGGCGGCGATGCGCAGCACGGCGCCGACGGCGCCTTCGTCGCCGGGATACGCGACGACTTCCGGGAAACGATCGAGGTCGCCACGGCGCAGTCGCAGCAGGTCCGGCAGGCTGCGGCCGAGCGCGTGGTGCACGCGCTCGAAGGCACTGGTGCGGACGCCCTCGTCGCCGCAGGCCGCGCGCAAGCGCGCGAGCGTCTCGGCCGGCACCTTGCTCGGCGGCAGTCGCAGGGCGTCGAGCTCGACCGGCGGCGGCGTCGGCGACAGCCCACGACCGAAGCGTCGCGACAGCTCGGCCAGCAGCGCCGTTTCCCGTGCGCGAGACAGCTCCATCGACTCGCCGAGCCGGCCCCAGCCGTTCCACCGCAGCGTCTCGCGCGCGATCGTCACGGCTTCGACCCACCTGGCGTTCCGGCGCGGCGCGCGCGCGGCCCGATCAGCCCGGCCTTCTCGAGGCGCTCGACCTCCGCGAGGATGCGCCCCTCGCTGTAGCGCAACATCTCCTCGACGCGACGCCCGGCGGCGTCGCTGTCGCGCTGCTCGATGGCGGCGAGCAGCGCGCGGTGGTTGCGCATCGAACGGCGGTGGTCTCGCTCGGCGTTGTAGTAGAGCGGGCCGAGCCGGGCGATGAGCTTCGTGAACAGATTGCCCACCAGTTGATACATCAGGTTGCCGGTCGCCTCGCTGAGCAGCGCATTCCAGCGCAGGTCGATCTCGAGCGCGCGCTTGGGGTCGGCGCCCTCGGCGGCTTCGTCCTCGAGCAGCGCGCGGGCGCGGGCGAGCTGCGTCTCGTCGCGGTTGCGCGCGGCCAGCTCGACGACCTGCAAGGTGATGTTGCGCCGGAACAACAGCAGCTGCTCGAGCAGATGCCGCGTGATGACGGCCGGATCCCGGAGCAAACCCTCCACGAGCTGGAGGGCCGACGACGCGGAGACCTGCTGGACGAAGGTGCCCTGCCCATGACGCACCTCGACGAGTTCCAGGAACTCGAGCCGCTTGAGCGCTTCGCGCACGGACGCCCGGTTCACACCGAACGCGTCGGCGAGGTCGCGCTCGTTCGGAAGCTGGGTCTCCGGCGCGATCACGCCGGACAGGATCTGGGAGCGGAGTTGTTCGAAGACGCGATCGACGCGCGTTTCGGATCCGACCGGCTGGACCTGCATCGGGCTCACGTGCGTTCCACTCGGTTGCATCTCGGGAAGCCTCCGGACCGTCTGATCCAGACCGTCTGATCCAGACCGTCTGATCCAGATCGTCTGATCCGGATCGTCTGATCCGGATCGTCTGATCCGGATCGTCTGATCCGGACCGTCTGGCCGTGGACACGATCGGGCCTCAGCCTCCATCGTTCCGATCTTCCGGCGTTCCGATCTTCCGGCGTTCCGATCCTCCGGCGTTCCGATCCTCCGGCGTTCCGATCCTCCGGCGTTCCGATCCTCCGGCGTTCCGATCCTCCGGCGTTCCGATCCTCCGGCGTTCCGATCCTCCGGCGTTCCGATC
>CAADGG010000080.1 GCA_900696485.1 uncultured Pseudomonadota bacterium
TAGCTCTCGAGCACCTTCACCTGGCCGTTGACGCGCAGGCGGTGCATCAGCCCGAGGCCGCCGAAGTCCTCCATGAAGCGGTGGGCGGCGGCGCGGATCTCCTCGGCCGAGTAGATGTCGCCCTGCGCGTCGACCACCTCGGGCTCGAGCACGATGCCCAGCACGAAGCGCTCGTCGTTCGGGTCGACCCCCTTCACCAGGCGCGAGGGCTTGTCGAAGACCAGCTCATCGACGCTCGGATCGAGCGGCAGGTGCTCGCACTTGGCGACGAGCTCGAACTCCGCGGCCTTGCGCACCGGGAAGTTGGCGACGAAGAGGCGCATGGCGTGCTTGGCACCGCCGCGCCCCGAGGCCTCACGCACCTTGAGCCGGAAGACGTGCCCGACCTTCTTGAAGGCGGCGACGTTCTCCGGGGTCGGGTTGAGGACCGCGATGAACTTCCCCTCGACCTTCGCGAGCGCGTCGATGAACTGGCCGAGGTCGATGACCTTGTCCTTGTCGAACCACTCACCGGGGTACGGCGGGTCGATGAAGAAGAAGGTGTCCTTGCTGTCGTGCGCCTCGATCGTCTTGCGGTAGTCCTGCCGCAGGATGGTCACGTCCTTCAGGCGCTCGGCGGCCTTGAGGTACTTCTCGGGGTTGGTCGTCGAGCCGAGGTGCTGCTGTGCCGGGTGCGTGCCGTCGGGACGGCAGTCACGGGCGTGGGTGCGCACGAAGACGAGCTTGTAGAAGCGCGCGACGTCGTCCTTCGGCGTCATGTCGCGCGCCTTGGCGAAGCTCTCCTGCGTGACGGTCCACTCGAAGCGGCGGCTCAGCTCCTCGACGCGCTCGGGCGTCATCGCCTTGATGCTCCGGTGGAGGAACACCACGTCGTCGTCCAGATCGGCGATGACCTCCTTTTCGCTCGGGTCCTTGGCGTGCAGCACCGCCGCCGCGCCCGCGAAGGGCTCGACGTAGATATTGTGCGCCGGGATGAGCGGCACGATGCGCTTGGCGTAGTGAAACGAGCCGCCGAACGTGCCGAACGGCTGGGCCTTCTCGATGTCGTCGGCGACGTCGTCGAGTGCGCCGTCCCAGTCGTCGAGGACGAACTCGTCGTCGAGCGCCTTGGTGGTCGGCTCGTAGTTCGCGACCAGGAGCTGCGTCAGCACCGAGCTGCCGCCGACGCCGCGCATGTGCGCGATGGAGCGGCGGGTGCGGATGCGCTTTGACCAGAAGTCCGAGCCCTTCACCAGCGCGGGGAACTTGCCCCGGATGCCGTAGGTGATGAGAAAGCGGCCCTTGAGCGACTTGAGCAGCTTGAAGAAGCGCTCCTCGTCGAACTCGCCCTCGCCGACGTCGACGTTGTAGCCGGGGTACGGCGGGTCGAGGAAGAAGGCCGTGTCCTTGGTGTCGTACTTGCGGACGACCTTCTCGTAGTCGCCGCCGTAGACCTTCACCTTCTTCAGGCGCGGCGCGAACTTCTCGATGCGCTTGATGGTCGTCGCCTCGACGCCTACCACCGTCGGGCTGAAGCTCTTGCCGCGCATCTTCCCGTAGGAGAAGTGCGTCAGGTACAGGAAGCGGTGGAGCCGCTCGACATCGTCCTCGGGCTCGACGTCGAGGAGCCGCTTGAACGTCTTCGCGTCGCCGACCCACGGCAGATTCTTCAGCTTCGCGAGCCCCTCGGGAGTGAGCTTCTTGATCAGCCGATAGGCGTCAGCGATCTCGAGGTCGGCGTCGTTGATGACCTCGACCTCCGAGGGCTCCTTGGCGAAGAGCACCGCCGCGCTGCCGGCGAAGGGCTCCACGTACGTCTTGTGGGCCGGGAGCATCGCCACGAGGCGATCCGCCAGACGCTTCTTGCCCGCGGGCGAGCCCCAGATGGTCTTCTCAACCTCCGTGGATTCGGCGCGCACCCCGGTGTTCGCCGCGAGGACGCGGCGCGCGTGGGTGATGGCGGCTTCGCGGCGGTCAGGCATCGCGCAGCGCCTCCGGGTCGGTGCCCCACTCGGGCTTGTCGCTGGAGGGCGCGTTCAGGTCGCGCGGCCAGACGAACGGCGCGTCCTGCTTCGCCGTCTTGTCCCCGGTCCGCCCGGGCGCGGACGCAGGCGCCCGGTCCCCGGTGGTCGGGGCGGTCGTCTCGGGCTCGCGCGGCTTGGTCTCGGGCATGCGTCGTCCTCCGCAGGGGCAAAGCCTCCAGCGGAGCGACGCGGGGACACTCAACGCGCGGCGGGTACTCCGTAGGCCTTCAACTTCCGCCAGAGCGTGTTCTCGCCGATACCGAGCGCCTGCGCGGTGGCGGACCGGTTCCCGCCACAGCGCTCGAGCGTCGCGAGGATGTGCCGGCGTTCGACCTCCGCGAGCGTGAGCTGATCGGGTTCGGGGGGCGCGCTTCCCCGACCTGCAGGAGCGCGGATCTCCGGCGGAAGGTCACCGAGCTCGATCTTCGGTTGTCCCTCGGCGAGCACCACGGCGCGCTCGATCGCGTTCTCGAGCTCCCGCACGTTGCCCGGCCAGGGGTATGCGTGCAGCGCGTCGAGAACGTCGCTCGACAGGGCGCATGGACCGCAGGAGTTCTGCTTGCACGTCTTGGCGATGAACTGGCGGGCGAGAGGCAGGATGTCGTCGCGCCGTTCGCGGAGCGGCGGCAGCTCGAGCGGGATGACCCGCAGACGGTAAAAGAGGTCTTTCCGGAAGCCTCCAGCATCGACGAGCGCCTCGAGATCTCGGTTGGTAGCCGCGACCACGCGGACGTCGACCGGCACATCTCTCGTCGAGCCCACGGGCCGTACCGCGTGCTCCTGCAGGGCGCGGAGGAGCTTCACCTGCATCGAGAGGGGCGTCTCCCCGATCTCGTCCAGGAACAGCGTGCCCCCGGAGGCAGCCTCGAACAGCCCCTGCTTGTCCGCCGAGGCTCCCGTGAAGGCGCCCTTCTTGTGGCCGAAGAGCTCGCTCTCGAGCAGCGGCTCTGGCAGCGCCGCGCAGTTCACGCCGACGAAGGACCTCTTGCTGCGTCGCGAGTGGGCGTGAAGGAGCCGAGCAATCCTCTCCTTCCCGGTCCCGCTCTCACCCGTGATGAGCACAGTCGAGTCGGTGGCCGCGGCACGCTCGGCGAGCGCGAGGACGCGCCGCATGGCGGCGCTCTTCGCGACGAGGTCGTTGGGGGCCTTCATCATTCCACTTTGGAGGCTAGCGCCCCTCCAACATGGAGGCAATCGTCGGGTTCCGGATTCGTAAGCATCGGAGTTTACAGCGAAATGTCACGCGGCACGCTCCATGCTCTAACAGCAGGCATGACCGCATCCTCCGAAGACTGCTGCCCCGCTCCGGCGCCTGCGCCGCCCAAGCGCACCGAGGGCGGCTCCCGCGCCACTTTGGCCGCCAGCGCGGGCTCGATCATCTCGGCGTTCCTCGCCTCCGCGTGCTGCGTGGGGCCGCTCATCTTCGCTCTCCTCGGCCTCGGCGGCGCGGGGCTGCTGGTGAAGTTCGAGCCATACCGGCCCTACTTCATGGCGATCACCTTCGGACTTCTCGGGGCCGGGTTCTACTTCACGTACCGGCGCCCACGCGGCGCGCAAGTGACCAGCGGTGCCGATGGCGCCGCGTGCGACTGCCCGGCGCCTCGAACGAACCGAGCCGGGAGGATCA